>JBKQNJ010000132.1:0-9456 GCA_052146315.1 Candidatus Acidiferrales bacterium | reverse complement strand
CAATGCGACCAATTTAGCGGCCGCGATTAATCGGAATTTGAGCAGTGCCGCCCTCGACCGTATTGTGGCGGTTGCGTCGGGAGATACGGTGACTGTATATGCGCTCACGCCGGGGACTGGCGTGACGCTGACTGACGCAAGCTCACTGACCCCCCCCTTTAGTTTTTCCTGGGGTGGGGTTACTGCCGGGACGAATGGAGCTCAAGCCAACATCGTCGCCTTCAACCAGCTCTATAGCGGGCCCGTGCCCGGGTTATCGCTGTGCGATTTCACGAATCCGGTATTCATCTTTTCCTATGCCTCCGGCGTCGGACCGGTCGCCACCTCGCCCACTCTCTCGCTCGATGGCACAGAGATCGCCTACGTGGAGAATGACCCGAATATCGGCGCAATCTTCCACGTGCTGACCTTCGCCAGCGGCAGCACCGAGTACGGAACCGCCGCGAGCTGCGTCAATAACAACAACGGGGGAGCCACCCTGCCGACCTGCGCGACCAGCCCGGTGATCCCGGGAAGCACCTCGGGAAGCACCGCCACGGATTTCATGGTGCCTCTTGGTTTGGTCGCCGCCAACGCAGCGACCGGAATCGCTGGAGCGGTGGACAGCTTCTCCTCCCCCTTTGTTTCTTATTATGCTGACGTCACCTATGTCGGCGACAACAACGGCTACTTGTATGCGATCACGCCGACGTTCACCGGGACGCCGGGCTATGCGGGGGGGGGGAACTTCCCGGTGCATGTAAGCGCCACCCCTGCGTCAGCCACCCCGACTGCGGTTACGGCAACCGCGGCTGCAGTGACTGTCACCGTGCCCAACTCGCTCGGTATCGGAGAGTTGGTCACCATCGCCGGCGTAACTATGAATGCCGTCAACAACTGCACCGCCGCTGACGTCGCTCTGATCAATGGAACCCAAATCGTTAGCAATACAGGGTTGAGCGCGGCGCACTTTGAATTCACCGCCACGTTACCCGGTGGTGCGACGACCGGTGCCGGATGCACAGTCGCTGGCGCAACGGTCACCCCCGGATCCAACTATCTCTCCGCCCCGGTGGCCGACGTGGGTGGCACCGACAACATTTTCGTCGGCGATAGCAGCTCTAACTTGTACGAGGTGACCCCGGCCGGAGTAACGGCAGCATCTGTATCTGCCGGTGAGAACCGGAACGGTGGCATTCGCGACGCCCCCATCATTGACTCGACGAACGCCGTCGGTTTTGTAACAACAGCGTGCAACGCCGCCACCGTCGGCGAAGTTAACGCGCTGAACGCCGCTCTTATTCAATTCAGCTTCACAAGCACTACTCTGACCTCGGTCGCGGTCGCCGGACTCGACACGAATCTTAATCAAAACTGCACCACCTCTGGCTTTCCTGTGTACGACCCCGCTCCCGACGACCGCTACTATACCTTGGGGATCAGCAATGCCACGGCCGCGAATAATGGCGAAATCATCGCTGCCGCGTCCGGCACCGCTGGCCAACAGATAAAAGCATTCCAGTTCACTAGTTCCGTCATGGGCACTACGCCGGAGGCGAAGCCTCAAATTGGGACCGGCGCTTCGGTCGTCTCGCCGCTAACCGAGTTCTTCAACAGCCAGGTATTCACCGTGACCGGGGTTAGCGCGACTGCAGCCGTAGTCACCGTCACCGTCGCCGCGGGGACCAATACACTCGTCGTCCACGACTTGATCACCATGTCGGGCGTAGCAGCCAACGGCGGCACGTGCACCGCCGGTGATGTTGCCGCGATCAATGGCGGACTATATACCGTTGCTTCGATAGCCGGAAACCAGTTTACCTTCGACGCTACGATACCCAGCCCCACTGCCGGATGCACTGTCACCGGCGCAACCGCCACCGGCGGGCCGGACTACATGTTCATGGGAGTGGTTCAAAACCCAACCGAAATCTACACCTTCCTTTTGCCTGCAGGGGTTGATACTGGTGTTGCTACCGCTACCGCGACAAACACTGCGGATGTAGTGGGTGGTACCAGCGACATAATTGTGGACAACGAGTCAACCTCCGGGCAGGCATCGAGCCTCTACTTCGGTACGCTCGCGACTTCTACCACCCTTTGCGGAACAACTGCCGCGTACTGCGCGGTCAAACTAACCCAAGCGGGGCTGCAATGACCATGAATGAGCGCGAGCAGGCTAATCGGGGGCCTCAAGAATCGCCCGCCGAAAAGCCGAGTCACAAGAAGAGAACCTACCAGAAGCCGGCCTTCCGGCACGAACGCGTATTCGAGACCATGGCCCTAGTCTGCGGCAAGATCTCCGCCACTCAGGCATCCTGCAAGCACAATAGAAAGCGTTCTTAGAGAGTCTCGGACCTTGACCAGGCTGCCATGGACAATGTGACAGACCCTCGCAATGAACTGAAGGGGCGTCTCTTCCTGGAAGCTCTGCGCTCGTTTGGCGCGGCCCGGCTCGCCGTGACTGGCACGAGCATGTTACCCGCGATCTGGCCGGGCGACGTGCTGGAAGTGTGCCGCCAAGGGGTGGGGGATGCCCAACGGGGAGATGTGGTGCTTTTTCGGCGCGATGGCCGGCTGGTAGCCCACCGGGTGGTGGAGAGGTTCGACCGAGAAGGTGGCAATTTGCTCGTCACGCGCGGCGACCGGCAGAGGGCAACGGACTCACCCGTTTGCGACGAAGAGTTTCTGGGTCGCGTTACCAATGTCTTTCGCGGCACTCGGCGCAAGGTCCCGCGGCTCAATTTTGCCTGCTGGGTGGGAGCGTGGATCCTAGCCCGCTCAGAGTTTCTAACGCGAGTGTTGGTGCATCTGAGGAACCGTCTGCCACGGCGCTCGTGGGCGCGGGAGGCGCAATGGGTGAGTTAGCTACGCTCGCCCATGAACGCTTCATCGAGATCGGTGAGATGTCGATTCTGGTGCGGACGGATAGCCTGGATTTTGCGCGCCTTCTCGAGGATCGGTACGGCAGCTTCGTGAGCGCTCCGATCCCGCGGCCCGCCTTTGAGCTGGATATCGAGCTGGCCCCGCTCGGCAGTCTTTCGGAAGACGAGGACGTTGACGTCCGGCGTGAGTCGGGATGCTGGCTGATACAGCGCGGCGACTTTCGCGCCGAGTTGAACCCGAAGACCTGCCGGGGTTGGGTGCGCCAGACGGAGAATCCCTATTCGATTGATGCTGTGCTGCGCATTTTGCATTCGCTGATCCTGGCCGAGCAAGGGGGCTTCCTCGTGCACGCCGCTAGCGCCGTGCGGAATGGCCGGGCCTATGTCTTCGCAGGCGTTTCGGGTGCGGGGAAGACCACGCTCGCGCGCCTGGCGCCGCCCGACGTGCGGCTGCTGACCGATGAAATCTCCTACGTGCGGCCGGGAGATCCCGGCTACGAGGCTTTCGGCACTCCCTTCGCGGGAGAGTTGGCGCGGCTGGGCGACAACCTGCGCGCGCCGCTGGCCGCGCTCCACTTGCTGGAGCAGGGACTTGAAAACCGTCTCGAGGAGGTAAGCGAAGCCGAGGCGGCACAGGCGTTGCTGCGGAACATCCTCTTCTTCGCGCATGACGAGGAATTGGTAGGGATGATCTTCCAGACCGTTTGCGATTTTGTGCGGCGCGTCCCGGTCCGCCGGCTCGTGTTCACTCCGGATGCGCGTGTGTGGGAATTGATCGCATGAGCCCACTCTATATTGCCCGAAGCCATGAAATTGCCGCGCGCTCGCTCGACGGCGAAATGATGATTATGTCTGTCCGCGATTCGACTTTATTCAACCTGAACGAGTCGGGCACGATCATCTGGCAGGCGGCGGATGGCGTGACCCCGCTTGAGGAGATTGTCGCGCGAAGAATTTGCCCTGAATATGAAGTTGAGCCCACCGAGGCGCTTCAGGACGCGGAAAACTTTGTCCGAGAGCTCGCCGGGCACGGAATCTTTCTCGTTTCCGATCGGCCACTCGCGGCGCCGGCTGCGAAATCCGGGGAGCAAGCATGAGCACCCTGGCACAGGAGATGAGCGCCAAAGCTCTTCAACTGCAGGTTCCCCTCAGCGTGCAACTCGATTTGACCTATCGCTGCAACGAGCGCTGCGTTCATTGTTACTTGGACCATGACGATCACGGCGAGATGACAACGACTGAGATCAAGAAGCTTCTCGACGAGCTGGCGGCAGCCGGCGTCTTTTTCCTCACGATGAGCGGCGGTGAGATTCTGCTGCGGAAGGATTTTTTCGAGATTTTGGAGTACGCCCGCGCCCTGCTGTTTAGCGTGAAACTCAAGACCAATGCCGTGATGATTCGCGAGCGCCAAGCCGAACGCATTCGCTCACTCGGAGTGCAGTCGGTCCAGATCAGCATCTACTCGCATCGCCCGGAAGTTCACGACGCCATTACCAAGGTTCCGGGCTCTCTCAAGCGATCGCTGCAGGCGATCCGGTTGCTCAAGGCCCACGGTTTGAACGTAACGATTGCAGACGTTTTGATCCTTCAGAACATTCAGGATTACCCGGGCGTCAGGGCGCTGGCCGCCGAACTGGGTGTCCTGTTTACGATCGACCCGACGATCACGCCGAAAATAGATGGAGATCGTTCGATCTTGGACTTGAATGTCGATCGAGCAGCGCTCGGACGCGTGTTCCGTGATGAAGCGCTCGTTGGCAGCGTCGAAGAATTCTGCCGTCCACCAAAGGCGCCGGACGACGATGACCTGGACGGACAGCCGTGCAGCGCGGGCCACACCGCATGCTACGTTTCGCCTTACGGCGACGTCTATCCCTGCGTGCAGTTCCCCCTCCCCAGCGGCAACGTGAGGCGCACTCCCTTTCTCGAGATATGGCGCCGCTCCGAGCAGTTGAATGAGGTCCGTTCCATTACCCTGCGAGACCTGCCAAGTTGTTCGAAGTGCGTTCATGGCGCGACTTGTACTCGTTGTCCAGGGTTGGCATACATGGAAGGGAATATGCGCGGACCATCTTCGCAGGATTGTGAGAAGTCCTTTGTGCGAACGGGGATCCCGTCAAAGAATCTGTTATCCCGCGAACCCTCAGGATCAGGATTGGTGCAAATTCAAGGTGCACCTGCCGCAGACCTCGTGCCCTCTGCCGATCTCGCGGGTGCCCGCCACATCGGGTTGTAAATTTCGGATTGGAACTTTCGATTCGGCCGCAGCCTGGTCGTCATCGGCATAATGGCGTCTTGACAACGATTTGATGGCTCGCGTATACATGGCTGGCTTCTGAGGAGCGCCGCGCCGCCCGCGGTCACGTGGAGATAGCCATGAGTCTTGTAATCTTCGGCCAACCCGACAACGGGATCATTCAAACCGCCTACGTAGTCCAGGACATTCAAAAGACAATTCGAGAGTGGGCCTCCAAGCTGCGGGTCGGGCCGTGGTTCCTGTTGGAGCATTTTACGGGTGAAGATGCGCAATACCGGGGCAAGCCGTCGGGCGTTGACGTCAACATTGCCATGAGCTTCGCCGGACACATGATGATCGAGCTTATCCAGCAGCTCAACGACGCGCCATCGGTCTATCGGGATATTGTCGACAAGCGCGGGTACGGCTTCCATCACTGGGGAGTGGCATCCACCGACTTTGACCACGACGTCGAACGCTACCGTGCATGGGGATGCGAATTGGCCTTCTATGCGCGCGTCCCGAGCGGGGGACGCGTCGGCTATATGGACACGACCGCGCACTTGCCGGGAATGACCGAACTCATTGAGTTGGGTGCGGCATTCGATCCGATCTTCGGCCGGATGTACAGCGCCACAATCAACTGGGACGGCAAAGAGCTGGTTCGTTCATTTGCGTGACCCGCACTTCGGCATCTCGGGTTCTTGAAGGGCGATGAATGCAAGAATGCCGCACCACCGGAAAGGCTTCGCGATGGCAATGACTGACCAATCGAATCCTAGCAACGAACAGCTGCTCTTCCTCTTCGAGAGGATGAAGCTCATTCGCTTGATGGAAGAACGTCTTAGGAGCGACGCCGCGGCCGGCAAGTTGCCCGGCGCCGTGCATCTTTACATCGGCCAGGAGGCTGTTGCTACAGGCGTCTGTGCCAACCTGCGCGAAACCGATTGGATCACCAGCACGCATCGCGGGCACGGGCACTTCCTCGCGAAGGGCGGAGACCCGAGGGCCATGATGGCCGAAATCTGGGGAAAGCGCACGGGTATCTGCAAGGGTATGGGGGGATCGATGCACGTCGCGGATCTCTCCAAGGGAATTTTGGGCGCGAATGGAATCGTCGGCGGCGGCTTCGCCATCGCGACAGGGGCCGCGCTGACGGCAAAGCTCAGCGACAACGGGCGCGTGGCGGTGGCGTTCTTCGGCGACGGCGCTGCCAATCAAGGCGTTTTCATGGAATGCCTCAACGTAAGCACGCTATGGCAACTCCCGCTCGTGTTCATATGCGAGTACAACCACTTCTGCGAATTTACGCCGACCGTCACCGTAACCGCCGGCGAAATCGTGGACCGCGCAAAGGCCTTCAAGATTCCCTGCGAAGTTGTCGATGGCAATGATGTCCTGGCAGTTTGGAGGGCGGCGGCGAAGGCCATCGAATGGGCTCGAAGCGGCAAAGGCCCCGCTTTCATCGAAGCGCGAACCTATCGAATCCAGGGGCACCTCGAAGCAGAAGATCTGTTTCTGGCAGGCGGGAAGTATCGCGAAAAACAGGAAATCGAGGAGTGGCGCAAGCGCGATCCTGTCACCCGTTTCAGCGAACACCTACTCTCCACCAAAGTCTGCACGACCAGCCAGTTGGACGACATTTCAGCGAAGATTGCCCGGACCGTTGAGGACGCTGTCAAGTTTGCGGAGGCGAGCGAACCAGCCGATCCGGAGCTGACCTTCGACGTAATGTTTGCCGGGCAGAAACCTTGAGGATGGATCATGGCGCGTAAACGTTATATTCAGGCGATCAACGAGGCCCTGTTCGAAGAGATGGAGCGCGACCCGAAGGTCTTTCTGTTCGGCGAGGATGTGGAGCTCGCGATCTTCGGTGACACGAGAGGATTGCTCGAGCGCTTTGGAAGGAATCGCATTCGCAACACCCCGATCTGCGAGGCCACGTTGGCGGGGATGGCAGTCGGAGCCGCCGCTACGGGCTGTCGCGTCGTATTGCACATGATGTTCTCGAATTTCATTTATACCGGCTTTGACGCGATTGCCAATCAGATGGCGAAACTTCGGCTGATGACCGGCGGACAGATCGAGCTGCCCATCACGGTCATCGCGGGTTACGGCGGGGGGCGCTCGACAGCCGCTCAGCACTCCGACACGCCTCATCCCGTCCTGATGAACCTCGGCGGCCTGAACGTCCTCGTGCCGGCAACCCCAGCTGACGCCAAGGGATTACTCAAACAGGCGATTCGCGGCAACAATCCAACCTTCTTTTTGGAGGCCAGCGGCCGCGGCGGCGATAGCGGGGAAGTCCCCGACGGAGATTTCACGGTGCCCTTTGGTAAGGCGGCGATTGCGCGGGAGGGCGCGGACGTAACCATCGTCGCCATCGGCTCGATGTTGAAACCTGCGCTCAGCGCCGCGGAGAAACTGCACTTGAGCGGAATCGACGCTGAGGTGATCGACCCTCGGACTCTGGTGCCGCTCGACGAAGAAGCGATCCTTCGATCGGTCAGAAAAACCGGCCGCGCGATTATCGCCGACGAAGCGCGCGACCGGTGCAGCGCCGCCAGCCACATCGCCGCGATCATCGCCGACAAGGCATTCGAGTCGCTCAGAGCCCCCGTCAAGCGTGTCACCGTCCCGGACGTGTCGATGCCGTACGCGCCAAACGCCGAGATGCGCGTATTACCGGGCGACGAGCAGATCGCGAGCACTGCAGCTGAATGTATGCACGCGCACGCTCGTTAGGTCCGCCCAACTAAGCCCAAGTGAAAGTGACCCTCAAGCTCGCCCGAGTCGGCATGAACATGGAAGAGGCCACCATTGTGAAATGGCTCAAACAGCCGGGCCAGTCATTCAAAGTGGGTGAACCCTTGTACGAAATCGAAACGGAAAAGGTAAATCAGGAAATCGCCGCCCCGTCAGACGGAGCCATGATCGAGATATGCGCCCCAGAAGGCGAAATCGTGAAAGTAGGCGGCCAAGTCTGCGTGGTGGAATTGTAGCGGAAGCCCGGGGAGCGCCCAACGATCATCGTGACCATCGGCCAAGCATTCGCAAAGGGCGTTTCCTTCGTTCGTCTCAAGCCCCGCCGTATACGACGGCCCCGCCGTCCACTCTTAACACCACCGAGGTAATGAACGAAGCTTCCGCTGAGGCAAGAAATACCGCGGCGGAGGCAATATCCTCAGCCGTAGCCAGGCGACCCAATGGCGTTCGCCGGCGCCGCACCTCGTACACGGCGTCATCATTCTTATTTAATTCGCGCGCACCCGGCGTCGGCACCGAACTCGGACATACTGCGTTGACGCGAATTCGGCGGGGGCCGAATTCAACGGCCAGCGCGCGAGTTAAAGACGATACGCCGCCCTTGATCGCAGAATAGACGCTTGCGCGCGGGATACCGAGATCGGCCACGGGCGAGGTGTTGTTGATAATCGTACCGCCGCGTTCCGGATCCATGTGCAGCAAAGCCGCCTGCGCGGTCCAGAAGAGGGATGTCAGTCCCACTGAAATCATTCTCTCGATCGTTTCCTGTCGCACCTCCGACACCGGCTCGTTGCGGAACACGATCGCGTTATTGGCCACAATGTCGAGGCGGCCGAATTCGGAAACAAGTTCAGCCACGGAACGCAGCACGTCGTCTCGCTTACTGACGTCGATCGGGAACGCGCGAGCCGTCCCTGCATTTTGTTGAATCTGGCCAACCGTTGATTTTGCAATGACCGGATCGATGTCCGCCACTCCCACGATCGCCCCCTCTGCCGCGAAAGCGAGGGCCATCGCCTGCCCAATTCCGCGTCCGGCTCCCGTGACGAACGCAACTTGACCTTTGAGACGCGGCATTTTTTCGCCCCCAACTAAAATTAAGAACGTGCGGAAATCAGTGAAGCCGACGCCTTGGTTCCTACTCCCCGCGGCTCGCTGGAATCACTGAACGTTGAAACGCCAATACTTCTTATCGCGAACAATGTAACCAGCGGTCGGATCGGAGAAATGGCTGCCGATGACCAATATCTTCTTATCGCCCAGGCGCTCGAACATCGCCTTGCGCGTCTTCACGCCTTGCTCCTTGTCCATGTCGAAATTTCCGGGGCAGTCAGCTTCAGCAAGCTGGAGCGGGTGGTGCAGCATATCGCCGGTAATGAAACCTTCCTGTCCTTTTGACGAAATATGCACGCTCACATGCCCGGGCGTATGTCCGGGGGTCGGTACGAGCGAGATTTCGTCCGTAACTTTGAAATTCGGCTCGATGAAGTCGGCCAGGCCGGCACTGGTGATCGGATCGACCGAATCTGCCAGGTGCGCGAAGTCGTGATACCCGCCCGTGCGCTTGAGCATCTGCCAATGCTCGTATTC
>JBKQNJ010000131.1:0-3034 GCA_052146315.1 Candidatus Acidiferrales bacterium | reverse complement strand
CGTGACGTGAATGCCAAGACGCGCCAGGCGAACCGCCGTCGCTCCTGTGCCGCACCCGACATCCAGCGCACACAATGACTTCTCGGCATGCGACCGGGGAAGAAAATCCTCCAGGTTGGCAAAAGCCAAGTCGGTGCGCAATCGGCCCTCGGGCGTCTCGAGATAGGCGGCATACTGGTTCGCGCCGCTCTGGAAGCGTTCACTGGCGGCCTTGGCAGGCATCTTCATGCGACCCTCAAGCGAAGTCGTTCCCCAATCCAAACGCTCGTAAGAACCAGTGCCTAAGTCAAAAGGAT
This sequence comes from Candidatus Acidiferrales bacterium, assembly GCA_052146315.1. Classification (GTDB taxonomy): domain Bacteria; phylum Acidobacteriota; class Terriglobia; order Acidiferrales; family UBA7541; genus Palsa-295. The sequence goes on along the minus strand of JBKQNJ010000131.1, from coordinate 2,738 downwards.
AAGGGTACCCAGACGAGAGTGGAAACCAAGCGGAGGCGGTTGGACGTTCGTCGGTAGGCGATGGTAAGCTTGCGGCCTGAACTTTCGCACGCGAGGCGAACGTGGCATTTGGAAGAGCGAAATTCTGCGCACGCCACCAGGATGACGCCCGATGGAGCCCGATCCAATGAGCGCGCCCGAAGCGGCAGCCTTGCCTGCCCTCGCGCAGCCGGTAGCCGCGCCGCTTACCCGCGCCGCGATCTTCCTGGTCGCGATCCTCAACCCGGGCGTTGACAATCGCGCCACCGTGCGCTCGTTCTGCGGAGACCTGGCCGCGCTGATTCGGGCGGTGGAGTTTCGCGATTTGGAAGGGAACCTTTCCTGCGTCATGGGATTTGGGTCCGACGCGTGGGACCGCCTCTTTGGGCCACCACGGCCGGCAGAGCTGCACCCGTTCCGGGAGATTCGCGCCGGAGCGCGCCATGCAGTCTCCACGCCGGGCGACTTGCTGTTCCACATCCGCGCCGAGCGCACGGATCTATGCTTCGAGCTCGCCAAGCAGGTTATGGCGCGTCTCGGAAAAGCTGTATCGCCGGCGGATGAAGTACACGGCTTCCGCTACTTCGACGACCGCGATCTCCTCGGTTTTGTCGACGGAACGGAAAATCCCAGGGGTGCGGCCGCGATCGTTGCCGTGCTCGTCGGCGATGATGACTCCCACTTTGTCGGCGGCAGCTACGTTATCGTTCAGAAATATCTTCACGATCTTGCCGCATGGAATGCGCTCTCCACGGAGGCGCAAGAACGCATCATCGGCCGCACCAAGCTGTCCGACATCGAATTGGACGATTCCGTCAAACCAACGTCAGCGCATAACGCGCTCACTACGATTGTTGAGGACGGGAAGGAGATCAAGATCTTGCGCGACAACATGCCTTTCGGCCGGGCCGCGCATGGTGAATTTGGCACCTATTTCATCGGCTACAGCCGTTCGCCCCGCACCATCGAGCAGATGCTCGAGAATATGTTCATCGGGCAGCCCCCCGGCAACTATGACCGCCTGCTCGACTTCAGCCGCGCCGTCACCGGAAACTTGTTCTTCGCACCGTCCGCGACGTTTCTGGAGACCGTGACCGAAGACCAGCCTGCGTTTGCAGAGCCGCCCGCCCCGCCGGCGGCAGCCGAACCCTCTCCATCCATCCCGTCGGCGCGCGACGGTTCGCTCGGCATCGGTTCCCTCAAAGGAGACATTCGACATGAATAATCTACATCGCGAACTCGCCCCCATTTCTGATTCGGCATGGGCTCAGATCGAAGAGGAAACGTCGCGCACGCTCAAGCGCTACCTTGCCGGACGGCGCGTCGTCGACGTACAGGGGCCGGGCGGCACCGGCCTTTCCGCCGTCGGCACCGGCCACCTGCGGACGATCGCGGCTCCGGGGAAAGACATCGTCTCGAGGCAGCGCGAGGTGAAGGCATTGGTCGAGCTGCGTGTTCCGTTCGAACTGGATCGCCAGGCGATCGACGACGTCGATCGTGGCGCGAACGACTCGGACTGGCAACCGGCGAAGGACGCCGCGCGACAGATCGCCTTTGCCGAAGACGCCGCCATATTCGAGGGCTATGCTGCCGCCGGCATCGGGGGCATCCGTCAGGGGACCATTAATCCGATCATGACGCTTCCCGCCGACGTGCGCGAGTACCCGGAAGCCATTGCCCAAGGCTTAAGCCGGTTGCGTCTCGTCGGTGTCAATGGCCCGTACTCGGTGCTGCTCGGCGCCGACGCCTACACCGCACTTGCCGAGACCAGCGACCACGGATACCCGGTGCTGGAACACGTCAAACGGCTTGTCGACGATCAAATCATATGGGCGCCCGCCATTGCCGGCGCTTTTGTGCTGACCACTCGTGGGGGCGATTTCGGCCTGCACATCGGCCAGGACGTCTCCATCGGTTATCTCAACCACACCGATGCCGCCGTCCGCCTGTATCTGCAGGAGTCGTTCACGTTTCTCCTGCTCACCACCGAGGCTGCCGTCGCGCTGGTTACTCCCGCGAAGGCGAAGAAGACCTGACGCGAGACTCGGATTCTTCTCACAGCCTGCTTGCACGCTTTCCAAGGAATGACGCCAGGAGGGTTTGAGTCATGATCTCCCGATCGATGTCCATGGAGAACAGCTGGGCCGGCGCGCCAAGGTTCCGGGCGCGGCTTGGAGAAACATCTTGGTTGAAGCGGCAAAAAGTCTGTTCCTGATTCTCAGTGCGCTGTTCCCAATCGTTGACCCGCTGGGGGGAAGCCCGATCTTCCTGGCTATGACGAGAGAATACTCACCGAGTACGCGGAGAGCACTGTCTCTGCGGATTGCGACGAACAGCTTTTTCTTGCTGGTTGGATCGTACTTCATCGGGACACACATCCTTTCCTTCTTTGGGATTTCGCTGCCAGTAGTCCAGGTGGGCGGAGGATTGATTGTTATCTCAACCGGATGGGCGCTCTTGAAGCAGGGCAGTGACGACGACCAGAAAGGCGTGAAGGAGAAAATTCAGCCAAAGGACCCATTCCGTAATGCGTTTTATCCGTTGACCTTGCCCTTAACGGTGGGACCTGGATCGATTTCCGTGGCTATCACGCTGGGGGCAAATGCCCCGCGCCATCAAGGGATCAATCTCTTGGGCATTTTGATCGCCATTGTCGGCTCCGGTCTGCTCGCGGTCAGCATTTTTCTCTGCTACGGATTTGCAGACCGCCTCGCACGAAT
>JBKQNJ010000130.1:0-152735 GCA_052146315.1 Candidatus Acidiferrales bacterium | reverse complement strand
TACGAGCGAGCCGCGGTCGTCAATGCAAAGGCCCTACGAAAGCAAAACAGGACACTCTTCGAAGTGAACGGAGAAGTGCGCTCAGAAAAGCTTTGACAGAGCCGACATTGTTAGAGATGTCCGGTTAACGCGCGACTTGGCAGTTATCGACATGACGGAATTCGCGAAGTTGAGGTGGAGGGAGGATTCGGGACCGCTCTCGTGCGAGTTCTTGCCCAACGATCTTCACTGTTCCTCGAATGCGCGTGATCCAAAACAAGAAGTGGACTTACACACTCCCATGCAACATCCCTTCGGACTGCTCTGGCCAATTTCGGCGTTTTCTCTGAGCGGCGTCACTCGGGAAGAAGAGCGTAATATCGATCGCCCGGCGGAGGTCCAGCTTGCGAGCATCGAGCAACCGGACGAAGACAATCCCGTGGAAGTCACGGTCTTGGACGGCCAACTGCGATACCTTGGCGAGGAATCCATTGAATTGGCGGGCCAGAACTGGCGCGCACACAAGTTTTCTCTCAAGGTCGCCCTCCACCCGCAATTCTTGATTTGGACTTCTTCGAAGGGACTTTTGCTTTCTCTGGCTGTCGAGCACGCGCACAAAAATTGGGCAGAAGAAGGGATGAAGTTAGTGCGCTTCCAGAAATGGGCCGATTTCTGATTCGCTTGGAACAAAACCTGGAAGGGCGCTAATCCGCTCGCCGACTAGGGCGGTCCCCACGCAGCCGATGGATGAAGGAAGGATTGCCCAAGGTGGGCTTACCATGATTCGAAGAACCGTGAGCGCTGCTGCATTGTTGGGCTTGATTGCCGTGGCCTGCACGGCCGGCAGTTCGCAGTCGAATCCAGACCTGCAAACATTCTTTCGGCAAAGCATCGGACTGAGTCAGGATCAGATCGACTCCATCCGAAGCGGACAGCCGGTCGCGAAAACGATGCCGTCCCGCACGCCAGCCGAGGTTTTCTTGGTCGGGGCGGTCTACATCCATGCTGCTCCGGAAAGCTACCTCAAGTTTGCCCTCGATTTCGACCGGCTTCGCAAGCTTCCCAACTATCTGGCGCTCGGGGTTTTCAGCAACCCTCCGCAGCTTTCTGACTTGAACGGTTTTTCATTCGACGACGATGACATTAAGGCGCTGAAGGACTGCAAGCCCGGCGACTGTCTGATTCAGATGCCCGCAAGTTCCATCGAAGAGCTTCAACGATCCATCGATTGGTCTGCCGCCGACGTGAACGAGCAGGTGAATCAACTCTTGCAGAAGACCGTGCTGCAACGTTTGCTTGAATACGAGCGCGAGGGCAACAAGGTCCTCGGGGTTTATAACGACAAGCACAACCCGACCGAGGTCTCTGAGCAGTTTGCCTACATGCTCAGTTACAGCAAAGCCTTGCCGGAACGCCTGCCGGATTTCTACCATTACCTTCTCGCTTATCCCAATGCGAAGCCTGCGAATGTCGAAGACACGTTCTATTGGGCGAGGGTGAAGTTTGGATTGAAGCCAACGCTGCGTGTCGTGCAGGTGATGACGATGCGCGGCAACCCTGCCGACCAAGTAGCATATGCCGTCGCTGAAAAACAGCTCTATTCGAGCCACTACTTCGAGACGGCCTTGGATCTCTCCTTCTGTATTCGCGGCAGCGACCCCAAGGAGCCGGGCTTCTATCTGATCATGGCCATGGGCTCCGAGCAGACGGGCCTGACCGGTGTCAAGGGGTCGATCGTTCGAAAGGTCGCCGTCGGACGGTCGGTTTCAAATCTCCAAAATGCGCTTATGACCATCCGAAGCACGCTGGAAAGCAACCAGTAGCGGCCTGGCGTTTTTCGAATCGACGCTGTAACAGGACTCCCCCTCCGAGCCGCTATTTTGCCTCTTCGATCACCGTGCGCTGGTTACCGGGGATTTGCATCAGGTTTTGCTGCGCGCCGGTGGGCCAACGGAGGCGGAGGACGTCGGCGGCATCCTCTTCATCGCCGAGGCCGGTGAAGATTTCGGCTGGAGACTGGCCGAGGTAGCCGGAAGCGCCGGGGACTTCGAGGAACTGCTTGCGCGCGCCGGAAAGAATTTCGACGCGCGTGCCGATGCCGGTGCGATTGTCGGGATCGCCGCTCAGCGCGAGCTCGAGCCAATCGTTTTCATTGCCGCCGACATTTTTCAGGAGGATGGGAGGCAGGCCGTTCTGCGTGATGAGCAGATCGGCCGAGCCGTCGCCTTCGGGGTCGAAGGCGATCACGCTGCGCGGATTGCGCAGGATGATTTTGTCGAGGCCGGTCGCGTGCGTGACGTCGCGGAAGTGGACTTGACCATCCGAGCCGACGCCTTCATTGCGCAGCAGCAGGATTTGGCCCTTGCCCGCGAACGTTTCGCCGACCGCGACGAGGTCGGTCCAGCCATCATTGTCATAATCGAATGCGGCGATCCCCCAGGCGCGCATCCATCCGGGATCGGGGATCGACACGCGCTCGAAGGATGGCGCTCCTTGTGGGCCTTTCCGGCCCGTATTGCGCCAGAGGCTCAGGCCGGGCGGCGCCCAGTGCGTGAAGGCGAGGTCCATGCGGCCGTCGTGGTCGAAATCGAGCGCGACGGCGCCCGCGGCTCGGGGAGGCGTTTCGCCCACCCACGGAGTGGCGGATTGAAACGGGCCTTCGAGCGCATTCACGAAAATCTCGGGCGTTTTTTCCCAGCCGGTGACGACCAGATCGAGCGTGCCGTCGTTACTCAGATCACTTTCGAGAGCGGCGACCGATGCGGCGCTGCCGCCGAGCCCCGTTTGCTTTGTGTAATCGCCAAACGTGCCGCCACCGAGATTGCGCCAAAGGATATTCCCGGGTGGCCGGGCATCATCGGGAAACGTAAACGGCTGCGCGGAATTGTCGAGCGGGAAATTATTGAAGCGCACGACGTAGATGTCGAGGTCGCCATCGTGGTCGTAATCGACGAAGGTGACGCCGAGTGCGAGGCCGATGGTGCGCACCCCGGCCGCGTCGGTGACATCTTTGAACGTGCCGTCGCCTTCGTTGTGGAACAGCGTGATGCCATCGCCGGAGCTGACGACGAGATCGGGATGGCCGTCGTTGTCGTAATCGCCAGCGGCGCAGCCGGTGCCTTCGCCGAGGAATTGGAGCTTCGCGGATTTGGTGACGTCGACAAATTTGCCGTGGCCGGCATTGTGGAGCAGCACGGCGTTTCCTTTGCCGTCGGCGTTGACGAGGAAGATGTCGGGCTTGCCGTCGCCGTCGTAATCGAAGACGCATGCCCCGTTGCCGAGGAAGCTTGCGAGGGACATTGGCGGAATTTGGGTCGCGGCTTGCGGCGCCGCTTCCGATTTTGTTTTGCCGCCGGTGCGCGCGGCGCGAATCGGTGGCAGCGGCGCGCGAGGCAGGCCGAGGTCGCTGGAAATATCGACGAAGTGCACGGGAATTTCGGGCGGCGCGGGACCGGGCGACGGACCGGGAATTTCTCCCGCGAGCGAATACTGGCCCTGGCCGCCGTAGACAAACGCGATCGGCTTGCCGAGGCCTTGCCCGGTGATGTGGCTGAAACGTTCGAAATGCGCCTTCTCGCCGACAGCGTCTCCCGAATCGTGTGCGAGCTCCGCGAGGCCGTATTCCGCGGATGCCTGGAACGGATCGATTTCGATCGCGCGATGAAATTCGGCGGAGGCTTTATCGAGACGGCCAGCCTGCGCATCGAGGAAGCCGAGAAAATACTGGGTTACGGCGTCGTCGGGATCGAGCGCGGCGACTTTCTGGAAATCGACAAGCGCGGCGTCGGGGTGAGTGGTGGCGCGTTCGAGCAGCGCAAGATTGAACCACGCGCGCGGGCTTTGCGGATCGTGCTGGACGGATGTTTCGAGAATGCGGCGCGCGTCGTCGTAGCGGCCCATGTTGAGGAAGGCGATACCGGTGTTGAGGCAGCCCACGTCGGATTGCGGATCGAGGATGCAGGCGGTCTGGAATTTGCCGAGGGCCTGGGCGAACTCGCGGCGGTCCATCAGGACGAGGCCGACGTTGTTGGCGCGAATTGCCTCGGTGTAGGGGAACGGCTGAGGCTGCGGCGGCGGAGCAGGCGCGGCGGTTTTCGGTTTGGGCGCCGATTTCTGCGCGGCTTTCGAGGCGGGCTCTTGATAGTGCTTCGCCACCTGGCCGCGAGCGAAGGCGACGCATGCGAACGCGCAGGCGAGAGCGACGAATGCGAACGCGAGGCGGCGGAGGCGCAGCATTAGTGCGGCTGATGAGCTTGAGTGAATTGGCCGGCCTGGAGGCGCGTCTGTAGGACGCGAAGAATCGTGTCGCGCCCGATCATGCCGATGATGTGGCCATCGGAGAGGACGGGCATCTGGTTGATGTCCTCTTTCTGCATGCGCTCGAGGATCTGCAGCACGGGTTCATCGGGCAGCGCGGAATGGACGCGATCGATCGGGACCATCACGGCCTGGATCGAAGTGTTGTTCCATTCATCGCGCGGGACCGCGCGCGCCGAATGCAGCGTGACGAGGCCGACGGGCGTGCCCGCGCCGGTGACGATGTGCGACCTGCGGCCCGTGCGCAGGACTTCGTGGATGTAGTCGTCGAGCGAGATGTCGCGAGGGACGGTCGGGATCTCGGGCGTCATGATGTCTTCCGCGCGGACGCCGGTCAGCGTGCTGCGAAGCGCGACCTGCGCGAAGCTTTCCTTCGCCGCTTCGAGCAGGAACCAGCCGATGAAGGCAAACCAGAGGCCGTTGACCCAGTCGCCTGTGAGCGCCCTCCAGATTCCAAGAAAGATCAGTACATAAGCGAAGGCGCGGCCGGAGGCGGAGGCGATTTGCGTGGCGCGCGTGAAATTTCCCGTGATGCCCCAGACGATACCGCGAAGGACGCGGCCGCCGTCGAGAGGGAATCCCGGGACGAGATTGAAGACGCCGAGAATGAAGTTAATCCACGCCAGCCACCCGCTCGCCGCCGTAATCATTTCCGAGATGTGGACGAACCGCCAAACCAGCGCGAAGCAGCCGGCAAGGAACAGGCTCGAAAGGGGCCCGGCGATCGCGATGTTGAACTCCTGGAGCGCGCTATCAGGATCGCGCTCGATGTGCGAAAGACCGCCGAAGACGAAGAGCGTGATCGAGCCGACAGGAATGCGGTAATGGCGAGCCACGATGCTATGGGCAAGCTCATGAAAAATCACCGAGGCAAAAAACAGGAGGCTCGTGATGATGCCAAGCATCCAGCGCTGTTGGGGACCCCAATGCGGGTGAGAGGCAGTGAACTGCGTGGCGAGGGAAAGCGTGATCAGCGCAAAGATGATGAACCAGCTCGAGTGCAGGTAGATCGGGATGCCGAAGATGCGTCCGATGCGGAGCCCCGAGGGTGGGGGTTGTTGCGGCATCCGTATGTCTCCGGGGGAATTCTAGCAGAGATCAGGAGAAGAGGCAGGAATGCAGGGAAAGCCGGGGCGAGACCGTCTGCATGGTGGCGCGGGGGCGGAAAAGAGTTAAGATGCGCGCGTGGAGATACGTCACCTGCGGTATTTCATTGCGGTAGCCGAGCAGCTGAGCTTCTCGAAGGCGGCGAAGGAGTGCAACGTTTCAGTGCCGCCTCTGAGCCGGCAAGTGCGGCAACTGGAAGAGGAGCTTGGGACGCGGCTTTTCGTGCGCGACAAGCGGCGCGTGGCGTTGACCGATGCGGGGCACGCGCTATTGCTGCAGGCGAAGGCCATCGCAAATCAGATTGCGCGCATTCCGGAGTCGATCCGGCTGGCCGAAAGCGGGCAGGCGGGCGCCGTGCGGATCGGCATCGCGCTGCACCTGGCGGAACGAATGAATCCCGCGCTGATGGAATATTCGCAGCGGTTTCCCCACGTCGCGATCGAGTGCCGCGACATCTTTTCGGCTTTGCAAAATCGGGCGCTGGCGGAGGGGGAGATTGACGTCGGATTCCTGCGACCGCGCGTCGATCCGGTTCATCTGGCTTCGGAGCCGCTGTTTGCCGAACGGCTCGTGGTCCACGTGAGCAAACAGAGCCCGCTCGCACAGAGGAAAGCCCTGCGAGTGGCCGATCTCGAGGGCAAGCCGCTGGTGGTGCACAGCCGAAGCGTTTCGAGCGGGCTTTACGACGAGATTCTGCGGCTGTACGCGAGGGCGGGAGCGACGCCCGAGATCGTTCAATTGCCGCCGCCGGTGCCGCATGGCGCCGCGCAACGATTTCTGCTGGCGTCGCGCAATGGCGTGTTCATCGCACCGGATGAAGCGGAGAGTTATCCGGCGGCAAACAGCGAAGTCATCGCCGTGCCGCTCGACGAGCCGGGCGCCAAGATCGATGTGCACATGGCGTGGCGAAAGAATGAGACGTCCGCGGCGGTGATGGAATTCCTCAAGTCGATGCGCAATTATTTCCGCAATCGGCCAGCGCCCAAGGCGAGGAAATCGAGCCCCGCTGCCCGCAAACGCCGGGCGCGGGTCTTGCTTTTGGGGTAACAAAACCAAGCCACATAAAGCAATGGACGCTTTCCGAGACTGCGTGTACGTCTAGATGCACGCGGCGGGGCGCGGAGCGTACCGTGGGCTGTGCCGCGTTTTCATGCGGCAAACGGGAGGTTTTCCATGAGCATTGAGACAAAGGTGCGGGATTCCGAGAGGGTGGTGGTGGCCGGGCGGGAGATGCCGGAATTCGAGCGGATTGGCGTCGAGCCGCTGACGGGGGCGTGCGGAGCCGAGATCACCGGCGTGGATTTGTCGAAACCACTCGACCCAGAAGTGTTGCGCGAAGTGATGCTGGCGTTCGAGCATTTTCTCGTTATCATGTTTCGCGATCAGAAGATCACGAACGAGCAGCACAAGGCTTTTTCGCGGCGCTTCGGCGAACTGATGGAGCTGCCGCAGGCGCCGCTCTACGCGGGCGACCGCGAGATGCAGGAAGTGCGGCGGGAGTCGCACGAGCCGGTGAGCGTGGTGCCGTTCACGAAGTTTCACACGGACAGCCCGTTTCTCGAGAGGCCGCCGCTGTGCATGGTCATGCGGGCGATCGACGCGCCGAAATATGGCGGCGATACGGCTTTCGCGAACATGTATATCGCGTACGAGGAATTGTCGGAAGGATTCAAGGATACGCTTTCGCGGTTGCGGGTGGTCTATTCGGGGAAGGATATCTGGTCGAAAAACGCGAAGCTGAGCCCGGAAGCGCAGCTTCGCCTGCGCGAAAGCCACGACTTCAAGGAAGAACAGCTCGAGAATACGCACCCCGCCGTGCGCACGCATCCGCGGACGGGCCGCAAGGCTTTGTTTGTGACGGGCGCGTATTTCAAGCGGTTTGAAGGATGGAGCGAGGAGGACAGCCGGGCGCTGCTCGATTATCTCGCGCGGCTGCCTCACAAGCTGCAGTATCAGTGTCGCATTCGCTGGAAACCCAACACGCTGATCGTGTGGGACAACCGTTTTCTGCAACACGCGGGAGTTCATGATTACGAGAACGAGCGGCGGCACCTCGTGCGTACGACGGTCATCGGAGAACGGCCGATCTAGCGTGGAGGCGGCAGAATTTTTCGGGGTGTGTCGCACCTACGGTGCTGGCCGCATTCTCACGACGACGGCGTCGCTGCAGCCCGATCGCGTTCTCGCCGCATGAATAAAACGCTCGCGGAAACGACTACGGAGCGGTCGGCCGACCGCTCCGTTTCATCCTCGCAGGCGAACTACGCGCTAGCCATCCTCACTGCAATTTACGTGTTCAATTATGCCGACCGGACGGTGCTGAGTCTGCTGCTCGACTCGATCAAGAAAGAGTTTCGATTGAGCGACACGGTGATGGGGCTGATCACCGGATTTGGGTTCGTCCTTTTCTATTCGCTGCTGGGGCTGCCGGTGGCGCGGTGGGCGGATCGATTCAACCGGCGATTCATTCTGACGGCGGGGCTGGTAATTTGGAGCGCGGCGACATGCTGCAGCGGGCTGGCGCGCAACGGGTGGCAGCTTGCGTTGACGCGATTCGGCGTCGGCTCGGGTGAGGCGGGCGGGATTGCGCCCTCGCACTCGATGCTGGCGGACATGTTTCCGAAGGAAAAGCTGCCGCGCGCGCTGGCGATCCTCACGGCGGGGAGCCAGATCGGCGTGTTCGTCGGCGCGATGATGGCGGGATACGTCAACCAGCATTACGGGTGGCGGATGGCGTTTTTCGCGGCAGGGCTGCCGGGAATCGCGGTGGCGATTCTTTTTCGGCTGACGGTGAAGGAGCCGACGCGCGGCGCGATGGAGAGGCGGCGCGCCAACGTGAATCTGTTTTCGATCGCGCAGACGGCGGTGTTTTTGTTTCAGCAGCGCTCGTTTGTGTTTATCACGCTTGGCGGGAGCTTAATGGGGATCACGTTTTACGGATTTCAGGTGTGGACGCCGGCGTTCTTGCACCGGGTGCGACATCTGAGCAGCGCGACGATTGGCGCGTATCAGGGCACGGTGAGCGGAGTATTCGGCGTGGCGGGAGTGCTGCTCGGAGGATTTCTCGCGGAACGGCTGGGAAAGCGAGACGTGCGCTGGCGGGTGTACGTTCCAGCGCTGGCGGCTGCGCTGGCTGCCCCGGCCGATTTGTTATTTCTGTTCTTGCCGTCGCTGCGTGCTTCGCTGATTTTCTGGGCGCTGGCGATCATGTTTACTGCGGCGTATCTGGGGCCGACTTACGCGATCTATCAGACGGTTTCGAAGGTGCGGATGCGGGCGCTCGCTTCGGCGACGTTTCTTTTCTTTGGCAACATCATCGGGCTGGGCGTGGGCTCGTGGTTCATCGGGTCGATGAGCGATTCGATGAGGGCGCAGCATGGCGATGAATCGATTCGGTATGCGCTGGCGGTGGGCAGCCTGATCGCGCTGCTGGCGGGAGCGCTGTTTTGGGCGGGATCGCGCTACCTTGCGCGAGACATCGATGCGGCGGAAGCGCCCTAACAGCAGGCCGAAGGCGTCAGCAACATCTCTCGACAGTTTACATAGCTATTTTAGATAGCTATGATTGGCTCATGAAAGTCAGCGTGGCGGACGCCAAGAACAAGCTTCCGGAGTTGATTAAGGCGGTCGAGGACGGTGAATCGGTGACGATTTGCCGCCGCGGGACGCCAGTGGTCGATATCGTTCGGACAGTGGAGGCAAATCCCGTAAAGCCGAAGTTCGGAACCCTGAAGGGTAGGGTGACGATCCACGATGCCGGATGGTGGAGGCCGATGACCGAAGAAGAAGCAGACGCTTTCATCGAAGGCCGCTAGATGCGGCTCCTGCTGGATACAGCTACCTTTATCTGGGCGGTGAGCTTTCCCGAAAAGATTTCGCGGGCGGCCATGGCCGCGCTGCAGGGCGATGATGCGGTGCGCGAGATTAGCGCGATCTCGCTCTCCGAAATTGCGATCAAGCAGGCTCGCGGCAAGCTGACCTTCAGTAGAGAAGATGTCGCGACGGGCGTGGCCGATTTGAGATTGCGAGTGCTGCCGTACACAGAGGACCATGCTCTGCGGGGGTTCGACCTGCCCCTCCACCATTTCGATCCGTTCGACCGGCAAATCATCGCGCAAGCTCTGACGGAGAATATCGCGGTGGCGACGCCGGACCGGCAATTCCGGCTCTATAAAGGACTCAAGACCATCTGGTGAGCGCCCGCGGCTCCGCGCAGGTGTGATCGTCCTTCCACGACGTGTTTGGGCCACCACGAGGCCGAGAGAATTTTCCGCCTGTAAGTCCTTTTTCTTCACTAACTGATTGCCTGGCAACGAGACTGCATTCCCTAGCCCGCGTAGGGCGCGGAACCCAGCGCACGGACTTCGGGGAGAACGGCCATGGACAGCTTTATCGGATTTGCGGAAGTGACGGGAGCGATTCTCGGGGCGCTGGGGCTGGCGTTGGGGCTCGAGTGGGCCACGTTGAATGGGTTGTTTCGGTTGATGCCGGCACGGGTGAAGAAGGACGAGAGACAGAGGTGACGGGTCCCAGGTAGCAGGTTGTAGGTTGCGAGCGAGAGAAGAGAGATCCTTCGCTTCGCTCAGGATGACGGCTCTTCGCATTAGCAAGGGAGGCGCACATGTTGTTCTTGAGGTTTTTGCTGTTCGCGGGGTGCTTTGGGTTGGGGGCGTTGGCGGCGGGGATGGTGCTGTACGACATTTTCCTGGCATACGAGCTCGACCGGCTTTTGCGGCGGCGCGCGCGTCCTGAAGATTCTGGGCCTCCGGCTGGCTCACCGGGGCCGGCGGCCATGGCGGCTGCGCCGCGGCGGACGCGACGCGTGATCCGGATTGCCTCGGCGGCGAAACTTGTGGCGATCGCGGCGGTGATGGGGCTGGCGGCGTCGAGCATCGTGGTGGTGCCTGACGGCAAGGGCGCGGTGCGCATCAGCCAGATTTCGGGCGTGCGCCCGGGGACGCTCTACGCGGGAACCCATTTTGTGGTCCCGCTCATCGATCGCATACAGCTCTACGACATTCGCGATCGAGTGTTTGCGACATCCTCGCTCGAAAATCGCAACGAGAAGCTTCCCGTGCTGACGGTCGAGGCCCATGAGGGACTGGAGCTGGGACTGGCGGTGAATGTCCGTTACCGGATCAATGGACAGAAACTCGATTACATCCAGGCCAATCTGCCGCAGCCAATCGAGGACGAGATTGTAGAGCCGACGGTGATGAGCGCGTTTCGCGAAGTGGCGCCGGACTACATCGTGCGCGACGTGTTTTCGACGAAGCGCGAGGAGTTCCGCGAGCGCGTGACGGCGCTGATCACGAAGCGGCTTGCGGGCGATGCGATCGAGGTGAAGGAAGTCCAGCTGCGGAAGGTCGAACTGCCTGAGGAATACGCGAAGGGGCTCGAGGATTTGCTGCTGAAGGAGCAGGAGGACGACCGCACGTCGGTGCAGGCGGAGATAGAGAAGAAAATGGTGGGGATCGCGGATTCGCAGGCCGAGGCGGAAAAAGCGCGCGAGATCAAGCGCACGGAAGCGAACGCGCAGTCGCAGGTGATCATGGCGAAGGCGGAATCGGACGCAATGCAGTACACGCTGCCGCTGAAGCAGAAGCAGATCGAGCAGTCGCGCCTGGAGGCCGAGGCCCGCAAGGAAGCGACGATTCAGAACGCCGAGGCGGACGCGCAAGCCAAGGTTATCGACGGCAAGGCCGAGCAACAGCGCGCCGAGTTGTTGGCGGATTCGGAAGCGAACCGGATTCGCGTGACGGCCAAGGCGGAAGACGAGCGCGCGAACCTGATGGCGCAGTCGGACGCCAACCATATTCGGCTGACGTCGCAGGCACAGGCTGAGGAGATGCAATTGCAGGCCGCCGCGCTGAAGCAGAATCCGCTGCTGGTGCAGTACACGGTGGCGGAGAAGCTTTCGGACAAGGTGCAGATCATGCTGGTCCCGAACGACGGGAAATTCTTTTTCACGAACGACGTGCTGAAGTCGGCGGCGGAAAACGATGTGGCTGATCCGCCGGCTGCAAAGCGGTGACGATTTCCGGCCAGTTCGGTCGCGCTCGGATTCGGGCTAGGAATCCGGGAGCGATCGGCGGCCAAGGAACGCCGGCAAAAAACCCTTGCTGGCGGCTTCGTCCCTCACTTTGAAGCGAGGGGTTCGTTACCGCCGCATCGAACCCTCAGCTGATGAGCGCGGGACGAAGCCGCCGCCGGCGAAATTTTGAACACCGGCACTGGCGAGCCGCGTGCGATTTCGGCGCTGTGTTATGATGGCGAACTACGAACGCGCTGTGCAATTCGCACGAGCTGATGCGGCCATTCTGCCGATTCTTCGTTTTTTCCCGCGCGATACTTTTTGTCGCCTTTTTCACGCCGATCGCGCTCATCCCCAAAATATGTGCGGCACAAAATCCGGTTTCGCTGCGGCTTGTTTCGGCGAAGGGACGGCAGGCAGCGACCGCCGCGCCCGCGGATTGGGATACCGCTGTGCATGAGTTGATGGATCAAATCACCGCGATCGTGGCTCCGCCGGCGCGGATCGATCTCGTTATGAACAACGTGTCGTCGCTGAGTCCCGATGAAGTGGCGACGATTGGCGAACGGCTGCGAGCGGAGTTGACGAAGCGGCATTACCGGCTGGCCGGGGCGCAGGCGCCTGACGCGAATCTGACTGTGACTCTCTCCGAAGGCACGGACGGCTATCTGATCGTGGTGCAGGTGCAGCACGGGCCGAGCGACAAGACCGAGCAAGTCGCGATGGTGTCTATATCGAGAGCGGCGAAGAAGGCGGAACGGAACGGAGGCGTTTCGCTCGATGCGATGCGCATTTGGGATCAGCCGGGCGCGATTTTGGATTTCGCGCTGCCCCCTGTGGCGGCAGGAGCGATGCCGGAGATGATCGTCCTCGAGCGCGGGCGGCTGGCGTTTTACTCGCGGCAGCAGGATCAGTGGCAGCTCGGGCAGGCGGTCACCATCACGCCGACGCGCTCATGGCTCCGCGACGAGCAGGGCCACATCGATATTTCCCAGGGGCTCGCGATGGGCAGCGCCGGACTTCCCGGAATTGAGTGCAAGGGCGATTTCGCGAATCCGCAGACGATACATTGCGGGTTTGTGAGCCAGGATACGCAGGCGTGGATTCGGGGAGACGCGTCGGTTCCCAAGGATCTCGATATCGGCGGAGATGTGGCGAGCGTCGGGTTGCAGTGCGATGGGCGGCCGGTCGTGCTGGCGACGGGCAAGGGTGATTGGACGCAGCCTGATTTTGTGCAGGCATACGAGATGGATGCGACGGGCCACGCGGCGACACTTACCGGGAACCCGGTCGAATTTGCGGGGCCGGTGATGTCGCTGTGGGCGACTGGGGCGAGCGGAGTGGCGCGGGCGGTGGTCCACAATTTGAAGACCGGCGAGTACGAGGCGTACCTCGTTACGGCAAGCTGTGGACGTTGAGGTGGGCGGTGGATAGGTGCTCGTTGGAAAAAGCCCCACCCTCACAAACCGAGGATGGGGCACCCGGAACTTCAAAGGCGGTGGGAGGCCAGCGCCACATTAGCACCTTCGACTTGGCGTGCGGTGGCGCGGCCGCTTGTGCGCTGCTCGGGTTGGCGCTTGTGGGAGCCGGGCACGTGGAGGCTTCGCGGCGGCCGAAGTATGGCGGGACGCTACGGGTAGAGATTGGCGCGCGGGTGAATTCGCTCGATCCTACGGTGGCGGCCGCGAGCCCCGAAGAGGCTGCGGCGAAGGACGAGATCGAGTCGCTTTTGTACGACCATCGCAATGCTGATGGGACATTCGGTACCGCTGCAGGCACCGCTGCCGGCGGCACTGGCGGCGCTGCCGCTGCGGGGACGTTTCGGATTGCGGAGTGGGAGCCGGGGAATCATCTCACGCTCGCGGCCAACGAGGACTACAGCGGCGGGCGGCCCTTCGTGGACTCGATCGACATCCAGATGGGACGAAGCGTAAAGGACCGGCTGCTCGATCTCGAACTGGGCAAGACGGACTTCATCGAGATTCCGCCGGAGCAGGCGCGTTACGCATCCGGCCAGGGGATTCGCGTGAGCACGTCGCAGCCGGATGAATTGGTGGCTGTGGTGTTCGTCGCGGGGCGGCCCGCGGCGGAAGACGCGCGGCTGCGCGAGGCGCTGTCGCGCGCAATCGACCGCACCGCGATGGTCAATTTTATCTTGCAGAAGGAGGGCGAGCCGGCGGGCGGATTGCTGCCGCAATGGTCGAGCGGCACCGCGTTTCTGTTTTCGATGGCCGCGGATCAGG
The DNA here is from genome assembly GCA_052146315.1 of Candidatus Acidiferrales bacterium. GTDB lineage: Bacteria > Acidobacteriota > Terriglobia > Acidiferrales > UBA7541 > Palsa-295. Next base: position 139,055 of record JBKQNJ010000130.1, on the reverse strand, counting down.
CTGGCGCGAAGGAACTTGCCGGGCAAATCGGCGGTTCACCGCGGATTGTGTTGGGATATGATGCGAGCGATTCGCTCGAAGAGTCGCTGGCCGAGCGGATCGCGGTGGACGCGCGCGAGGCTGGACTTCACGTGGCGCCGGAAGCGCTGCCGAATGAGCGCGTGCCATCGAACTGCGACGCGCGGTTGGTGAGATCGCGGATTCCGTCGCCGCATCCGGGGGCCGCACTGGCGAGTTTTCTCAAGGCGCTCGCGCCGGCGATCGATCTGAACGGGCCGAATGGCGCGCCTGAAACGGAGCCGCTGGCAGGGGCGTCGGCTGAACATACATATGATGTCGAGCGTGGCATCGTGAATAGCTATCGCGTAGCGCCGCTCGTGTGGCTGCCGGAAGTCTACGGCTTGAGCGCTCGCGTGCGGGATTGGAAAGCGCCTGCGGCGGGCGAGGGCTGGCCGCTGGCGGATGTGTGGCTGGAGCAGGAGCCGCAGTGACGTTTCGCACCAAACTTCTGGTGGTGTTCGTGCTCGCGCTGCTTTCGTCGGTCGGCGTGATCGCCGTGGGTGTGACGATTGTCGCGCGGCAGGCGTTCGACACGATGAACCAGGATTACAGCGACGCGCTCGTGGGGCAGTTCGAGCGCGAAGTGGACCGGCACAAGCAGGGCATTGTCAATCGCGTGCAGGCAATCGCCGACGCCAACGACACAGTGCGCATGGCCATCGATCTTAGCCGGCCGCAGGCGGACGTCTCGGTGTACGTGAACGACGCGAACGGCCTGTCGAAATTGCACCAGCTCGACTTCCTCGATTTTCTGTCGAACGACGGATCGATCATTTCGTCGAACGAATGGCCGGCGCGCTTCGGATACAAGATGGATTGGGTGACGCAAACGGCGGACTGGACGCCGGTGGGCGCGTTCCTCACCAAGGTGGATACGCAAAACGGACCCGAAATCGGACTGATGGCGGTTTCGACCGTGCGGGTGGGCGACAAGAATCTCTACGTTGTGGGCGGCGAGCGGCTGGGGAAGGAGTTTCTGGGGTCGCTCGTGCTGCCCGCGGGAATGCGCGCGCTGCTCTATCTGAACCTCGACCCGAGGTTCGATGGGACGAACCTGGTGGATCAATCGGGATCGGTGACGCAGGCCGAACGATTCGCTCCGTTCATCGAGCAGGAGCGCAACGATCCGCGGCAGCAGACATTCAAGATTTTGTGGGCGGGCACTCCGATGAGCGCGGAGGGCTTTCACGCGCTGCCGCTGATGGGGCGGGCGAACGATCTTTTGGGCGTGCTGCTGGTCGGCAGCTCGCAGCGGCAGATGGTGGCGCTCGAACAGCGCATCGCGGTGCTGGCGCTCGGTGTGATCGCCATGGGACTGTTTTTGGGGATGCTGATGAGCTGGTGGGGCGCGGCGCGCGTGACGCGGCCGGTGCGAAGGCTTTCCGAGGGCGCGCGAGCGGTGACGGAAGGAAATTGGAACGCGCGCGTGGACGTGCGCGGGAAAGACGAGATCGGGCAGCTCTCGCGTGCGTTCAATCGCATGACCGAGCAATTGAGCGAGCAGCGCGAACGGCTGGTGCAGGCTGAGCGCGTGGCGGCGTGGCGCGAATTGGCGCGGCGGCTGGCGCACGAATTGAAGAATCCGCTGTTTCCACTGCAGACGACCGTCGAAAATTTGCGCCGTGCGAAAGAGCTGGGCGGACGAAGTCAGTTCGAGGAGGTATTTCAGGAATCGACCGGGATTCTGCTCTCGGAAATCGACAACCTGAAGAAAATTATCGGCCGGTTCAGCGACTTTGCGCGGATGCCGCAGCCCGAGCTCGCGCGCGTGAACCTGAACGACCTGGTGCGCGACATCGTGAAACTGTTCGAGGCGCAGTTCAGCGCGCTCGGGCGGCCGCCGATCACGCCGGAGCTGCATCTGGAGGAGAACCTGCCGGCCGTGCAGGCGGATGCGACGCTGCTGCGGCGCGCGATCGAGAATCTGATTTTGAACGCGATGGACGCGATGCCGTCGGGCGGCGTCCTGATGCTGCGGACGGCGCGCGAGGATGGCGGCGTGAGCCTCGAAATTTCCGATACGGGGAGCGGGCTGACGCCGGAAGAGTGCGAGCGGCTGTTCACCCCTTACTACACGACGAAACAGCACGGGACGGGGCTGGGGCTCGCGATCGTGCAGTCCGTGGTGAGCGATCACGGCGGACGGATTTCGGTTGAGAGCGAGACGGGCGTGGGCACATCGTTCCACATTCATTTGCCGGCGAAGCCCGCGCAGCATGCAGGCGTGCCCGTGAGCCACGCAATTGCGCCCGGGGCATCGTCAACGCTGGCGAGTGCGGCGCCTGCACACGCGCCCGAAAAGTCAGCCGCGGTTGATGAGCCGTCTACGGCTGCCGCCGAGGCTGCGCTGGCGGAAGAAGATGCGGCGTCGACGGAAACGCACGACACGGAAGAGAAGCACAGCGCGGACGAATCCGAGGATGTCCACACGGATATTGGCGGCGAAGGGGGCTAGTGCCGCGTGCCGCTCAAGGCGAACATCCTGATCATCGACGACGATGCGAACACGCTCGCGTCGCTGGCGCGCGCATTTCGCCTCGCGGGACATGAAGCCACGGTTTGCGATAGTGCCGCGCGGGCGCTCGATCTGGCGAAGGCCGAGCGATTCGACCTGATTCTTTCCGATGTGGTGATGCCGGGGCGCGACGGCATTTCGCTGCTCGATGATTTGAAGAAGGGCGGCGTAGCGTCGCCGGTGGTGATGATGTCGGGCCAGGCGACGATCGAAATGGCGGTGAAGGCGACGCGGCTGGGCGCCTCCGATTTCCTCGAAAAGCCGATTTCAACCGACAAGCTGCTGCTGACCGTCGAGCACGCGCTGCACATTTCGCGGCTCGAGGAGGAAAACCGCGAGCTGAAGCGGCGGCTCGGCAAACACGAAATTGTGTGGGCCAGCGCCGTGATGCGCGAGGTGATGGCGCAGGTGGAGCACGTGGCGGCGAGCGAAACGCGCGTCTGCATTCGCGGCGAGACGGGCACGGGCAAAGAGCTGATCGCGCGCACGCTGCACGAGAAAAGCCCGCGGCACGGCGGCCCGTTTATCTCGCTCAACTGCGCGGCGATTCCGGCCGAGCTGATGGAATCGGAGCTTTTCGGGCACGAGAAAGGCTCGTTTACGGGCGCGGCCGCGCGGCATGTCGGCAAATTCGAGCAGGCGCACCGTGGGACGCTGTTTCTCGACGAGATCGGCGACATGCCGCTCGGGATGCAGGCCAAGCTGCTGCGCGTCCTCGAAGAGGGTGAGATCGAGCGCGTGGGAGGCGACCGTCCATTGGCGGTAGATGTGCGCGTGGTCGTGGCGACGCATCGCAACCTCGAAGAACAGGTGCGGCACGGAACGTTTCGCGAGGATTTGTATCATCGCGTGTTCGTGTTCCCGATCGTGCTGCCGCCGCTGCGCGAGAGGCGCGAGGATATTCGCGTGCTCGCCGAGCATTTCGTCCGGCAACTGGATGAGCAGAATCATTGGAAGCCGAAAACGCTTTCGGCGGGCGCGATCGAGGCGCTCGCGCGCTACGCGTGGCCGGGAAATGTCCGCGAGCTGCGAAATGTGATTGAGCGGGTGCTGCTGCTCGCGACGGGCGATACGGTAGAAGCCGCGACGGTGGAGCGCGCCTTGCCGCAGGGTGCAGGTGCGATGGGCGCGGCAGGCCCGGGGGCGGCAGATGCGACGGGAGGGCTCGCGCAGCGCGTCGAGGCGTTCGAGCGCGAGACGCTGCTCGCCGAGCTAAAGAGAAATCGTCATCATATGACGAACACCGCGAAAGCGCTTGGGCTTGAGCGCAGCCACCTCTATAAGAAATGCCAGCAGCTGGGGATCGATCTCCGCGCGGTACGCCAAACGGAATAAAGGCTCACGTTCGCCCGCCGGTCAGGTTCGCAGCCCTGAACCAAACCTGAACTCGAGGCCAGCTAGATTCGCGCGTCGCAATCTGCCAATGTTATTGGGACGGCGGAAGTCGTCAGCCCTCTCGACGAGGGCCGAATCGCTCTTTGAAAACTAGGCCGCAACAAATGATGCCTCAGCGATCTCTGTGTTGACCGCACAGGATCGTGCACGCGGCTCTCTAGCCACTCGCCACCGCTTTTCTAATCGACACTGCGGCGATTAGAAACGTCCGTAACTCGCTGCAAACAAACAACGGGTGCCACTTCTAATCGACACAGTTAGAGGGGGTGCTCGAAGCGCACAAACGGCAGATGGAAGCGCGGGGCGAGTGATTCTTGCAGTGATCGTTGCGTTTTCTTTAGCTTGTTTGCGGCGAAGAGCGTTCGCCGGCTTTTGCGCGGTAATAGATGTAAATGCTGCGCGCGATCCAGAGGGCGAGAGTTACGCCGATGATCCACCACGTACCCGTGATTTTCAAGGTGACCGCGAACCACGCGAGCGCGACGAAGAATCCCCACATGAAAAGTTCGCCGAGGAATGCCTGCCGCCATTTCGGCTCGAGATTTCCGCGCGGAACGCGCGGCCCGAGCGACGGCCATAGCCGGGGCACGCGGCGGCAGAATTCGAGATAGGACTCGCCCTGCTCGCGGGTCAGATTCGCTTCTTCGAGACCCATCAGCCGCAGATAGAGGATGGACATTCCGGCGACCATCACGACGAAGCCGGTGCGGCTGGCCAGCAATCCCACTCCAAGTGCCAGAAGGATTCCTCCGAGATAGAGGGGATTGCGCATGTAGCGATAAGGCCCGTCCGCGACAACTGTTTCGGAGTGCAGGCTGGGATCGTGCACCACGCTCGAGCGCAAGTAGGCGGCTGCCCATGTTCGCAGCCACGCGGCCAGCAGCACGAGGAGCGCGCCGACGGCGAAAAGCAATCGCGCGAGAAGGGCCTGCCGAGAATCGTTGCCGGGAGCCGCGCGATTCACGAACCACTGGACGATGTTGGTCCGGTCGAGCTGATACAGCCAGAATCCTCCCCAAAAGATCACCATGATGATCCAAAATCTCTGGCGGAACTCAAAATTGGTTGCTTTCATGGGCGTCTCCCGCCGAGCAGTCGCAGCTTCTTCCTCAAGATACGCTCTGGGGCGCGGATATATTTCACGCGTCGCGGGTGGCTGGCGACGGGAAAATGTGTTTCAGGATCAGGTGTGTGGGGAGATAGACGACCACAAGCATAAAGAGAAAAGCCACGAGGATGTGGACAAGGGCTGGGCCCCATGCGCGATGGAGGAAGGGGTCGGTGAAGGCGTAGTTGATGTTTTGCGCGGCGGGCGCGAAACGCGAGGCGATGAACGCGGGCAAGGCAATCGCGAGCTGCAATGGAAAGCCGCGGCGATCGTATCCCTCGCGATGTATGGCCCAGAGCAGCAGCACGGGCAGAACGAGATGGAAGAGCGAGAGCAGGCGAACCCAGAGGGCGTGGCTCGGATCGAAAAGATATTCGGTGCCGCCGATGAGATGGCGCCCGAAAACGAAGGTCCAGCCGGCGTCGACCGCCCAGGCCGCGTCGACGAGAAGAGATGCGACCGCCTGACTCGAAATCAGGAGCGCGCTGTCAACCGCAAAACCGATGCACGCTAGGATTTCGGAGATATCGCACAGATGCAGAAAGTTCAGGGGGCCCCAGCTGCGCCAGTAAACTGCGAACCAAAACACGAGCCACAGGGCGGCGATCCAGCGGATCCAAAGCGGGAGTTTCGCGTGATCGGGCGGCGACGAGGTCATGTGCGCGGCTTCGGCGGTCATCGTATCAAACGGCGCAACCGGAGCCTACCGGCGTGGTGTTTTTGCGGCAGCAGTGCGAAAATTCAGGCATGCATCCGATCCCAGCGCTGATCGAAGCGGGCGGCGCGTGTGCCGCGAGCGGAAGCTTTGCGTGGGCGGCCGTGGCGCCGCCGTCGCAGATTTTCGGGCCTACGATCCGGCGAACGGGCGATCCTTCGGCGATGGCGCTCACATTCGACGACGGGCCGAATCCGGCCGTGACGCCCGCGCTGCTGGATTTGCTCGATCAGCACGAAGCTCGTGCGACGTTCTTCGTAACCGGCGAGCATGTGCGCGCGTTCCCGGACCTCACAAAGGAAATCGCCGAGCGCGGCCACACCATCGGCAACCACACAGATACGCACCCGCAGTTGATATTCCGGTCCGCGGCGGAGATCGGCGCGCAACTCGATCGCTGCGACGCGGCGATTCAGCAGGCGATTGGCAGAAAGCCGCGCTGGATGCGGCCGCCTTTCGGCTTTCGCGGGCCTTTGTTGAATGGCGCCGTGCGAAAGTGGGGCGGCTCGGGAGTGGTGATGTGGTCGACGCTGGCATGGGATTGGAAGCCAAGCCCGGCTGCGAAGGTGATCCAGCACTTGCAGCGGGCGCGAGGAGGCGATATTGTCCTGCTGCACGACGGAGATTTCCAGAAGCTGGAGGGAGATCGCCAACACACGGTTGCGGCGCTCGCGCACTGGTTGCCGCGCTGGCGGGATGCGGCGATTCGATTCGTGACGCTGAATGATATTGGGAAGGCAAGTTCGACTTCGGATTAGATAGGGACAAATGGACGAAAAGCGATTTTACGAAGAGAAGGAAGAGACAAAGCAGATCCCGCTGAATTGCCCGCATTGCCGCCAGGAGAATACGTACCCGGTGCGCTGGATCGTGCGAACCAAGAGGGCGCAGATGCCCGGCGGAGGCAACGAAGAAGATAAGAAGCAGTTTGCGAAGGCGCGGTCGTACATGGTGCGCATCGACAACATGGTCGCCTGCCGAAACATCCGCTGCCGCAAGCGGTTTGATCTTACCGGGCAGACTGTTTTCCTGATTTAGCCAACCCCGGAAGAATGCCGGGCTGAAGAACCCGGCGCTACGTTCAAACCTTAGAGCCTACTTTTCCGCGCCGCCTGCGGGAACTGGGGCGGGAGTTTCAGCCGTGAGGACTTCGCGGATTTTTTGGGCGAGAGCTTTCAGGTTAAAGGGCTTTTGCAGGAAGGCGACGCCGCCTTCGAGGACTCCGTGGCGGACGATCGTATCGTCCGTGTAGCCCGAAATGAAGAGCACCTTCAAATCAGGGCGCTCGCTGCATAGTTTTGTGGCGAGGTCGCGGCCGCTAAGACGCGGCATGACGACGTCAGTGATCAGGATGTGAATCGTGCCCATGTGGGCCTTGGCAGCTCCGAGGGCTTCGACACCGTCGCCTGCATCCAGAACGCGATATCCCACTCCTGTGAGATAGTCGCGGACGAGCTCGCGAACGCTTTGCTCGTCTTCGACGAACAACACGGTTTCGGTGCCCGCCGACGAGCCACGGGTTTCCTGCTCGACCGCGGGAGCGGCGACATCTTCGGTCACTTCTGGCAGATAGATCTTGAATGTGCTCCCGCGGCCGACTTCGCTGTAGACCCAGATGTATCCGCCGCTCTGCTTGACGACTCCGTAGACCGTCGCGAGACCCAGGCCGGTGCCCTTACCCGCTTCTTTGGTGGTGAAGAACGGCTCGAAAATGCGCGATTGCGTTTCGGCGTCCATGCCGCAGCCAGTGTCGGTGACGGTCAACATGATGTAAGGGCCGGGCTCGACGGCGGCGTGGCCGGCCGCGTAGCTGCGGTCCAATTGAATGTTCGATGTCTCGATGGTAAGGCGGCCGCCTGTGGGCATGGCGTCGCGTGCATTGACGACGAGGTTGAGCAGCACCTGCTCGATCTGTCCCGGGTCCGCCTTGGTGCGGCCGAGCTTGGCGCTGGGGACGAAGGTCATTTCGATGTTTTCGCCGATCACGCGGGAGAACATCTTGATCATGCTGGTCACCACGTCGTTCATGTCGAGCACGCGCGGCTGCAACACCTGCTTGCGGCTGAAGGCCAGGAGTTGGCGCGTGAGCGTCGCGGCGCGGTCAGCGGCTTTTTCCATCTGCTGCACGCTGTGATGCAGCGACGGCTCCTTGGGCATGCGATCGAGAAGAAGTTGCGCGTGTCCCTTGACCACCATGAGGAGATTGTTGAAATCGTGCGCGACGCCGCCGGCGAGTTCGCCGATGGCCTGCATTTTTTGGGACTGGCGCAGCTGGTCCGTCAGATGCTTGCGGTCCGTAACGTCGAGCGCTACCCCGATCACGCCGATCAGGTCGCCTTGAGTTCCGCGCAGAGGCTGGACGTAGCATTCGAAGGAGCGCTGTTGCCAGTCGAGCTCGAAGGATAGAGTTTCGCCGACAAGAGCCTTGTGGTGCGCGGCGATCGCCGGAAAGTTCGGATCTTCGGTGCCGAAATATTGAAAGAGCGTTTTCCCCAGGGCGTCTTCCGCGCGAAGGCCCATCGCTTCGAGAGCGGCGCCCGTGTGGTAGGTAAAGCGGAGGTCCGCGTCCGTGGTCCAAATGACGGTCGGCATTTTTTCGATCAGGACGCCGAGGCGCGTGCGGTCCTCGTGTCGCGCTCTCTGGACGCGTTCGAGATCTTCGAGCATGCCGTTGACGGCGGTGCCGAGGTAGGAGACCTCGTCGTGGCCGGAAACGGGAATGCGGGCGGCAAGATTGCCGCTGGTTCCGACGCTAGTGATGTTGTCGCTGAGATCGGCCATGCGCGAGAGCACCACGCGCTCGATCAAGTAGAGAATGATCGCGCCGAACGCGAAACCGGCGGCGATCAGCAACAGGAGAAACTGCCACGAACTCGTCTTGCCCTGCTGGTAGATGGTTCGCGGCAACAGAACCCGCAGGACGGCGACCGGCTTTCCGTAGATATCGGGGAGGATCTCCGAGGCTGCCAGCGAGTCATTCGAGTGGGGCCGGACAAAAGTGGACGCGCCGGGTGACGTGGGACCGCCGGCGCGGGAATCTGCCCGGCTGGCCGGCGAATCCAAGCGGTCAATCTCAAGGGACACGTGCGTCATTTCGCCGAGACGAGTCGTTTCGTCGGAATCAAGAAACCGGCCCATGATCAAAACGCCGGCAGCAGGGCCATTCGCGCTGCTGGTGAGGATGGGACCGGAATCAACAAGCACAGGTCCGGAGGCGAGCATCAATATGCCTTTGACGTCCTGCGCCTCGCCGCCGTGGATCAGCAAAGGCGAACCAAATCTCAGGTGACGGTCGAGATCGGGAGGAGGGGGCGCCGCTTCCATCCCGGCGAGGTTGAAGCCGCTGGCGAAGACTTTGCGGCCGGATGTGTCCAGCACGACGACGAAATTAACGCGTAGCTGCTCGAAGGCGGGGCCGGTGAATTCGGTAGCGACTCTTCCAGGATGATTGCTGCGGAGCACGTTGTAGGTGAAATCGCGGTCGGCATACTGATCGGTGGCGTGCTCGAGATTCTCGAGTTCGTTGGAAACGGCGCTCGATGCGCGGCTGAGGTTCTGCCGGGCGAAGTCCTCTTCCACCTTGGAAAAGCCGCGAAGGATCACCAGGCGCGTGAGGGAAAACAGGCCGCCCACCAGGCAGACGAGTGCGGTCAATACGATGAGAACAGTCTTTCCCCGAAGGGATGTCCACCAATGCGATTTGATGGCCAAGAGCCGGCGCCGCCTGCACTCTAGTATAGGTGCTGGGGAAGATTCGGGCGGCGAGCGTGCCCAGACGGATACCTACTAATAGATGTCGGGCCGGACAACAGCGACTGTGTCCTGAAAAAGAAGTGGCTGGCGGGACTGGATCGGACTAACCTGAGGGCATCTCGGCACGGCAGGGAAGCATCTGTAACGGGCAAGTAGCCGGAGAATCCTATGAAACTCGATCTCTTTCGCTCTCCTCGGATCGAAATACTCGTGGCGGCGCTGGCGTTGACGTTGGGATTGGGCTTGCCTGCTTTGGCCCAAGACTCGGGTCCGATGCCGGCCGGGCCGGCGAATGCCCAAAATGCCGCGCCGGGCAATCCACAGGAAGCTGCGCCCGCGGCTGCCGCTCCTGCTCCGCCGAATGCTGCTAGCACGGCCTCGATGCCAGCGAAGACCGCACCGATTGAGGTGCCCAGCGGAACGCATCTCCCGCTGGTGCTACACAACGGGATTTCCACGCGGACTGCGAAGCCGGGCGATCCGGTCTACTTCGAGACGATTTTCCCCATCATGATCAACGGCAAGGTTGTGATTCCGGCGGGCTCTTACGTTAGCGGTGAAGTGACTGAATCGAAGCGGCCGGGGCGCGTGAAGGGGCGCGGCGAATTGATGATTAAGCTGACGACGATGATTCTCCCGAACGCCTACATGGTCAACTTGAATGCGGTCCCGGGCCAGGCAGGAACGGGCGGCGGCGAGACGGTGAACAGCGAAGGAAAAGTTGTCGGCGATTCGGACAAGAAGGGTGATCTGGGAACCGTCATCGGCACCACCGAGGCGGGCGCTGGAGTTGGCGCGGGCGTCGGCGCGGCGGCTGGGCACGTCGGCGAAGGCGCCGGGATTGGCGCGGGTATTGGCCTCGCGACGGGCCTTGCGGCGGTGTTGCTGACACGCGGACCTGATGCCGAGCTGCCGCGCGGGTCGACTGTCGAAGCCGTGATCGACCGGCCGATCTTTCTCGACGCGGACAAGGTGCAGTTCACGGGCCCAGGGCAGGCGTCGGCGCTTGCAGGTCCGCCGAATCGCGAGCCGGTGCGGAGCAGCAGGATTCCTTTCTGATTCTTACACCTGATTCCGACACGCTTCCTCAGTGGGTCCCCTGTGCCTGATTAAGGGAAAGAGCCGGCGGACGCCCTTCGACCTCGCTCAGGGTAAACCGGCGCTACACGAGCTGCGCTTGAGGCTAGGCGGTTTCGGCGCGCGACGATAGGGCGCGGTCGAAGCGGAGGGGCGAGAACGCCGCGGCGTCGAAGTCGGTCCGCCCGCGAACGATCCATGCGCGCATCAGCTGGCCGGTAACCGGGGCGAGGAGGATTCCGTTGCGGTAGTGGCCGGTGGCGATCGACAGGCCCGCGATGTCGGTGGGGCCTAGGATGGGAAGGTCGTCGGGTGTGCCGGGGCGCAAACCGGACCACGTTTCAACGATTTCGGCGGCGGCGAGAGCGGGGCAGAGTTCGATCGCGGCGTCGAGCACTTTGCGAATTCCGGCAGCGGTGACTCGCTTTTCGAATCCGGCTTCCTCCTTGGTGCTTCCGGCGACGATGCGGCCGTCGCGGCGCGGCACCAGATAACCGCGCTCGGAGCGCAGGACGCGATTTAGCCGGAAGCTGTCATGGCGCAGCGCGAGCATCTGCCCGCGAACTGGTCGCGTCGGAAGAAGGGGCGCCAAGTGGGTCGTTCCGTCCGCAAGGTCGCCAGAAAAGCATCCGGCCGCGACGACGACGTGCGCCGCGTCGATTTTTTCTCCGCCTGCGATTACGCCGAGACAACGGTTCCGCTCGCAGAGCAGACTGGTGACGCGGCAGTCAGAGCGGATCGCGACGCCGCGATTTTGCGCGGCGGCCAGCAATGCGGCCATCAGCAGACGAGGCTCGACCGTGGCTTCTTCGGGCAGCCATAACGCTGCGCGCGCCTCGGGTGTGAAGGATTGTTCGCGCTCGCGCGCTGCGCTCAGGGAAATCGCCTCGGCTGCGAGTTCGAGAAGGCGGTACTCAGCGACCATCTGGTCGCAGTCGATTTCCCCATGCGGCGCGAGAAGAATTTCGAGGGCTCCATCGCGCGCATACGAAGTCGATTGGCCCGACTCTTCCTCGATGGCGGCGACGAACTGCGGATAGAGCCTGAGGCTTTCTCTACCGAGGGGCGCGAGCGGAATATCGCGCGGCGAATCCGGTGCTGGAGAAAGCATTCCGGCGGCAGCCCAAGAGGCTTCCTGGCCGGGCTGCTGGCGGTCGAGCACGACGACGCGCAGATTTTCCGCGGCAAGCTCGAACGCGATCGAGGTGCCGATCACGCCGCCGCCCACGATGGCTACGTCGAATGTATTCACGGTTGCATGTTACCAGCAAGCGCCGCTATATCGGCGGTGAGTAGAAGCGCGTCTTCGGCCGGCGCAGTGTAGTAGCGCGGGCGGCGCCCGGCTAGGCGAAATCCGTGGCGTTCGTAGAACCGCAGCGCAGCGGCATTCGCAGCACGCACTTCAAGGAACACTTTTTCGGCCTGGAACGTCTTGCCCCACGCGACCGCTTCGCGCAGAAGGGATTTGCCGAGACCGCGATGACGCGCGTTGGCGAGGACAGCGGAATTCAGAATTTCGAGATCGCTCGCCGCCCGGCGCGCGGCGAGGAATCCGGCGACACCGCCGTTTTCTTCAGCCACCCAACCCGCCATTTCGCTTTCGACGACCCGGGCGTAGTCGCGCGCGGTCCATTGCGCGACCTCGGGCGACGCCTGCTGGATCGCGAGAATCGTACCGATGTCACGCGATTCGATCGGCCGGACGATCAAGAGCCACCGGGATCCTTCCAGTGGAGTTCGGCGTCAGTACGGCGGACGTAATTCGCGTCGAGCGTGAGGGCGTCGGAAAGTTCGCCCCTCTGCGCGCAGCGGTAGCCCAGCAGGCCGACATAAGGAGCGAGGATGGGCGAGGCATCGTTGATCGGCGGCATTTTGCCGGCCTCTGCGGGTGGCGTCTCAAGTCGAGACAGCGCCTCCCGGACCAGCGCGGGGATCGGTGTCAAGACAGCGAAATCCACTTTCGGCGTGTGGGCACTCAGCGCCTGCACGAATTCCTCGGGCGTCGCGACGCACTCCTCGCCTTCGAGTGCTAATCGCTCCGCATCCGCCCGGCGGTAGAATCCAAAATAGATTTGGCCGCGCCGCGCGTCGAGTACGGGTACGAGTAATGGAACCATCGAATGTGATTGCACGGCAACGGCTTCGAGACCGCTGATGGCTGCAATCGGTTTCTGATACACCTCGGCCCAGCCCTTCACAGCCGCCAGGCCGACACGCAGGCCGGTGAACGATCCCGGGCCTGCAGCCACTGCAAACAGATCGAATTCGTCGAGGCGAAGGGAAAGTTCCCGCAGCAGGAACTCGACGTGGCGAAACATGCGCGCCGAATAGACTTCGTCCGTCCAAGTCGAGACCGATCCGATGATTTTCTCGTCGCGAAGGACGGCGACGCTGCCGGAAGGCGAAGAGGTATCTAAGGCGAGAATCAGCACGTGCCCGATTATAGGGCAATTGGTCTGCCAAACCCCGCGAAAATCGGCCATTTCTGCAAAATTGATCCTGCGTGAAAGTACGGGAAAACCTTGACGCCGCTCGGAGTATGAGCCTAGACTTCAAGCATCAGGCAATTCGGGGGAGGGACTTCGACTTATGGATTTCAAGTTAGGCGAAAAAGTCGTCTATCCGAACCATGGCGTCGGGCTCATCGAACAAATCAGTTACGGCTACGTAGACGGAAAATCAGAACGCTTTTATATGTTGCGGATCCTCTCAAGCGGCTTGAAGGTGATGGTTCCACAAGCCAACATCGAGAGCGTGGGCTTGCGACCCATCATCCGCTCAACCCAGGCCGGCGCGGTGCTCTCGTATCTGGAAAAAGGCCGCTCCGCTTCCCACCATGATTGGAAACACCGTTTCAAGGAAAATTCAGATCGCATGCGCACAGGATCGCTGATGGAAGTTGCGGCGGTGCTGAAGGGTCTCGTAGCCCTCAGCCGCACAAAGCCGCTCTCCTTCCGCGAAAAAAAGATGCTCGAGCGTGCGAAGTTTCTCCTCGTGAGCGAACTTGCCACGGTGCGTAACACATCCGAACAGGTGGTCGAACTAAATATCGTTCGCGCACTGGCCAAGGCCAAGCTCCAGATGCCGGAAGCCGCGGTACTGCCCCCGGACTGATCCCTCTCCCATTTCCGTCTCTTTCGACCGGGCACAATCTTCGCGATTGTGCCCGTCGCATTTTGGGGAACATTTTCTTGAATCGGGCGGCCGCCGAATGGTTGGCATTTCGCCGGTGAAACTCGCGGCGAAGTTGACGCGCATCTTCGCGACGATTAAACTTTGATTAGCAGCGCGAATGGCTGTCCCTCTGGATGAATCATCGGGATCATCGGCGATAGCAGGAGAGACTCACAGGAATCCATGAGCTCAACGGTCCTGCAACAAAAGCGGCACCAACAGATTCTGACCGATGTGGTGCGCACCTACATCGAGACGGGCGAACCCGTGTCTTCGCGCAGCATCGCGCGGCGCCACATCGAGCCGCTGAGCCCGGCGACCGTCCGCAACGTAATGGCCGACCTCGAGGATGAAGGCTACCTTTACCAGCCGCATACCTCGGCGGGACGCGTCCCGACGGCGGCCGCCTACCGCTTTTTCGTGGAGCAGGTGGCGGCGCAGGCGACGGCCAGCCCGGAGGACCGGCAATGGATTCGCCGGGAACTCGAAGCGGCGCAGACGCCCGAGGCGGTGATGGAGCGCGCGAGCCACGTGCTTTCGGCGGTGTCGCGCGGCCTGGGAATCTTCATTTCGCCGCCGCTGGCGAAGAGCGTGGTGGAGCACGTGCGGTTCCTGCTGGTACCCGATAATCGCGTGCTGGTGGTGCTGGTGAGTACGGGCGGGGTGACGCGCGACAAACTGATTCGGCCCGAGCGCGCGTTTAGGCAAGAGGATTTGGATCGTGTGGCGGCTCATTTGAATCGCCATTACGTCGGCTGGACGCTCGAGGCCATGCGCGCCGATCTGCGCGCGCAGGTGGAGCGCGATCGCGAGCAGTATGGCCGCATCGCCAACGACGCGCTGATGCTTTGTGATCCGTCGATTCTGGGCGATGGCGCCGAGCGTAAGGTTTACGTGGAAGGCGCGGCGAAATTCGCTGCTTCCGTCGAGTTCACGAACCAGGAACAGTTGCAGGAGTTGCTCGAGGCGATCGAGGAGAAGGACAGGCTGATCGCGCTGCTGAGCGGCTGCATCGAGGCTCCCGAGCCCGTTCACGTGGAGCTGGGGCTCGACCAGATGTCGAATGCGGGCAAGTACCTTGCGCTGGTTTCGGCGTCGTATTCATCTAAGGATGAGGTGCAGGGAACGCTGGGAATCCTCGCGCCGATGCGCATGCACTACGAGCGCGTGATCACGGCCGTGGCGTTCATGGCGCAGTTTTTCTCGGAAGGCGACGAGGGGAGTTGATTTCGGTGTCGGCGCACAACAATCGAGACAAGGAAAAAGCCAAGGGACCCGAAGTCGTTTTTTCCGGCGGGCCCCGGGAAGCGGCCGGCGAACCGGCTGATCCGGCGGCGGTTGGAGCCGGCGCGCAGGTGGATGAGGCGGGCGGCGCGGGATCTCTTGCGGAACAGATTCAGAAGCTGCTCGGTGAGAAGCAGGAGCTGATGGATACGCTCGTCCGGCGGCAGGCGGATTTCGAAAATTATCGCAAGCGCGTCGAGAAGGAGCGGCATCAGGAGCGGCATCGCGGCGCTGAATTGATCGTCGAGCATATTCTGCCTGTGCTCGATGCGTTCGATCGCGCTTTGGCGGGCCCTGGAGACGGGACGAACGCCGAATATCGCAAGGGCTTCGAATTGATCCGCAAGCAGCTTTGGGATGTGCTCGCGAAGCAGGGGCTCACGCGCATCGAATCGGTGGGCAAAGAGTTCAACCCGCATTTTCATCATGCGATCGAGACTGTCGAAACCTCGGAGCACGCGGATGGCGTGGTAATCGGCGAGATGCAGCCCGGCTATCTGTTTCACGAGCGCGTGCTGAGGCCGGCGATGGTCCGCGTGGCGAGCGCGCCGGCTCACGCGTTGCGGCGCGACAACTAGGGATCAAGGACGAAATGCCAACAGGGAAACAAGTCGACTACTACGAAGTGCTGGGCGTCGCGCGCGACGCTTCGGCGGACCAGATCAAATCGGCCTACCGCAAGGCGGCGCTGAAATGGCACCCGGATCGCAATCAGCACAAGAGCCCGGAGGCGGAGGAGAATTTCCGCCAGGCGAGCGAAGCCTACAGCGTCCTTTCCGATCCGCAGAAGCGGGCGACCTACGACCGCTTCGGGCATGCGGGCCTGGGCAATCGTGGATTCGAGGCGGGAGGCGGCTTCAACGCGACGATCTTAGAGGAGTTTCAGGACATCCTCGGCGATCTTTTCGGATTCGAGCAGGTGTTTGCCGGAGGTGGGGCGCGCAGAGGACGGAGCACGCGCGGCCAGCGTGGCGCCGACCTGCGCTACGATCTCTCGCTCTCTTTTGCGGATGCGGCGGCGGGCGTCACCGCGAAGATTCGGATGGCGCGCCGCGAGCATTGCGAGACCTGCAAAGGCACCGGGGCAAAGCCCGGCAGCGGCGGGCTGACGACATGCACCACGTGCGGCGGCCGCGGGCAGATGGCCTACCAGCAGGGATTTTTCTCGATTACGCGCACGTGCCCAGCGTGCCAGGGCGCGGGACAGGTGATTCGCGAAGCCTGCGTCGATTGCCGCGGGCAAGGGCGGGTCGAGCGCGAACGCACGCTCGAAGTCGCGGTTCCAGCGGGCGTCGAAACGGGCACGCGTCTGCGCATGACCGGGCAGGGCGAGCCGGGAACGAGCGGTGGACCGGCGGGCGACCTCTACATTTTCCTCGATGTGAAGGAGCATTCGTTCTTCGAGCGGCGCGGCGCCGATCTTTATTGCACGATTCCGGTGAGCATTCCGCAAGCGACGCTGGGCGCGAAGGTGAAAGTTCCGACGCTGCGCGGGGAAGAGGAACTCGATATTCCCGAAGGCACTGAATCGGGGCAGATCTTCCGGCTCAAGGGGCACGGCCTTCCCAATCCGCACGGAGGCAGGGGCGACCTCTACGCGAACATTCACATCGTGATTCCATCGAAGCTCTCGCGCGAGCAGAAGCGGTTGTTCGAGCAGCTGGGGCAGACGTTGAAGGTAGAAAACAAGCCGGTCGAGCGGTCGTCGAGCTTCTTCGATAAGGTTAAAGATATTTTCGGGTAGAGTTTTTCTCGCGGTGAGACAAAACTACCGGGCTGAAGAACCCGGCACTACGTTTAAACCTTTGACCCTCCTCTGATGCGGCGGCGCTTTTTCGTCGAACAATTCGATTCGCAATCGGCTGCGCTGCGCGGCGACACAGCCGAGCATTTGGGTCGCGTGCTGCGCGCGGAGCCCGGGCAGCTCTACGAGCTGAGTGACGGGCGTGCCGTGTGGCTTGCGCGCATCGAGCGCGTGGCGCTCTCGAAACGCGGCGAAAGCCGCATCGATTTTGCGCTGGTCGAGCCGGTGGCCGCGCGCGAACCTTCCGTGCAAATCGATCTGCTGCTTTCGCTCGTGAAATTTGACCGCTTCGAGTGGTGCCTCGAAAAGGCCACGGAACTGGGCGCGCGCGAGATTATCCCGCTTGCCGCGGCGCGCACCGACAAAGCGCTGGTCGCTGCGGCGGAAAAGCGGCGCTCGCGTTGGGAAAAGATTCACGCGGAATCGGCGCAGCAATCGCGACGGCTTCGTCCGCCCTCGCTAGGGGCTGTGGTATCGCCCGAAAAGGCGTTCGCACAATGCGCAGCCGGCACAAGGATATTTTTGTCCGAGCGGCGCGAGGCGCCTTCCATTCGCGAAGTGCTGGGCGCCCCGGCTCCTGCGGCTGACCGCGGTTCGCTGCGCGTTGCCGCGATAGCCATTGGCCCCGAGGGCGGCTGGACCGGCGAGGAAATCGCTGCTGCGTCGGCAGCCGGATTTGCTGAGGTTTCGCTCGGCGAGCATATCCTGCGCACGGAGACCGCCGTGATCGCCGCCATGGCCGTCGTTTCCTTTGCCCTTGGCGAGCCAGACCGCTCCGCCGCGCCCTGATGGCACATACGAAAAAAAGGGCGGGCGAGACGCCCTTCGACTTCGCTCAGGGTAACCCCGCGCTACGAAGACCGCCCCTTTGGCCCCAGATTGAGTGCCCCCGGAGCACCCTGTACAGCATATCCCCCAACACTCTAACTATTTGCCTGTATAGCCGATCAAGCCGCTTTTTAGGATGATCGAATCGCGGAGAGACATTTCCGCTAGGCGCAAGGGGAAGGAGAGTCGAGGGGCCTTGAGAGAAATCAAGGCTTGCGGGCTGGGCCGACTCTTCTTCCTCCTTGCCGGACTCCCATGCGCCATATGGCAATTCGCCCAACAGAAGAGAGCTCCGCATCCGATTTCGGGGGTGACCTCGCCGAAATGCCTGCGGCAGTGCTTGCAGGAATCGATCCGGATGGAAACATTTCGATGGTGACTGAGACACACTTGCGAATTTTGATCGTGGACGATCAGGCGCTCGTCCGCAGAGCCGTCCGCCAACTGCTCGAATCGCACGCCGGATGGCGAGTTTGCGGTGAAGCCGCCGACGGAGTCGAGGCAATCGACCGAACCCGCGAGCTGCATCCCGACGTGGTCATTATGGATTTGAGCATGCCCAAGATGGACGGGCTCGAAGCGACGCGCGAAATTCATGCGTCTTTTCCCGAAACGCAAATTCTGATTTTGACGCTGCATCATTTCCCTCACCTGGCGAATGTCGTGCAGCTCGCCGGGGCGCAGGGGTGCGTTCTCAAGTCGGATTCGAGCCGTTATCTCATCCCCGCCGTTTCCAGCCTGAGCAAATCCCAACCATTTTTCGCCGCCTGAACGTTTCGTCGGCGTCGTGAACATTCCCTTGGTTGATGACGACACCTTGCATCACGTGCGCATTCTGCTGGGCTAGCGGCCAGAGAAGCGAAATCAGTCAGTCCGTTCGCCAAATCGAAACAAAGCTGAAAAAAGGTTGCCGCGTAATGGCCGAGCCACCGTAAGATACATTCATGGCCCGTGGATGGGAAAGCAAGTCCGTCGAAGATCAGGTCCAGCAGTCCGAAGCAGCAGCTCCAGCGAAAGATGGCAAAGACGGCAAAGAGCCCAAAGACAAGCACAAGCGCCAGTTAACCGCCGCGCAGATCGAACTGCATCGCCAGAGGGAAGTGCTGATTTTGGCGCGCGTGCGCGTACAGCAGAATCTGAAAGTCAGCAGCAATCCACGCTACACCGAGCAGTTGAATCGCGCCCTCGCCGACATCGAAGTGCAGCTATCCGCGATTCCCGATCCCGATAGCGAATAAAGTAGTGTAGCGCCGGCGTCCCGCCGGCTCTTTTCCTGTCTGATATTTCCACAAGAAACGCCGGCCGGAGGCCAGCGTTACAACATGCGGATCTAGTCGCGCGGGGATTCGAGTCCTGAATCCTCGACGAACACGACGCCGACGCCATTCTGATTCTTCTCGCGTCCGCTCTCGCAGTAGACCACCGCTCCGCGCAGCGAAAGCACGCTCGAATGGCTGTCGTCGCCCGTGGCTTCGATCACCACACGTAATTCCGATTGCAATCGCGGGCGGGAGTGCAGATAGAGATAGGCGCCCTGGATGCTCATGTCGCGCACGGTGGCCTTCTCCTCGAAGGCCCTGCCATCCTCGCACAAGCCGCTGACGGTGGCGGTGAAGCGCAGCCTGCGACGCTGCCCCAGCCGCGCGTCTGGCAGCTTCAGGTTCACGCCGCGCTCGCTCAGATTCACCGACATGCCTTCCATCGCCGCCCACGTCCCGGGAAACTCCTGCCGTGCCGCCGAGAGGAATCCGTCGATCGTGCGGCTCGAAGAATCGGGATCGTGGTGGAAAAGGACGAGGTGCCCCACTTTTGCCTCGCGCGCGATTTTCACGCCTTCTAGCCAGCTCGAATGGCCCCAGCCCTTGCGATTCGTCGCCAGTTGCTCGGGCGAATACTGCGCGTCGTAGACGAGCACGTCCGCTCCATCGGCCAGGCGGCGCAGATTCTCGTCCATCTCAGGGACGCCCGGCTCGTTGTCCGTGGCGTAGACGATCGACCCGGCCGTCGTATCGAGGCGGTAGCCGAGGCAGCCTTGCGGATGATTGAGCCACGCCGTCCGAATCTTCGTTCCCTCGATTTCCCACTCTTCGCCGCCCGTCACCTCGCGGAACGAGCGCATCGACTTCATCGTGCTCACGTCAACGGGAAAGTAGGGCTTGGCGAGCTGCGCGTCCAGCACCTGGCGCAGGCTGTGGCGGCCCAGCGATTCCGATTCGAAGCTGCAAAAGTGGAAGCGGTTCTGCACTTCGAAGAACGGCTGGAAAAACGGGATGCCCTGAATGTGGTCCCAGTGGTAGTGCGTCACCAGGACGTGCGCTTCGATGGCTTCGTGCGATTCGGCCCAGTGGTTATTGGGCGCGCGCAGCCGGTTGCCGAGCATGCGCAGCCCCGTGCCGCAATCGAAGATGAAGCGCGTGCCGCCGGGGGCGATGAATTCGAGGCAGGCCGTGTTTCCGCCATAGCGCCACGTGTCGCGCTCGAGCGTCGGCGTCGAGCCGCGCACCCCCCAAAAGACCAGCTTGGCTGTGTTGTGCGTCATCCCAGGGCGAATTGCGACGCCTGAACGCCTTCCCCCGAAATCCCCCAAAAGCTAGCAACTATTCGATGTTAGGCGGCGGCCCGCTGGTGAGTCAAATGCGTTTCGGTTCTGAGCGACCAATCCGTACTTCCCGTTACGCTAGAGCACCGATGAATGATCGGGACGGTGCGCCGGGCGCGGTCTGCGAGTAGAATCCCCTCAATATGCACTTGCACGTCCACGGCGAATCGGAGCCTCCGCACACGCACAGCCATCACGGCCATGGGCACGGGCATGGTCACGGCTTGGGCGATGCCGCTACCAGCATTCTGGGCGCGGCGGTGGTGGCCACGCTGGTTCTCGTGGTGGCTGAACTTGCAGCTGGGTATGCCGGGCACTCGATCGCGCTCCTTAGCGACGCTGTTCACAACCTGACCGACGTCCCCACGCTGGTGATTTCGTGGCTTGCGACGCGCTGGGCGAAGCGCCCGCCGACGCCCGAGAAAACGTACGGCTACCATCGCGCCGGAATTCTCGCGGCGTTTGTGAACGCGATCGTGCTGTTGCTCGCGGCGCTCTTCGTAATCGGCGAATCGATCGAACGGTTTCGCGCGCCGGTCGAGGTGCGCACCGGACCGATGATCTGGGTGTCACTGCTGGCACTGGCGATCAATGGCGGCATCACGCTGGCCGTCCATCGCGGGCGGCGCGATCTCAACGTTCGCACCGTGTGGATTCACAATCTCGGCGACGCGCTGTCGAATGTCGCGATTCTGGTAGGCGCGCTCATCGTCCGCTCGACAGGCGCGGAATGGATCGATCCGCTCCTCGGCATCGGAATCGGCGCGATGGTGCTCTGGTCGGCCACGGGCATCTTGCGCGAGAGCGGGCACATCTTGCTCGAAGGCTTGCCGCGGCAAATACGCCTCGAGGAAGTGGCCGCGGCGATCTTGCGTGTCGAAGGCGTTCAGGAAGTACACGACGTCCACATCTGGACGCTTGGCGACGAATTGAACGCGCTCTCCTGCCACGTCCGCATCCCGGATATGCACATGGACGCAAGCGAAAAGCTGCTTGCCTGCATCCGCGAAGTGCTCGCGCGCGATTTCCACATCACGCATACCACGATCCAGTTCGAGCGCGCCGGCCTGCCCGCCAAAGCAGGACTCTACATGCCCGAGCCGGCGCAACGATCTGTGAAATAAGCGCGAAGCGAGGAAGGTCTAAATGTAGCGCCGACGGCCTTCAGCGCGGCATCTCCCTGCGGCGTGCACGCGCTCGCGGCGCTCGCTGGCACTTCGGGCAGAAATGTGAACTTCGCCCCGCAACAATCGCGCGCCGGATCTTCGCCCCGCAGCGGAAGCATTTCTTGCCTTGGCGCTGGTAGACGCGATGGCGCAGCTGAAATTCGCCGCGCTGCCCCTCGGAATCGACATAATCCGAAACCGACGACCCTCGTAGACGGATGGCTTCGTTCAGCACATCGCGCACGGCGCGATACAACCGATGAAGTTCATCGCGCTTGAGCGTCGCGCCAATCCGCATCGGATGGATGCGCGCGCGCCACAGACTCTCGTCCGCGTAAATGTTGCCGATGCCGCTGACCACGTATTGGTCGAGCAGCAGCGCTTTCACGCGCGCCCGCCGCGAGCCTATCGCCGCCACAAACTGCTTCTCGGTCATCTCCAGCGGGTCGGCGGCGAGCGAGCCGAGCGCTTTTTCACGCGCGCCATCGGCCAAAAGCTCCATGCTGCCAAATCGGCGAATATCGGTGTAGCGCAGCTCCTTGCCGTCATCGAGCGCGAGAAAAACATGCGTGTGCGGCGCCACGCGCGCGTCGGGCCCGCACGTGACGAGCTGGCCCGTCATTCCCAGGTGAATCAGCAAAGCAAGCTCGCGCGCGTGCTCACCGGTGCTTGCCGGTTCGAGCTCCAGCAGCAGGAATTTTCCGTATCGTCGCACCGTGCGGATTTGCTTGCCCGGAAGCTGTTCTTCGAGCGCGGCGGGATTCTCGATGAAGTCGGTCTTGCCGAGCCGCACTTCGAGAATGCGCCGCCCGGGCAGCGCAGCTCGCAATCCCCGCGCAACGGTTTCGACTTCAGGAAGTTCCGGCATATTTACCTACGAAGTCACTTTGTTTCCGGAAGAATCGCGAAGACGCGGCACGGCCCGCCCGAGCCGCCCTCCATCTTGATCGGCGCGGCGATCAGAAACGCGCCCGTCGCCGGCAGTTGATCGAGGTTGGCCAGATTCTCGAGGTTGTAGAGCCCGGCGGGCAAGTCGACGTGGTGCACCTCGAAATTTGTCGACGCGCCGTAATCGATGCTCAGCGTGTCAATTCCGAGTCCGACCGCCCCGCGCGCCACCAGCAGCTTCGCAGCGTCCGCGCCGAATCCGGGAAAGTGCATCACGCCCTGCGCATCCTGATTGCGATAGCGCTTCTGATCCGGCCAGCGCGACGCCCATCCCGTCTGCAGCAGGACAATCGCGCCCGCGGGAATGCGTCCGTGCGCGGTTTCCCATTTCTCGACCCGCTCGACCGTGAGGCGGTAATCCGAATCCTTCTCCGCCTCATCGCGAACGTCGATCACCTCCGCCGGGCCGAAGAGATGCGTCACCGGAATCTCGTCGAGCGTGGCTTTCCCGGGCGCGAAGTGCACCGGCGCATCCATGTGCGTGCTGTAATGTTCGAGCGTCCAGAAGCTGCGCGCGAAGTAGCCGTCTTTCGCGTACGTCGCCACCACCTGCGTCTCGAATGTCTTGTCGTCGCCCGGCCATGAGGGCAGATGGCCGTTGAGCGTGTACGTCATGTCGACGACGCGCGTCTTGCCCGTCGAGATTCCCGCAAGTTGAGGGAACGCGGCCGTGGCAGAATCCGCCGCGCTCCTGGCGCCGCCCTTATCCCCGGCGAGCGCCACTCCGCAAGCGCCCATGACCGCCACCGCAACCCACAGCTTCATCGCGCCGCGCATGGAAGCACCTCCGAGGCAGCCATTCTATACGAGTTTCGCTTTTCGAATTTCGTCCGGCTTTAGGGCAGGGGAATGCCGGGCGACGCCACGATCCCGGCCATCTTGAGAATTTCCGAGTACTCCTCATCCGTCAGCGGGCAAATGGTGAGCCGCGTATTCTTGAGGAACTTGATCTTGCGCAGCGCCTTATTCTCCCGCAGCTCCGCGAGCGTCACCAGCCGCGGCAACCGCTCGATGGCCCGCAGGTCGGTGACCAGCTTCTTCCCGTCGGAATCGTGTGGATCCGCATAAGGATCGCGGGTCACCTCGGCCAAAGCGTAGATCGAATGCTCCGGCTTGCCGTGATAGCAGAGCGCACGGTCGCCCTTGTGGACCTGCTTCAGCTGCCGCAGTGCGTCCGGACGGCTCCCCGCCTGCCTCCACATTTCCTTGCCCTTCACGAAAAGGGTGTCCCAGTGGTAGAGCCGCGGGTCGACCGCAAGCAGCCAACGCCTTGGTTTGAGGGGAGTTTGCGTCATCCTGTCAAAAAGTGTCGGCGGGAACTATACACGGAACTCGAAACCAGCGGAAGCCTTCCGTGCAGAAATTTTCACTGCGGGAAGAGAGAGAATGTATGCAAGAACGCGCTGAGGCACACGGGAAAAAGGCCGGCGGGGATGCCGGCGCTACTAGCCGACGTCCACAAAAACGTCGTCGCCCCTCACTTCGACGGGGTAGCTCTCGACGCCGATCGTCGGATTCTGCACGATCTTTCCCGTGGTCATGTCGTATTGCCAGCCGTGCCACGGGCATGTGACGACCTGCCCATCGAGCTCGCCTTCGCCCAGCGGCCCGGCCTCGTGCATGCATATTCCGCTGATTGCACAGAACTTGCCGGCGACGTTCGCCAGGGCGACGGACGCGCCGTTCACCTGCACCTCGCAGATTTTCCCCGCTGGAAGATCATTCTTGCTCGCCGCTCGGACAAAGGCCACGTTCGCTCCTTGGATAGCGCCGGCTTACCCGCAACCATCATGACATGCCGCAGCTTCTAGTGGTGATACGCCTTCTCGCCCGCCTCGATCCGCACCGCCAGCCGATTCTCCGGCGGCGGCAGCGGGCAGGTCGTATACGGGTTGTAGGCGCAGGGCGGATTATAAGCCTCGTTGAAATCCATGACCACACTGCCGTCTTTGTTCAGCACCGTATCGAGAAAGCGCGCCGCGCCGTACGTTTCGTTCCCGCTCGTCAGGTCGCGAAAGACGAACTCGAAGTCCGATCCATCCAGCTCGGATTCTAGCCGCAGCTTCTGCCCCTTCAGCGTGAACTCGACGTAGCCGGTTATCTGCTCTGGCCCCACGTCGCCCATCACGTTCTCGATCATCAGGGTTTTCGGCTTGTCGTACGGCACGAAGCGCCCCACCACGCGATACGCCGGGTCGATCGGGAACCAGTGCAGTCCTGTAAAATCCTTGCGCAGCTTGCTGTTCTTGTCCCTCATGCGAATGGCGTAGCGCTCGCCGCTCGCGTGGACGTACAGCGTCAAATCGCCCATCACGAGCCGGTCGTCGGAATCGGGCTTCATCTCGGCAGTCGTCACCTTCGCGCCTTGCATCGTCGCTTCCACGCCCTGCTTCATGTGCACGACCGTCTTGCCATTGTGGAATTCGAAGGTGCCCGCCTCCGCCGGCACGGGCGCCGGCAGGACGATGTCGTCGAGCGGACTCGAGCCGAAGCTGTTTTCGCCGTCGTGCAACCAAAAAAGCCCTGAAACCGAGAGCCAGCCGTGGTCTGAGGTGAGGTCCGTCTGATACTCCTGCCGCCACTTCTCGACGGAGGCGCGATACGCCTCGCCATCCGGCGCCGCAGCCGCAAACGCGCAAATCGCCGCCGCAGCCGCAAGTGGCGCTACCGCGCGCAAGAGAATTTTCCCGGTTCTAGCCATGCAATCCCTGTACGACGCGCTGACCGCAGGCCCAGCAATACTGCGCGGCCGCCGGACCCATCGCACCGCACCGGCAGCAATAGCGATTCGGGCCATTCACAGCGTAAATCGGGACGCGATGCTCGTCCGTGCAAGCCCAGATCAGCGCGACGATCCAGCCGATCACCGTCCAGCCGAGCAGCAGATTCAGCGCGAAAATCCCCGCAAACGACCGCTTCTCGTGGCCAATAATCGACGGCAAAAAGTAGGCCAAGAGGCCGAAGGCAAAGAAGAACATGGACGCTCCTTCGAACGCAAACGCCATCCAGCGGCGTTGCGCCCTGCCTTAAGATACGATTTCAGTGGCCCTCTTGTTCCCGGCTCATTTCAAATCCAGGCGCGTAATGCTTTTCTCGTCCGCCCGCTCCTGCCACCACCAGACGCCCCTACGGAAGAAAATGAATACCCCACAGAACAACAGCACAAGAACTGCCATCGTCAAGTAGCCGCCGAAATCGTCAAGCGCAGGCGGATACTGTGAACGATGGGGAAGATACGGTTCGATGCGAGCAAACAAAGCACTCGCTCTTTGGTACGACCCGGGCGCCACGTGAGGCCACCCAAGCCGAAGGGCCCCGACCGCCAAACCGGCAGCCATCAGATTGACCCCGAGACGCGGCTTGTCCGGAAGGTCGTCGATACGTCTCAGGATGTTGCCGCGCAGCCACACGATCGAACCTCGTGTCCCGCCAGACGTTACTGCTGCACCTTCGCCAGAAGCTGTGCGAATCTCGCTTCGCGATCCTTCTGGTCGAGCCCCTGGTAAGCCTCGGCAATCTGCGTCGTATTCATCGAGCAGAACTTCGGCCCGCACATCGAGCAGAATTTCGCTTCCTTGTAGAAATCATCGGGCAGCGTCTCGTCGTGCATGGCGCGCGCCGTATCCGGATCGAGCGAAAGCTCGAACTGCTTGTTCCAGTCGAAAAGGAACCGCGCGTAGCTGAGCGCGTCGTCGCGATCCCGCGCGCCGGGACGGTGCCGCGCCACGTCCGCCGCATGCGCCGCGATCTTGTACGCGATCACGCCCTGCCGCACGTCGTCCGCGTTCGGCAGCCCCAGATGCTCCTTCGGCGTGACGTAGCAGAGCATCGACGCCCCGTGCCAGCCGATCATCGCCGCGCCGATCGCGCTCGTGATGTGGTCGTAGCCCGGCGCGATGTCGGTGACGAGCGGCCCGAGCGTGTAAAACGGCGCCTCGTAGCACATCTCGTTTTCCTTCTTCACCTGCAGCTCAATCTGATCCATCGGGATGTGGCCCGGGCCTTCGATCATCACCTGCACGTCATATTCCCAGGCTTTTTTCGTGAGCTCGCCGAGCACGCGCAATTCGGCAAACTGCGCTTCGTCGCTCGCGTCCGCCAGGCACCCGGGACGCAGCCCGTCGCCGAGTGAAAAGCTGACGTCGTGCTTCTGGAAAATCTTGCACATCGCGTCGAAATTCTCGTAGAGGAAATTCTGCGCCTTGTGAAAACTCATCCACTGCGCCAGCAGCGCTCCGCCGCGGCTCACGATTCCGGTGATGCGATTCCGCACCAGCGGCAGGAATTCGCGCAGCACGCCCGCGTGGATCGTCATGTAATCCACGCCCTGCTCGGCCTGCTCTTCGATCACTTCGAGCATCAGGTCGATGCTCAAATCCTCGGCGCGGCGTACGCGCGAAAGCGCTTCGTAGATTGGGACCGTCCCGATCGGCACGGGCGATGCATTGATGATCGCCTTGCGGATCATGGGGATGTCGCCGCCGGTCGAGAGGTCCATCACCGTGTCCGAGCCGTAGTGCACCGCGCGGTGCAGCTTTTCGAGCTCCTCGCTCACGTTCGATGTGGTCGCTGAATTCCCGATATTCGCGTTGATCTTGCAGCCGAACGCCACGCCGATTCCCATCGGCTCGAGGTTGCGGTGGTGGATATTGGCGGGAATGATCGCGCGGCCGCGCGCCACTTCGTCGCGGACAAGCTCAGGCGAAAGCCTTTCGCGCAGCGCGACGTATTGCATCTCCTCGGTAATCACGCCCTGCCGCGCGAAGTGCATCTGCGAGAAATTCCTCGCCCCGCCGTTTGCTCCGAGCCCCGACGAGGGGTCTATCGATGTCGCTGCCGCCCGCTTCTCGATCCACTCATCCCTCAGTGCCATAAAATCCTCGCTTCCGCTCGCGGCTGCTCCGCAGTCCGCGCGATTCGCGCCTCATTATCGCACCGGCCTTCGCACCCGGCAACAACCGCACTTTACCTGTCATCCCGAGCGGAGTGCCGCGCTCTTGTGTTTCCCGCGTTTTTTGCGGGCGCGGTACGGAGGGAGGGATCTGCTGTGCGCTTTGTGGCGGCCAACGGTTACGACAGCGACGACGAAGCAGCCGCCTGGTCGAGGCCGACAATCGTGCGAAATTCCGCGTCGTCGTGGAGGCAATCGAGATCAGTATCGCGGGCTGCCCAGTTCAAATTGCCGTAGCCCGCGGCGATCGCTTTCTTCAGCGTTTCGAGCGCTTGTTCCTTTTTCCCGAGAACTCCATAGGTGCAGGCGGCGTTATATAGCGTGTTTCCGTCTTTCGGGCGAAGCGCAACCGCTGTCTGGAGGTGCCGGATGCTTTCGTCCGCCTCCCCAATTGAACCCAGGTTGGTTGCCAGCAGGATCCTGGCGCGCACGTCCTCCGGAACCAGCTCCAGCTGCTGCCGCAGGGCTGTGGTCATGCGTCCGCGCAGCACCTCCGCCTCTTTCTTCAGTCCGATCCTCTCCATGCACAGCATGTAGGGGACGTACACGTTGTAGTCGTCGCCGTTGGCCTCGAGCGCCTTTTCCACCAGATCCGCGGCCTCTTTGTAGCGATTGCTGGTCATTAGGGCCCGGCCGAGGATGTTCCACGATCCATCGCAGTCGGGCTTGCGCTCGATCGCTCGACGGGCCATCATCGTGCATTCATCGTATTTCTTTTGCGCGTAGAACAAACGCGCCCGCGCCACCATCACCTCCGGCAAATCGGGCGCAAGCGCCAGCGCGCGGTCGCAAGAGGCGATCCCTCGCTCGATCCACTTGGCGCTCTGCTCGCGAATCTCGTAGATCAATCCGCAGAGGTGGGCGATCCCCGCATGCGCCAGCGCAAAGTTGGGATCGAGCTGAATCGCGTGCTCGAACATCTGCAGGGCGTAGTCCATATCGTGGCGCCGGGCGTAGCTTCTTCCGCGAAGATAGAAATCGTACGCCTCCGTGTTTTCGGTCGGCTTCACTCCGATGGTTTTGTCTTCCTGCGGCGTCAGGGTGATGCGCAGAGCCTGCGCGATGCTTCGAGCGATTTCGTCCTGAATGGCGAAGACGTCCTCGAGCTGACGGTCGTAGCGCTCGGCCCACACCGAATGCCGCGTCGCGCTCTCCACAAGCTGCGCCGTGATGCGCAGGCGGTTGGCGGCCCGCCGGATGGTTCCCTCGAGCACGTAGGCCGCGCCAAGCTGTTGCCCCACCTGTGGCGCGGTCGACGGTTTGTCCCGAAACGCCAGCATCTCCGAGCGCGGGAAAATCTGAAGCTGCGTCATCTTGGAGAGCTCCGTGATGATGTCTTCCGTCATCCCGTCGCGAAAGTATTCGTCTTCCTTGCTGCCGCCTTGATTCTCGAAATAAAGGACGGCAACCGATTTTCGCGCCGGAGTCGAGCCTGAAGAGTGTTCGCCCGTCGCGGACGGCTTTTCGGCAGTTGCGCGCCGTGCCGTTTCCAGATCCCGACGCAGCCGCTTGAGGTCCGCGCGGAGCTCGCCCGCCGTCTGGAAGCGGAAATCGACGTCCTTCTCCAGCGCTTTGCCGAGAATGTTCTCGACGGCGATAGGTAGACGCGAATTTACCTTGCTGGCTGGAACCGGCGTCGCGTGAAGGATGCCGTCGAATATCAGGGCTGCGCTTGCCCCCGGGAAGGGAACTGTTCCAGTGGACATTTCGTAGAGCACCACGCCCAGCGAGAAAATGTCCGAGCGCGCATCCAACTCTTCGCCTCGCGCTTGCTCCGGCGACATATACACCACGGTGCCGATCGAGCTGCCCGGGCTGGTGACGAACTCGTCTCGCGCCATCGTCGTCAGCTTGCTCATCGACGCGCCGACTCGCTCCGTTGTAAGCAGACGGTGCGCCGCGAGTTTCGCCAGGCCGAAGTCCAGTATCTTCGCGACGCCCCGATTCACCAGGAAAATATTTGCCGGTTTCACATCGCGATGAACGACGCCCTTTGAATGCGCCGCTTCCAGGCCCTCGGCGATCTGAATGCCCACTTCGAGGATCTCGGCCACTGCCATCGGCTTCGAGTCGATGCGATGCTTCAGCGTCTGGCCTTCGAGAAGCTCCATGGCCATGAACGGACGGCCTTCGTGCTCGTCGATGTCGTAAATCGTGCAGATATTCGGGTGGTTGAGGGCGCTGGCGGCGCGCGCCTCGCGCCGAAACCGCTCGATCGCCTCCGCGTCCACCGTGAAACCCTCGGGCAGGAACTTCAGGGCGACGTTGCGGCCGAGGCGATTGTCGCGGGCCTTGTAGACCACGCCCATCCCGCCTCCGCCGATTTTTTCCAAAATTAAGTAGTGCGAGACAGTCGTCCCGGTCATTCGAATAGATGCTCCCCTGGTTTCTGGACGGAAATGTTCGAGGCTGTACTCTAGCTGTTGTCTTGGAAGGGTGTCAATCGCGCGAGAGGCCGAAACCTCCGCGCCTATTTCGTATAGTGCGCGCTATGGCCGTTGCCGTTCGCGGATGCACCGGCGTGTGCGTGCGGACGGTCCGAGTAGTATGCAACCATGCTCTGGAACAGCAGCTCGATCTCGCGATTCACGCCGCTGGCTGCGGCCGGCGCGAGCGGCTCGCGCTCTTGCGGCACCAGTGACGGAGCCGCCGCCACAGGCATCGCCGGTACGAGCGCCGTGCGCTCCTGCGATTTCGCGAGATACGCCGCGCGCGAATCGCTTTCGAGAACGTTCATGATCTTGGCCTTGAGTTGCGCGAAGACAACTCGCGGCTCGGCCGACGCGTCAACGACCTGAAAATTGTACTCCGTGCCCAGTCGCTCGAATTCCGCGAGCAGCGCCGCCTGATACGCGCAAAAGCTCTCGTACATGTCCTGCCCGGGAAACACATCCATGCCGGATTCCCAATAGTCGAATCCACGCGAAAAGACGACCCGCGGGATCAGTTCCTCCACGCTGAGCCGCAAATAAAAGACGGCGTCCGGCACCAGCGCCGCGCTGAAGACGCTGCGAATCCATGCGCCGTCCATTCCGCGGACGATCGCGCGCGCCATCAGCGAATAGACGTAGCGGTCGGTGAGCACAATAAATCCAGCTCGTAGCGCCGGAACAATCTCGTTCTCGAGCCGGTCGATAAAATCCGTCGCGTAAAATAACGACTGCGTCACGCGCCCCAGATTGTTTCCTTCCTTGGCGCGGCGAATTCCGTCACCCGCCAGCGGCGAGCGCATCATGCCCGTATCGAGCACCGCGTGGCCCATCTCCTCGAGCCACGGCTTCAGCAGGTTGATCTGCGTCGTACGCCCCGCTCCGTCCGTTCCCTCGATCACGATCAGCTTGCCCGCCAGATCGTCGAGCTTCATGCCCGGCAAAGGCTTTCCGTAGGTCTTTCTCATGGCCTCACCCTCAGGTTTTCGGCTTTCTCGAGATGGGTTCTCGCGATGTGGCGCACCTGCGCCTGTTGGATTTCGACGGGCAACGTCGCGTCGATCACCGTCAGCCCGAATTCCGGAATCATCTTTTCGTATTCATCGATGATGCGGCCTTGGAATAGCCGGAAGCTCTCGGTGGGATCGTCGCTCAGGCCGATGTCGAGCCCGGCTTCGTAGAATTTGAATCCGTCGCGCGCGCCGACCAGCCTGCCGATCGCCGTCTCAAGCGGCACGCGAAAATAAAATGCCACGGCCGGCTTCACCGCGAATCCGTAGAGGTCGCGCACCCACTCGCGATTCATCCCGCGGGCCACATCGCGCGCGAAAGCCGTGTAGATGTAGCGGTCGCACAGCACCACGGCGCCCGCCTTCAGCAGCGGCAGGATGCTGCGCTCGGTGCGGTCGGCGAAATCCGTCGCGTGGATCAGCGAAAACGTCGCCGGCGTCAGCATCTTTTTCTTTTTGCCCAGCTTCGTCGTGTCTTTCACCAGCGGCGATGAATTCCACTGGCTGAAGACGACGCCGTATCCCCTCGATTCGAGCCACTTGTGCAGCAGGCTCAATTGCGTCGACTTGCCCGAGCCGTCGATCCCCTCCACCACAAAGAGCCGCCCCGGAATTTCCCCGTCGCCGCTCTGCCGGGCGGGCTGAGCCGCCACCTGTTGCATCGGGTAGAAAACCTCGAATGGGCCAATCCTCCCAAGATTGCCTGTTTCCATGGTCCTCTCTCTTGAGTTTCTCTCGCACGGGCACACAAAGGCGCACGCGCAGACACTTCAAATGTTTGCGGGGTTTCTGGCTGGCTGCGGCGTCCTGGCGGACGCAAATACTATGCACGATTCGCGCTCATTTTTCACCGGGAATTTTCGATTTTTGTAGCTATTGAAGGATCCGACGTCGAAGCGTAGGAAGCTGCGGGAAGAGCCTGATTCCACCCCCGGGGCGGATCGCCGGGGGTGGTTCAGGGTGCTGGTCAAATCGCTTGCATTTGCGCCTACTTGTCGCCGTGCGGGTGACTATCGGTCTTGTCGTTGTGCTTGTCGCGATAGATCGCCTTGCTGGCCTTGTTCTGCTGATGATTCACCTGCTGCCGCTCCTGCTGCGTCAGCTTGCCGCCGTTCGCTTCGCGGTCGTTGTGAACCTCATTGTGGATGTTGGCCTCGCGGTTTTCGAGGTGCTGTGTCTCACCAGGAGTCAGCTCGCCAGAGTGCACGCCCTGCGCGATTCGTCCCTGTTGATTGAACTGCCGGCCGTTCACCCGGTTCATCGCCACCGTCTGTGGTTGGCCGTGGTTCTCGGACGCCCACGCACTGCGATCGTTCTGGAAGCGCTCCTGGTTCGCAATCTGGTTTTGCGTCCGCTCGAAGTGCTGTTCGTTCGACCACCGCTGTTCGTCCGCACTCGGACGCGCCATCACTCCGCCCTCGCCGTTGAAGCTTGTGTGAACGTTGACGTTAACGTTGTTGACCACCGTGCGGTCCACATACACGTTCCGGATTGCCGTCGTATTCACGCGAACCACGGCCGTGTTGTATGCGAAATGTCCACCATCCCAGCGGCCGCCGACGAAGCCTACGCCGCCATAACCGAAGCCGTAGTTAATCCCGCCGTAGAAGCCGACGTGCTCACCCCAATATCCGGCGTGCCACCCATAGGCGCCGCCCACGAATCCCCAATAGCCCGGCGTCCACAGCAGCCCGGCGCGCGGCGGAGCCACCCACACTCCGGGAACCCAGTAGTAGCCGTTAGGTCCGTAGGCCCAATAGCCCGGCGTCCAGAGGAAGCCGTCTTGTGGGCAAGGCGGCTGCGTATAGACCGGCAGCGCTGGCGGCCCGACGTGAATCGAAATGCCAACACCGATTTGAGCGGAAGATGCTGCAGGCATGATGCACGGTATGGCGCACAGCGCCAACAAGAGCAGAAGATTGCGTGACCTCAAAAGTGTTCTCATCGTTTCCTCCCCATCTTCAATTTTATTAGACATCAGCCCTGCACGCCTGGCCACGCGAAAAGCGAGGCCGCGTAACCCAAGCGTTATCCTGACCTTACGGACAGGTAGCCCCTCTCTAACCGCTTGATTTAACACGAGAAAGCCGGAAATGTTGCGCCAAGAACGGCTATAATAGGGCTTCCGGTGCCTGTGGATAAGTTTCGATTGCGCGCTGGATTTTGACAAGCAACTTCGTGTAGGATGGCCGTCCCTTCCCAAGCGGCCAAAACTTGAACCAAGGATTTCGACATGAACCAACAGCTGGAAAAGCAAAGCTACGCCGGAGTCGTTTGCAGGAGCTGCCGTCAGGCGATCCCGCTGCCCGCGATCGTCATCAGCAAGGCGTCCGAGATCGAGAGAGATCCCTCAGGCCGCGAAACTCCGCAGAGCTGCGCGTTCACGCTTCGTTGCCGCGCGTGCGACAAGGAATTGCCGTATCGCGTGAACGAGATCGTGGATTTCGAGGGCACGCCGCGGCCGCGATTCTGGTCGGCCCGGCGCAAGTCCGCGTCCGGTTCGGCGGGCGATCTCTCGCGCGCTGCCGGCGCCTGAACGCCTCGCTGCTCGGTCGTCCCGCCAGGCTTGGGCAAGCTGTTCGCCGCCTAATTGCGCATCTGCGGAAGCAGAAATCAGGCGCGCGGCCAGTTGAGTTCCGCAAAGCATCTCGTTTCATCGTTTTCCGATAATCATAGGGAGCGACATCATGCATCGACTTCTCGCTCTGTATCCTCCTCCGAAAGATCCCGCTCACTTCAAGAAATACTATGAGGAGAAGCATCTTCCGCTCGCGGCGCAGATGCCCGGGCTGCTTTCGAGCCGCCATTCGTTCGCGATCGAGGGCGTGACGGGGCCTTCTCCGTATTTCTGCATTTGGGAAGGCGAATTCGCAAACGAAGCCGCGATGGCTGCGGCCTCGCAGTCCGAGATCGGGCAGAAGGTTGCGGCGGACGTGGCAAACTACGCTACGGGCGGCGTCACGATTCTGCACTTCGATGATGCTGTTCCCTCGCGCAATGGCTCGCGCGCCTTCGCCGCGGACACATTCGCTGCCGGCATGCAGATTCGCCGCGAGATGCTCGGCCCGGCGCTCGCAGATCAGGCCATCAACTCGGCCACCGATTTCACGCGGCCTTTGCAGGAGATCGTCACGCGTTACTGCTTCGGCGAAATCTGGACGCGCCCGCCGCTCGATCGCCGCACGCGCAGCCTGCTGACCATCGCGACTCTCGTCGCGCTCGGCAAGCCCAACCAGCTGCGCGTCCACGTGCGCGCCGCCATCACCAACGGCGCCACCAAGGACGAAATCCGCGAAGTCCTGCTGCACAGCATGATCTATTGTGGCGTCCCCGCCGGCGTCGACAGCTTCAACCACGCCGCCGAAGTCCTGAAAGAAATGGGCCTCGAATAATCCGCCGCAGCGCCGTCATTCTGAGCGGAGCGGCCCGACGATTTTGCGCTCGTAAATCGCAACTTTAGCGACCGGCAGCTTCCGCTGGCTGCAATCAGCAACCCTGTCATCCCGAGCGGAGTCCCGCGGTTTTTGCCTTGCCCGCGTTTTTCGCGGGCGCGGGACGCAGGGAGGGATCTGCTCTCGGTTTGTGAGCCGTCGCCTAAGGGCAAGTGTCTTTTAGGGGGTCGGACCTTCCAGGTCCGACATAAGAAACGCGCGCAAAGCGCGCTTCCTTTGCGCAGACTCACCCGCAGCATGTTGTGTTCTTCTGACTACGCGTCAATCACCCTGACACTTTCCCGCTTGCGCTGTTTTTCTTGCGGCGTCTCCCCGGTACAATGTGCCCGCCATCTACGGAACGCTTCCTTTGGGGGGAATTCGTCATGCGCGTCGGATTCATCGGCATTGGAAACATGGGCTGGCCCATGGCGGCCAACATCGCGAAGGCGGGCCACGACCTCGCGGTCTTCGATCTTGACGCCGAGCGCGCCGCCCGTTTCGCGCGCGAGCACAACGCGCGCGCCGCATCGAGCCTCGCCGAAATCGCGCACAGCGAAGCCGCCATCACCATGCTGCCGACCGGACAGATCGTCCGCCGCGCGCTGATCGAGCAGGAAGACGGCGCGTTCGCGAAAAATCTGCGGCCCGGTGCGTTCATCATCGACATGAGCTCGTCCGAGCCCGTCGGCACGCGCGAGCTCGGCAAAGCCCTCGAACGCGATGGCGCGGTGCTGCTGGATGCGCCCGTCTCCGGCGCGGTGCCGCGCGCGAAAACCGGCACGCTGGCGATCATGATCGGCGGCAACGACAAGGCCGCGATCGAGCGCGCCAAGCCGCTCCTGCGATCGATGGGCGACCGCCTCTTCGAAACCGGCCCGCTTGGCACCGGCCACGCGATGAAGGCGCTCAATAATTACATCGCCGCGGCGGGATACACGGCGGTCGCCGAGGCGCTGCTGATCGGCGAGCGCTTCGGCCTGAACCAGGAAGCGATGGTCGATATTCTGAATGCGTCGACGGGACGCAATTTCACCACGGAGTTCATGGTGAAGGAGCACGTGCTCTCGGGCAAATTTGCCACGGGCTTTGCCGTCGGCCTGATGGCCAAGGATGTTCGCATCGCCGCCGATCTCGGCGAAGCCGTGAAGCTCGATGCGCCGCTATCGCGACTCATCCGCGAGCGCTGGGCCATCGCCCGCGACCGCATCGGCGCCACAAACGATACGGCCGCCGCCATCCTCGGCTGGAAAGACAACCTCCCGGATTAGCGCGCCGCATCGGCGCCTGAGCCTGCGCCTTATTTTCTGCTGCAAGTGCAGCATCAATGGTGCTCTCGTCGGGAGCCCTAACCGGCGCCAAATGGCGGGAAAAACCCGCGTTTGGGTGCTATCCCGGGATAGCGCTCCACACGAGCCCCGCAGGCGGCGCTAGTTCACTTCGATGGTGGTTACGCTCAAGGCGGGGAGCGTTATCGTGAAGGACGAGCCGCTCACAGCCATCGTTCCAATCGAGACTGGCTCGACGGGGCTCTGTCCCTGCGCCGAGGCCGCCGTCATCTGATAGAGGTACGCGGTGCCGGAGAGCGGCTGGCCGGTAATTGCGGTGACTTCCGAAGTCGTGGAGCGATTGATGGCAACGAATACGTATCTGCCGGGCGTGGTGCTATCCGAGCTTGCGTAGACGACCACGTTTGCCACGTTGCTGGATGTCGCGTGCAGCGAAGTGTCGCCGAAGTTCGCGCCGGCCCCGTCGAAATCTCGGAACGCGCGGAATCCCGCCAGCGCATAGGAGTAGGTCCCGTTGGGCGGCCAGAAATTCGCTGCGAACACTCCCTGGCTGCCGAAGATTCCGAGATTGTCCGCCTGCGCGATCGTTCCCGCGATGTGATTCCAACCGCCGCTCTCGTATTCCGAGATGGAAATCTTCATGCCGGGGAATTCGGTGGCGATCTTGGTCTGCAGGCGGCCCAGGATATTGATGGGCGTGTTGCCAAGTTCCTCGTAGATCCACGGATTGCTGTTGGTCGAGTCGGTGAACGTCGGATCCCAGAGCGCGCGCGGACTCTGCACGATCAGCTGGACCTGCGCGTCGGTGAGCGTCGTGCCGGTCAAATCGAGGCTCCGAGTACCATTGGCGTCGTACTCTTCCGCGTACCAATGGAAATCGTAAACGTCGACCAGAGGCTTGCCGTAGGTCGTCGACGCGGCGCTGATCGCCTGGAGATACTTGTCGGGAAACCAGTTCGCGCCATTCGGAGTGGCACTCAGTTCTCCCTGCCAGTTGTAAATGCCCTGAAATCCGTAGTGCACGGGCCCAAAGATCACCATGTTGGGAAACTGGTTCTTCAACGCCTCGCACATGGTGATGGTCTTCGCGATGTACGCGTCTGACGTGACCGGATTCGGCCCTTGGACTTCCAGGTGCGTGGAGTTCCAAAGTTCCGGCTCGTTGTCCAGGTCGACGAAGGTCGGCAGCGAAGAATTTGCGCCGAAGATGTTTTCCCCCGCGAATTTCTGATCCAGCGCCCAAACGAACTCGTCCATGAAGACGTAGTCATCTGTCGTCGGCGGCGTAAGCGTGAACGGAGCAGCCGAGACCGTGCTCTTCTGATCGACCACCTGCTTGAAGCGCGACAAGTCCGGCGGATTCGCCACGCTCACGGGGCCGTTCTCGTCGCCGGCGACCAGGCCCTGCAACTGCACGGTCATCAGGCTCGCCAGACCATCCGATTGGTCGCCCGCGATGAAGCTCCGCACGGCCTCTGCGGGGACGGTGCTGCTGCTGAGATAGTCGTCATTCTCGTAGAGATAGTCGCTGCCGGCGTTTGATGCGTTGGTCTCCCAATTGTACGCCGTCCAGCGATTGCCGCCGGCGCGGTCGAAAGTGAGCTGCGGCGGGGCGCCGGTAACTCCCGAATAGAAGTTGATGCCGTAAATCCAGGGAGAAATCGGCTCGGTTTTCGTCGGATCGATCGTGATCGTCACATTCGCGGTTGCGGCGGCTGGCGTTGCGCTCACCTGTGGGGAATTGGCGCTTTCGCCGGAGGAATTCAGGGCCGAGACAACGTAATAGTAGGTTGTGCTGTTTGTCACCGACGTGTCGCTGTAATTCGTCGGTGTGGGGGACGCAACTGTGCTGTATGGTCCGCCGCTCGTGGTCGATCGCTTGAGGTTGTACATCGTCGCGCCCGCGCTGACGTTCCAGGTGAGATTCACCTGCGCGTTCCCAGCGGTCGCCTTCAAGCCGGTCGGCGTTGCAGGTGGTGTGGCGGGAGCGGTGGGCGTGGCGGAAACCTCGGAGGAGTTGGCGCTCTCGCCTCCGGAGTTCACCGCCGAAACAACGTAGAAATACTCTGTGCCGTTGGCGAGCCCGCTATCGCTATAACTGTTGGAAGCAGGCGCAGCGATCTGCGTTTCAGCGCCGCTCGCGGTCGAGCGCTTCACGTGGTAACTTGTCGCGCCCGCGCTCGCATTCCAGGTCAGGCTCACTTGCGCATTTCCCGCCATGGCCGAAAGGCCTGTCGGCGCGGGCGGCGCAGGCGCAATAGGAGTTGCGCTCGCCTCGGCGGAGTTCGCACTTTGACCCGCCGAGTTGTAGGCGGATACAACGTAGAAGTATTTCGTTCCGTTCGTCAGCCCCGTATCGGCATACGTGGATGCGGACGGTGTTCCAATCTGCGTGTAGGGCCCGCCCGTCGTCGTCGAACGCTTCACGTAATAGTCCGTCGCGCCCGAACTGCTTGTCCACGTCAGCGCGATCTGCGCGTTCCCCGCGGCGGCCGCCAAGCCGGTTGGCGCCGCCGGGACGCTCGCCCCAGTGCCCGTACCCTTGTCGCCGATGTAGCCGCTGCACGCCGCGCAGAGGAGAATCAGTCCGATCGAGAAACTGAGCACAAGAATCGGGATCACGCGGTTGGCAAACTTCATGTGGTTCGCCTCCCACCAGTACGGCACTGGAGATCGGGTCGCGGGTTCGCAATCATAACGCGGCAATGCGCTCGGTATAGGCTAAGAGGCGCGAAGGGAGCAAGCAAGCTGTCCAAAGGGACAGAAAGAGGTCAGGGCGCACGTGCGGCGAAACCCGCCGTCCGGCGTCCGCCGAGATCTTGATCCAGCTTTTGTAGCCTCCGCCTCGCTTTCAGGCGGGCGCCTTTCTCTTGTCGGCCGCTGGCGTCACTGGCTCCATCCGCGTTATCTTTTTACTCGAACGATTCTGCTTTGGACCCGGAATGCGGTCCTGTGGGTGGAAGTTCGGCTGACATGAAAAGAGCGAAATCCGGCGGTCGCGGTTCTTCGGTGAAGGGCAGGGGCCCCGCGAAGACCGTTAACGAGTACCTCGCCCGCGTTCCCGAACCCGCGCGCACCACCTTGAAGAAAGTCCGCGCCGGGATTCGCGCCGCCGCGCCGTCTGACGCCATCGAA
Organism: Candidatus Acidiferrales bacterium; assembly: GCA_052146315.1. Classification (GTDB taxonomy): domain Bacteria; phylum Acidobacteriota; class Terriglobia; order Acidiferrales; family UBA7541; genus Palsa-295. Next base: position 100,384 of record JBKQNJ010000130.1, on the reverse strand, counting down.
ACCATCAGCTACGGGATTCCCGCATTCAAATACAAGGGCATGCTGGCGTGGTACGCCGCGTTTTCCGGGCATTGCAGTTTGTTCCCCGGCGCCTCGGGGATCGCCGCCTGCGCCGACGACCTCAAGGAATATTCGATCTCAAAGGGCACCATCCGCTTCCCAATCGATAAGCCGTTGCCCTCCGCGCTCATCAAGAAATTGGTGAAGGCGCGCATCGCTGAAAACGAAAGCGGAAAACGCCGCTGATTGCCTCCTCCGAAGCGTTCCGTTGACAATTGCGATCACGCGTCCATAAACTCTTGCGACTGCGTGACCCATGAATACCAAAGAAGCGAAAGACTTCTTCGTCGAGCGGACAGCCGAGCAAGCAGCTTTGGAGAGTGTGCCGCTTTCCGAGCTTGAGAAGAGAATGATGTACTTCACGGAGAGCGACCCCGCGTCGTGCCCCAATCCGCTGGAATTGAACGACGAGTTTGAAGGGCAGTACGACACGCCGGAATACGAAGCCAAGATTGCACGCCTTCTCCATGGTGCCTACAAGCGACTGAAAGCGGAAGCCCCGCAAAAAGCGCGCGATTGGGACGACGCCGTTCGCACGCTCCGCAAGGGCGACCATTATCTTCTGGTTTTCTGGAGCCTGAAGCCTTCCGGGGAGAATCGATGGCGAGATAACCTCATTATGATCGGGATCGGACTGCTGATCGTTGCGGGAATCGTCATTTGGGATTTTTGGCTCGCGAAATAGCGTGTCGCACCTACGGCGCTCGCGATTCGATCTCGATTTTTCCCAGCCCTTCCGGGCTGGGCTAAATTGTGTCGCGCGTACCGCGCTTGAGGCGGGAGAGGGATGCCGTGACTCCGGCAGGGTGTTCGAAAGCACCGTAGGTGCGGCAGAAGTTAGCCCAGCCCGGAAGGGCTGGGTCCCCGAAACATGAGACGCCAAACTCCGTAGGTGCGACAGATCTTTTGCACACGTGACGCGCAGCTACAAAAGGGAGGAAATTGCCCCGGGTCTAAATCTGTACTCAAGGACAGGGCATATCGTGCCCGCGCCGTGCTAACGTGGATTCGAGATATGTTTCAGACGATCGCATCTTCGACGGATCGCCCGGGCGGCTGGGAACGCAACACACTCCGAACGCTGCGCGCCGTGTGGTTTGCCACGAGCCCGCCTGCCGGACGGGCAGGTTACGCCTTCCGGTTTCACCACTCACTACTCACCAATCACGCCTTTCCGCGCGCCCACGATTTCCTTGCACTCCGATTGTGGTTTCCCTACGATAGATTGGGTCTGAAATTTGGCGGAATCTAATCGACACTGCGGCGATTAGAAACGGATGCAAATGATTGAAAACAAAGAGAGGCGGTCGAGTCTAATCGACACGGTAAGAGGGGGCGCGGTTGCGCGCGGATGGAGGGCGATTCTTGCCGTCGCGCTCGCCGCGATTCTCTGCGGCGCTCCCTTGGGGCAGCCGCTTGCGGCTACGCCCCGCGCCACCACTTCTTCGAATGTAACATCGCCGGCCGCGAACTTGTCCAACCCGACCGTGCCGGCAGGGCTGCCGCAGAACACGTACCTCGATATCACGCAGGGCAAGGGCTATCGCTTCAATCGCGGGGGATGGATCTACGTGCATCTCGAGGGCTCGCCGCACGACATCGGCTACCAGCACGGCTATCTGCTTGCGCCGGAGATTTCGGATGCCTTTGAAGTTGTGCGCCTCGAGGACACGCACAATACGGGGCGCGATTGGGAATTCTTCCGGCGCGCCGCGCGCCAGATGCTGTGGCCGAAGATCGATCCCGAATACCAGTCCGAAATGTTCGGCATCGTCGATGGCTTGCAGGCTCGGGGAGGAAAGCTCGATATCTGGGACATCGTCGCGTTCAACGCGTTTTCGGAGCTGCCCGATTACTACGTCCCGTGGCTCGAGAAGCAGACCGGCACCAGCCTTTCGACGAAACTTCAGCCGTTCGCCCATTGCAGCGCGTTCGTCGCCACCGGAAGCTGGACGAAAGATCACCAGATCGTGATGGCGCACAGCAATTGGACGACGTACTCCGAGGGCGTGCGCTGGAACATCATTTTCGACATCGTCCCGGACCACGGCTACCGCATGCTGATGGACGGCTTCCCGGGTGTCATCACGAGCGACGACGATTTTGTTGTGAATTCGGCGGGGCTGATGGTCACCGAGACGACCATCGCGAACTTCCACGGCTGGGACCCGAACGGCAAGCCGGAATTCGTTCGCTCGCGCAAGGCCGTGCAATACGCGGACTCGATCGACAGCTACGCGAAAATCATGATCGACGGCAATAACGGCGGCTACGCAAACGACTGGCTGATCGGCGACCGCAAAACCGGCGAAATCGCGCGCCTCGAACTCGGCCTGAAGCACACAAAGCTATGGCGCACGATGGACGGCTACTTTTCGGGCGCGAATTTTCCGAGCGATCCCGACGTGATAAAGGACGAGACGACGTACGATCCTATTAATCCGGCCAGCGGGATGAACGCGCGCAAGATCCGCTGGGATCAATTGCTCAACGGCAACAAGGGAAAGATCGACACGCAGATGGCCGAAGTCTTTCTCGCCGATCACTACGACACGTTCACGAAGAAGGAAGGCGCGAATCGCAGGACGCTCTGCGGCCACGGAGATATGGAACCGGAGACGCTGCCAGGATCGGATGCAGCGCCATTCACGCCGAGCGGCGCCGTCCAAGCGAAAGTGATGGACAGCCAACTGGCCGCGGAGATGGACTTCATCGCACGCATCGGACATCCCTGCGGAATCAATTTTGACGCGGCGAAATTCCTCGAGGCACATCCCGAATTCTCCTGGGAATCGCCGGTGCTGCGCGACATGATCGCCGGTCCCTGGACCGATTTCCGAATCGGCGAGCACGCCGCGCAGCAAGGGCAGTGACGCGCATGCAGATCGGCGGCGGGCGGATGCTATCGAATTGGGCGCAGCGCATCGGGAGTAACTGGAAATCCATGACCGAAGGTGTTACAAAAAAAGGGGTTGTCGGGGATCAAGGTCCGTGGCAGAACCGTGCTCTTCCAAGGGGTGTAAGGGCTCTGTGCCGGCGGGACTCGCCGCTGAGCACTTCTGCGTTCTGCATTTCACTCTCTTCATCGAGCAGGAGTGCGCGGAGATGCGGCGCGAGACCGCGCTCGGCAACGCCAACCACGAGCGCCAGCTCGAATTCGTGCGAAAGATTGCCGCGCGCGGCGAATCGCTCGTGCACACGGCCACGAGCGGCTTCCCGATGTCGGATGAGATTAAAGCGCGCGTGCTGAGTACGCTCCTCACGCTGATGAACTGCCGCGAAAACATCGACCGCGCCGCGATGAGGCAATCCGCGCTGCGTCGCTTCGCGGGGTAAATCTCCCCCACCCGTTTCACACCTCAAGGTTCGCCTGCACTACGCAAAACTATGCGCCGATGTAGCGCGCGTAGAGGGAGCGGGCGACGGCGGGATCCTTTGTGCCTTTGATGATGGCGCGGCCGTCGGCGAAGACGGTGAGTTCGTAGGGTGCGACGCGGAAACGCAGCAGGAAATCGTTGTTGCGGACTTCGGCCGCCGAGGCGGACACGAGGCGGCGGCCGAGTTCGGCGAGGTCGAGGCGGCGGTGGCGCTCGTGAATCTGGACGGAATCGCGGCCGCACAGGGTGATGTGCGGCTGGGCGTCTCCAGCGAGATAGGTAAAATCGCGGCGCGCGCAGGCGCGGCAATTCGGATTCCGAGCGATTCCGATCGATTGAAATTTTCCCGCCCACACATCGCAGGAGATCAAGCGACCGTTGAGGGCTTCGGGTTTTCCGGCCAGGAGCTTGATTGCTTCTGCAGCCTCAATCGAGGCAATCACGCCGACGGCGGCGTTGAGGACGCCCGCCGTGTCGCACGTGGCGTCCACGCCGGGCATGCCGGGGGCGGAGCCGTGGCCGTTTTCCGGATTGCTGCTCTCCAGCAGGCATGCGAGGCAGGGTGAGATGCCCGGGCGAATCGTCATCGTGACGCCGTAGCTCCCGACCGCGGCTGCGTAAATCCAGGGGATGCCGAGGGAAATCGCGGCGTCGTTCAGGAGCAGGCGCGTCTCGAAATTATCGGTGCCGTCGAGAATCACGGAGAAGCCGGAGAGAAGCTCGGCGGCGTTTTGGGGCGTCACGTCGGCTACGATGCCTTCGATTTGCGGGTCCGAATTGATGGCGCGGAGGCGGCGCTCGGCTGCAACGGCTTTGGGGAGCGCATCGCGTGCATCGGACTCCTCGAAAAGAGTCTGGCGCTGGAGATTCGAGGTCTCGACGAAGTCGCGATCGATGATCCGGAGGCATCCCACGCCCGCGCGAACGAGTAGATTCGCCACAACGGTGCCGAGCGCTCCGCAGCCCACAATTACTGCACTTGAGTCGAGGATGGCGTCTTGTCCGGCCTCGCCAACCCCGGCGAAAAGAATCTGGCGGGAATATTTATCGTGCTGACCGGGTTCCATACGGTGTTTCCTCGTTCATCATAGCGCCTTTTCGCGACGGGCAGGCAACGCGGCTGTGCTAACCTTTCCTCTCAATTTGGAGCGAATGCAGATTCTCGCGATATTCACGTCGTCGACCGCCCGCCGAAATCTTCTGCGCGCCGTCGCATTCACTGGATTCCTCGGATCCTTACTGTTTGTGGCGCTCCCGGTTCGGGCGCAGGAAGCCAGCATCGAAGGAAAAGCGGTGGCGGAAGTGCGCGTGGTGGACGAATCCGGGAAGCCGGTAACTCAAAAAATACCGCCGCTCCCTCTCGAGGCGGGCAAGCCTTTTGATTTTACGGCGGAACGCGCAAGCCTGCGCGAGCTTTACCGGATGGGCGATTACGCCAACATTGAGGTTACGTCTGCCGCGGAGCCCGGCGGCGGCCTGCGGATCGATTTCATCGCCGAGCGGAATTTCTACAACAACGTGATTCAGATTGTGGGGATTAAGGAGCCTCCATCGAATCCGGCGGCGCTGGCGGCGGTGCGCTTGAATCTGGGAGAGGCGTTTCGAGAGAGCTCGCTGCGCGAGGCGGTGGCGCGGCTGCAGAACTCGCTGCGCGACGACGGACTATACGAGGCGAAAGTATCGTGGAAGCTTTTTCCCGACGTGAACACGCGCGAGATGGACCTCACGTTTACGGTCGACCAGGGACCCCGCGCACGCGTGGGAGCGATTACCATCGACAACAGTACTCCGTATACCGACGCGCAGATTCTGCGGCGGACAAAAATATCGACGAAGAATTCGGTGACCGCCACTGGCCTTTCGCGCGCGTCCGACCGCGTGAAGAAATACCTTGTGAAGCAGGGATATCTGGGCGCAGGGGCGCTTTTCGAGCGCGGAACCTATGACGAGCAGACGAAGAGGGTGCCGCTGACGCTTTCGGTGAGCGCGGGGCTTCGCATCCGCATCGAAGTGAACGGCGGTCATATTGGTGGAAACCGGCAGAAGAAGCTCCTGCCGATGTACGCGGAAGGGGCCGTCGACGAGGATCTGCTGCAGGAGGGCCGGCGGAACCTGCGCGATTACCTGCAGAGCCAGGGCTATTTCGATGCGGACGTACAGGTCGAGTCCCGCCAGGACGACACGCTGAAGGAACGCGTGATCACGTACGACGTGATGCGCGGCAGCAAGTATCACCTCGCCGGTGTGGCGTTTGGTGGCAACAAGTATTTCGAGACGCAACTGCTCGCGCGGCGCTTGAGCCTGCAGCCCGCGTCTTTCGCTTCGAATGGCCGCTTCAGCCAGCAGTTGCTGCGGGATGATATCGATTCGATCCGCGCCGTGTACCTTTCCAACGGCTTCCAGGACGCACAGGTGACGGCTTCAGTCGACGATCATTATCGCGACAAGAAGGACAACCTGTTCGTGACCTTTCATGTCGTGGAAGGAACACAGACGTTTATTTCGAGCCTGGAGATCGAAGGCAATCACGCGATCGGCAAGGCCACGCTGCTCAACGTGACGGGATCGACACCCGGCCAGCCGTATTCAGAGGCGAGCGTCACCAGCGACCGCAACAATATATTGGCGCTCTATTACAACGACGGCTTTCCGGAAGCCACCTTTCGCGAAGAAACAATGCGCGGCAGCAAGCCGGACGAAATGCAGCTCGTCTATCACATCACGGAAGGCAACCGGATCGAAGTGGCCAAGGTCTTGCTGACCGGTTATCAGTATACGCGGCCCGGAATTATCGCGCGGCAGGTGGAGATCAAGGCGGGCGGGCCGCTGCGAGAATCCGACGTGGCGACGACGCAGCGGCAGCTTTACAACCTGGGAGTTTTCGACCGCGTGCAGATCGCTCCGCAAAATCCTTCCGGCGCTGATCCGGAGAAGGCCGTTGTGGTCGAGGCGCTGGAGGGGCACCGGTACACGATCGGCTACGGATTCGGATTCGAAGTGCAGCGGATCGCCGGCGGAACGAATCCGGGCGTGACGAAGCTTGGCGCCAGCCCGCGCGGGATCTTCGAAATTGCGCGGGCCAATATGTTCGGGCGGGCGCAAACGCTATCGTTCCAGGCGCGGGGAAGCACGCTCGAATATCGGTTTGCGTCGACGTACACGGCGGACGACTTTCTGGCGAATCACAGCCTCAGCCTGCAGTTCACCGCGTATGCGGAAAAGACGCAGGACATCAATACGTTCACATCCACGCGCTACGAGGGTGGCGCGCAACTCGTGCAAAAGCTTTCGTCTTCGAGCTCGCTGCTCTACCGATATTTCTACCGGGATGTGAAGGCCGCCAACCTTGCCGAGACGATCAGCAAGGAGGAAATCCCCTTATTCAGCCAGCCGGAGCAAGTGTCGGGCTTTGGAATTACGTACGCGCGGGACCGGCGAGATAATCCCGCCGACGCGACGCGCGGAATGTTCAATACGGCGGATGTGAGTTATGCGACGACAGCGCTCGATTCGAGCGCAACATACTTCCGAGGATTTTTTCAGAACTCGTCGTTTTATTCCCTTGGCAGATCGTTTGTGATCGCGCGATCGACGAGGTTCGGAATCGAGGAGCCGCTGGGCAACACGATCGAGGGCATCAACATTCCGTTCAATCCGGCACAGTGCTCGCCGAGCACGCCGCAACCTGTCGAGGAGGTGATTCCTCTGCCGGAACGATTCTTCGCCGGAGGCGGAACTTCGCTGCGTGGCTTCGGGTTGAACCAGGCGGGGCCGCGCGATCCGTGCACGGGATTTCCGATCGGCGGCCTGGCCGTGCTGATCTTCAACCAGGAACTGCATTTCCCGATGAGACTGCCGTGGGTGGGCAATAAATTGGGCGGCACGCTCTTCTACGACGGCGGCAATGTATTTACGGATGTGAATCACATCACGTTGCGATGGAAGCCTCCGTCACTCACGAATCTGGACTACTTCTCGCACACGATCGGGTTCGGCGTGCGTTATCCGACGCCGGTGGGGCCGGTACGAGTCGACATCGGCTACCAACTGAATCCGGCGGAGTATCAGGCATACAACACGACGACGCAGCAGGCGGTGATTTACCACCTGTCGCATTTCGGATTTTCATTCAACATCGGACCGGTCTTTTGATGAAAAGATTGATGGAACGCGCAATCTTTTTTCTCGCGACTATGGCATGGCTTGCCGGTCCCGGGGCGAACTGCGGACTCGCGCAGACGCAGGCGGCAGCGCTGTCGCCTGCAGCTGAGGCTGGAGCCGCAAACCCGGGCGGACAGCCGATCGACGGCGTCGCGGCGCGCATCGAGGACGACATCCTGACCGAGAGCGAAGTGCGCGAACTTGCCGCCTTTCAGCAGCTGGTGGATGGAAAATCGAAATCGCGCGACGAATTGATCAGCGAGCTGGCCGATCAATGGATCGTGCGCGGTGAGGCGGATACGAGCAAGTATCCGGCACCGACGAAGGAAGACGTCGACCGGGCCTATAAGCAGCTGGTGGCGCAGTTTCCTTCGCCCGGTGAGTTCGAGAAGCAGCGTGAGGCTGTGGAGCTCGCCGACGCGGTTGTGCGCCGGATGCTCGAGCAGCAAATCTATCTGGCGCGGTTCCTCGATTACCGGTTCCGACCCGCGGCGCAGGTGGACGAGAAGCAGATCCAGGCCTATTACAACGATGAATTCGCTCCACAGCTCAAGGCGCGCGGCGAGAGAGTGCCGCCCGTGGATGACGTGGAGGATACGATTCGTGAAGTCCTCGTGCAGCGCGACATCGACACGCTCGCCAAGCAGTGGCTCGACGACACGCGCGACCGGCTGAAGATCGACATCATGTCGAACGGAGAAGCACCGTGAGCGGGCGCTGGAAAAAGTGGACGATACGGCCGCTGGTTGCGGTCGGCGTGCTCGCGCTGGTCGTGGTGGCGATTTTCGAGTTTGGATTCGCCGACCGGTGGATCCGGTCCGCGATCATCAGCCAAATTCAGGAACGCACCGGGGCGCGCGCGGAGATCGGCGGATTTCATTTCAATCCGTGGCGCCTGAGCGTCGGAATCAGCAATTTCACCGTGCATGGACTTGAGGAACCGGGCGCGCCGCCGCTGTTTCACGCCGATCGCATCGATGCGTCGGTGCGAATTCTGTCGTTTTTCGGTCGCCAGTTCGCTTTGGACAAGCTCGCGATCGACGAGCCCGAGGTGGCGATCACGGTCGACAAAAACGGGCACACCAACGTGCCGAGTCCGAAGCAGCGAGGGCCGAGCCGTCCCTGGCGCTCGACTCTATTCAGTTTGCGCATCGGGCAGCTGGCGCTGCGCGGCGGAGGCGTCAGTTACAACAACCAGCGGACGCCGCTGGCGCTCGATGGGCGAAATTTCGAATTCACGTTGCATTACGATGTGCCGGCCAGCGGAGCCGATTCGTACGTCGGGAGCTTCCAGTGGAAACAGGTGAGGCTCGCCGCGAAGCGCGACATGCCTTTTCGCTTCGACGTTTCGGCCAAATTCACGCTGCACCGCGATTCCTTCGAGCTGCAGGAACTGGTGTGGACGGGGCCGCATTCGCAGCTAAATCTGCGCGCCGAGCTGACGAGCTTTGCGCGGCCCGATTGGGATTTCCGCTATCGCGGGAGGCTTTCGCTCGACGATGTTCGGATGATTTTCCACAGAGCGAGCGCGCCTCGCGCTATCACCGATTTCTCGGGGCAGGCTCACTACGCGGCGGGCGTGGACGCCGGAAATGGTGTGGCGAAGCCCGGGGAATGGACCGCGACCGGCTACTTCAACGCGCACGATATCGATCTGGGCTACGAGTGGTTTCACGCGAGGGGCTTTGAGACGTCCGGTGATTACCAAGTGGCGAAGGAAAGGCTGGTGGTGCCGAATCTGAGCGCGAAAGCGCTGGGGGGTGCTCTTGACGGCCAGCTCCAACTGGACTTCAAGGGATTGAAGTTTCACACCGAGACGCATTTCCACGGGGCGAGCCTGGCCGCCACTTTCGCCGCGCTCGATCACAATGGCTTTCCGGTGAACGCGCTGCATTGGGACGCCGCGATGGAAGTCGACTCCGTGAATTCCTGGGACGCGGGGTTCAAGGATTTCCGAACCGTCGGCAGCATGCAGTGGATGCCGCCCGCGACACTCGGACCGGGGATGAGTCCGGCGTCGGGGCACTTCCAGTACGATTACGATAACGACACGAAAATCGTCACGATCACGCAGAGCCAGATCACGACGCCGAAAGCAGAAGTGGACGTAGACGGAACTCTCGGGAGAGACGATTCGGCTCTTGAAACACAGTTCCACACGGACGACCTGGTCGACTGGGACGATTTCATCAACGCGATTCGCGGCCCGACTGCCGAGCCGCAAAGAATTGCGGGCCGCGTCGAATGGACCGGGCGCGTGCTCGGTCCCATCGCCGGACCCACTTTCGTGGGCGACATGAATGCGACGAACGCGCAGTACGGCAAGCTGCAGTGGGACGCCTTGCGAGGCGATTTCGAATATTCGCCCGACGGTTTCCGGTTTTCGAAAGCGACCGTGCAGCGCGCGCAGAGCTTGGCGACCATCGATATGTCGCTCGAGTTCGACGGCGACTGGGGTTTTCTCGACACGAGTCCCTGGACGATGACCGCGGAGGTGAATCACGCGGCGTCGGACGATTTGCAGGAGATCATCGGCACGAATTATCCGGTGACGGGTACGCTGAGCGGAGAGATTCGCGGCAGCGGGACGCGCGCCGCTCCCGTGTTCGATTCGAAGTTTGTTTTCGACGATATCGGCGCGCTCGGATGGAGGTTCGACAGCCTGACCGGCCAATTCCATTGGGAAGAAGAGGAAGTGCGGCTATCGCAGGCCGTGCTGCGCGAGAATTCGACGGCGATTTCGGGAGATGTCGCTTACTGGCCCGGACAACTGCGAACGGAATTCGATCTCAACGGCTCGGGAATCGCGCTCGAGAAGATAAAGAAGCTGCAAACAGGCTCGCTGCCGATCGGCGGCCAGCTCGGATTCCATCTTCGCGGCAGCGGGCCGCTATTCGCGCCGGTGGGGCAAGGCGACGTGACGCTTACGGGCTTGAAGCTCGGCACGGAGACGGAAGGGAACTTCGACGGGCACCTGACGTCCGACGGCAAGACGGCGAGCATTACGCTGGCGTCCCAAGCGCCGGCGGCGGCAAAGCTTGAGGGACAACTGAGCCTGGGGCTGGAAGGCGAGCACGCGATTTCGGGGCGGCTCGCTGTAACGCAATTCGATCTCGATCCGCTGATCAGCGCCGGGCTCCACGTGAGCCAGGTCCAGCTGACCGGCCACAGCAGCGCCGACGGCGTTTTCACGATCTCGGGTGCGCTGAGCCAGCCCGACTCGATCGAAGTGGACGCGGACATTGCGCGTATCTCGTTCGATTACCAGTTCGTGCAGCTCGCGAACGATCAGGACATCAAGCTGACCTACCATCGCAACGAAGTGCGCGTCGATCAGGCGCACTTGCACGGGCCCGATACCGATTTCAAGTTCAGCGGGTCGGCGCGCTTCGACCGCGACCAGCCGTTGCGATTTTCGCTTTCCGGGGACGTCAATTTGCGGCTCATCAAGGGCTTGTTGCCGTCGCTGAATGCGCAAGGCAGCACGAGCGTAAACGTGTCCGTCGAGGGAACGATGGCGCGGCCGACGATCACCGGGCGAGCCACGGTGCGCAACGCGTCCGCCGTCTACGGCGATTTTCCGGTGGGGCTGAGCAAGCTGAATGGAGATTTCCTGTTCGACAAGAGCAGGCTGGTGTTCGATCGCGTGACGGCCGAAGCTGGCGGCGGCCAACTGACGCTGAGCGGCAACCTCGCGTATGGCGAGGGACCCGTGCGCTACGAAGTGACGGCGACCACCTCGCAGGCGCGCATCCGTTATCCCACCGGTATGAGCTGGCTCGCTGGCGGCACGATACGGCTTTCGGGAACCACGACGGCAGGCCTGCTCAGCGGGCGCGTGCAGGTGCAGCGAATTCTTTTTGCGCAGGGCGTGGATGTGGCGTCGTTTTTCGCCGCGGCTTCGGAAACATCGCCGGGACCGCCTTCGACCACGCCGTTCCTGCAGAATCTGGCGCTGGATGTCGAGGGGCAGACCAGCCCCGGCGCGCGCATCGAATGGAGCGGCGCGCACGTTGATATCGACGGCGACGTGCGGCTGCGCGGCACATTTGACCGGCCGGTCCTGCTCGGCAATGTGCACCTGCTGGGCGGGGAGATGCCTTTCCGCGGCAACGTATTTCAGATCACCCGGGGAGACATCAATTTTGCGAATCCCTTCCGGCTCGATCCGGAGCTCGACGTGGAGGCTACATCCACGATCAGCCAGTATCAAGTGACGATCGATTTTTCCGGCAGAGCCAGCCATCTGGCGCTGAACTATCGTTCCGATCCGCCGCTGCCGGATTCGGATATCGTCGCACTGCTCGCGCTGGGAAGCCCGGGGGAACAGAGCGGCCTGCGTTCGTCGCCCGGGTCGTCGGAGAACTACGGAGCGACCGCGCTGCTTTCCGAGGCCATCTCGACGGGAATCGGGAGCAGGATCGAGCACCTTTTCGGGATCAGCTCGTTTCGCGTCGATCCATTCGTGGCGGAAACTTCGACGGAATCGAACGCTGCGGCGCGCGTGACGATTCAGGAGCAGGTGGCGCGCGGGCTTACGGTAACGTACTCGAGCAATGCGGCGACGTCAAACCAGTATCAGCTGATCCAGGTGGAATATGCGATCAAGCGCGATCTCTCGGTCGTTTTTCTGCGCGACATCACCGGCACCTATGGAATGGACATCAAGTGGGTGAAGCACTTCAAGTAATTCCGTGCGAGATTATTCCGGAAGCAAGAAGAGCGAATCCGGGGAAAGCCGCACATGCCAGGGCTGCGGGAGATTGCGGAAGCGCTCCCACTTTTCCTTGAAGACCTCCGCTTGCAAATGGTGCTCGCCGGATTTTGTGGGTGGCTCGTGCAAGCGCAGGTAGAGTGTGATGCGGAAGGGCGTCTCGGAGGAACGGACCAGCCAGCAGGGGAAGACATTGTCCGCGCTGGTTACCGGCCCGGCTGCGCTCGAAGGTTCCGCGAAGTCGATGTGATGTGCGCGAATTCCGACGTGTGCCGCGGGGCGTGCGAGCGCGTGGGCTACGCGGAGATTGCATCCCCAATCGATCGCCTCAACCGTATGGTCGGAGACTGCGCGAGAGCGCGAGAAATTCTTGCAGCCGGTGAGTTGCGCGACTTCGAGGCTTGGCGGGTGGCGAAAAATCTCTTCCTTGTCGCCGAATGCGACGACGCGGCCGCGGGCCAGCACGAGCAACTGTTCGCCGAGGCGGTAGGCTTCCTCGATGTTGTGCGTCACAACGAGCGCGGGGCGGCGATACGCGGCGAACGTTTCCTGAAGCTGGGTTTCCACCTGACTGCGCAGGTGCGTGTCGAGCGCGGAGAGCGGCTCATCGAGCAGCAGCGCTTCGGGCTCGATCGAAAGGGCGCGCGCCAGGGCGACACGCTGCTGCTCGCCGCCGGAAAGCTCGCGCGGATAGCGGGACTCGAGACCGCGAGCGTGCGTGCGCTCGATCAGCGCAGTCAGGCGGCGCAACTGCTCTTCCGCAGGCAAATTCCGTAAGCCGAAGGCGATGTTTTCCGCCACCGTGCGATTGGGGAAGAGCGCGTATTGCTGGAAGAGCAGGCCCACGCGCCTGTTGCGCGCCGGGACGCGAATGCGCGCCGCGGTATCGAGCAGGACGCGGCCGTTGAGATCGATGCGGCCGCGGTCGGGCTGCTCGAGGCCCGCGATGCAGCGGAGCAGCATCGTTTTTCCGGCGCCAGATGGGCCGAGGATTCCGAGCGGCGCGTCGCCGGCCGTGAACGACACGTCGAGTGCGAAATTCGGGAACTGCTTGGCGACTTGGACCTGGAGCGGCATATCAGCGGCGCATCCAGCGGGCGCGTCCCTGCGCGCGCGTCCAGTGATAGAGGCCGGCGAGCAGGGCGAGCGAGATGACGACGTCGATCGCACACCAGGCGAAGGCGCGGGTCAGGTCGTCGGACTCGACCGCGAAATAGATGGCGACCGGGATCGTTGCGGTGCGGCCCGGAATATTTCCGGCGAGCATCAGCGTGGCCCCGAATTCTCCGAGAGCGCGTGCGAATGACAGGATGGTTCCCGCGAGGACGCCGGGCCAGGCAAGCGGGAGCGCAATCTCGCTGAAAACCCTCCATTCGGACGCGCCGAGCGTTCGCGCCGCTTCGAGGAATCGTGAGTCGACCTGTTCGAGGGCTGCGCGAGCGGTGAGATACATCAGCGGGAACGAAACGACGGCGGCGGCGATCACCGTGGCGGGCCAGGAGAAAACGACCGTCGCGCCGAATCTCAGAAGAAGCTTACCGAAAGGACCGTTGCGCCCGAAAAGCAGGAGCAGCAGAAACCCAACGACGGTCGGCGGCAGCACCAGCGGCAGCAGGAAAATGCCGTCGACGAGCGCCGCGGCGAGTCCCCTGCGCCTTTCGCGCCAAGCCGCGGCCGCTAGGCCGACGGAGAGCGTGATCAGCGTGGCCGTGACGCTCGTTTCGAGCGAAATGCGGACCGGAGACCAGTCCATGGGATCAGCCAATATGAGATTCAGCGGGGCCGGCAGCGTCATCGGGAGAGGATTGTAGCTGAATCAGTGCAATTCGGCTCGCATCTCCGCTATGCAAATCGCCGTTTTTGCGAACGCGACGAGCTGGGCATGTGTCGCACCTACGGCGCTTAAGGCCTCACTCCGTTAACGCACCCAGGCCTTCCGGCCTGGGCTATCCTCTGACGCACCTACGGTGCTGGCCAAGAGGCCGAGATTAGTGTTGAGGTTCCTTTTGAGATGGGCCGCTGGAGGGTTTCGATTCCGAGTCCGCCTTGATGGCGGCGGCCTCATCCTGAATCCACTGAATCGATCCGGCCAAGGCATCGCTGGTAATGTCCGCCTGTTTGTCCACCAATTTGCGTCCGACGGGGCTTTCGTAGAACTGAATCAGCTGGTGGATGTCATCTGCCGTGAAATATTTGTCGTAGATTGTGACGTACAGATCCTCGAAGGCGCCCGAATCGATTCGGGCCTGCATGCGGGCCATCGTATCTTGCATCAGGCGCTTCTGCTGTGCGCTGGATGCGTCGTTCTCCGAGAACTGCTCCATCTGCGCCATCAGCGTCGGGCCCATGCGAGCGATTGCCGTCTTCATTCCCATCAGGTCGAGGAGGTGAAGGATGTCCGCGCGCTTTGCTGGATCGACGGCAGGAGCCGGAGCAGCGTGGTCTGGCGTCGCAGCGGACGGCTTCGATTGGTCCTGCTCGTGCGCGTGAAGGCCGCCCGGGACGGCAAAGACCGCGAGGCTCGCCACGGATAGCACCAGCATGCGAAGAGTGATTCGTACTCTCATCATTCCCTCCCTGCCGCTGCTCGCCACGAGCGCGCCTACACCCTGCCGTTCGCGCGACCGCGATGGCTACTTCTGCGGCGGCCCTGATTGTGGAGAAGGCGCAGCGCCAGGGGCGCCGGGAGCGCCCGGGGCCGGCGTCTGCGGCTGGAGCATCGGCTTGAGCTCGGGGTAATCGTCCTGCATGCCGTCGAGGACGCTCATGGCCGCGTTCTGCTCGATCTGCACGCCGGTGTTTTGCGCTTCCTGATTGATGACGGGCATCTGTTTGACCATTTTCTGCCCGACGGGCGTTTCATAGAACTTGGTGATCTGCTGGATGTCGTCCATCGTGAACACGCGCGCGTAGATGGGCACCATGGCGTCGGTCACCGCGCTCGACGGGGAAGCGGCGGAAAGCTTTTGGCTAAAACTGTCCATGAATTTCGGAAGCTTATCGGCCGACAGATTGTGACTCATGATGGTGCGGATGCGGTCTGTGAGAAACGAATTGATGTTGTCACCCAGCTTGGATGTTTCGGTGACGTCCATCAGATGCCGGATCGCGGCATCTTCGGCCGGATCGACCTTTCCGGCGAGAGACGGCGGGGCCGCCGGAGAAATCGCAGACGGCGGGGGCGCCTGGTGTTGCGCGGGAACGCCCGGCTGGTGCTGGGGCGGATTGCTGCCGGCGGGCACTTGCGCAAAAGCGGGCGCCGCCACACACAACAGGGCAGCGATGAGGGTAATGGAAAGTTTCATAATTCTCCTTGGAGGGCTGACGGTTGCGAGAGTTCGGTCCTTATCATATCGAAGCTCGGACTCGGCGTCTCGGCGGATTTCACCGTCGGACCATGCATGGGACGGAGACGCCGGCTCATTTCTGGTATATCTTTCTCTCAGGGTTCACGCGGCGATCCAGCATTTGCTGTTTGACGTGACCAGAGGCTGTTTTGGGTTCCAATGAACAGTAACGGCGACCGTGCAGCAGCTGCCGGTCAAAATTTTGAGGCGGAACGGCACGATATGGTTGCTCGGCAAATCCGCGACCGCGGAATTCGCTCGGCGCGCGTGCTCGATGCGATGGAAACGGTGCCGAGGCACCTGTTCGTCCCGGCGGAGTGGATTCGCGGAGCGTACGCGGACGAGCCATTGCCGATCGGAGAAGGGCAGACGATCTCGCAGCCGTTTATGGTGGCGGCGATGGCCGATGCTCTTTCGCTCGAGGGGCGCGAGCGCGTTCTCGAAGTGGGATGCGGCTCCGGCTATCAGGCAGCCGTGCTTTCGCGGCTGGCCAAGCAAGTGATCGCGGTGGAAACGCAGCCGGTGCTGGCGGCTTCGGCGCGGGAGCGCCTGGCGCGCATGGGTTATGCGAATGTGACCGTGGAGGAAGGCGACGGCTCCGCGGGTTGGCCCGCGTCCGCGCCTTACGATGCGATTCTGGTGACCGCTGCTGCGCCCGAAGTTCCCAAGCCGTTGATCGATCAACTGGCCGAGGGCGGGCGGCTCGTGATTCCGGTGGGAGGATCGCAGCATCAGGAGCTGCTGCGCATCGTGAAACGAGAGGGCCGGACAACCGAGCGATCGCTCTACTCGTGCCGGTTTGTGCCTCTGCTTGGCCGCTACGGCTGGCGGCAAGGCAGTCAGGATACAGATCGAGGATGAACGAAATCCCACCCGAACTTTCCATCATCATTCCCGCATTCAACGAAGAGAAGCGGCTCGGCGGCACACTCACCCGCATCCGGGAATATTTCGATGCTCATCCCGCCGGGCCGGGCGGCATCGAGATCATCGTGGTCGACGATGGTTCGACCGACGGCACGGCGCGGCTCGTGGAAGAGTGGACGCGAGAGATGCCTTCGTTGCGGCTCGTATCGAATGGCGAGAATCGCGGCAAAGGTTACAGCGTGCGCCACGGGATGCTCGAGGCGCGCGGGCGCGTTGCGCTTTTCACGGACGCCGATCTTTCGTCGCCCATCGAGGAATCCCAGAAGCTGCTGCGGGCGATCCGGGTCGGGAACGACGTGGCGATCGGCTCGCGGGCGCTCAACCGTTCACTGATCGCCGTCCATCAATCGCGCCTCCGCGAGATCGCCGGGATGATCTTCAATAGTTTCGTCCGGCTGTTCACCGGTTTGCCCTTCGAGGATACGCAGTGCGGGTTCAAGGCCTTCGTGCGCGAGCGAAGCCGCATCATTTTCGAGCAGCAGCGCACCGAAGGATTCGGATTCGACCCGGAGATTCTGTTTCTCGCGCAGCGGCACGGCCTGCACTCGGTGGAAGTACCGGTCCGCTGGGCGCACGATCCGGCTACGAAGGTTCACGTGCTGCGCGACAGCCTGCTGATGTTCGCCGACCTGATCTACATCCGCTGGAATGTGCTGACCGGCCGCTACCCGAAGGCGCGGCCCTAAGCCCCACTACTTTCGTGGCTGGGCCGATGGAGGGAGCAAACCGTTGAGGCGAAGATAGGATGCCTCCGTGCTGTAGTGATCGGCGAAATCGGCCGCCAGGACAAACATGAGTGTGGCGCGTGTGGCGGTCCGTCCACCGAAAAACGGCAGCTGCTCGCCGAGCTTGGAATCATCGAGATTGGCGAGCGACGACGTGCAGAAATCGAAGGATCCTTTCAGCGCGCTGACGAGCTTGTCCTTCGGATCGGTTTCATTTAGGTCCTGCTTCGGACCCGGGACGCCGGAGATCGTCGAGCACATGCCGAAGTTGAACGTGGCCATGTGCGCGACCAGATGGCCGAACGTCATTTGGGCCGGAGTTGGATGATAGCTGTACTTGTCCGCGGGCATTTCTTCCGCCCCGGCAACCACGTCTCTGGATTCGCGGGCCACGATTCCCCGCAGGGCATTCGAGACGGGGTTCGCTTCAGGCGCAGGCGCCTGCTGCGCGGATGCGGCCAGCGGTGCGAGCGCAGCGGCCAGAATCACAAGAAGAATTCTTTTCATTGTTCCCCCTCCACCGGATTTTGTCGTGCGCTTCAGGATAATCCGCGAAAGGCGTGCGCCACAAGCATTTAGCGGCCTTGCCGAGAGGTTTTATGTTACGAAGCTTTAATATACAAAGTACTTGACGAAAGTGCTTAACATGCTATCCTAAGTCCATGGCTCTATCCAAATTTCCCCGTCCCCGGGCGGTCGATCCCGTTGCCATCGACGACCGCGCCCGCGATAACCTTCGTTTTATCCGCGAGACCATGGAGCGGGCCGGATCGTTCACCGCTGTGCCCGGCTGGGGCGGGATCGCGATCGGCATCACGGCGCTCGGAGCGGCCGGCATCGCGTCGCAGCAGTCGTCGCCATCGAATTGGCTGCTGACCTGGGTGGCCGAGGCCGCGGTGGCAATTTCAATTGCCGTGTGGACCACGATGACGAAGGCGCGCGCCGCGGGAAGTCCTTTGTTCTCGGGACCGGGCCGGCGATTCGTCTATAGCTTCGCGCCGCCGCTTTTTGTGGGGGCGCTGCTTACGCTGCTGCTCGCACGGTTGAGCATCGTGGGGGCAATCCCGGGTGTGTGGCTTTTGTTGTACGGCACGGGCGTCGTGACGGGCGGCGCGTTTTCGATCCGCGTGGTGCCGTTGATGGGTCTTTGCTTCGTTGTGCTGGGAACGGTGGCGTTGTTCTGTCCCTGGTCGTGGGGCAATGCGCTTTTGGCGGCCGGATTTGGCGGTTTGCATTTGATTTTCGGCGCCGTGATTGCGAGGAAATATGGCGGGTAAATCGGGAGCCTTCCGCTCGTCGCGGGAGGACAAGGGAAAACGCGGCGCCGCGCCTGCGCGGCCGTCGGAAACCGCCGCGGTGAATCTGGATCGAGTGATCCACGAGCGCACCCGGCTTGGCATTCTGAGCGCCCTTGCTGTAAACGCATCGCTGGCGTTCAGCGAACTGAAGCAGCTTCTCAAGGCTACAGACGGAAATCTGAGCGTCCACGCGCGCAAGCTGGAGGACGCGGGTTACATCAGTTGCACCAAATCGTTCGCGGGCCGTGTGCCGAAAACCGAATACCGGCTGATGCCGGCGGGGCGGCGCGCCCTCGAAAAGTATCTCGACCACATGGAAGCCCTGATTCGCGCCACACGCGAAGGTTAATCGGACCGAGCCAAAGGCCAAAGGAATCTCATGGTCGCACAGACGGTAACCGAGTTCCCACATCCCGCTCCGAAGCTTCATGTCGCAATCCTGCTCGACGGCAACGGCCGGTGGGCGGCGTCTCGAGGGCTCCCGCGCGTGGAAGGCCATCGCGCCGGAATGGCGGCGGTGCGCCGCGTGGTGCGGGCCGCACCGGAACTTGGCATCGGCACGCTGAGCCTGTACGCGTTCTCTTCGAATAACTGGGAGCGGCCCAGCGGGGAAGTGAATTCGCTGCTCGGCCTGGTCGAAAGCTATCTGCGCAGCGATGCGGCCGAATGCGCGACGCAAGGAATCCGCCTTCGGATTATTGGCCGCCGGGATCGCGTTCCGCGATCCCTCGTCGAAGCAATCGAAAGCGCCGAACGCGCTACCGCTGGCGGCCGCAAACTCGAATTGCGGATCGCGCTCGACTATTCGTCGCGCGATGCGATTCTGCGCGCCGCCTGCTGGATGGTTTCAAGCCTCGAGGTATCGGACAAGGAATTTGCGCGGCGGCTGGGCCAGGTGACTCATGCGGGCGGGCCGATGTCCGACGTCGATCTTCTGATTCGCACCGGCGGCGAGCGGCGCCTGAGCGATTTCCTGCTGTGGGAATGCGCGTACGCGGAATTGCTGTTTACGCCGCGGATGTGGCCGGAATTCGAGGCTGCCGATCTTGCGGCGGCGGTGAAGGATTTCCTCGGCCGCGAACGGCGCTTCGGAAGATTGCCGGAAGCGGCGGCCAGCTAGAATCTCCTCTTCCTCAGCTGTGCAGTAGCTGCTCGCGGGCGATGTCGAATGCTTTCAGGATCACACGAGTCGCGGTCTCGGTCAGCGCGAATTGCGCGAGTTCCGCCGGTGTAGCCCACGCAACCTCCGTGACGTCGCTTCCCGCGCGCGCCTCGCCGCGTACCGCCTCGCACAGATAGTCGAGAACGACGTAGTGATACCTCGCTTTGCCCTCGCCATCGAGATTGATGCGCTCGAAAACCTCGATCAGCTCGAGCACCGTCACCTCGATGCCGGTTTCTTCGAGCAGCTCGCGTCGCACCCCCAGCAGGAGCGTTTCTCCCGATTCGAGCATGCCGCCGGGAATCGACCATCGTCCTTCGAGCGGCGGGCTGCCGCGCCGCACCAGCAGCGCGCGCCCTTGGCAAATGATGACTCCGCCGACGCCGACCACGGGACGATCCGGGTATTCGCGATTACGCGTCATCGGTGCGCGATTCCTCTCGGAGATTCCTTGCCACGGGCGTTATATAATACGCCGTCGGGCGGAAAACCCGCACAGGAGAGATAGCCTTGACCAGATGCCCGGAATGCGACACTGAAATCGATCTGGACGAAGACGAAGTCGAAGAGGGCGAAATTCTCAGCTGCCCGGAGTGCGATGCGGAACTCGAAGTGACGCAGACGCACCCGGTGCATTTCGTCGTGCTGTCGGAGGACGAAGACGACGAAGACGATGACGATGACGGTGATGCCGACGAAGGCTCCGACGCGGAGGACGCCGAAGAGGAAGAAGATGAGGAAGTAGAATGACCCGTAGCGCCGCCGCGGCCCTTGGAATCATTTGCCTGATGGTATTCGGCCTTGCGTTTGCCCGGCCGGCGCGCGCGCAGGATCAGAAAGGCGATCTGCAGCTGCGCACGATCCACGGCACGGTGGTCGATAAGGACGAGAATCCGGCTCCCGCGAGCGTCGTCTATCTGCTGAATGTGAAGACGCAGGCCGTGAAGACGTACATTGCGGATAATGCCGGCCTCTACCGCTTCAGCGGCCTCGATCCGAACATCGATTACGAAGTCCACGCAGAAAAGGACAATATGACTTCCGCGACCCGCACGGTTTCCAGTTTCGATTCCCGCCGCGACATCGAAGTCGTTCTGAAGCTCTCGCACGTCAAGAAAAGCGCGCACTAAGAGACCGCTGAAAAAACGCCGACCTGTCATTCCGAGGGCGAGGCATCGTTGCCGTTGTCGTTGCCGTGCGCGCTGTGTGCGTCCGCCGTGGCGGATGGCGGCGACCTTTTTCACCCGGAGCGAAGTCGAAGGGCAGGTCGGCGGTCTTTGCCGTATGGTTTTCGGGGATTGCCGCTGTCCTCGTTGACACCTTGCGTGCCCGCGCTCAGCGGCGTACTCTTGCCGCCGCCGTGCTGCCGCGTGCTTTCACGACGCGCTGATTCCGACAAATTGGAGGCATCCGACATGAAATGCATCTGGGCGGTTTCAATGATGGCGCTCGCACTCGCGTTCGCTGCGGGCGGCCCGCCGGCAATGGCGCAGATTGCGCGCGTGCACGTCACGGGCGGCACGATCGCGGGGACCGCCGCGGATGGCTTGTCGGAATTCAAGGGCATCCCGTTCGCGGCGCCGCCCGTAGGCGCGCTGCGCTGGAAGGCGCCTCAGCCGCTCGCGCCCTGGCACGGGGTCCGGCAGACCACTGCGTTCGGCCCCGCGTGCATGCAGAGCGCCGGAGCCACCAGCCAGGCTCCCACGACGCCCAACAGCGAGGATTGCCTGTATCTCAACGTGTGGACTCCCGCGAAAACGTCGCGCGAGAAACTCGCGGTAATCGCCTGGATCTACGGCGGCGGCTTCGCGGGGGGATCGACCAGCGCTCCGCTCTACGACGGCACGCACTTCGCGCAGAAAGGAGTGGTGTTCGTCAGCATCTCGTACCGCGTCAACGCGTTCGGTTTCCTCGCCACGCCCGAGCTCAGCAGCGAAAGCGGCCACGGCTCCGGCAACTACGGCTTGCTCGACCAGATCGCCGGGCTCGAATGGATCCGCGCGAACATCGCCAAATTCGGCGGCGATCCCTCCAAGGTCACTCTGCTTGGCCATTCTGCGGGAGGCTTCTCGGTCAGCATGCTGGCCGCCTCGCCCGTGGCCAAGGGACTGTTTCGCGCCGTGATCTCCGAGAGTGGCGCGAATTTCACGCCGCCCGAGGATTCCCCGTGGGCCGGGACCAGCATTGAAACGCTGCGAATGTCCGAGGCCGTCGGCGAAGCCTGGCTCAAGGGCCTCGGCGCATCCACTCTCGACGAGGCGCGCGCGCTGCCCGCCGCCACGATCATGGCAGCGCAACGAGGCCCGGGCGCGCCGCGCTTCTGGCCGCCGGTCGACGGCTACGTCATCACCGGCGATCAGTACGATCTGTGGCATCACGGCCAATTCAACGACACGCCCATCCTCGTGGGCGATGTTTCGGACGAGGCGGCGGGCTTCGGCGTCCGCAAGACCGATTCGGCGGCCTTCGAAGCGATGGTTCGCCGCGGCTATGGCAAGGAAGCGGACGCCATCCTCGCGGCGTATCCGCATGCCACCGACGCGGAAGCCACCCGCTCCTCCACGCAACTCAGCAGCGACACCATCTTCGACTGGGGCCAGTACACCTGGGCGCGCCTCGAGTCGTCCTACGGCAAGCACAAGGCCTACGTCTACTACTTCGACCGGCCCACTGCGAGGGATCCCAACGGCTCGACTCACGGACAAGAGGTCGCTTACGTTTTCGGCAATCTCGGGATGCCTGGCCGCCCCGCGCCGACGCCCGAAGACCTCGCAATCTCGCGGGAGATGCAAGGCTACTGGATCAACTTCGCCACCAAGGGCGATCCCAACGGCCCGGGCCTCCCGCCGTGGCCCGCCTTCACCGAAGCCGCCCCGCTCGTGATGCGCATCGGCGTCAATCCAGGCCCAGCCCCCATCCCCCACCAGGACAGGCTGAAGGTCCTCGACACCTACTACACCTGGCGCCGCGCCGGCTCAAACTAGGCGCGCAGCGGAGGCGTCGAGAGCTCGCCAACGGATTTTGTAAGAGGAGCCGCGTTGCCTTTGGGCGGGCGCTCTGCTTTATTGCTTGCTGTTTTCGTGCAGCAGCGTGGTCGGCTGCACCGAGCCCGGGTCGGCGAGGAATTTTGCCACTGTCGGCCCGACCGAGATGCACGAAAGGCTGCTGTGTCCGCAATTTGACTGGAGCAGCACGACCGGCGCGCCGATCGCGTTTGCAAACGCGACCGCGGGCTCCGGATTCACCATGTGATCCTCCGGTGAAACGAGCACGAGCATTTTCGCGTGCACGCGCTTCGCAGCTTGCTCGAGCGTCTCGCCGTACTCGCCGGGAATATCCATCGACATGATCGCTTGGCGCTGGCGAATGGCGTCGCATGCGGCGGCGGCGTTGCCGAGATCTTGCTTGTGTGTTTTTGCGAGAAATTCGTCGAACTCTTTCGGGCTGGTGTGCGCCACGCGGTAGGGCGGAGAAGTGACGTTCATCGAATCGATTTCGCTGTAGACCGCGAATCCGCGCGCCATCGGCCCGCGCCCGTTTCCATTTTTCCAGTTCGGATCGAGCTCGAGCGCGCCGATCTCGGCCGTCCAAAGCAGCTTGTCGTAGGAAGTGGATTGCGGCGAGCCGGAAAGCGCGATCGCTTCGTCCATGAAATCCGGATACGCGGTGGCCCACTCGAACGTCTGGATGCCGCCCATCGAATAGCCGACCACCGCGTGCAGGTGCGAAAGATGCAGCGTCTCCGTGACCAGCCGGCGCTCGGATTCCACCATGTCGCGAATCGTGAATTCGGGGAATTGCATACGCGGTTGCAACCGGCTGTTCGAAGGAGAGGTCGAAACGCCATCGCCGATTGAATCCACGAGAATCGCGAAATATTTCGTCGTATCGACGACGTTCGCGGGTCCCACGTATTGCAACAGGTGCTCGGAATGGCCGCCGAGGTACGTCGGCCAGAGGACCGCATTCGATTTGTCGGCATTCAATTCGCCGACGGTCCGATAGCCGAGGCGAAAATCGCGAATCACGGCGCCGCTCTGCAGCTTCAGATCGCCGAGATCGGCGAAGCGTTCGGGAGCTTGCGCCGGCGTTGTGGGCGTTTGCGCCGGTGCGGAGCCTGCCATCAGCGGAAACAGAATCGAAATCAGGACGATCAGGGCGGTTTTCATGTTGGAAGTTTACCCGAGGTGGGCCGCGGCTAAAGCCCGGGTTTGCGTGGAAAATTCGGTAGGGGCGGGTTTCAAACCCGCCCGTGCCACCAGACCGTCCCGTGATACTACGGCAGGGCGAACGCGAAGAGGGCGCTGCCGGCGGAATCGACCACGAACTGCTTGCCATCGACCGAATACGTCATCGGATTCGACCGCAGCCCGGAACCGAGCTGTACGTGCCAAGCGGGCGCGCCCGTCTTTGCGTCGAGCGCGAAGAAATCGCCGCCCGCATCGGCGGAGAAAACCACGCCGCCTGCCGTGACGAGCGTGCCGGTCCACGAGTCTCCGACCATCTTGAATTGCCAGACGCGCTTACCGGTGGTCGCATCGAGCGCGCGGATCGCGGTGTAGACTTGATCGCCGGCCATGAACTTTCCGCCGCCGCCGCCCCCGCCGACCACGCCCACGGAATTTCCGGGCGCCATCTTCGGCTCGCCCTTAATGTAATAGGCCCCGCTCTCGCGCGTGTCGACGTAAAAGAGGCCCGTGAGCGGGCTGTAGCAAGGGCTCGTCCAATTGATTGCGCCTGTGAGCGACGGGTAGACGAGCGTCCCTTCGACGCTCGGCTCGATTTGCGCGGCGGGATAATCGATTGGGCGCCCCTTTGCGTCGAGTCCCTTCGCCCAGGTTTGCTTCGCAAACGGCACGCCGACGAGGAATTGCCCGGTCACGCGGTCGAGCACGTAGTAAAACGCGTTGCGATTCGCGAGCGCGACCAGCTTGCGCGGCTTGCCGTCGAGCGTCGCATTGAAAAGGACGGGCGGCTCGGACGAATCCCAGTCGTGCGTTTCATGCGGCGTGAACTGGAAATACCACTTCATCTTTCCGGTGTCCGCGTCGACCGCGATCAGCGAACAGGTGAAAAGGTTGTCGCCCATGCGGCCCTCGCCGTTCCAATCGGGAGCGGGATTTCCGGTGCCCCAGTAGAGCGTATTCGTTTCGGGATCGTACGAACCGGTGTTCCACGTCGTGCCGCCGCCATTCGACCAGCTCCCGTTGGCCCAGGTATCCGCGCCGGGATCGGTGGGGCTTTGCGGAACGGTGAAGAGCTTCCAAAGCAGCTTGCCGTCATTCGCATCGAACGCGCTGAGAAATCCATGCGCCCCCGCTTCGCCGCCGCCGACGCCCACGACGATCTTGCCGTTGATCGCGAGCGGCGCCTGCGTGATGGCGTAGCCGTCGTCTTTATTGTTCGCGATCGTGCTGATCCAGCGGACCACGCCGCTTTTCGCGTCGAGCGCGATCAGGCGCGCGTCGATTGTCGCGACGTAAACTTTGTCGTTGAGCACGGCTACGCCGCGATTGGTGGGGAAGAGCCCGATCGCGACGAGATCGCGCGGGATCACCGGATTGTAGTGCCACAATGTTTTGCCGGTGCGCGCATCGAGAGCCGTCACGTTGCTCGGCGGTTCCGTGACGTACATGATGCCGTCGACCACCACGGGCACCGATTCGAGCTGGCCGCCGCCGCGCATTTGGTAGACCCACGTCATGCGCAAGGCATTCGCGTTCTGCGGCGTGATCTGCTTGAGGCCTGAGAAGCGCTGCGAGGCGTAGTTGCCGCCGTACGTCAGCCAGTTCTGCGGTTCCTTATCGGAGTGCAGGATGCGGTCGTACGGCACCTGCGCGATGGCCGCCGCCGGCATCAGAAGAGCGAGCGCGATGGCAAAGTGTCTGGCGATTCTCATTGGGCCTCTCCCTTCAGGCTTGCGAGGTACGCGATGAGATCGTCCAGATCGCTCGCGGAAAGATTCGTGTAGCTCGGCATGAAGCTTTTTCCCGGTTCGGTCTTGATGCTCTTCAGGTCGGATTTATCGAACGAGTAGTAATGTCCGCCCACGTCTTCGATCTGGATCGTGAACGTATCCTCATTGATGCGAACGCCAGTTATTTCTTTTCCGGTCTTGGTGACGATGTGGGTCACAAGGTAGCCAGTAAATGCGCGGCGCTCGGGCAGCGCCGGATCAGCCGGCGGATGCGCTCCCGGATCGAGCAGGAAATCGTGAAAATATTTTGGCGCGCGCTCGGCGCCGATGCGCGTGAGCTGCGGGCCGAATCCGCTGCCCTGATCGCCGATTGCGTGGCAGGCCGCGCAGCCGTTCCCTTCGTACACCGCTTTGCCTTTGACGGGATCGCCCTTCACGGTTTCATCGGACGCCGTCGGCGAGAGGGTATGGAGGTACGCGACCACTTCCCAGGCGCGCATGTCGTTGAGATTCGAAACTCCAGCCATACCTGTGCCGGGAATTCCATTGCGGATTACGGAGAAGAGGCCTTCATCGCCGCGCTTTTGCGTGGTGCCATGCAGATCGGGGCCCGCGGCGCCGCTGGCGTCAACGCCGTGGCACTCGCCGCACTCGCCTTGAAACAGCAGCTTGCCTTCCGCGAGTTCCTCGGCTGAAGGATTCTTCGCCGAATCCGGCTCGACGACTTTTTGCGGAGGACCCTGCGGCGGCCCTTGCGGCGCTGCCGTCAGCGAATTCCATCCGAGCCCCGCCAGCGCGACGATCAGCGCAGCCAAACACATGCGACGAATCAAAATCATGTCGTCCCCCTGCGAGATTGATTGCCCCCGCTGAATCTTAGTTGAAACCTGAAGCTGCAACTGGAGATAGAACGTGCGCCGACTGTGGCAGGTTTCACTCGCGATGCAAATTCATAGTCGCGCCGGACAAAAACCGCGCCGAGTGTATAGCAGCCCGCCTGATTTGTCATCTTGCTCAGGCGAGAATGCTGGAGTGGGGCTCAACCGGAGGAACACTTGACGAACGCTTGCCGGGACTGCTGTGAGGGGGGGAGAATGGGGCTGCCTGTCGTGCTTGCTCTTCAGGGTTACTCGATCTGAGATTTGGGGAGGATAGTGTGGCTGAAAACCAATTGCCTGAGCCGAAGAACAGTTTAGTGATCCGCGTGCCGGTGTCCGTGGACGGCTATGTATCAATTTATTTCGCGAGCAAAGATGGAAGACTTATGAACGAGAGCGAGTGGTGGCATCTGAAGCAAGTGGTCGAACTGGCCAGCATAGTTTGCAAGAAGGCGGAAGAGAAGGCGCAAGCCGCAGCAGCCGGCGGTTGATCTATCGCACCCAGTTTATTTCTTCCTCGTAGGCCGGACAAGCACATGTCCCCCGAGGGCCGCCGCGCCGCAAAATTTGCGCTGTTGCGGCAAAAGCCGCCAAACGCGCCATTTTCTGGCTCTTCGAGCCCTCTTAAGCCCCCGACGGCAGCTACATGTTGCTACCGCCGGAGCAGATTTTCACACGTGTTTCAGACTTCGAGAATCACGGGAAGAATCAGCGGGCGCTTCGAGGTTTGCTTGTTCAAATAGCGTTTCAGGTCGACGCGAATCTTTTCCTTGATCACGCTCCAGTCCATTTTTTCCTCGGCGCTGGATTCTTCGATCGTTTTCAGGATCACTTCGCGCGCCTTGGTGAGGATCGCCTGGCCGTCGTCGCTCGGCAGGAAGCCGCGCGTCACGATTTCCGGCGAGATTTCAACGCGGCCCGTGTGCTTGTCGATCGCGATGATCGGCACCACCACGCCGTCCTCCGAAAGATGCCTGCGGTCGCGAATCACTACGTCCTCAATCTCTTCGAGCGAGCCGGAATCGACCATCACGCGGCCCGCAGGAACGGGCTCGCGCTCGTAGGCGCGGCCGTCCGACGTGAATTCGAGCGGATGGCCGCTTTCGAGCAGGAAAATCTGCCCGGAAACGGCTCCCACTTGTTCGGCGAGCGCGGCGTGCCGGAAAAGATGCCGGTATTCGCCGTGCAGCGGAACGAAGAATTTCGGCCGCACCAGCTGCAGCAGGATTTTCATCTCTTCCTGGCTGGCGTGGCCGGAAACGTGAATCGGCGCCGAGCGCCCGCTTTCGTAATAGACGAGCACGCGGCGGCGGAAAAGATGATCGATCATGCGGAAAATCGCTTTTTCGTTTCCGGGAATGATGCGCGCCGAAAGGATCACGGTGTCGTTTTCGTTGACGCTCATCAGCCGGTGATTATCGACGGCGATGCGCGAAAGCGCGGACATCGGCTCGGCCTGCGTGCCGCTCGCCAGGACCACCAGCCGCTTGGGATCGAAGCTGCGAATGTCCTGCGGGCGCACGACGCTGCCATCCGGGATGCGCAGCTTGTTGAGGCCGTGCGCGATCTCGATGTTGTCGACCATGCTGCGCCCGACGAACCCGATCTTGCGTCCCACGCCGCGGGCGATGTCGATCACCTGCTGAATCCGGTGCACCGAACTCGAGAAGCACGAGACAACGACTTTTTCGGGCGCCGCACGGAAAAGCTCTTCGAGCCGCACCACCACGGCGCGCTCGGACGGCGTGAATCCGGGGCGCTCGACGTTTGTACTGTCGCTGAAGAGCGCGAGCACACCCTCCTGCCCGTACCGCGCAAACGCATGCAGGTCGAAAGGCTTGCCGTCGACGGGAGTCGGATCGATTTTGAAATCGCCGGTGTGGATGATTACGCCGACCGGAGTGCGCACGGCGAGCGCAACGCAATCGATCGTGCTATGCGTGACGTGCAGATATTCGATTTGGAACGGGCCGAGCGTGGTGATTTCGCCGGGAGCGACTTCGTGCAGGCGCGCCGAATCGAGCAGGCCGTGCTCTTCGAGTTTTTTCCGCACCAGCGCGAGCGTGAATTTCGTTCCGTATACAGGCACGTTGAGGTCGCCGAGAATGTAGGGAATCGCCCCGATGTGGTCTTCGTGCGCGTGCGTGAGGATGATCGCGCGCACCATGCGCTTGTTCTGCTTGAGGTACGTGATGTCGGGGATGACGATGTCGACGCCGAGCAGCTCCTGCTCGGGAAACATCAGGCCAGCGTCGATGACGATAATTTCGTCGCCGCAGCGAAGGGCGAGCATGTTCATGCCGAACTCGCCCAGTCCGCCGAGCGGAATGGCCCACAACGAAGAAGATGTGCTCAAATTGTTTTTCGTCCTAGAACTTCAGGCAACATCGTATCACAGCGCGATGGCCGCTGCCGTGAGAGCGGCACTTGATGCGGAGTTGTGCGAACCGGAAACGCAACATGCCGCGGGTGAAGCTGCGCACCGGTACGTTCGCTGCGCTCACGGTCTTTTGGCGGGGATGAATCCCCGCCCTTCCACCGACACAGTGGCCCGATGTCGACTCACTCCGACGTCGGGCAGCACGTGCGGCAAGCGGGGGTGCCGAGGCGCTGCACTCCATAATGCGCGCGAGTTTGCGGCGGTGCGAGAGCGCTACTGTTCCGTGGCGATGGCCTGTTCCACGTGGCGGCGCGCTTGGCCGATATGCTCGAGGAGGCGGCCCTGGAGGCCTTGCGCCGACGGATCGTCCTCTTCCTTCGCGGCTTCGTCGTGCGCGTTGTCGAGGACCTTGCCAGCTTTGTTGAGCCGCGGAATCCAGCGCAGATGCGAATCGATTCCCGGATGATCGTTGAGATCCTTGCCGTCGTCGATGCCCGCGGCTTTGAGTTCTTGAATGGCCGCGTCGATGTCGGCCATGGCCTGGCGTTCGGGATCCTGAATTCGTCCGCTATCGGGATTCGAGATCAAGGCGCGCGCGAAGCGCAAATCGACGAGGGCGTGAAGATAGTTGGCGTGCCGCTCGGGCGCGGGCGTTGCGTTCGCGAAGAACGCAAAGGCAAGCACGAGCGCAAGTGCAGCCGCGGCAGTCGCGAATTTCTGGATGATGCGGGTCATGGGCGTCTCCTCAGGTTGTCGGGGTTTCGAGCGCCCATAATTTAGCACCGGCGATGCTTCGAAGCTAGGTGTTGAGGCTTAGGCATACCTTCCGAAGACGATGGGCGTTGGCGTTCGCAAATTGCGCGAAACGACTATAGAATTACGGGCGCATGAAGAGAATTGCGATATTGGGTTCGACGGGCTCGATCGGGCGGCAATGCCTGAGCGTGGTGGATTCGCTGCCGGGGCGATTCGAAGTGGTGGCGCTGGCGGCGGGCTCGAATGTGAAGCTGGTGGCCGAGCAGGCGCTGCGGCACAAACCAACGCTTGTTTCGGTGGCGACGGAAGCGGATGCCGCCGAGCTTTGTGTGCGGCTCAAGGAAGCGCGGGGCAGGAGCGCCGGCAAGCCCGACGTAGCAATTCCCGAAATCGTTTTTGGCGCGGAGGGAATCGAGCGCGTGGCAACGCATCCCGATGCGCAGACGGTCGTCTCGGCGGCTGTTGGCGTGGTGGGATTGCCCGCGACGTACAAGGCAATCGAGCTGGGCCGCGACATTGCGCTCGCCAACAAGGAAGTGCTGGTGGCGGCCGGGGAAGTGGTGATGGCGGCGGTGGCGCGGCATCGCGTTGCGCTGCTGCCGGTGGATAGCGAGCACAACGCGATCCATCAGTGCCTGCGCGCCGGAGAGCATCGCGAGGTAAAGCGGCTCGTCCTGACGGCATCGGGCGGGCCATTTCGCAAGACGCCGGTTTCGCAGCTCGGCAAAGTGACGCCGAAGCAGGCGCTGGCGCACCCCAACTGGAACATGGGCCGGCGCATCACGGTCGATTCCGCCACGCTGATGAATAAAGGCTTCGAGGTGATCGAGGCGTGCTGGCTATTCGGGGTCGGCCTCGACAAGATTAAGGTGGTGATCCATCCGCAGTCGACGATTCACTCGATGGTCGAGTTCGTCGATGGATCGATCGTGGCGCAGCTTGGCCCGACGGACATGCGGATGCCGATCCAATACGCGCTAACTTTTCCCGATCGAGTTGCATCTAACCATTGCGAGCTCGATTGGTCCGCACTGAAAAAGCTCGACTTTGCGGAAGTGCCAACGCGAAAGTTCCCTTGTTTGGAGCTTGCGAAGGCGGCGATTCGCGAGGGAGGGCCGTTGCCGTGCGCGCTGAATGCAGCGGACGAAGTGGCGGTGGCTGCGTTTCTGGATCGCAAGCTGCCGTTTCTGGGAATAGCGGCAGTGGTCGAGGGAGTGCTGGAGCACATGCCGCGAAGCCCGCTGCGCAGCATCAGCGATGTGGTCGCGGCGGACGCGGAGGCGCGGCGCCTCGCGCACGTCGAGATCAAGAAGTTGGCCGGGCGGGGCGCGAAACGCCTTTCGCACTGATCGCTATTGATCTGGGAGTGCAAAAAACTGCGGTATGCTTTTGGGTACTGAGCCCGCTTCGGGCGCATTTTCAAATGGAAATGAATTCTGTAGAATGAGTGATCGGCTAAGTCCAAGGAACTGAGGGACCATGGAAGCTGTCGGGTTTTTGCGGGCGATCATCGCCGGCGCCATTGTTTTGGGCGTCTTAGTCCTGGTGCATGAGTGGGGACATTTCATCGCCGCGAAACTCTGCGGCGTTCGCGTGGACGTCTTTTCGATCGGCTTCGGCAAGCGCCTGTGGGGCGTGAAGCGCGGCGACACCGATTATCGCGTGAGCGCGCTGCCGCTCGGCGGCTACGTGCGCATGGCCGGGGACAATCCCGTCGAAGAGCGCACCGGCGCTCCCTACGAATTTCTGTCGCGCCCGCGCTGGCAGCGTTTCCTGATCGCGATCGCCGGTCCCGCGATGAACATCCTCGTGACGTTGCTGATTTTCTGGGGCATTTTTTCGTCCGTTGGCATCCCTTACGTGCCACCCACGATCGACCAGGTGCAGGCGGGTTCAGCCGCTGAAAACAGCGGATTGAAGGCAGGCGACGCCATCGTCTCGATCGATGGCAAGTCCGTCAGGACGTCGGCGGACTCGGTGGCCGCGATTCGCAGCTCGAACGGACAACCGATTCGTCTGATTGTCAACCGCGACGGCAAAGACATACCGCTGACAATTTCGCCCGTACATCAAAAGGCGCCGGACGGTGAGACGGTGTGGATGATCGGCGCGGGGATCATCTCGCAAGAAGGCCGAAAGCGCGAAGGATTCATCGCCGGCGCGCAACACTCCGTCCGGGAAACCATTTACGACACGCGCCAGATCGGGCAGGTGCTCGTCGGGCTCTTCAATGGAAAAGTTTCGGTGCATGATCTGGCGGGGCCGGTGGGAATCGTCCAACTATCGGGCGAAGCCGCAAAATCGGGCCCGATGACGCTGCTGCAATTGACAGCGGTGATCAGCCTGAACCTCGGGCTTCTGAATCTGCTGCCGATTCCGATCTTGGACGGCGGGCACGTGCTAATGCTGGCCATCGAGGGACTGCTTCGCCGCGAGCTGAGCATGACGTTCAAGGAGCGCTTCGTGCAGGTGGGGCTCGTCTTTCTGCTGAGCGTCTTCGCCTTCGTGATGTATAGCGATATTCTGCGCGTGATTCAGACCCGCGGGCACTAGAATTCAGTTTTGTAATTATTGCCACGCGAGGAACCCCGGGGCTAAAGCCCTTTCCACACTGCGTTTTTTTTCGAGGGCCTAAAGGCCCACGCTTCCACCATGCGCCTCGCGTAGCGCCGGCGTCCCGCCGGCTCTTTTCCTTCGCGGCCTCTCGTGCAAACGCGCCGGCCAGAGGCCTGCGCTACGGGACGCGGGTGCTCACCGTCTCCAAGCCGAGCTAACCCTTCCGATATGCTATTCTCCAGTTAGACCATGCCAGCCACGCCAGAACATCGCGTTTCAACGGGCGAGCGCATCAACGCGCAGGAAGGGGACGGCAGCCTCCAGCGCGAGCTGCGCGGGCGCGGAATCCGGCTTACCAAGCAGCGCCGCGTGGTGCTGCAGGTGATCGAATCGGCATCGCGCCACATGGACGCCGAGGAAATTCTCGGCAACGCGCAGCAAATCGATAAGGACATCACGCGCGTGACCGTCTACCGCACGCTCGACCTGCTCAAGCGGCAGGGCCTGATCGACGAGCTCGATCTGCTTCACCTGCGTGGCCATCGCCACTACTACGAGAGCCACGGCCCGCGGGACCACATTCACGTCGCGTGCATCCGGTGCGGGAAGGTGCGCGAGGTCGAAAGCCCGCTCTACGAAGAACTGAAGCAGCAGATTTCGCGCGATTGCGGAATTGAGATCACGGTTGCGCGCACCGAAGTCGGCGGAATCTGCGACGACTGCCGCGCAAAGACGCAGTCCTAAATCCTCGCGATCCTCCGACCACAAGCGATTTAGATAGGTCTCCCCAAAGCCGTGGAGAGACTCTCCACCCGGCATCGATCCTCAGAATGGCGCGTTTGATGTTCCATCCGCTGGATGTTTGCCACCAACGCTTAGCAGCCGCTAGATGATACGTTAATATCTCTTGACGTATAATACCGTTTGCGATAACTGTCGAGCGTAAGCTGCTTGTTTCAACGAACCGGGAAGGAGGAACCGAAGATGACTATTGACCGCCGCGACTTCATTCAAACGACCGGGCTTGGCGCAATGGGGGCACTCTCGAAAGTGGGCAGAGTAATTGGCAAGGTGACGCTGACTGCGCCGACTCAGGTCAAGATGGATAACTACGAGACGCACGCGATACCACATGGCACCGAATACGAACTTGCGTATACGCTCACTGGCGCCGAGGGCACCGCTGTTAAGTGCAAGGGCTTCTCCCGGAGGATCGAATTGGAGGATTCGTATTCGCAGACCGTAATCGCCGTTTACAGCCACGCTGGGGAAGTCATCCTGCGAATGAATCAGCTCGTCAGCGGGGTGAAGGGCGAGATTTCCGGCAACGTCCGTTACGACGACATCGAGGTCACAACGCTACGCGATGACGGTACGGCTATCCGTAGCGCGATGCCGAAAACCGCGGTCTCGCTCACGAATCCGGTCGCCGGGGTTCCGATGGAACAGGTTTTGGCCCTCCTCTCGAAGTATCACGAGCAAACATGGACGATCGGAAACAAGCAGACATTGCAGAACTTTCTAGAGAGTAACGCGCGGTAAGGGCTGGGAGGTTTTTATGGGCAACGATTGTTTCAACAGCTGCGTCGAGGCCTGCGTCCCATTTGTGGGCATTCCGGAGCTCTATGTGGTCTGCGTTCTTGCGTGCGTTGCGACATGCACATCCATGGACCCGTGATTAGCAGATCTGGTCCCTCCTGCGGAGACGCTAAGCTCGGGCGGTACTATGCGCGGGATGTCGCGAAGTAGCGGCGGGCTTCCTCGATATCCTTCAAGACTTGGCTGCGCAGGGCGTCTGGGCCCGGAAATTTCTGCTCGTCGCGCAGGCGCGCCCAGAAGTGGACTTCCATTGTTCCGCTGGTGAGATTCTGGCTGAAATCGAAGAGATGCGATTCGATGGTGGTGTGGGCGCCGTCGAAAGTGGGGCGGAAGCCGACGTTGGTGGCGGAGCGATAGGGTTTTCCCGCTACCGTGACTTCCGTGGCGTAGACGCCATTCTTGGGCAGCATTTCCTGTTCGGTTGCGAGATTGAGCGTCGGGACGACGAGCTTGCGCCCCTGGCCTGTCCCAGTGCGGATTTCGCCGGCAAGCGCGTAGGGCCTGCCGAGGAGATTGCGCGCGTCTTCGACGCGCCCTTCGCGCAGTGCGCCACGAATCGCGGTGCTCGATACGACGATGCCGTCCTTGATCACCGGCGGCAAAGTCTTCACATCGAAATTCCAGCGCTGCCCGAGTTGCGCGAGCATTCTTACATCTCCGGCTTGCTGGTGGCCGAAACGGAAGTCGCCACCGACTAGCACCGTGCGGGCATGCAGGGTATCGACGAGGAAGCGGCAAGCGAAATCCTCCGGCGTGACCGCGGCGAGCTGCATGTCGAAGCGGAGAACGAGGGCGGCGTCGATGCCGAGTTGACGAATCGCGTCGAGGCGCTGATCGAGCGTCATGAGCAGCGGCGGAGCCTCGGACGGGCGCAGGATGCGCGCGGGATGCGGGAAGAACGTGAGCACGACCGATTTGCGATCGGCCTGGCGGGCAAGTTCGTGAATGGTGCCGAGGATGCGCTGATGACCCAGATGCACGCCATCGAAATTGCCGACGGTGACCACGGTAGGCTCGCTCGGCGCGCCGAAAAGCGCCGCCCACTCCGCCTCGGAATGCGCGATCGCGAAAGCCATCAGAGCACCACCTCGAATTCGAGTCCATCGTAAGCGAGACGCACATTTTCGGGTAGCCGCGCGTTGGCGTCGGCGTGGCCGAGATCGTGGCAGATGTGGGTGAACCACGCGTGCTTCGGTTTCAGTTCGCGGACCAGCGCGAGCGACTGCTCGACGGTCGAGTGCGTCGGGTGCGGAACGTAGCGTAGCGCGTCGAGGATGATGTGATCGAGATTTTGCAGCAGCGCCTTCGAGCTTTCCGGCACGCGACTGAAGTCGGTGAGATACGCCACGCTGCCGATGCGGAAGCCGAGCACGGGCTGCGAGCCGTGCATCGCCGGCACCGGAATAATTTTCGCGCCGAAGAGATCGAAGGGGCCGTCGATCTCGTGAAGCTCGACCAGCGGCACGGTGCTTTCGGCGGGCGCTTCGTCGAAAATATAGGCGAACTGGCGGCGGAGCAGCGCGAGCGTTTCGGGCGCGGCGTAGAGTGGCACGGCGCCTTTTTGCTTCAGGTTGAACGGGCGAATATCGTCGAGGCCCAGGATGTGGTCGGCGTGGGCGTGCGTGTAAATCACGGCGTCGAGGCGATCGATATGCGCGCGCATGGCCTGATAGCGGAAATCAGGCGTCGTGTCGATCACCACGTTGTGGCCGCCGTAGGAGAGCAGCACCGAGGGGCGCGTGCGCTTGTCGTGCGGGTCGGAAGATTCGCAGACGGCGCAGTGGCAACCGAGCGTCGGCACGCCCATCGACGTGCCCGATCCCAGCACCGTCAATTTCAGAGAAGACATGAACTCGGAGGAAGGGTTGCGAATTGCATCGTCGGATGCCCGGCCTCGCCCTGTGGCCCGCCCGTTTGAGACTACTGCTAGCGCTTTACGGCCTTGTTGGCCATGGCTTCGGCCGCGGCCTTCGAAAGTTCCATGAAACTCAGCTTCAGGCTGCCCAGGACTTCGATCAAGAGATCTTCGTCCGCCTTGGCGAGATTGCCGCGCGTCTTTTCGCGCAGGGCGTCGAGCATATCGATCATTTCGCGCGCGCCTTCAAGATCGAGAAAAGGCTGGCCCGTGCGGGGGTCGGCCATGCCGCCGAGCATCGCGGCGGCGTTGCGCGTGAGAAAATCGACCAGCATCTGGAAATTGCGCGAGGGCGGGATCGTTTCCGCCTCGGCGGGGGCCGTATCGGCCGCGTCGTGAGCGGGCGCTCCGGGCGCCGTTGCGGCAGACTTCGACGACGATTGCGGCTGCGGCGCGGGCTTGCGGGACTTCGCGGCTTCTTCCTCGCGGCGCTCCTGCTCGACGGCATCCTTGCGGAGTTCACCGTCTTCGGTGAAGAGGCGCCGGTCGACGACCTTGAAACCTTCGTCCTGCTTGGGATCGGGCACGTGGTGTCCTCAGAGTTGCGTGACGCTTAAATTGAAATTCTAGCATCGGCGCGGGCGGCTCACAAGCGAAGCCGGGCGCACACGAAGATCGTAGGCGACGGCGGTTGCGGCGGGCGGCGATGGCTTGTACATTGGCGTGTTTCCGGAGAGGGCGGCGAACTTCATGGCAAAACGGCGGCGAGCATCGCGAAGGCGGCCTGCGAAGAAAGCGAAGAAACGGACGACGCGATCGCGGACGAAGATTCGGATCACGGCGCGGGACCGGGCGGCGGGAAAATGGTTCGAGAAGCTTGTGGCGCTGCAGGCGCGGCTGCGCGGGCCTGGCGGCTGTCCGTGGGACCACGAGCAGACGCACGAATCGCTGCGCCGATTTCTGATCGAAGAGGCGTACGAAGTGCTCGATGCGATGGAAGAGGGCGGTCCGAAGGAATTTGCCTCCGAGCTGGGCGATCTGCTGCTGCAGGTGGTGTTTCATTCGATTCTCGCGGAGGAGACGGGCGCGTTCACGATTTCGGACGTGATCGAGTCCGTCCACACGAAGATGGTCCGCAGGCACCCGCACGTCTTCGGCAATGTGAGCGCGAAGACTTCGGGCGAGGTGCTGAAGAATTGGGAGCAGATCAAGCGCGAGGAGCGCGCGGAGGAGGGAAGCGCCGCCGAGGATTCCATTTTGGCGGGTGTGCCGCGCTCGCTACCGGGCGTCCTCGAGGCGCAGGAGCTGACCAAACGCGCCGCGAAGATCGGGTTCGATTGGGAGAATCTCGCGGGCATTCTCGAAAAGCTCGATGAAGAGAAACGCGAACTCCAAGTGCTTGTGCCGGGGCATGCGAAATCGAGCTTCACGCGGAAGATCGAAGAGGAGATCGGAGACCTGCTCTTTACCGGCGTGAATATCGCGCGATTTCTGGGCGTCGATTCGGAGATTGCGTTGAAAGCGGCGAACCGGAAGTTCAAGCGGCGATTCCATTGGATGGAATCGACGGCCGCGCGACAGGGCGTCGATCTCTCGGATTTGCCGCGCGAGCGAATGGAAGAGTTGTGGGATGAATCGAAGGCTCATGAGTCTGCCTCGAAACCGCAATGAGGCCGAAAGTGGCCGCGCCATAAGGCTACCTTATATTTCCAGCAAACACTATAAATTGGACGCGGCACCTCGCGGCAACGCCTAATGGATGTGGGAGGAGCCGATCCAATGGGAACGTCGCCGGAAGTGAACCTGTGGTCGTCGGCCGAGCATGCGCTCGATTATCTTCGCCGCGCGGATTCGATCCCGCATCGCGTGGAAGGCGAAGCGACGTTGCTCGAGTTCATTCCGGCGAGCGCGAGGCGCATTCTCGATCTGGGCAGCGGCGCGGGACGCCTGCTCGCGCTGGCGAAGGCGGCGCGGCCGCGCGCCGAATTCATCGCGCTGGATTTTTCGCCGACGATGCTGGCGGAGTTGGAGAAGCTCTTCGGCAATGATTCTG
Organism: Candidatus Acidiferrales bacterium; assembly: GCA_052146315.1. Classification (GTDB taxonomy): domain Bacteria; phylum Acidobacteriota; class Terriglobia; order Acidiferrales; family UBA7541; genus Palsa-295. The sequence goes on along the minus strand of JBKQNJ010000130.1, from coordinate 62,619 downwards.
TCGTGAGGATCGTCGCGCACGACTTCGGTCACCCGCTTCCGGCGATGGGGCGATTCGATGCGGTGATTTCGAGCTTCGCCATTCACCACGTGCCGCACGCGCGGAAGCGGGCAATCTACCAGGAAGTATTCGCGATGCTCTCGCCGGGCGGTGTGTTTTGTAATTTCGAGCACGTGGCGTCTCCCAGTCCGGCGCTGCATCAGGCGTTTCTCCAGGCGATCTCGTGCGAAGTAGAAGATCCGTCGAACAAGCTGCTCGCTCTCGATACGCAGCTCGCGTGGCTGCGCGAAATCGGATTCGAGGACGTCGATTGCCACTGGAAATGGCGCGAACTAGCGCTGTTTGCGGGAGTCAAGCCGTCACGATAGCGGGTTCGCACAGACACGATTGTCTGTGCCACCTTCCGTCGCCGTCGCGAATGCGCCTGCCGCACGCGATAGATTCGGCTGCACTTGGCGCGAAATCCCGTATACTTTCCTTCACTGAAAATGAGCTCGCCCCGCGCCATTCCGGAGATCGTCGTGCGCCACTGCGCCACCCTCGACGAATTCGAGGAAGCCGTGCTTATCGAGCACGCCACGTGGGGCGAGGACATTTCCGTCGTGTCGTCGATTTTCGTGGTGGCGCACCATACCGGCGGCCAAGTGCTCGGAGCCTTTGACGGCAATCGAATGCTCGGATTCACGCTGGCGCTGATCGGCGTGCGTCGCGGCGAGACGTTCCTTCACTCGCACATGACCGCCGTGCGGCCTGAATTTCGCGATTACGGCATTGGACGCCGGCTCAAGTTGTTTCAGCGCGAAGATGCGCTGAAGCGCGGGATCAAGCTTGTCGAATGGACGTTCGATCCACTGGAGCCGAAGAACGCGCACTTCAACCTGATGCGCCTTGGCGCCGTGGCGCGGCGGTGGATTCCGAATTGCTATGGCGTCACCGAAAGCCCGTTGCACGGCAGCCTGCCGACGGACCGCTTGGTGGCGGAATGGCGGCTGGATTCAGAGCGTGTGAAGTCCATCATGGCGGACAATCGAATGCCGGTGAGCGGAGCGGCCGAGCGCATCGAGTTTCCAGCGGATCTTCCGCGGATCAGGGACACGAATCTCGAAGCCGCCACCCAGATTCAGTCGAAGGTGCGCGATCGCTTCGTGGCTTTGTTTGCGAAGGGCTACGTAGCAACGGGCATCGAGACGCGCGATGGCGTGGCAACCTACGTTCTGGAGCCTCGCGCCGAGATCGCGGGGCTGAGCCTGCCGGAATTCACCGAGCACTTGACGGAACACTAAGGAACGAATGCGAGTCCACAAAATCACGTTGCGCGAGATTCACCTCCGACTGCTTTCGCCTTTTCAGACGAGCTTCGGTACCACCGACCTGCGGCGAATCCTGCTGGTCGAGGCGAATGCGGATGGCGGCATCGCGGGCTGGGGCGAATCGACGGCGGGCGAGCACCCGTTTTATTCCTACGAATCGATCGAGACGGCGTGGTACATCCTGCGCGACTACCTCTGGCCCATCGTCCGCGGCAGGGAAATCGCATCGGCGTCGGAAGTCCTGGGCCTCTTCGCGCAAGTACGCGGGCACAACATGGCGAAGGCGGCCCTCGAGACCGCGGTCTGGGACATCGAAGCGAAGCAGAAAAACATGCCGCTCGCGAAACTGCTGGGCGGCACGCGCACGGAAATTCCATGCGGTGTCTCGATCGGCATCCAGCCGACGATGGACAAGCTGATCGCGAAGGTCGAAGAGGCCCTCGCCGCCGGATACCAGCGCATCAAGATCAAAATCAAGCCGGGAACGGACGTCGAGCCGGTGCGAACGCTGCGGGAGCGCTTTCCGCGCGTTCGCCTGATGGCGGACGCGAATTCGGCGTACACGCTTGAAGACGCGCCGCTGCTGAAGAAGCTCGACGCGTTTCACCTGATGATGATCGAGCAGCCGCTCGGCTGCGACGACATCTACTCGCACGCGCAGCTCCAGCGCCAGCTCGAAACACCGATCTGCCTCGACGAATGCATCCACGACGCGGAAAACGCGCGCGCCGCAATCGAATTGCGCGCCTGCCAGATCATCAATATCAAACTCGGGCGCGTCGGCGGGCACACGTCAGCGCGGCAGGTGCACGACGTCTGCCAGGCGAACTCGATTCCCGTCTGGTGCGGAGGGATGCTCGAATCAGGAATCGGGCGCGCGCACAACATCGCGATGTCGTCGCTCGCCAATTTTTCGCTTCCGGGCGACGTTTCGGCGAGCAAGCGCTACTGGGCGGAGGACATCATCGAGCCCGAGGTCGAAGTATCGAGCCAAGGCACGATTCGCGTTCCATCGGCGCCCGGCATCGGGTACGCGCCGCGCGTCGATCGCATCGAGGCGCTGACGAAGCGGCGCGAAATCCTCGAATAGCCGTTGGCGCCCACACCCACCACCGAGAGCACAAGCGCGCCGGCACAAACCGCGGAAACCCGCCACCCGAGCGGAGCGCTGCTCGGCGCGAGCCTCGCATTGATTCTCCTGCTCTGGTTCTTCAACTACACGGCAGGGAAAATCGCCCTCCGGCACATGAGCCCGTGGACGCTCGCGCCGCTGCGGATCGAGCTGGCGGCCCTTCTGATGCTCGCGCTCCATTTCATACGCCGCGAGCGCGCGCGCTTCCAGCGGCGCGACCTTTGGATGTTCGCCTACTTGGGATTCCTCGGCGTGTTCTTGAATCAGGGCTGCTTCATGGTGGGCCTGAACTACACGACCTCGGAACGCTCGGTGCTGTTAAAAGCGCTCGGGCCAATTCTGATCCTGGTGTTCGCGCGCGCGATGAAGCTCGAGGCGTTCACCACGGCCAAAATCGCGGGCATGGCGCTCGCCTTTTTCGGCGTGATGCTGCTCGAGACGGAGGGTGGGCACGTGGGCCACTCATCGCCGGTGATCGGCGATGCAATCACCTTCGTAAGCACGATGAGCTTTGCGGTCTACAGCGTGCTCGGCAAAAAGATGTTGAGCGCATCGCGAGCGGAAAAATACGACTCCATTTCCCTCAATGCGTTCGTCACCGTGGCCGCGGCCGTGATGCTGCTGCCGCTGGCCGTGCAGCAGGCGGTCACGCTCGATTGGAAGAGCGTGGGCTGGGTGGGCTGGGGCGCGCTGATCTACATGGCGGTCGGAAGCTCGGTGGCGGCGTACACGCTGTTCTACTGGGTGCTGAAGCATCTGGATACGTCGCGCGTTGCGGTCATCAACTACATTCAGCCGTTCCTCGTGATCATCCTATCGATGCTCTTCCTCGGCGAGCATCCGACGGGCCACCTGATTTCGGGCGGCGTGTTTGTGCTCGTGGGGGTCTACTTCGTCGAGCGAGTTTCGGCGGGCGGGGCGCGACTAAAGGAAAGCGAAGGCCCGGAGGCGGCATGAACCTCCGGGCCCGCGAAAACTGCGAGGATCGAACAGCGTCAGCGACTGGGCGCGGCTACTGGGCTGCGGGCGCCGCCGCCGTCATTTCGCAATCGAGCTGAATCGCCACTTCGTCGCCAACCATTCCCGGATCGGCGGCCACGCCGAAATCCTGGCGGTTGATTGTCAAGGAAGCGGCGGCGCCGCGGCGGAGTCCGCCCGTCCGGCTCATGGGGTCCTTGCGCGCGTCGCTCAGGGCGCCCACGTTGAGCACAACTTCCTTGGTGACGCCGCGAATCGTGAGGTTGCCGGTGACCTTATAGCCGTCGGCGCTCTTCTCGACCTTGGTCGACTTAAAGGTGATCGTGGGATACATCGCGGCGTTGAGGAAGTGCTCGCTCTTGAGATCGTTATCGCGCATCGCGACGCGCGTATCGATCGAGTTGACGTCGATCGTGATGTCGACGCTCGCATTCGCCAGGTCCTGATCGTCCGTCTGGACCGTGCCGCTGATCTTCGTGAAATCGCCTTGCACGTTCGAAATTCCCAGGTGGCGAACCGTGAACTGCGCGTTGGTGTGATTGGGATCAAGCGTCCATGTCGTGGTCGCCGCAAACGCCGGGACCGCCAGAATTGCAGCCAGTCCAAAAGCCATTGCAAACTTCTTCATCTGGTGCCTCCTAGAAAAACGCTGAAATTTTCAGTCGCTCGCAACGACGTGTCGCCGCGCCAAGCGCCTTCGTCGCTTCGCAGCGGCGGGCCAAGGTCCCGCAGGCCCTCGGTCCGGGCGAGAGTATATACCAGGTTACGCCGCCGCCTGAATAGCTGTTGAGGGTGCGAACCGGTCCTCAGTGCGTTAGCGTGGATATCGGAGGGAAGCACTCGGGCGCGGTGCTGGGGTTTGGGAATACGCTAATCGGGCACTCATCCGGAAACCTTGACGACAGCTTTTGCGTGACCTATGATCCCTGCCTCGAATTTGCCAGCTCCCGACTGGAGCGAATCTCAAACTTCCAAACAGCCGCGGAGGAAGAAACCATGAAGGCAAGTCTATCAGAGGTGGTAGTGATCGTTGCGCTAGCGCTCGCCCTCTTGGGCGGCATGTCGAGTTCTGCTCAGGACAAGCAGGACAAATACACTCTGCAGGTGCCCGGCGGGCTCGCGTTCTCTGAGATCCGGGGATACGAGACCTGGCAGGTAGTCGGCCCCAGTCTCACCGAGGCCTCCAACGTAATCAGAGTGATCCTCGCCAATCCGGTGATGATCAAAGCCTACCAAGAAGGCGTTCCCGGCAACGGCGAGCCTTTCCCCGACGGCTCCAAGATTGTGAAGCTTGAGTGGAGACCGAAAAAGCTAACCGATCCGCCTTTTTCGGCGAGCACCCCAGACACCGTGCCTGGTGACCTGGCTGAGGTCGAGTTCATCGTGAAGGACAGCAAGAGATTCTCGGACACGCACGGATGGGGATATGCCATGTTCGACTATGACGCCGCATCCGGCATGTTCGCGCCTGCCACCCTGGCCAGCAAGCCGCCGGTCGGGCACGACGCCAAGTGTGGCGCCGCATGCCACACCCTAGCAGCCTCAAAAGATTACATTTTCACTGCCTACCCGAAGAGGTAAACCCAACCATGAGGCGATATTTATCCTGGGTCATGGCGATCCTCGCTCTAGTGCTTGCAGTCTTGGGCGGCCGGGCCAGTTCCGCGCAGGACAAGTACACTGTGAAGGTGCCGGGCGGCCTCGCGTTCTCTGACTTCAGTGGATACGAAGAGTGGCAGGCTGTCGCCCCGAGTCTAACCAACGCGCAAAACGTGATTCGAGTGATCCTCGCCAATCCGGTGATGATGCAAGCCTACAAGGAAGGCGTTCCGGGCAACGGCAAGCCTTTTCCCGACGGCTCCAAGATTGCCAAGATCGTGTGGAAACCGAAAAAGCTGACCGATCCGCCTTTTTCGGCGAGCACCCCAGACACCGTACCTGGTGACCTGACTGAGGTTGAGTTCATCGAGAAGGACAGCAAGAGATTCTCGGACACGCACGGATGGGGATATGCCGTGTTCGACTATGACGCCGTATCCGGCACGTTTGCACCTGCCACCACGGCCAGCAAGTCGCCGCAGGGGCACGACGCGAAGTGCGGCGCCGCATGCCACACGCTGGCAGCGTCAAAGGATTATATTTTCACGGCATACCCCCAAAGGTGAACCCCATTAGGTTCTTTCCAAGTCCTGATGAGTCGGATACGGCGGCCGCGCGAGGCGGACGCGAGGTCAGATGAAAATCCTAGCTTGCCGCAAAAGGGGAAAGCGCAAATGGCTTCGACGATTGATTCGCTATTCGATCAGTACGATCGCGGCGGTATGACGCGGCGGCATCTTGTTCAAGCGCTGGCCGCATTGGTCCTGCCGGCGAGGATACTGGCGCAGGGTGCCGCGCCGGCTCCCGCTCCCATTGTTCCTGGCCTGGGCGTCAACCACATCGGGCTCACGGTCAGCGACATCGAGCAGTCGTTTGCTTTTTACCAGAAATTATTCGGGGTCACAAAAGGCTGGCCGGCGACGAATGCCGGGACGGGAATTCATCTGGATCTGCCGAGCGGCTACATCAGCGTCGATTCTGTCGCCGAGAAGAAAGGCGTGATCACGCATTTCTCCATTGCGATCGACCGTATCAACCAGGATTCCTCGAAAATCCTCGCCGACAAAATCAACAGCGAGCTTCCGAATGCCAAGGCAAGAGCCGCCTTTCAGGCAAATGACGGAGTGTCTACGGTGAATCTCGTCGATCCCGACGGCATTCACGTGCAAATCTCGCCCAAGAACGGGCGCTAGACGAAGCTCAAAACTGCGCACCGAGCGCGCGAACTGATACTGACGTGCGTTGACACGATTCGGGGCGCATGCTACGTTCCGCGACGGAATGACGGAGGCGACATCTTCGCGGCGCAAGCGCATTGCGGTGATCCCCGGCGATGGCGCCGGCAAGGACGTGATCCCCGAGGCTGTGAAGGTGCTGAGGGCGGCGGCCGCGCGAGGCGGGCGCGAGGTTGAGCTGACGGAATTCGATTGGGGCGCGGATCGCTACCTGCGCGACGGCACCACGCTGCCCGAAGGTGCCGTCGAGATGTTTCGCCGCGAGTACGACGCGATTCTCCTCGGCGCGCTCGGCGACCCGCGCGTTCCCGGCAACCAGCACGGCGCGGATATCCTGCTCGGCCTGCGATTCAAGCTCGATCTTTACGCGAATGTGCGTCCGTGCGTCCTTTTCGACCGCCGGCTGACGCCTCTCAAAGATCGCGCCGAAAAAGATATCCAGATCACGGTTTTCCGCGAGAACACCGAGGGCGCCTACGTCGGCATGGGCGGCTTTTTCAAGAAGGGAACCGCGGACGAAATCGCGACGCAGGAAGACATCAACACGCGCAAGGGCGTCGAGCGGATTCTGCGCTACGCCTTCGAATTTGCGCGGCAGCGCGGGCTGAAGCGCGTCTGCATGAGCGACAAGGCCAACGCGCTCGCCTTCGGCCACGATCTGTGGCAGCGCGTCTTCGCCGAAATGCGCCGCGAATATCCCGAAATCGAATCGAGCCACATGTACATCGACAATCTGCTGATGCAAATGGTCCGCGACCCGGCGCAATTCGACGTAATCGTGACGTGCAATCTCTTTGGCGACATTGCGAGCGATCTCGGCGCGCAGCTTGCGGGCGGGATCGGCCTCGCGCCTTCGGGGAATATTCATCCCGGACAGGTTTCGATGTTCGAGCCGGTGCACGGCTCAGCGCCGACGATCGCGGGCAAAAATATCGCGAATCCGATGGGCGCGGCGCTGGCCGCGGGGATGATGTTCTCTTATTTCGGTTGGGCGGCGGAGGGGCAGCGAATCGAGGACGCAGTCCGCGTGGCCATCCGCGAGGGCAAGACGACGTCGGATCTCGGCGGCCCGCTCGGCACGCGCGAAGTCGGGGACTGGCTCGCGAATCACGTCGCGCGCTGATCGGGCGCTCGCCACTGCAACATTGCGTTTTGCTCTTCTCCCTCTTTTTCTTTATCCTGTTCTGGACTTCCTGAGATAGCTGGGGCGAATTTATGGAGGACTTATTCCGATGTCGCATAAGAATGCGTTGTTGGGCACTTTGGCGCTATTGCTGATAGCGTTGCCCGCTGCCAGCCAGACGTCGAAGCCGGCCTCCGATCCCGCCGCCCCGGCTGTAGCCAGTTCGCCCGAAAATGAGGCGCTACTGAAGTCGACCGAAGCATTCGTGCGCAAGCTTTTCGCCTGGGGGCCGGAGATCAAGGTGACGCTCGGCCCGCTCGCGCAATCGACAGCGGCCGATTTCTACACCGTGCCTGTGGAAGTAACGCTGAACGACCAGAAGGAAGACGGCGAAGTCTACGTGAGCAAGGACGGGAAGACGCTGTTGCGCGGCGAGATCTTCGATATGCACGCCGACCCCTTCGCCGACAACGCGGCCAAGATTCATCTGGAAGGCAGCCCGTCAAAAGGCCCGGCCGATGCGAAGGTGACCGTCGTCGAATTCGCCGACTTCGAATGCCCGCACTGCCGCGAGCTCTACGAGAGCCTGCAGGCCATCGAGGCAAAATATCCGCAGGTGCGCTTCATCTACAAGAATTTCCCGCTGACGCAGATTCATCCCTGGGCTGAGACGGCCGCAATCGGCGCGCGCTGCGCCTACGAGCAGTCGCCCGAAGCGTTCTGGAAGGTCCACAATGCGATCTTCGACGATCAGGATGTGATCTCGCCCGAAAACATTTGGGACAAGCTGGTGTCGTACGCGTCGCAGGCCGGATTGAATGCCGATACGTATAAGGCGTGCCTCTCGTCGGCGGGCGCGCAGAAGTCTGTCGATGGCGAGCACGCGGAGGGCGTTGCGCTCGGGGTGAGCAGCACGCCCACGGTGTACGTCGACGGGCGGCCGTTGGCCGGAGGCGATCCGCAAACACTCGTGCAGTACATCGATTTCGAGCTCGCCGCCCACGGAGAGCCGAAAAAGTAATTTAGCCGCCCCGTTTGGCTGTTCGCCCACCGCGCTGAGCGCGCGCCGCGGCAGTACGTGATGGCCGGATCATTCGATTGATCTGGCGCACGAGCTGGTCCGCGCTCGGCCTCGCAAGAGGCTTTTCAGCCCCCGGGAAATACATTTGCCAATCGATGTCGGGGAAACCCATGCGCGTGGCCTGCGCGGGGAGCTGTTCGCGCAGCGTTTGCGGATCGCGAGAGCCAAGGCGCTCGATCGCAGCGTACACCAGCCCGTGTTCGACATCCCGCCATGTGTATTCGCGCAACGCGCGCGCGATCTTGGCCCACGCAGCACGCGTCAGCCGGGCTTGGCAGATGTGGCGTAGCACGCGGCGCTCGAGATCGACAGGATCGGCAGAAGATTCGCGCGAACGCGCGCCAGACGACGGGGAACTGCGCATGCGGCTATTCTAGCTGCGGTTTTGAACGTGCGGCAAACCGAACGCAAAGAGACGGTAGGCGAACACTTGTAGCGGAGCTTGAATCAGCCGCAGAAACGCGCAAAATCAGGCGGCGTTGGTGACGACCGGGCGGACGAAATCGATCCGGTCGATGCTGGCGGCGATGCCGTAGATGGGCGTCAATTCGCCCTCCACCGTCGCGACCCGCAGGGCCTTGGCGCTCGCGCGAACCAGGACGGAGGCACCGCGGTCCTTGTCCGTAGGCAGAGCGAATGTGAGTTCCATCCCCGCGCCGGGCTCTACCGAGACACTCGACTGGAAGTAGATGCCGGACCGCGAGATGTCGCGAAGCTGCGCCGTGTGGAACTCCGCCGGTCGCTTGCGCGAAATGCAAACCTGCAAAGGCAGATAGACTTCGTATCGACGAGCTTTTCTACGCTCCCCCATCGGACTCCCCCTAATAAGGCTTTCGTACGTGCACGATCTGTGCCAGGTCAAGCCAGAAGTGGCTACTGAATACACAGGGGTTAGCTAAGTCCCAGGACGACAATTTGACACGAATCAGGGAAAAATTTCCTGCTATAGGAAATAGCTGCACGTCCATGAAGGGGTTGGAGATCCAGCCGATCAGCGGCCCGGCGGCCCTTCCGGAAGCTCCTTAGAGCACGGGGTCGTGCAGCACGGACTGGCCCTCGGCCTCGGTCAGGAGGCCCTTCCCAATCAGCAGCTGGACCAAACGAACGACCATGGCGTGGTCGCCGCTGCTGCTGGACCGCGGGGTCCGCTTTTCGCGCCGAAGATCGACTGGCGGAATATAGCGCCCACCCGTGAGTTCGGTGAGCCAGGTTTCCAGCTGTTGCTGTTGCGTCGCGTCGAGGGATTCGAATCCGATGCCCATTCCAAGGCCGTCCTGCGAGTACACGACGGTGCCTTCGCACTGGAAGTGCGTCTGGCCCTTGCGGACGCTCACGTGAACTTCCGAACCAATCGGCAGCGGGCACAACGTGTCGACAAAGCATCCGCCGGGCCCCAAGTCCGTGGTTCTGGTGGAGAATCGCGCGCCCGTCGCCATATCGACGACCTCGGCCGACGCAGTGAAGATGTGACGATCCGCGCCCCGGCGCTCGGCTTCTGCCGTGCCGGTTTCCCGCGTGGCCCCACCCGACGAGTATTTCTTCTGACCCTTGTCGTGCATCGTATTCGCTACCTGCTTTCCGTTTTCCTGCTTCGGATGCTTTTCGTCCGGGAACGGAGGGGGGACGGCTGCTACTCGACTATTGTCTCCACTGGTTCGATCCGCGACAAGCGCAATCCCTGGGCGCTTGCCCAAAGGCCAAATCGAGAGGAAGCTCACGACGCCGACCTCTCACCCGAGAGCCGAATCCCAATTCCGCGGCTGCCGATCCAGCGGTGCTCCACGCGCACGACCGAGCCGGTGAATTTCCGGCGCGCGGGCACGTTCTCGCCGAAGGGAAACGTGATGTCGAGCTTCATGCCGGGCGTGTAATGGAGTTTCGACGTCGTGAAATAGAGTCCCTGGCTGTTGAAGTCAACCACTTCGCCCAGGTCCTCCTGGTCAGCAAAGCGGTGATCGACCGGCCGCACGTGAAGGGGCAGCGACATCTTCAGCCGCTTTCGGTGTCTCGAATCGCGGCGCGTGGTGCGCGCCCAGACTCCTCCCAACTGGTGGCTCGACCACGTTCCCAAGCTCATACGGACGGTGCGTTTCGAATCCATCGTTTCAGTCTCCCAAGGCCGACAAGACGCCGGCCCGCTGAGTCCCTCCCTAGGGTTGTGAATCAGCGGGCCGAGAACGTCTGCTTCTGAATCGGATGCTTCTGAATCGGATGCTTCTGAATCGGTCGCGATTTCGAAGGAGGCGCGCTGTCCGGCTTGCGCGAGGCAAGGTAACCAATTATGGGCGACACGCACAGAAAGAGGAGGCAAGCCAAAACTCCGATCATCAAAAGCACGATCATGGCGCCCCCTTTTCCCCTTCCTTCGATGCTACGAATGCACGGCATGATCCAATCGGCCGAGCTTCGTAAGCGATTGATTGCAGGGAAGAAACGGCAAACAGAGGAAGTCTCCGAAGTGTGCCGAGAGGAACATCCGTGGCCATCAGCCCACGCCGAATGAAGAGTGTTTCCACTCGCTCGTACTAGAGCTTGTCCTAGTACACCGCCCGAAAAACGACGGACGAATGGAGGACGCGAGGCTTCGAGCACCGCTCGATCAATTGCTCGCCGCGCGGCCTCGGCGCTTGAACCATCGCGCGAAGGCATTGGGTCAGTTTCCGAATAGCCCGTCCTGGACGTTCATTTACCCAAATCTCGCTGGCCATTAGGTGACTGTCAGGTGACAGTTCGCAAGTAGTTCAGCCCTCGCCACCCCTCCGGCACTGCAAAAGACGGACCGAAACTCCCAGCGAATAAGCGATCGCCGAGAGGGTTGGATAAGTGACGACGTCTCGTTCGATAGGTCCCAGCTTTTGAGCCGGGTAGGCCCAAAAGTAGTGAGCGGAGATCAAGTGCCAATCCATGCGCTGCCCAAAAATGTCCGACCCAATGAGCAGGGCCAAGAGTGCCGCCGGTGGCAACCACACCCAACGGCCGGCACCCGCAGCACTGGGGAGTAGTCGGACCACCAACCATGCTGAAAAGAAGCCAAGCACAGCTATGATACAAGCATTCAGGATCTGAGGGCCTGCAGGCGCGAGTGGAAAGCGCCGGGATTCTGTCCACCCCAAAGCGTTGGCGATATACTCCCACATAACCGCCACGACTCCCGCTACGAGTAGCTGCCCTGCTGCTAAGAGCACCTGTTCTGTGATTCGCTGAACCTGGAAGCGCGACCTATCAGGAACGGGCATGATCTGAGTCGGCATAGAGCCGTTGCGCGCCCCCGTCCTCTTCCGACGGAAGCGCACGGCTATTGTAGCGCTGTTTGACACGTCATGAGCGAATGGTCGGCTATGCGGAAACTGATCCGATACCCGCGCGAAACCGTCCTTGACATATGAATCCGCCGAGGATAACGTAGCTGTGTTTAGGGCAGCGCGAGTTTGGCGCCCCCGAGGAATCGCTCAGTTTAAGTGGACGCGAATATGAAACTCACGACAAGCCGGCTTCGACTCGAAATCGTAGTAGTAGTACGGCTCGTAGACGCGTCTCTGCCCGGAGGGCATGACTGAGCTGAGTAACACGCAACCGGAAAGCTCAAGAAACCCACCCGCCAGAGATGCTGGCAAGGTGGGTTTTATTTTTTGCGGCTGAGGGAGACGAGAAATGGGCAGTCAAAAAGAGTCCGGCCAGGGGAAAAAATCGCCGAAGGGATCTTCAAGCGATCCGATGATCGGCGGAAGAATTCTGTGGGAGTGTCTCGAGCGCGAAGGCGTGAAGACCGTCTTCGGTTATCCCGGCGGGGCGATTCTGCCGGCGTATGACGCGCTTCGATACAGTTCGATTCGCCACATTCTCGTACGCCACGAGCAGGGCGCGACGCATATGGCCGATGGCTATGCGCGCGCGACGGGCGGCGTCGGCGTGGCCGTAGCCACTTCCGGCCCCGGCGCGACCAACATGGTCACCGGCATCGCGACCGCCATGATGGACTCTTCGCCGATCGTGTGCATCACGGGCCAGGTGGGCAGCAAGCTGCTCGGCTCGGATGCGTTTCAGGAGACGGACATCACCGGCGTCACGCTGCCGATCACAAAGCACAATTACCTCGTGACGCACGCGGACGATATCGCGCATGCGGTGCGCGAAGCAATGTACGTCGCCAAGTCCGGCCGGCCCGGCCCGGTGCTGATCGACATTACCAAGGACGCGCAGCAAGGCGCCGGCAGCTACGACTGGGACGCTGCGGCGCCGAAGATGCGCGGCTATCGCCCCGACCTCTCGCCCGCGCCGGCGGAATACGAGAAGGCGCTGAAGCTGATCGCCGAAGCGAAGCGGCCTGTGATTCTCGCCGGGCACGGGATTCTCGTTTCGGGCGCGCAGCGCGAGGTGCAAGCGTTCGCGGAGAAAACCTGCATTCCCGTGGCGATGACGCTTTTGGGACTTGGCGAACTGCCGGCTTCGCACGTTTTGAATCTGGGCATGATGGGCATGCACGGCGAAGCGTGGGTGAACAAGACGATTCAGGACGCCGATCTGCTGCTCGCTTTCGGCATGCGCTTCGACGATCGCGTGACCGGCAACCTGAAAAATTACGCGCCCAACGCGAAGAAGATTCACATCGAAATCGACCCGGCGGAGATCAACAAGAACGTGAAGGTCGACGTGGCGCTCGTCGGTGATCTGAAACATATCCTGCAGGAACTGCTGCCGCGCGTGGCGCAAGCCAATCGCAGTGACTGGATCGAGCACATCCACAGCCTCAAGGGCGATACGGCGGTGCGCGACATTCAGAATCTACCGGACAACGGGCATCTTTACGCCGCGCACGTGATCAACGATCTGTGGCATGAGACGCGCGATCGGGACACGATCATCGTCACCGACGTGGGGCAGCACCAGATGTGGGAGGCGCAGTATTACAAGCACGAGCATTCGCGCTCGCTCGTCACGTCCGGCGGGCTCGGCACGATGGGCTTTGCGCTTCCGGCGGCGATCGGCGCAAAGGTGGGCCGGCCCGATGCGGATGTGTGGGTGGTGGTCGGCGACGGCGGCTTCCAGATGACGATGGCCGAACTCGCCACCATCGTGCAGGAAAATCTGAAAATCAACATCGCCATCATCAACAACGGATTCCTCGGCATGGTCCGCCAGTGGCAGGAATTTTTCTACGAGCGAAATTACGAGGCGACGCCGCTGCTCAATCCGGAGTTTGCCAAGCTCGCCGAGGCGTATGGAATTAAGAGCACGGTCGTGCGGCAGCGCGCCGACGTGGTGCCGGCGGTGCGCGCGGCGCGGGCGCACGAAGGTCCCATGCTGATCGACTTCAAGGTCGAGCAGGAAGATACCGTGTACCCGATGGTGGCGGCGGGCGCGGCCCTGCACGACATGATCCGGCGGCCGAATCCGCTCGTCGAAACGGCCGAGGACGAATAACCAATAGGCGAGGCGAATCGCGAAGAAAGACGAATAGGAAAATCATGCTGCATATATTTGTGGTTTACGTCGAAAACAAGCCGGGCGTGCTCTCGCGCGTGGTGTCGCTCTTCCGCAGGCGCGCCTTCAATATCGACTCGCTCACAGTTGGGCGCACGGAAAAGCCGGATGTTTCGCGCATGACGATCGTCACGGATGCGGACGAGGATCAGGCGCGGCGGATCGTCGCCAACATCTACAAGCTCGTCAACGTGCTGCTGGTCGACGACGTCACGGGCAAGCCTGCACTGATGCGCGATCTCACGATGATCAAGGTGAAAGCGACGATCGAGACGCGCTCGCAGATTCTCGAGCTGGCCACCGTGTTTCGCGCGAAGGTGCTCGACATCGCCGCGGAATCGATCATCGTCGAATTGACGGGCGGCGAGGAAAAAGTGGACCGTTTGCTCGAGTTGCTGAGCCCGTTTGGACTCGTGGAAGTGGTCCGCACCGGCATCGTAGCGATGCGGCGCGGCGCTTCGAAATCTCCGGCAGGCGCTTCGAAATCCGCGGGCCCGGTCGTCGTGGACGACGACACCGTTTCCTATTCTGTATAAGCTGCGCGGAACTCGTCCTTACATCCGGCGGAATGGGCTTACAATAACGGCGAAGCCTTTAACCGGACACAGACGGGGCCCAATGAGTAACTTGCGCGCGAAGTGCCTTTTGCTCCTTGTGGGTCTTTCCATCTTTTCCCTGACACCCCGCGCGGCTATAGCTAGCGATGCGCAAGCGGATTCCGCTCCAGAGTTGCTTGCGCTGGCGCAGGGCAACAACGATCTCTTCGCGGGACGCAACGAGCAGGCGGAGGAGTCATTCAAGAAAGCAGCAAAGCTGGCCAAAGGCGATTGCGAAGCTTGTTATTTCGGACTGGCAGTTGCTCAGGATCGACTTGGCTTTTCGGACGATGCCCTGAAGAATTGCGACAAGGCGATGCTCCAGGCCAACACGGACGTGCGTCGCGCCGCAGATCATGTGCTCAAGGGCAACATTCTGTCCGAAACGGAGAACTCCCCGAAATTACTGAAAGACGCGGAATCGGAATACCGGGCTGCCCTGCAACTCGAACCGAACGCAGCGATTGCGCACCTCAATCTTGGCGTCACGCTACTTAGAGAATCGCAGGATGCGGAAGGCCTTCGGGAACTAAGCATCTACCTTCAGATGGACCCCATGGGAGAGCAGGCCGAGTTGGCGCGGCAATTGCTGATTCATCCGCGTCAGGCAGGGAAGGAACTTGCCCCGAATTTCCAGGTTGTGACCTTACAAGGCGCGACGATCTCTTTGGCTCAATTGCGCGGAAAGATCGTTGTGCTGGACTTCTGGGCGACGTGGTGCCCGCCTTGCCGAGGCTCCGTTCCTGAATTGAAAGATCTCACGAGAAAATATCCGAGCGACAAATTGGTTCTTCTCAGCATCAGCGGGGACCGGCACGAGGCCGAGTGGCGCGACTTCGTTTCGAAGGAACACATGGACTGGTCCCAATACCTGGATGGAAACGGCCAGATGATTCGGAAGTTTCGCATATTCGCTCTTCCGACATATGTAGTGATCGACCAGGACGGCTTCATCGAGCAGCGAATCATGGACAGGGATCCGCAAAAGTCGATTTCGGCAAGACTGAAAACGTACTTGCAAAGGATGCTTGCCGCGCCGAGTGGGAACTAGCCTCCTTCATCAGCACACACGGCAATGTCTTCGTCTAGGCGGATTTGCGCTTTGCGGCTGCGTGTCCCTTGGCGGCGTGCGGTTTGGGACGCAGCGCGGCGAGAAACTTCTCGAGCGGCAGCGTGTTGATCACGTCTTTCTTTTCGATCCAGCCGCGGCGGGCCGTGGCGACTCCATATTTCATGAAGTTCAGATGATTCGTGGTGTGCGAATCGGTCGAGATCACGATTTTGCACCCGCGCTGCTTGGCCATGCGCAGGTGAACATCGGATAGGTCGAGGCGGTCGGGATACGCGTTGCACTCCATGGCGACGCCGTGGGCCGCAGCTGCGTCGAGAACCTTTTCCATGTCGTAGACGAACGGGTCGCGCCGCAGGACCAGCCTGCCGGTGGGATGCGCGATGATCTGCGTGTAGCGATTTTCGATGGCCGCGAGGATGCGGTCGGTCATTTCGGCGCGCTCAAGATTCATGTAGGAGTGAACCGAGGCGACGACCACGTCGAGCTCGGCGAGCACTTCGTCTTCGAGGTCGAGCGAGCCATCTTTCTTGATGTCGACTTCGATACCCGCGAGCAGCTTGATTCCCGGGACACGTTCGTTGGCAGCGCGAATCTTTTTGATCTGGGCGAGCGTGCGCTTTTCGTCCATTCCATTCGCGACCGTGACGGCCTGCGAGTGATCGGTGAGCGCGATGTATTCGTAGCCGAGCGCGCGCGCGGCTTCGCCCATTTCCTCGATCGAGTTGCGCCCGTCGGACGCGGTGGTGTGCATCTGCAGGTCGCCGCGAATATCCGCGAGCGTGACAAGATTCGGCAGCGTGCCATTTTCCGCGGCCTCGATTTCGCCCGTCATTTCGCGCAGCTCGGGTTCGATATACGCAAGCTTCAGCTTGGCGTAGATTTCTTCCTCGGTCTTGCTCGCGATGACGCGGCCGCCCTTCAGCGTGGTGAGCGCGTATTCGTTGAGGGTCCAGCCCATGTCGTTGGCGCGTCCGCGCAGCGCGACGTTGTGCTCCTTCGATCCGGTGAAATAAAGCAGCGCGGCGCCGAAACTTTTCTTTTCGAGCAGCCGGACATCGACCTGCAAGCCGCTGCCGAGGATGACGCTGACTTTGTTTTCGCCGTGGGCGAGCTCGCGATCGATGCCGGGATATTTCAGGATGTGCGCGGCGACCGCGTCGATATCTTTTTGCTTGTCGTGGCCGGGGCGCATGGTGACCAGCAGGTCGAGGTCACCGACCGTTTCCTTGCCGCGGCGCAGCGAGCCAGCGGGCGTCACCGATTCGACCGCTTCGCCCGCCTTCGTGATGTAGGCGCCGAGCTTTTGCGCCTCGTCGTCCGCGACGTTGATGAGGAATCGTCCGCTGCCCGCCAGGTGCTTGAACTGCTCGGCGGCTTTCAGGATGTTCTGCTCGCTCTTTTCGCCGAAGCCGGGCAGGTCGCGCAGCTTGCCTTCGCGCGCGAGCTTTTCGACGCCTTCGACCGTGGCCACCTTGAATTTCTTGTACAGGAACGCCACTTTCTTGGGCCCGAGCGATTGCAGCTCGAGCAGGTCGAGCAGGGTGGTCGGATACTTTTTCAGCAGCTTTTGGCGCAGGCTGTAGTCGCCCGTTTTCAGGATTTCATGGATGTGCTCGGCCATGCCTTCGCCGACGCCGGGCAGCTCCTTCAGCTTGGCTTCATCCTTGGCGAGATCCTCGATGCGTTCGTGGATGCTGTAGAGCAGCTCGGCGACTTTTTCGTAGCTGCGATAGCGGCCGATGATCGCGCCGTCGATTTCGAGCAGTTGCGCCGTCTCGCGGAGAATCCTGGCGACCTCTCTATTTTCCATGTTTGGCAGCCTCCACTTATTTGCGAGCGGCGAAGCGCGCGTGGTACAGGATTCCGGAGACACATTTTGCGTCGCGGATTTTGCCGGTGCGAATCCACTGTTCGGCCTCGCGCAGCGTGAAAATGCGCGAGGTGATTTTCTCGTCGTCCTCGGGGCGCGGGGCGCCTTTCGTGAGTCCCGTGGCGAGGAAGATTTCCATGCGCTCGCCGAGGAAGCCCGGAGAAGGGAAGACGGTGAGAAGTTTGCGAACGCGCTTCGCGGCGTAGCCAGTTTCCTCGGTCAGCTCACGCTTGGCACACTCGGCGAAAGTTTCGTTCGGCTCCTTGTGTCCGGCGACGAGTTCCCAGAGGTATTCGCCCGCGGCGTGGCGATACTGGCGGATCAGCAGGATACGCCCGTCGGGAAACACCGGCATCACCACGGCCGAGCCTGGGTGGACGATGATGTCGCGAGTCACCGTGAGGCCGCTCGGCTCGACGATCTGCTCGCGCTTGAGCGCAAACACGCGGCCCTGAAAAATCAATTCGCTGCTGAGAACCTTCGCGCCGTTCGAGCTGCTTTTCCCGGTTCGCGCCACCATGCCTCCCCGTAATCGCCCTGCGATTCTACCCCACCCGAGCTTGTGCATCGCGGGGCACGCTTCTGTGGCGGGGTCAGTCTGGTCCGGGGTTTCAATTCATTAGGAATGCAAAATAAATTTGCAGACTGTCGCGCTTAATAAACCGCTAAGCAGAAACTACATTCTCTAATGTCCGGTAAGCCCACTTATCGGAACTTAGCTTTTGGACGGTCCGACTTCGCTGAATACGACTTTAGCTCATTTCACCGGACGATTAGTTCCTGACAATAGCTGCTTGTTCTCAATCCATTGAAACCATACAGGGTCCGTCTCGCGCCGATTCAATACCCACACCTCGGAGCTATCACTGATTCTCCAAACTCTCACACGCGAACTAACGCTCATTGGTTCCGTCGGGCGCCTCAGACTGACATAGGCCGCGAGCCGACCGTCACTGGACCACGATAGGGCGGCATCTGCTGCGAGCGTCTTGAACAAGACCTTCGCGCCACTGCCATCAGGCCGCACCTCGTAGTACGTGCAAGAAAACAAATCCTCGCTGCAATACTTGTAGCTTATCCAGTCGGTACCAGGAATCCAGGTCGCATAGCCACCCGAAGCGATCTCGGTCTTTTGCTTTGTCGTAATGTTGTAAACGACGACCGTTTGTTTCATTGGCAGATTTCTCGTGAAGACGATCGTATTCCCGTCGCGAGACCAGCACTGCGGCTCGAAAAACGCATCGCTCTCGCCCTCGTCGATTGGCTGTGATTTTTCAGTGTGAGGATCCACGATCTCTAGGCCGTTCACGGGACCTCCGGACAATGCAAACTCTGAAGCATCCGGTGACCAGCAGATATCGAATGACGGGGACGTGATTTCCGGAATCGTACGGAGGCCCGAACCGTCTAGCAACGCTATGCCGAGGTCAGAGGGTCCTGCGCAATTGCCTTCGGCATCGTGCAATTGTTGGAGCCCCGGCGTATTGCCACAGCTATCGAACGCTGCTTGAGTTCCATCCGGCGAAACAGTTCCGTATCGAAAGCTTAGATTCCTCAACGCGTCGGGCGCGAGATTCAACGAACGATTCGAAAAATCGATGGTATAGACCTTGCTAAACAGTATCGACACCAACGTAAGCCCGTCTTGCTCCTGCCTTCTACTAAGCTCATCGGCTAGAGTTTCTTCCATCGCGGGCGATTCGCCCAAGAGCCGTGCGGTCCACACAATGTTTGGCCTTGCATTGATCGGATTTGACGTACTTGTCGCTAACACGAAAATGGAGAGGGCGAGTAGGCATAAACACATGCTCGGTTGCTGAGGAAGTCGCATAGCGGCACGAATAGAGGGTAACTGCACGGACAGTAAACTGGCAAGTGCCCGATTAGCGCGGTAACCGGACAATTGCCACGAGTCCAAACTGAGCCGTTACCCGCGCTTCCGCAACGCCGCACGACTCCCTTATACTGGCGTCGGCTGGATTCGGCTTGGGTGATCTCGATCGACGCGGAATGCCGCGCTGCCCTTCGACTTCGCTCCCTTCCTGCGTCAGGGCAGGCAGGGACAAGCGGCGCTACACTTAAACCTTCAATCATGGCGATGAACACGATTATCGTGGACGACGAGCGGCCGGCGCGCGACGAGCTTGGGTTCCTGCTGAAAGGGCTTCCCGATGTCAACGTGATCGCGCAGGGGAAGAATGGGATCGAGGCGGTGGCGCTGATCAAGGAGCACGAGCCCGACCTCGTCTTTCTCGACGTGCAGATGCCGGGGCTCGACGGGTTTGGCGTGATCAAGCGGCTGGTCGAGCGCAAGCTGAAGCTGCCGCAGATCGTCTTCGCGACGGCTTACGACAACTACGCGCTGAAGGCGTTCGAGGTGAGCGCCGTCGATTACGTCCTGAAGCCATTCGACAAGGCGCGTATCGCGCGTGCGGTGCAGCGCGCGAAGAAGATGGTGGATACGAAGAGCTCGCCGGTCGACCGGCTCGAGCTGCTGGTGGGGCAGCTCAACGCGAGCGCGCCGAAGACGAAGGCGCCGCTCACGGTGAAGCTGCTGGTGAAGGCGCAATCGCGGATGATCCTGGTGGACGCCGAGGACCTGATTTACGCGTCGATCCAGGACGGCGCGATCACGATTTTCGCGCGCGAGATCGAGGGCGAATCGAACTATCGGACGGTCGAGGAGCTGGCGGCGGCGCTCGATCCGGAGATTTTCTGGCGGCCGCACCGGTCGTATTTGGTGAACATCAACCACATCAAGGAAGTGATGCCGTGGTTCAAGTCGAGCTACATTTTGAAAATGGATGATAAGCGGGCGAGCGAGATTCCGGTATCGCGCGCGCAGACGAAGCGGCTGCGGGAGCTGCTGAAATTGTAAGTAGCCACGGAGACACAGAGACACTGAGAAACTGAGAAACAAAGAGGCAGGGAAGCAAGGAGGCAGGAGGCAAGGACGAAGCAAGGAAGACACGGAGGAACAAGAGCAGGGGAGGCGGGGAAGAAAGAGCAGATTGGTTTTTCTCTGTGTCTCCGTGACTCTGTGGCGGAATTTCTGTGCTAGCATCGCTCGTACGCGTTTCTACTTTTGCTTTTCCATTTTCCGACCGAGGAGCTTTTCCGCAGAGTGGCGCAACGCAAGACAAAGGCTAAGCGAGTATTGAGCGGCATGCGGCCGACGGGCCGCCTTCACCTCGGCCACTTTTTCGGCGCCCTCTCCAACTGGCTCGACCTTCAGAACGCGCGTCTACCCGACGGGGAGGAAGCATACGAGTGCTTCTTTTTCGTCGCGGACTGGCACGCGCTGACGACGCACTACGAAGACACGTCGTCGATCGCCGAAAACACGCTGCAAGTGGCCATGGACTGGCTCGCGGTGGGCCTCGATCCCGCGAAATCGACGCTGTTCGTGCAGTCGAGCATCCTCGAGCATGCGGAGCTGCACGTGTTGCTGTCGATGATCACGCCGCTATCGTGGCTCGAGCGCGTTCCGACGTACAAAGAGCAGATCGAGAATCTGAAGGACCGCGACCTCGGCACCTACGGATTTCTCGGCTATCCGCTGCTGCAATCCGCCGACATCGTGATTTACGACGCAGATTTTGTGCCGGTGGGCGAGGATCAGGTGCCGCACGTCGAGTTGACGCGCGAGGTAGTGCGGCGCTTTAATGTTCGATTCGGGTTCGACATCCGCGAGCACGACGCCAATCCCGCAGTACTTCAGCGGATCATTGATCGGACTGGCCTTAAACTACCACCGCCCGGCTCTGTACTCGGGCTGCACTATTCGTCGCTTCGAGCTTTAATCATCAACCACGCTTTGGAAATCGGACTCGAGAATTTCCTCGAAAAACTGGCCGGGGACCGACGCTTATTCCGTGTGAAACCCGTGCTGCACGAGCCGGGGCACATGCTCACCGAGACGCCTCGCCTGCCTGGGACTGACGGGCGGCGGATGGCGAAGTCGTATGGCAACGCGATCTGGCTGAGCGATGAACCCGACGAGGTCCGCGCGAAGGTGCGCAACATGATGACGGACCCGCAGCGGCAGCGGCGGACCGATCCCGGGCGGCCCGAGGTCTGTCCGGTATTCGCGTATCACAAGCTGTTCTCGTTGCCGGAGACGATCTCGAAAGTGGATAGCGATTGCCGCAGCGCTGCGATTGGGTGCGTTGATTGCAAGAAGCTGATGGCGGAGAATCTGGTGACGTGGATCGAGCCGGTGCAGGCGCGCCGCAAGGAATTCGAGGCGAATCCGCAGCAGGTATGGGATATTCTCGATGCAGGGTCCAGCAAGGCACGAAAGGCTGCTAAGCGAACGATGGGCCGAGTGCGCGAGGCAATCTTCAAGTGGGACGAGGCAAAGGAAGAGAGATCCTTCGGCGGGCAGAAGACGCCCGCCTCAGGATGACGAGCGCGCACAGACAGGATTGTCTGTGCCACCAAGGATGTGAATTATGAACACTACGACGGTGGATCCGGCACTTTTCAATAATGTCGAGCGGTACGAAGCGCTGATGCAGGTGGTGCGCGGCCGCATGACCAATCGCGCGTTCGCCGCCTACGACGTGCCGCGCGAGCATTTCGAAATGATTCTCGAGGCTGCGCGCCACGCGCCATCGGGCGCCAACGCGCAGCCGTGGCACTACATCGTCGTCACCGACCCTGTGGTCAAGGAGACGATCGGGCAGTGCTTTATGGACGAGCAGCAGCGCCGCGCCAAGCTGCACATGGGTTTTCCGACGCCCAACTACAGCGGCGTGAAAACGGCGCCGGGGCTTATCGTCGTGGCGGCCGATTTCCGATTCATCCGGGCGTTTCCCGTGCTCAACGACGGCTCGGAGCTGGATCAGAAGTATCGCCAGAATGCGGAGCGAATCCTGCTGCAATCGGTGGCCGCTTCGACGATGTCGGCGCATCTGGCGGCGGCCGCGCTGGGCTACGCGGTGTGGTGGATCACCGCAATCGGCCAGGAAGAGATTCAGCAGAAGATCAAGCCGCTGCTCGGCGTTCCCGAAGAGCTCGCGGTGATCGACATCATGTGCTTCGGGCCGCCCGCGAAGCCGTCGTACAAACGGTGGAAGCGCTCGCTGGACCAAATTCTGAATTGGGGCAAGTTCAACCCGGCGAATTACATGACCACCGAGCAGATCGATCAGTGGATCAAGGAGACGCGGCACAAGGCGATGTATCGGGATGAGTCGCGGGTTGATTAGCGTTGACTGGAAGTGTTGATTAGCGAAGCAGGGCCGCAAGGTGGGGCTTTCGGAATTTCGCGGAGAGCTATAACATAGGCGGCGAATGGCGTCACCCTATCGCATCAATCTGCCGGTGTACGAAGGACCGCTCGATCTCCTGCTCGATCTGATTCGCAGGCAGGAGATGGACGTCCACGACATTCCCATCGCGAAAGTCACCGAGCAGTATCTCGATTACCTGCACCAGCTCGAAAAGCTCGATATCGACGTCTCCGCCGATTTCATTTACATGGCCGCGACGCTGATCCACATCAAATCGAAGATGCTGCTGCCGGCCGATCCGCTGGCGGGGCCCGACGCGCAGGAAGATCCGCGCGACGAGCTGGTCCACCGGCTGATGGAGCACGAGAAATTCAAGAACGCGGCGCAGCTTTTGTATCAGAAGCAGCAGATCGAGGACCACGTGTGGTCGCGGCCGGATCGCGCGCTTTATACGGGCGATGCGATCGAGGGCGAGATGGTCGTGTCGCTGGTCGATCTGGTGAAGACGTTCCAGCAGGTGCTCGAGCGCCGCAAGGCAGTGACGAAATTCGAGCTGCGGCACGACTCGGTGACCATCGCGCAGATGATGGACCGGCTGCGCCGCCGGCTGACGCAGAGCGAGGAGGCCGTGTCGCTGATGGAGTTTTTCGATATTTGCGAGACGCGCAACGCAATGATCGTCGCGCTGCTGGCGGTGCTCGAAATGGTGCGCATGCAGGCGATCATTCTCGTGCAGTCGGATTTGTTCGAGGATATTCGGATACGGAAACATCAGATGTTCGACGCGGTGTTCGCCGGGCCCGAGGCGATGTCGAAAATCGAGGAGCAGTATTTGTAGGGGATGACACTGCTATGAAACGGGACAGATTCGTTGTCTTGGTCATCGCCTGTGTGTGTGCAATCAGCTTTCTGGCCCTTCTGGATGTGACGCGGCCTTCAGACCCAAGTTGGATAAGTCATCCTTGGGCGTTGCAGTTTCCGCCATATTTCGGGAGGGACTACATTCCCATTGATGAGAGTTTCTTGGACGGGGTCACGTGGGTGTTTGTCCTTTCCTTTCTAGCATTGATCGCGAGTGCTTTCTGGTTTACGTGGGTTTGGCTCCGTCAAAAGGTTGCAGATCGCAGGTTGTCGCAGCAAGTAAAGGAAATGAGATGACGCCACAGGAAATTCAGGCTGCGCTGGAAGCCATCATTTATGCCGCGGACGAGCCCGCCACGCTCGACCAGATCGCGCACGCGCTGGGCGTGGAGAAAGCCGAGGCGCGCGCGGGGCTCGATCTGCTGGTCGCCGCGTATCAGACGGACGATCGCGGGATCGAAGTGCGCAAGGTGGCGGGCGGGTGGAAGTTCTACACCAAGGCGCAGCATCACGATGTGGTGCGCAAGTTCATCAAGAGCCTGCAGCCGCCGCTGCGGCTCACGATGCCGGCGCTCGAAACGCTGGCGGTGATCGCCTACAAGCAGCCGGCGACCGTGCCCGAGATCAACGAGATTCGCGGGGTCAACGTGGGCGGCGTGATCAAGACGCTGCTCGAAAAGCGCCTCATCACCACGGCCGGGCGCAAGGAAGTGATTGGGCGGCCGATCCTCTATCGCACGTCGAAGCAGTTCATGATGCGCTTCGGCTTGTCGGATCTCGACGAGCTGCCGAGCCTCAAGGAATTCGAGCAACTGGCGCAGGCCGCGCTCGATTCCGATGCCGGCATCGCTCCGACCGAACCGGAAGACATGGCGATAGCTCCGCAGGCAGCGCCTGAATCTCCCGAAGCCGCCGCAATCCTCGCATCCGGCGAAACAAACGATCTCGCGGAACTCGGCGAAGACCCGGCAGAGGAATCCCCAGCGGAGCCGCGCGCCGCCGCAGCAGGTTCGTCCGAGCAGTCGTAGGTGACACTGGTTTCCGTTCTCACGCGACTGCTTCCAGGCCGTTCTTGGCAACGAGGGCCAAGAGTTTCAGCGACGCTCCCCGAGGATGCTTTTCGCCGCGCTCCCACTGGCTAACGAGGCCAGGCGTCACGTTCAGATAGCGCGCAAAGACCGCCTGGCTGGCCCTCTCTCGCCGCCGAAGATCGCGAATCTGCTTGGGGCTCAAAGGTTGCACAGGCGTGAGGCAGAGGACGTCGAACTTCCGCATGGTCCGCTTGTCCATTACACCCGCGGCGTGGAGCCCCTCGGCCGTCTCGTGTACGGCAGCCAGAAGGCCGCTGCGATATTTCCGGATTCTCGAATTGCGGTTCTTACTCATTGCAGATCACCTCGATCAGTGCTCCCGACGCAGTTGCCTTCGCGATTTCGGCCTCGCCATAAGCCAGCATTTCCGAGGCGAGCTCCTTGAGGCCGGCCAGTTCATCTTGTGAAATGTTGGCGCGCTCACTTTCCGCGAAACCGTAAGCGAAAAACGCCCGGGCACCTCGCCTGTACAAAATCACAACGCGAAAGCCGCCGGATTTTCCCTGGCCAGTCCGCGCGACACGCTGCTTGATGACGCCGCCGCCGAGGTCGGCGTCGATGATCCCGCGCTCAACATCGAAAACCACTCCGCAGAGTGCCGCATCGCCGAGCGCAGCCTTTCGGGCAAACCTGGCAAACGGCTTGGTCTTGAATATCCGCAATGGCCCTCACAGACAGCCTCAGCCCAGAACCATGCTATAACACTTAGTGCTATGGTTTCAAGAAGGCGCGTTCAGGGCGTCGAGCCGGAATCACCGCGCCGTTGATTGACAAATGTGTTAAAAGGCTAGGCGTGATTCGAACGGGCAAGGCCGCCATTGTCGCGACAGCCGTGTTTTTCCTGGAAATCGGCACAGGTGTGTCGCAGCAGCGGCCGCCTGGGCTACAGGACTACCCGCGGCGGCCGGTGCCTGCCACCTCGCAAGCTGCAGTTCCCCCCGGCACGGTAAAGTCCGTGACGCGGCTGATCACGGTTGACGTGGTAGCCACGGATTCGCACGGCAATGCGGTCCGCGATCTCCAACAAAGTGATTTGCAGGTTTTCGACGAACGTGGCGGGCAGCAGAAGATCGCCCGGTTCGAGTTCATCGATACATCGGTGGCGCCCGCGGGCCCGATGCCGGGAGCGCTGCCGATTGGCCCGCACATCTACTCGAATCTGCAAGCCGCGCGGCTGAAGGTGCCGCCGACGGCGATTTTGATGGACGCGCTCAACACGTCGCTCTTTCACCAGATGCAGGTTCGCCGCGACATGATCCTGTTTCTGAAGAATCTGCCGCCGGATACGCCGGTTGCGGTGTTCCTGCTGGGGCATGAGGTGCACATCGTCCAGAATTTCACGACCGACCCCAAGCTTCTGCGGGCGGCTGTGGATCAGGCGCGCCGACCGGACAACGCCCTGCAGGAGCAGAATCCGCAGGATGATGCCAACAGCGCTTCGGCGACGCTGGAGGAGATGGCGCCCAACACGCCTGCGAATGTGATTCAGTCTCTCCAGAATTTCGAGAGCCAGGAGTATCTCGAGCTCATGGATCAGCGGGTGAGCGAGACGGCCGACGCGATGCGCGCGATCGCGAAATATCTCGGCGGCTACCCGGGGCGCAAGAACCTGGTCTGGTTCTCCGAATCGTTTCCGATCTGGATCGAGCCGACAACGGATTTCGGAAGCGATCCGTTCATTGGCTCGACTACCTACAACGGGAAAGTTCGGGAAGCCGCCGACGCACTGACGGACGCGCAGGTGGCCGTCTATCCGGTGGACGCGCGCGCCCTCGAAGGGCCACAGGCCTATTCCGCCGCCAACGGCACGGTTCCCAGCGGCGACCTCGGCGGGGCGCTCAGCCGCGAAGACAGCTTGCGCATCAATTCGCAGGCAACGATGGACGCGATCGCCGAGGAAACCGGCGGGAAGACCTGCAAGAACACCAACGGCCTGGCGGGTTGCGTCCAAGAAGCCCTGAACGAGGGATCGGCCTACTACGAATTGGCGTACTACCCGGAAAACGTCAAGTGGGACGGCCACTTCCAGAAGATCACGGTGAAGACGCCGGTTCACGGGGTGAAGCTTGCTTACCGGCGCGGTTTCTTCGCGGCGAGCACGGAGATGCTCGCCAATCCGGGACAGCCCGACCAGCTTCTCAAGCAAGCGTGCATCGATCCGCTGCCCTCCACCTCGATCGACATGACGGTAGAGCCACTCGCGCCGAGCGAAACTCCCGGCCAGCCAGCCGAACCGCGTTACCTGCTGACGGTTTCGCCGAGCGCGCTGAGCCTCGCTCCGGTGGACGGCGCGCGTCAGTTGGGCCTTCGGATGGCGATTTGCGAATACGATCCCAAGGGCGACAAGTTTGAATTCTTCCCGCGCGATCTTTCGCGGCCTGTTAATGACGCCGCGGTGAAAATCTGGCAGGAGCACGGGATTCGGAACATTTTCGACTACGGCGCGAAGCCCGAGAATCCCCGCCTGCGCTTTGCAGTGCTCGACGTGCCGACCGGGATTGTCGGCTCGGTCGATGTGCCCGCGCATCCGCGCGATTTCGGCACGATACCGGGCGCACCGGCGCCGGCTCCAGCCGCCGCGCCCGCGAGCGGTGGTGCACCGCCGCCGTCGCAAATATCACAGGCTGTCGCGCCGCTGACGGCCCCGCCAGCCGCTCCCGCTGCTCCCGCCGCTCCCGCGCAGACGACGGTGACGACGGCTCTCACCTTCCGGTCAAGCTCGGGAAATGTCAGCAAGCTCGATTGGGGAGCGGGGAAGGTCACCTATCAGGGTGATCTCGGCGTCGAACTCGGGGCGCAAGGATTCTTTCAGAAGTTTTTCGCCGGGCAGTATCACTGCGAGGCCGGGACTCTCGTTTCCAACGATCCGAAGGCCACGACGCCGCCCAGGCTCGCGCTCGTCCTGCGAGGCGCGACCGGACCCGCCGTGCTGATCGATCTGACGGGCGCCGATCCGCAGTATACGGGCGACCTGCCGGTCGATCCGGACGCCCGCGCGTTCTTCAGCCAGGTCTGGAAGCTTGCCCACTGCCAGGCGCCATAGCCCTTCGCCGCCAGCGCCTTTTCCGCTACTCTCTTTACATGGAACAACGCTTGCAGAAAATCATCGCGCGCGCAGGGCTCGCTTCGCGCCGCCGCGCCGAGGAGATGATCGCCTCGGGGCTCGTCACTGTAAACGGCCAGACGATCACCGAGCTTGGCACGAAGGCCGACGCCTCGCGCGATCACATCAAAGTGGCGGGCAAACTCATTCGCGCGGAGGCCAAGCACGTCTACATCGTGCTGAACAAGCCGCCCGAAGTGGTCGCCACGATGAGCGACCCCGAAGGGCGGCGGTCGCTTCGCGATTTCCTCTACGGCATCAGCGAACGCGTCTTTCCGGTCGGGCGGCTCGAATATCACGCGCACGGGTTGGTGCTGCTCACGAATGACGGCGACCTCGCGAATCGCATCCTGAAGGCTCACCACCTGCCACAGGTCTACAACCTCAAACTCAAGACGTTGCTCACGTTTGCCGAGATCGAGAGCCTTTCGCGCACCACCGGTGCGCGCATCTCGCGCCTGCGCGGCAAAGACGCTCCCTGGTACGAGGTGACCCTTTCGGAGGCACGCAGCGACGCCCTCCGCAACAAGCTTTTCCAGACCGAGCATCCCGTCGAGAAGATGAAGCGTGTCGGCATCGCAAACATAGAATTGGGCGGCCTCGCGCCGGGACGCCATCGAGAGCTTTCTTCGGGCGAGGTTGTTGGACTCAAGCAAGCCTTGGACGGCCGGTACCCGGCGGCTGTGTCCAAGCCCAAGCGAAGGCCGAAGATCCGCGGTCGTAAACCCTCGCGCTAGTCGTTGCTGGGTGTCATTCGACAGGGCGCGGCTTCGGGTCAAGCCCGTCTCAACACAGAGAGCACAGAGGAAATCAAGAGGGCACGGAGAAAGCTTCTTACGGGCCTCCGTGTACTCGGCTCCTCTCTGTGAACTCTGTGTTTGGCCAGGCGTTCAAATCCACGTTGCGATCAAAATGACACTTGCTCACCAGGCACGGCACTTTTCTTTTGCAGCATTTGGGGTATTATGAAGCCACCCTTGGGCGGGGATTCCCTTAGTTAGGGTTTCAAGGACCAAGTACAGGCTCGAGCGGCCAAAGTGCGTTCGCCTAGGCGAATGAGCGCGCGGTCGGCGAGCGTGTAACGCAGGGCATTTGCACCGCTTCGGCGGACGCCCTCGGGGCGCCGCCTCACTGGCGGCACAATCGAAACGCACTGAAAGGATGTGTATGTCCAGACCCATCGAGAGTCCGAACGTGGGAGCGGGTGGCCCGTCAGAATCCGGGGCGATCGATCCCGCGAGTGAGATTCTCAAGACCAGCCGCATCATCGCCATCGTGGGGCTTTCCAACCGCCCGCATCGCCCAAGCCACGGCGTCGCGCAGTACCTGCAATCCGCCGGCTACCGCATCATTCCCGTGAATCCTGCCGAGACGGAAATTCTTGGAGAGAAATCCTACGCGCGCCTTGAGGACATTCCCGAGCGCGTCGATATCGTTGATATTTTCCGCCGCTCGGAGTACGTGCCCGCGATCGTCGAATCGGCCATCCACATCGGCGCGCGCGGCGTCTGGATGCAGGAAGGCGTGATCCACGCCGAAGCCGCCGAACGCGCGCGCCGCGCCGGCCTCTTCGTCATCATGAACACCTGCATTTTGAAGGAACACATCAAGCGTTTCCGCCTCCACTAAGCTTTAGGCTGACCAGTGAATCGCGCCCCGGCCCCGGGTGGCCGGGCGAGCATTCGCCATCGGATCCCATGAAACCTGGTTGAACTTTCGAGCTTTGACGGATACGATCTCACCGCTATCAGAGTTTTGGCGACCGATAGATGAGTGAGCTGCTGATCCCGGCGCGATCCATCGTGAATGAGGCGCGCCACAGGAGACTTCGATGAAGAGAGTTTACGCAACTGTGTTGGCGGTAACCGCTGCGCTGCTGCTCGCAAGCGCCGCGCACGCGCAGGTGACGCTGAACTCGGCGCGCGTAGGCGGGCCGGACACTGCCGCCTTGGCGAAATTCTACGAGGCCGCGTTCGGCATGTTTGAGACGAATCGGATCAACGTGCCCGGAGGAGCGGAGATATTCTTGAACTTCGGCGCGACGGCCGACGAGGCAAAGGCCAACAAAAGCACGCCGATCGTGATCACGCATCGCGATTCCGATGACCTGAAGGACCCCATCGCGCACCTGATCCTCAACGCGAAGGACATGACGGCGACCGTCGCGGCCATCAAGGCGGCCGGCGGCTCGATGGCCGGCGATCCGCGCGCGTTTGGAAATACCGGCATCATGATCGGCATCGCAATCGACCCGGATGGCAACCGACTTGAGCTGATTCAACGCCCGTAAATCAGGCCCCGGGACGACTCGCGGGTTCCTATCTGGGAGCCGTGATCATACTAGCGACGACTTGTGTGGCGATCCACGCCGAGGTCGCAATGATGATGGCACCCAGTATCCGCACTTGGAGTGCTCCCCAGCCTTTCCCGTATCGTTCAATAGTCATAACGCCTTGGAGTCGCAACCATCTCGGGAGCCCGAACCAAGCCTTCGGCGAAAGAAGCATATAAAAGGCGTTAACGAGCATGATTGCTACCGTTATGCAGAACCCGGCCCAAAGGCCTAAATGTAATATCGCGTCTAGCGTCTTAGTATGTTGGACTGGCCCCATCTCCTCATCCCTTCGCCATGCCGCATCCCGCAGATAATACCATCGCGGTGCTCTACTGCGAGATTTGTGCCTCGCGGGTTTTCGACTTCCGAACCGGCTTAGCTAGAGCACCTCATTCCAACGAGTAGAGCTTCAGCACGCGCTTGCCGGGGACGGTGACGGCGAGCGATTGCCCATCGGGCGCGATCTGGAAATTGTGGAATTCGAGATCGTGGAGGGCCGGGGTGAATGAATCGTCGTACAGGCCGACCCAGACGAGATCGTTCGATTCATCCGGGGGGCCGCGCTTGAGCAGGACGCGGCGGTCGTCGCTGCCCCATTGGAAAACGCCGAGGCCCGCGTTCACCATCACGCGCTTTGAGGGATTGGCAACGTCGATCACCTCGATGGTGTCGCCATCCTCGAAGAATCCGATCTTTTTGCCGGATTTGGATACGGCGAGCGAGCCGTTGAAGCTGTCGATTGTGGCGATTTCCGTCACCGATTCGCGCAGCAGATCGAGCGCTTCCACGGTCAGGCGGCCGCGCAGGCTCAGGTTTGCGCTCACGGCAAAAGCGCGGTTGCGCGGCGCGTCCCAGATCACGTTGTCGAAGGTGTGGCCCTCGAAGAGTTGAGTGGTCTGGCCGTCGGAGGGGCGCACACGCGTGATCGTGTAGGGAGGGGCGAGGCTCACGTAGACGACGCTCTGGCCGTCCGCGAGCCACGTGGCATTGGTCGCATCCTGAATGAAGCGATCTTTCGAGCCGGCCACTTTGATCTCATTACCATCGTTATCGAAAAGCGCGACGACCCTGCGCCCACCCACGCTGAAGACGTCGGCATCGTCCGAGCGGTCCTCCTCGCCCTTTTTATTGACGTGCGGGTGGTAATCGGGCGGCGGTTCCTGCAGCGTGATGCTCGCTGCGATGTGCTTTCCATCCGGGCCCCACGCGAGCGTATTGACGACGTATCCGCCGCCGGGCAACTGCTCCGGCATGAATTTATCGACGTCGACGATGCGCTTGCCCCTGCCGGAGCCCGTGGCGACGTCGATTTCGTCGCGTTCGATGATCAGCTTCTTGATGCGCTTGAGTTTCGGGACTGCGATCAGGATCTCGTTGTTGGTGGAGATGTCGAACGCCTGGCAATCGTCGTCGATCACCATCTTTGGTTTGTCTTGCGCCCTCGCAGGCGGAACGCCCAGCGATAAAATCGCAGCCGCGGCCAGCATCGCGAGCAGCGCGGCAGCGCGCATGCCGTACGGGGCAGGGAATCGACGTCGCGCGTGCCTGTAAATTTCCGAGAAGATTTCTTTCACGCCGCGTCGCTTACCCGTCATTTTTTCCCTTTGTCCTGATTCGCCGGATCTCTTCCATACGTTGCCGGATGCGCGCTTCGAAGCCCTGATCGGTCGGCTTGTAATAGGCGCGCCCCGTGAGGCTCTCGGGCAGGCACGTCATGTCCGTGACTTTCTCTTCCGCATCGTGCGCGTATTGGTAGCCTTTGCCGTAGCCGAGGTTGCCCATCAGTCCCGTGACCGCGTTTCTTAGATGCAGCGGAACCGGCTCCGCGATGGTCCGCTGCAAATCTTCGTGGACGGCGCCGTAGCCGGTATAGAGCGCGTTCGATTTCGGCGCGAGCGACAAATAGACGGCGGCCTGCGCGAGCGCGAGATATCCCTCGGGCGGGCCGATGAAATCGAAGGCCTCTTTCGCCGCGATCGTGACGGCCAGCGCGCCGGGCTCCGCCAGGCCGATGTCTTCGCTCGCCATCCGCACCATGCGGCGCGCGAGATACAGCGGGTCCTCGCCCGATTCGAGCATGCGCGCGAGCCAGTAGAGCGCGGCGTCGGGATCGGAATTGCGGACGGATTTGTGCAGCGCCGATATGAGGTTGTAGTGCTCCTCGCCGGATTTGTCGTAGGGCAAAAGCTTTTTCTGCAGCACGTCCTCGAGCCGCGCCTCGGAAAGGATGCGCCGCCCGTCCGCGCCGGGCTCGGTGCCCAGCACCAGGGCTTCGAGCGTGTTATAGGCCGCGCGCGCGTCACCATTGGCGAGGACGGCGATGCGGTCGAGGATTTCGTCGCTCGCCTCGACGCGCTCCTTGCCCAGCCCACGGATCGGGTCCTCGATCGCCTTGCGTAGCAGCGCGACGATCTGCTCCTGCGAAAGCGGACGCAGCACGTAGACTTTCATCCGCGAAAGCAGCGGAGCGATCACCTCGAACGACGGATTCTCCGTCGTCGCGCCGATCAGCAGAATATTTCCAGCCTCGACGTGCGGTAGAAAGGCGTCCTGCTGCGCGCGATTGAAGCGGTGCACTTCGTCGATGAAGACGATCGTGCGCCGGCCGTACCGACGCATGCCCTGGGCCTTCGCCATTACCTCCTTGATTTCCTTGATTCCGGCGAGTACTGCGCTGAAGGGAACAAACTCCGATTTCGTGCGCCTGGCGATCACGCGCGCGAGGGTCGTCTTGCCGCATCCGGGAGGGCCCCAGAGCAGCATCGAGCCGAGGTCGTCGCGCTCGATCTGCGTGCGCAGCGGCTTGCCGGGGCCGAGCAACTCTTCCTGGCCGATGAATTCGTCGAGTGTCTGCGGACGCATGCGATCGGCCAGCGGGCGCCCCGCCAGCGGTTCTTCTTCCGGCTCGATCGCACGAAACAGCCCCATTCCGCGTTAGTCCTCGCCTTTCGCGGCTTCGGCTCGTTGCCGCGCTGCTTCGTACAGCACAATCGACGCCGCCACGCCCGCGTTTAGCGACTCGACCGTGCCTGCAGTCGGGATCGAAATCACGGCGTCGGCGGCGTGCGTAATTTCTGGCGGCAAACCCGCGCCTTCGTTGCCGACGAACACCGCCGCTGGTTCGCGCCAATCGGTGCTAGCGCGCGATTCGCCCGCGTGGCCGTTGCGCACCGAGCTCGCCGCATAAATCTTCACGCCCGCGATTCGCAGCTGCGCGAGCAAAACCGGAATTGCCATCCCGCGCAGCAAGGGAAGCCGCAGCGTCGATCCCGCGGAAGCGCGCAGCGCCTTCGGCGACCACGGGTCCGCCGTGCCGCGCGTGGCGATCGCGCCCGTCGCGCCAAAGGCCTCAGCCGACCGCAGAATCGTGCCCACGTTGCCTGGATCCTGGATCGCCGCAAGGACAACCACGAGCGGCGAATTCCCTCGTGTCGCACCGACGCCATGCAGCACGTCGTCCAATCTCCACTCCGGTTGCCGAAAAAGCGCGGCAACGCCTTGCGGCGCCTCCGTCCCGGATACGCTTTCGAATAGCTTGTCGCTCGTCTTCAGAATCTGCGAAGGCGGGATGCCCACTTCGCTCTCGCTAGCCGCTTTCAGGATCGGCGCGGCATCGCGTTCCCCCGATTCGCTCACGAGCAGCGCCTCGACGGCAAGCCCCGACCGCAGCGCCTCTTCCACCAGCTTTGGTCCTTCGATTCCGATCGGCTCGTTTTTCGCCGGGTCGGGCCCCTTGCCGCGCAGCGCGGCGCGGAAAGCCTTCAGCCATTTGTTGTCCCGGCTCGTGATGGTGGTCATGGCGATGGGTCCAGCCTCAGGCGCACGCCCTGCTGCAAGCCTAACAAACGCCACTCCCCGCGTAAATCACCGCGCCCAGCGCACATCCCGGTAAAATCCTGTGCCGGTTCATCTTGCGCCGTCAGCGGCGATTATGTTAACTTGCACTGGCAGTCAGGCACCGTCCGCGAGCGAACATTTGCCCGTCGAAGTCCTTAAAATCTCATCGGAAGCGCCCAACAGGCAAACAATCGACTACGCCGCAAGTTTCATTCGGCGCGGCCGTGTGGTTGCGATACCAACGGATACCGTCTACGGCCTTTCCGCCGACCCATTCAACCTTGCCGCCATCGAGCGCGTGTTTCGCATCAAGGGACGCCCGGAGTCGCAGGCGCTGCCGATCCTGGTCAATTCGGTCGAGCAGGCCATCACGCTGATCCGCGACGTTCCCGACGTCTTTCTGACGCTCGCGAACAAGCTGTGGCCGGGCGCGTTGACGCTGGTCGTCGGCGCCACGCATCGCCTGCCGCTGAAAGTGACCGGAAACACAGGGCGGGTCGCGCTTCGATGGCCGGATTCGCGCATCGCCTCCGCACTCATCGAGGCTGCCGACGGTCCCATCACTGGCACGAGCGCGAATCTCTCCGGCTATCCTTCCTGCACCAGTGCGGGAGCAATCATGGAGCAGCTGGGGGACCGGCTGCCGTTGATTCTGGATTCGGGCGAGACCGGCGGCACGCTCTCATCGACCATCGTGCGCATCGAGGATGACAGCTGGTTCGTCGCCCGCGAAGGCGCTCTCTCCGAATCGGAAATTCGCAAAGCGCTCGGCACATAGCGCGGCGCCGCCTATTGGATCTGCGCGGTATCGAGGAAATCGTATTCGCCGGTCGGCGCGAGCTTGATTCCCGTCACGCGCGTCCGGTGGACGCACACGTTATCGACGAACCACAAATTGATATACGGCTCGTCTTCCGCCACGATTTTCTGAATCTGCGAGAGAATCGCCTTCCGCTTGTCGCGATCCATCTCTACTTTCTCCTGCTGGATCAGGGCATCGAGCTCGGGATTGCGATAGTGCCCGCGGTCCGCGCCAAGCGGCGGCATGCGTTTCGAGTTGAAGACGTAATCGAAAATGTCGGGATCGTTGTTGGCGCCCACCCAGCGCAGTGTATAGAGCTGAAAGCTTCCGCGGCTGACGTCAGAGAGAAATGTCGCCGTTTCGAGCGGCCGCAAATCGAGCACTACGCCGACGCGTCTCCACTCGCCGGCGAGCGCTTCGCTCAACAGGCGCGCTGATTCCTCGGTCGAAGTTTTCATCGTCACGTGGAAGTGCACACCATCCGCGCCGCGCGGAAATCCGGCCGCGTCGAGCAGGCGCTCCGCCTGCGCCGGGTCGTAGGGATATTGCTTAACCTCCGGCTCGTACGCCCAATGATTCGGCGGCAGCAGGCCCGACGCCGCCCGCGCCTGCCCGCGCTGCAGGTAGCGGATCAGCGACTCGCGGTCGGTGGCATAGGCCAGCGCCTGCCGCACCTCGCGGTGCGCGAGAATCGGATCGTCGAAATTGAATGCGACGTATTGGACCACCGTGCCCGGCTGATCGTTCACCACGAGTCCTGGCTTCTTGCCGAGCGCCTCCACCATGTCCGGTGTAAGCGACGATACGCCGCCGATGTCGGCCGTGCCTTTGCGCAGTTCGAGCGCGCGCGTGATCGCGTCGGGCACTACCCGAAACCGCACCTCGGCGATTTTCGGCGCGCCGCCGAAGTAGTCGGGGTTGCTCGCGAGCACGATGTCCTGATCCTGGACCATGCTGACGAATCGAAACGGCCCCGTCCCGACCGGATCGCTCGTGGGCGTGTGGCCCGAGCCCGCGGGCACGATGCCCATGGCCATCGCCGTGAGATTCCACACGAACGACGCGTAGGGCTCGCTCAGATGAAACACGACGGTGTATGGATCGGGCGTGTCCACGGATTGGAGCATCGGGAAAGTGCCGCGCTTCACCGATGTCACCTCGCCCGACATCAGCGAGTCGAACGTGTACTTCACGTCCGCGGAAGTAAACGCCCGGCCATCGTGAAATCTCACGCCATGCCGCAGGTGAAAGACGTAGGTGCGCGGGTCGGGCGTCTCCCATCGCTCGGCAAGATCGGGGACGATATTCATCTGCGGGTCTAGCTTCACCAGACCGTCGTAGATCAGTCCGTCGAGGTGCTGCGACTGCGCGTCGGTCCCAATCCGCGGATCGAGATTGGTGGGCATCGACTCGATCAGGAAATTGACGCTGCCGGGCTCGCTTGCCTCGCCCGAGCCGTTGCATCCGGCGGCGAGGAGCGCGATCCCGAGCACGGCCGCAAACGCGAAAAATGCCGCCCCCAGCCTGACCGCCCGCTTTGTCCCGTCTCGTTCCCTGTGGATTCGCAAATTCAGCTCTGAAGTTTCTTCTTGCGGCCGGCGGGTCGTGCAGGCGCGTGCACGATTTTGCCGAGCACCACTGGGTGCCGCGCGCCGGTGGCGGAAGGCACGTTGCTCGGCCGCTCGTGGTATGTCTCATACGCCAGCGCCGCGAATGCAAACGCTTCCTTCGCTTCCGGCGGAACACCGAATCGCGTCGGCGGGATGATTTCGATGCCGGGCAAGGCCGCCGCCAGTTGCGCCATCATCAGCGGATTCTTCGCGCCGCCCCCGGTGACGATCAGCTCATCGACCTCCGTGCGAGGCAGAATCAGCCGGCGAAACGCGTCTGCGATGGAAAGCGCCGTGAAGACGGTCGCCGTCCGCACGATGTCGGCCGGCCCGGCATGGTGCCGGTGCCCCCACGCCAGCAGTGCGCGCGCGTACGGCTGCCCGAACTGCTCCCGCCCCGCCGATTTCGGCGGCTTTTTCCGCAGGTAAGGCTCGCGCATCAAGCGGAGCAGCAGTCCCGGGATCGTGCGCCCGCTCAGCGCGATGTGCGCGTCGCGATCATAAGCGGATCGCCCGCGCGTGATCTGCTCGACCAGCGCGTCGATCACCATGTTGCCCGGGCCGGTGTCGAACGCGAAGACATCCGTGGGATCTGCGCCTGCCGGGATCACGGTCACGTTGGCGATGCCACCGATATTGAGCGCCGCGCGCCCCTCTTTTGGATCGCGGTAGAGCAGGTAGTCGACAAACGGGACGAGCGGCGCGCCCTGCCCGCCGGCCGCCATATCCGCGGGACGAAAATCGCCCACGGTCGTCACTCCCGTCCTCTCGGCAATCACGTTGATTTCACCGATCTGCAGCGTGGAGGGCGAGCGTACTTTGCCCTGAAAACGCGCGGCGGCGCCCAAATGAAACACCGTCTGCCCGTGCGAGCCGATCAGTGAAATTTCACTCATTGGTACGCGCCACTTCTTGGATGCGGCGAGAGCGGCGCGCGCCAGCTCCTCGCCCAGGATGAAGTTCAGCTCGCTGATTTCGGCGGTGGTGGTCGGTGCGCCGTTGGCAAGCCGCAGCACGGTCTCGCGCACCGAAGCACGGAACGACACGTGGTGATGCGCCTCGAACTGAGCCGAGACATTGGGCGGCGCTCCGGAGATCCGCACCAGGGCGACGTCGATTCCGTCGGCCGACGTTCCCGACATCATGCCCAGCACGCGCATCGCCCTGCTCATCGAGTGTCACCAGCCTTTGCCGGTAGCCACTGGTCACTGTAACTGTTTTTGCAATGCCGCGAGCAAATTGAGCGCCTCGAGAGGCGTCAGTTTGTCGAGATTTGCACCCCGTAGCGCTTCGAGCACCGATTCGTCGATTGCCGTAAAACTCGCTTGCCGGGGCGCGGGTGGCGCTGAGCCTGGCGTACCATGCTCGGAAAGCTCCTCCGTGAGGCGATCTTCCTTGCGCTCGTGCTCCCGCAGAATTTCCCGCGCCCTCGCGATCACGTCGCCGGGAAGGCCCGCGAGGCGCGCGACTTCGATTCCGTAGCTCTTGTCCGCGCTGCCCGGCTCGACGCGCCTCAGAAATACGATGTCGTTTCCCGCCTCCTGCACCGAAACGTGGACGTTTTTCACGCCCGGCAGCAGGTGTTCGAGTTCCGTGAGCTCGTGGTAGTGCGTGGCGAAAAGAGTCCTCGGCCGCGCGCCTGCGTGCAGCGACTCGACCACCGCCCAGGCGATCGACAGGCCGTCAAACGTCGCCGTGCCGCGGCCCACCTCGTCGAGCAACACCAGGCTCGCGGAGGTCGCCGTGTTCAGGATCGCGGCCACCTCGCTCATTTCGACGAGAAACGTCGACCGCCCGCGCGCCAGGCTATCCGATGCGCCGATGCGGGTGAAAATACGATCGAGGATCGGCAGCTTCGCCTGCGCCGCGGGCACAAACGAGCCTGCCTGCGCCAGAATCGAAATCAGCGCCGCCTGCCGCAGGTACGTCGACTTCCCGCCCATGTTCGGCCCGGTGATGATCAGCAGGAATTGCGAGTCGTCGCCGAGGTAGAGGTCGTTGGGAACGAATCTCTCGCCGCGCTCTTCGAGCAGTTTCTCGATCACGGGATGCCGCCCGCCTGCAATCATCAGCGCCCCGCGCGATCCCTTCCGCGCGATTTCCTTCTCGGTGAATTCGGGGCGCGTGTAGTTGCGCGCCGCCGCGATGCGCGCGAAATTCACCAGCACGTCGAGCTGCGCGACCGCCGCAGCCGTACGCCGCAATCGCCCGGCCTCGCGCGCAATCGACTCGCGGATTTCACCGTAGAGCCGCCGCTCGATTTCGAGCACGCGGTCTTCGGCCGTCAGCACCTTGCGCTCGTGGTCCTTCAACTCGGCAGAAGTGAACCGCTCGGCATTCACCAGCGTCTGCTTCCGCTCGTAATCAGGAGGGACCGATGGCAGATTCGGCTTCGAAACCTCGATGTAGTAGCCGAATACCTGGTTGTAGCGGATCTTCAGCGACGCAATTCCGGTGCGCTTTCGCTCGCGGTCTTCCATCGCCGCGATGATCTGCCGACCTTCCTTCAAGATCGTGCGCAGCTCGTCTAGTTCGGCGTGAAAGCCCTGGCGGATCACGCCGGGCTCGTTGGGCAGGGCAGGGGGATCGTCGGAAATGCCGCGAGCAATCGCGCCGGATACGTCGGCGAGCTCGTCCATCTGCTCTCGAAGCGAGGCCAATCTTGCGGGCGCCGTCCCGAGCCCCGCATCGCCTAAAGCGATTGCGGCCGCAATCAACGCGCGCAGTCGCGGGATGATTTCGAGCGAGCCGCGCAGCGCCAGCAGATCGCGCGGCGTGGCGACGCCGAGCGTAATCCGGCTCGTCAGGCGCTCGAGATCGAGAATTCCTTCGAGCTCGCGGCGAATCTCCTCGCGCGCGACGGTTCCTGATTTCAGATTCTCGACTGCCCCGAGCCTCTCTTCGATTTCCGCGAGCGAAATCTCCGGGCGCAGAATCCAGCTGCGAAGCAGTCGCGCGCCCATGCTGGTGGCCGTCTCGTCGATGGCTCTCACGAGCGTGGCTGAGGCGTCGTCTCCCGCGGCCGGCTCGACCAATTCCAGGTTTCGCGTGGTCACCTGATCGAGGATCATCGCGTCTTGCTGCTCGTAGTAGGCGATGCGGTCGAGGTGTTCGAGCCCCGCACCGGCCGGGCGCAGCGACGGGATTGTGCTCGTGTCTTCGGGCTTGCGCGCGCCGATCGCGGACGTTTCGCGCAAGTAATGGACAATCGCGCCCGCCGCGGCCGTCGCTTGCGGATGCGCCGCCAGCCCGAATCCGTCGAGCGCCACCACACGGAAGTGTTCCTGCAATTGCCGCACCGCGTAGTTGCTCTCGAAGATCCAGTCGTCGAGACGCGTCTCGACCGCGCCCGAGCCGTTCAGGTGCGCGGGCCCGGCAGCAGGGAAGAGCGTCGTCGGCTGGGGCACAAGAATCTCGCGCGGCCGTAGAATCCCAATCTCGTCGCGCAGCCTCGCCTCGGCTTTGTCGCCCGTGAATTCGGTCGCGCGAAAATCCCCGGTCGACAAGTCGACGAAAGCCAGCCCAATCCGCGTATCGCTCGCGCGGCCCTGCGCCCGCCCTCCAGCCGTGGCCGCATTGGCGGCCGCGCTCCGGGCGACAGCTGCCAGAAAATTGTTCTCTTTCGGCTCGATCAGCGACGCGCCCGTCGCCGTCCCCGGCGTGAGGACCCGGATTACCTCGCGCCGCACCAGCCTTTTGCCCGGCCCCGGTTCCTCCATCTGCTCGCAGATTGCGACTTTGTGCCCTGCGCGGATCAGGCGCGCGATGTAGTTCTCAGCCGCATGGTAGGGGACGCCGCACATCGGCACGGGTTCGCCCCGTTCCTTATTGCGCGCGGTAAGCGTGATCTGCAGGACGCGCGACGCCAGGACCGCGTCGTCGTAGAAAAGCTCGTAGAAGTCGCCGAGGCGGAAGAGCAGCAGCGCGCCGGGGTGCTGCTTCTTGACGGCGTGGTATTGCTGCATCAACGGCGTAGTCGGTTCCGTCATGTTCGCGCTTCAACGCCCGGCAGGAATGCGATTATGCTGGCACATCCCCGCGTTGGCAAGCTTGATGCTCCGCGAGGGCCGATCGAGGCGCAAGCGCATCGTCGGCGCTGCGCTATACTCGATCGCGTCCCGATCATGTCCCCGCGTCTTCGCACAGCTCGCGAGATCGAAGTGAAGCTTCGCGTCACCGACCTGCCGGCGCTGGTCCGCAGCCTGAAGCGCCTCGGAGCCTCGCTGCATGGGCGCGTCCTCGAGCAAAACACGCTGTACGACACGCCCTCCGCCGACCTCCGCAGCCGGGAGCGCCTGCTGCGGTTGCGCATCGAGACCCCGGCGCCCTCGAAGCTTCTGCCGGGCGGGGCCAGATGCGCGATCCTCACCTCGAAGGCTCCCGTTCCCGAACCCAGCCGCCGCTCGCGCTATAAGGAGCGCCTCGAAAGGGAACTCGCGGTCGAAGCGCCAGCCCGCTGGCCACCCGCCTTGCGCGCCATCGGCCTGCGCCCGAGCTTCCGCTACGAGAAATACCGGACCACATTCCACCTCCCCGGCCTGCACTTGGACCTCGATGAAACACCGGTCGGCACCTTCCTCGAACTCGAAGGCCCGCCGCACTCCATCGATCGAGTGGCCCGCGCGCTCGGATATGCACCCGGCGAGTACATAAACGGAACGTATTGGGATTTGTATGCAGCCGATTGCCGTCGCCGCGGCCGCAAGCCCACAAACATGCTTCTTTAAAGCAAAAACTTCGCAAAGTAAGCACTCTTTGCTTGACAAAAATTCCGTATGCCTTTACTAGTCAAAACGGGCATGCGCATTTTCATGGAAGCGCGTTCGTCCAATTCGGAGGCAGGAAGTAGCCGCTCCGCCGGTCTGGCAGGTGAAACCCGGCGGCACCGCGCGGACTTCCCGTCTGTTTTCGGTCACCGTTTCGACGCGACCCGCATCCGGGCGCGCCGGGACAGGGAGGCGAGGCCCGGCCTGAACTAGCGCGAGGCAGCTTTTTCCATCTGCCCGTGGCCGGAAGCACCGCCGGTCTCGGGCTTTTTTTGTGCCCGGATTTGCCGTCTGGCCGGCAAAGGAGTCACCAATGCTGCACGCAACGGAAGTCCTGGGCGCCCAAGCCTACGATTCCGCGGGGAACATTGTGGGGCGCGTGAAGGAGATGTTCATCGTGCCCGAAGAGCAGCCGAACCGCATCTCGCGGCTGCTGCTCGCCCGCGGGCAATACCGCCCGCTGGTGGCGCGCTACGACCAGATCGCCGAAGTCGCGCCCGGCCGCGTGAGGCTGACCACCGACGAATCAGCGCTCGAGCTCTACCAGCCGAATGAAGCATGGCTGGCGGTCCGCAAGGATCTCCTCGACCAGCAGATTATCGACACCAACGGCCGCAAGGTGGTGCGCGTCAACGACGTCGACCTCTCGGAGCACCGCACGAACGGGAACGTCGAAATGCGGATCACCGAGGTGGACGTTGGCCTGCCCGCGGCGGTTCGCCGCCTGCTGCAGGGGGTGGTCCCGCCGATGGCCATTCGGCGGATCCAGAGCAAGCTGCCGCCGCGCACGATTCGGTGGGAATTCGTCA
Source organism: Candidatus Acidiferrales bacterium (assembly GCA_052146315.1). GTDB lineage: Bacteria > Acidobacteriota > Terriglobia > Acidiferrales > UBA7541 > Palsa-295. The sequence continues at coordinate 20,691 of JBKQNJ010000130.1, read as the reverse complement.
ATCTGGTCGAGCCGGACCCGCTGCGCCGCGTGAAGCTGCGCCTCTCGAGCCAGAAGCTCGAAGCGCTCCATCCGGCCGATCTCGCGGACATCATGGAGGAGCTTTCGCCCGACGAGCGGCAGTCGATCATCGGCTCGCTCGACGAAGAAACGGCCGCGGAAACCATCGCCGAGCTCGATAAGCGCTTGCAGACACAGGTAGTCGAAAAGCTCGATCCCGAAAAAGCCGCGGACATCATCGAAGAGATGAGCCCCGACGCAGCGGCCGACCTGATCCAGAGCCTCGAGCCCGCCAAATCAAAGGAAGTTCTCGAGGAAATGGAGACCCCGGAAGCGCAGGAAGTGCAGCAACTGATGCGCTTCGACGAAAACACAGCCGGCGGCATGATGACGACGGAGTTCGTGGTTGTAGGCGAGGATGCCACGCGCGGCGAGGTGGTCGACTTCATCCGCTTCCACGAGGTGCCGCCCGACCAGCTCGACAACGTCGTCCTGATCAATCGGGAGGCCGCGCTCGCGGGCGTGGTGCCGCTTGCGAGGCTGCTGCTGGCCGACGGCGACACGCGGATGGGCGAGATCACGTTCGAACCGCTGCTTTCCGTGAAGGCCAATACGCGCGACAAGGATGTTTTCGAGATGTTCGACAAATACAATTTGCGCAGCCTGACCGTGGTGAACGGCGAGAACCAGCCGATCGGCTCGATCACGGTGGACGACATCGTCAGCCGCCTCTGCGCGAAGATATAAGCAACAGATAGATCGACCCGGCCTCGCGACGGCAGCTCTCGGGGAATCAAAACGCTAAAGCCATGAACACGTGGGTCACACTCGTCGATACGTTCGAGCAGCTCTCGGCGCGCGGCAAGGACTTTGCCCGTCGCACGCGCCCGGCGCGCCGCAGGCTCGCCGTGTTTCTGGCGGTCATCGGCCCGGGGCTGATCACCTCGAACGTCGATAATGACGCGGGCGGCATCGCGGTCTACACCACTTCGGGCGCGCAGTTTGGCTACGCGCTCCTGTGGTCGCTGATTCCGATGACGATCGCGCTCTACGTCAGCGAGGAGATGTGCGCCCGCATGGGCGTCGTCACCGGCAAAGGGCTCTCCGACCTGATCCGCGAGGAATTCGGTTTTCGCTCCACGTTTTTCGTGATGATCGCCGCGTTCCTCGTCGACTTGAGCAACACGGTCGCGGAATTCGCGGGCGTCGCCGCGTCGATGCAGATCTTCCACATCAGCAAATATGTTTCGGTGCCGCTCGCGGCGATTGCCGTCTGGATTCTGGTGGTGCGCGGCAGCTACCGGCAGGTCGAGAAGATCTTCCTCGTCGCCTGCGGCTTTTATCTCACCTACGCGATTTCGGCATTCCTGGCCAAGCCCGACTGGATCTTCGCGGCCAAGCAGACCGTGCTCCCGTCGGGCGTCCAATGGAACGCGCCGTACGTGCTGATGCTCATCGGTCTCATCGGGACTACGATCGCGCCATGGCAATTTTTCTATTTGCAGGCGGGCTTCGTCGAAAAACGCGTGGGCCCGCGCCAATACAAGCACGCGCGCACGGACGTGCTCGTGGGCAGCATCTCCTGCATGGTGATCGTTTTCTTCATCATCGTGTGCTGCGCCGCGACGCTGCACGCGCACGGCATGACGGACATCACCGACGCGGGGCAGGCCGCACAGGCGCTGATCCCGCTGGCGGGCAAATGGGCGGGCATGCTCTTCGCGTTTGGGCTGCTCAACGCGTCGCTCTTCGCCGCGTCGATTCTGCCGCTTTCGACCGCGCACGTGATTTGCGAAGGCCTCGGATTCGAAGCCGGCCTCGACCGCAAACTCAAGGAGGCGCCGACGTTCTACTCGCTCTACACGCTGCTGATCGTCGCGGGCGCGGGCATCATCCTGATTCCGAAAGCGCCGCTGCTGAAGATTCTCGTCCTGTCGCAGGTGGCAAACGGTGTCTGGCTGCCCGTCGTCCTCATTTTCATTTTGCTGCTGATCAACCGCCGCGACCTGATGGGCGAGCACGTGAATGGTTGGCTCTTCAACGTGATCGCGTGGGGCTCGAGCGTCATCATGATCATCCTGACGCTGATCCTGGTGTACGTCGCGATCTTCGAGCCTTCCGCCGCCGGCCTGAGCGGCTCGCTCGCGCATCCGAGCATACACCCGTGGCACGCCTTCACCGCGCTGTGGCAGCACGCCCGCCATCCGCTTTCCGTCATCTAGCCCTTCGCGGATTTGTGCGCGGCTGCGACGAGAAATCTCGCAAATTTCGAGCTCGGAAGGGGTCCCGCTAGCGTGTCGATTAGAAATGACACTCGCATTGATGGCGAAGGAGATAAGCCGAATTCTAATCGCCAAATGTCGATTAGAATTGCGCCTCGGGAGGGCGCGTTTTCGATGGTCCGCGCGATGCGGCTCGGGCGCGGGCTGCGCGATTTTCCCGCCGCGCCATAATCCACGAGCCGAATTGTCACCACCAATCTTCATCGCATCGCGCCCGGCCTATCGCGCCGGTCCTCGAACTATCTAAGCACAACGCGCGAGCGATATATGCTGTCCGCGGGTACAGGAAAGGTGCAGGGACGAAAACCCGGCCTTTTGAGGGCAGGGCTGAGGATCCTCACGCCCAAGGTGTTCAGCTGTCTTTCAGCCAGTCCGGCAAGTCCGACGATGCACCCACCTGTTTAATGAGGCGCTGAATGCGGTAGGTTATGCCGTCAGCGTTGAAAATCTGCGAATTAGATTCGCTCGCCTGAACTAACTTCGCGACCTGTGAGTCGCTCAGACGGGGGAGCTTTTCGAGCAATTTCATTGTGCGCCTTGTGGTATCGAAACTACTGGACGTAACCATGCGGTCCACGACTGCATCGATCATGCGTTGAGATGTTAACTCGTTGGCGAGGAGGAGGTTGTAAACCTGTTCCGCCACGGCCGAAGTGAGCAATCCTTGGGCCTTGCACCCCTGGTATTTTCCAAGGAAGCCGTGGGGTATCACGGCATCTTTACACAGCGGCAGGACAAGCTTTCCCCGCCCTAGGGCGTACCCAACCTCTTGGTCACACCATCGACTTCCTACGAAGTCCGCGGTGATTATGGCCGCCAGTGCGTCTGAAGTTCGTAGTGCGCGCTCGATCTCTGCCTCCCACTCCTTAGCCGGTTCGATGTCGTCGTGTGCGACGAATGCGGCGACATGATATTGCGCCAATCCTTCTTTAAGCCGATGGGCGCTCTCCTTATTTGCCGAAGTGTGGCTGATGAAAAGCCGAAAGCATCCGGGTTGCCAGAATGATGGGGGCGCCTCTTCAGTTGTTCCGTCAGTAGGAATTACTTGCGTCGGTCGAGAACTGTCCGCGAGCACGGGGCTTATTACCACTTCCGTGATCCTGTTGCCCGGAGCGGCGCGGACAAGTTCGGCAACGCGCTCGTTCAGACGTTTCTCCAGATGCGCGCGGCCCTCAATGGCTGCGTAGACCGGGATCGGAACCTCGAGCATGAGAGTGTAGAAATCCACCCGCTCTCCCCAGTCGTCGTGGGACCCGGTGGGTATGAGGCTGGCCGTTGACGATTCGAGAACGTCCGCGTCCAGTGTCAGCCCCTGCAACCGAGCGATCTTCGCGGCCGTTGCCACTAGAGCTGCGGCCCTGTCCTCAAATCCCACTGTCCATCCCCGTCACCTCGAATTTATACATGGTAATATTTAACTTCTGATTATAAAAGCACGTCGTTGGCGCCGTATGATGTAAAAACTCGCGCCATTCGCCTTATTACACGAGGGGTTATGATGTGCGCTTCGAGGAGGTGGTTCGATGGATAAAGACTCGATAGGCGGGGCTTCCGCCTCGCTAAACAGGACAATAACCGAAATCATGGAGTTTCTCGGAGACCGGGGGCCGCGGCCCGGGGGCAGGGGTGCCAGACTCCGGGAATTCCTGCACGAGAAGCTCGCAAATCTCGCCGAAAAACGCTACAGACGTGGTTTTCGGAGAGGTCATATAGAGAGTCACAAGAAATTCGTAAAGACTGGCGTGTTTCCACGCGAGCTTCGCTTTGTTGGTGAACGAGAATTCTTCAAGGACCAGAAGCGGAAAGTCGATGTGACATCGAGAATAAACACAAAGCCATAAGAGCCGGTGGCGGGACCTACTAGCTCGCACGGAGTTCAACCAAGTCGGGAAAGGTACAGGAACAGAGACCCGGCCCAAAGCCCCACCCTTACAAACCGAAGATGGGACACCCGAAACACACACTCGAAAATGAAACACTGGCGGGTCATGCTGATTTGCTGGCGTGCATGTGTGCTGCGCGGAGGATAGCGTCGATGCTGCGCTCGACGTCCTCATCCGTGGTCGACCAGTTGCAGATGCTGATGCGCATGGCGGTGCGTCCCTTCCAGACGGTACCTGCGCACCAGCACGTGCCGTCCTCTTGAATTGCGGCGATGGTGCGCTGGGTTTGCTCGGGCGTGCCGAAGGAAACGAGCACCTGGTTGAGCACCACTTCGTTGAGGACTTCGTATCCCGCTGCGCGCAAGGCTTCGGCGAAGCGGCTTGCCTGACGGCAATTTCGCTCGACCAATTCGGCAAAGCCCTGGCGGCCGAGCGATCGCAGCGCGGCATAAACGGGAATCCCGCGAGCGCGACGCGATTCTTCCGGCACGAATTCATGGGGATCGCGCTCGCTTCCCGTGGCGACGATATACGCAGCGGCCAGCGACATCGCGCCGCGGTGCGCAGCCTCGTCCGCGCAGAAACTGAGCCCGCAATCGTAGGGGACATTGAGCCACTTGTGCGCGTCGGCGGCTACCGAATCGGCGTGCTCGACGCCGCGAACCAGTGCCGCGCGCCCGGGCGACGCCGCGGCCCACAGGCCAAACGCGCCATCCACGTGCAGCCATGCGCCGCGGCTCTTTGCCGCGTCGGCGATTTCGCCGAGGGGATCGAACGCGCCCGTATTCACGTCGCCCGCCTGCGCGCAGACGATGCACGGCCCCTCGCGCCCGCGCAGCGCGGCGGCCAGTTCGTCGGCGCGCATGCGTCCTTGGCTGTCGGTGGGGATTCGCCGCGCGCGATTGGCGCCGAGCCCGAGGAGGCGCAGCGCCGTGGAGATCGTGTAGTGCGCTTCCTCGCTCACCATCACGTCGATGGGCGGCGCGCCGAAGAGGCCGTCGGCCTCGACGTCCCATCCCGCGTTGCGCAACACGCGATGCCGCGCCGCGGCCAGCCCGGTGAAATTCGCCATGTGCCCGCCGGTGACGAACCCAAAGCTCATCGTCGTCGGCAGCCCGGCAAGCTCGAGCAGCCACGAGCCCGCGATCTGCTCGATCACCGCGGCCAGCGGAGACAGCACGAAAATGCCGGCATTCTGATCCCAGGACGACACGAGCCAATCCGCAGCGAGCGCGGCGGGCAACGTGCCTCCTACCACGAAGCCGAAAAATCGCGGACCCGCGCAGGCGGTGGTGCCTCGCATCCCGGCGCTCGAGAGAATCTGGGTGACGACCTCGGGCGCGGTCCCCGCATCGGGAAGCGGGCCGCCCAGCGCGCGCCGCAATTCGTCGCCCGACGCTGTCGCACGCACCGGCCGGGTGTCGAGCGATGCGAACCACGTGGCGGCGTGCTGCTGTACGCCGGCAAGCAGATTCGAGATATTTCCGCGCATTCACCAACCTACGCAAAATTGCTCAGGCTCTTCGAAAGCTCAGGGTCGACCGCCGTGATCGTATCATTCGGCCGCGGGGACAATGCCAAGGTTCCGGCCGCGAAAAGGCCGGGCCGCACGGCCAAAATGGCGGCGATGTACGTCAATCGTCCCTCCGAGACTTGCGACTCCTGTTTTCTGCCTTCCCGGCACTTCGCAAGGCTTCGTGCCGGGCTAATGACAATCGCGCCTCCGGCGCTCGCCTCCGACGGTGTTGCGCGGGGATAGTCGCTGTGCTACTTTCGCTGGCGAACTTTTTTGTGAACGTGCATAACCTGCACTCCTTGAGCGATTTCCGGTGAAAGCCAGCGACCTCCTAAAGCCAGCGAACCGCGAGGAAGCGGAACTTCTCGAAAAGCTCGACGCGAAGCGATTGCCCGACCACGTGGCCATCATTATGGACGGCAACGGGCGGTGGGCGGAGCGGCGCCACCTGCCGCGCATCGCGGGGCATCGCGCGGGCGTGAAGGCGGCGCGCGGCGTGATCGAGACGTGCGCGCAGCTGCGCGTCCCATGCCTCACGCTCTATGCATTTTCGCTCGAGAACTGGCGGCGGCCGCAGACGGAAGTCGATTTCCTGATGCGCCTGCTGCGCGATTATCTGAAGCGCGAGCTGCCCGCGATCCACAAGAACAATATTCGAATGGTCTTCATCGGGCGCCAGGCGCAATTGCCCGAAGGCGTGCGCAAAGACATCACCGAGGCGATGCGGTTCACCGAGGGCAATACGGGGATGAAGCTGGTGGTCGCGCTGAATTACAGCGGGCGCGCCGAGCTGACCGACGCATTCAACGCGCTGCTCGCCGAGGTCAATGAAACGCGCGCCGATGGCGCCGCATCTTTTCGCGCGCACGAAGACGACATCTCGAGGCATCTCTACACCGCGGGGCTGCCCGATCCCGACCTGCTGATCCGCACGAGCGGCGAGATGCGCGTGAGCAATTTTCTCTTGTGGCAGATCGCGTACGCGGAAATCTACGTCACCGAAGCGCTGTGGCCCGATTTTTCGCGCGCGAGGCTGCTCGAGGCGCTGATCGAATATCAAAAGCGCGAGCGCCGCTACGGCGGCCTGGGCGCGCCGCGCGCCCGCGCGGGATCATCCGGCCGCGCTGAGACCGCCGGCCGCGAAAGCCGCGCCGGGGGCACGAGCCGCCCGGTGCGGGGCTGAGGCTCGATGCTGGTTCGCATTCTCACCGCGCTCGTCTTGATCCCTGTCGTCGTAATTCTGGTGTGGTGGGCTCCGCCCGCGATTTTGACGGTCGCCGCGACGCTTGTGGCGATCCTGGCACTTTTCGAATTTTTCGATTTGGGCGAACGCATCGGCCTGCACGCCTTTCGCAAGTGGACGATCGTCTGCACGGCGGCGCTCTTTTATGCGCAGCACTCGCTGGGGCTGGTCGAGACGCACAACCTGAGCGGCGGCGTGTCGATCATCCGCGAAGCGGCCAGCGGCACGCTATCGATCGAAGCGGTGCTGCTGGTCTTCGTCTTCGGTGCGGTAGCGATCGGCCTCGGCACGCGGCGATCGTTGCACGACGTGCTGCCGGGCGTCGCGATCAGCTCGGCGGGATTGCTGTTCGTTGCGCTGCCGTTCAGCTACATCGTGCGAATTTACGAAATCGAGCACAGGGGCCGCGAACTGGTGCTGTTCACGCTTGCGCTGGTGTGGGCTGGAGATATCTTCGCGTATTTCGTCGGTCAGGCGCTTGGGCGGCTGCCGATGGCCCCGGCGCTGAGCCCGAAGAAAACCTGGGAGGGTGCGTTCGCGAATGTGATCGGTTCCTTGGCAGTGGCGATTTTCTTCGCCAAGTGGATGCAGGTGGACGCCGCCGCCCTGCTGATCACCGCGGCGCTGGCCAATGTGGCAGGGCAGGCGGGAGACCTGATCGAATCGGCGTACAAGCGCGGGGCGGTGGTGAAAGATTCGAGTTCGCTGCTGCCGGGCCACGGCGGCATGCTCGACCGCATCGACAGCTTGATCCTCGCGAGCCCGGTGGTGTGGGTCGTCTTCCAGTGGCTGTCGTCGCGCTAGCGGTGAGCGACGCGGCCTACTCGCGGGAGCCGCCGCCGGAGAAGAGGCGCGCGATCAGCACGAGCAGAATCGCGCCGACCGTGGCCGCGGCGAGGCTGCCCCAGAAACCGATCGTGGAGATGCCAAGGCGCGTGAAGATCCAGCCGCCAATCACGGCGCCGATCAGCCCGAGAATCACGTCGACGATGCAACCAAAGCCGCGGCCGCGCGCCAAATGGCCCGCGATCCATCCGGCGATCAGGCCGAGCACGATCCAGCTGATCAGCCCGCGCGACGAAACTCCAATGAAGTAGACCTTGTCCGAAAGAAGCGCGATCCACGCGGCAAGAATCATTGGACCTCCCAAGTTGAGCGCCAAGCGACGCCTACGAAACCGCCCGCGGCCAGTTTACTCGCGGCAGAAAACATATCCCAGGCACTTGTAGATCAGCTTCGCGGCCAGGAAGTCGGAGGCGTGCTCGCCCGGCAGCGGCATCAGCTCGACCACGTCCATGCCCACAATCTTTTTATGATGCGCGACGGCGCGTACCAGCGACGTCACCTGATGCCAATCGAGTCCGCCCGGCTCGGGCGTACCTGTAGCGGGAATGATCGATGGATCGAAGCCGTCGAGATCGATCGTCAGATACACGTTGGGGCTCAAATCGGCCAGCACCTTCGCGATCCAGGCTTTCAGCGGCGCGCGGACGATATCGTTGGCCCAGTAGATTTTCGTGCGCAAGTGGGGAATCGCCTGCGCCTCTTCGACGCACAGCGAACGAATGCCCACCTGCACGGCGGGGCAAAATTCCAGGACGCGGCGCATCGCGCACGCATGGCTCGCCGGATTGCCCTGATATTCGTCGCGCAGGTCCGCGTGGGCGTCGATTTGCAGCACGCTCAGGTTCTTGTATTTCTTCGTGACGGCGGAAACGAGCGGCGGCGTAAGGCTGTGCTCGCCGCCGATCGCAACCGGGAATTTGTCGTCGTCCATCAGGGCGCACTCGGCCGTGAAGAGCTCGGTGATCACTTCGTCGAGCGTGCCATCCATCGTGTCGATCGGCGGCAGCGTGTGGATGCCGATTTCCTTGTATGGCTCGAGCTCCAGTTCCTCGTCGTAGAGCTCCATATTCTGGCTGGCCTTCAAAATGGCGGCCGGGCCGTTGCGTGTGCCATGCTCGTAGGTGGTGGTGCGCTCGAGTGGCACCGGGAAGATCACGGCGCGCGACGCTTCGTAGAGTGAGTGCTCTTCGGACAGGCCGCCGAAATTGTCGGGCGGCATGGGAGTGTATCGACTCATCGTTGGTCCATTCTTCCTTTGGGTTTTCCTTTGGGAATTATGCTCTTCGCTCTGCCCGTAGCCTCGGTGCGAGGCGTATTGCCGTCGAGGGGGACGGCTCAACTCCAGATTGCAACGCCGGGCCTTCCAATGCAACTACGAATCCGCTAATCGTCTTCGCCCACCAAAATGGCCGCCGCCAGCACCGTGGTCCACAGGCCGCGCTTATCGCCCACGGCCGATTGCGTGATGTTCATCGTGCGGACGATTTTGTTCGAGATGCGGTAGACCTCTTTTTTTTCATCCCACGAAAGATCGGGATCGAACTCGACGTTCAGCGTGGTGGCCAGCATCTCGGCGGCGAGCTCTTCCGTGTATTCTCCCGCGACTTCTTCCGTCTCGCCGAAGGAATGATGTTCGGAGAGGTAGCCGTACATCGACTTGTCGCTCGGAAGCGCCAGGCCGACACCCGCCGCGATCAGACGGTGCGGCTCGCGCGTCTGATTCTCGCTGATCACGGTGAACGCAACCTGCCCGGGCTTCAGATGCTTCAGCCCTTCGCTGCGCGAGATCAGCTTGCAATGAGGGGGGAAGATCGACGAAACCCGCACGATGTTGCAGGCGGCAATGCCCGCGTTTCGCAGCGCGAGCTCGAAGCTCGAAAGGCGCTCGCGGTGTTTGCCGGTTCCCTTGGTGAGGAAAATTTTCTTCGCGACGAACGCCATGAGCTTCCCGGCTTGCGGTGCCTCCCGTCTTTCACGTCGAAAGAGAAGATGTTGCGAACGAAAATTAGCAAGCAGGCTGAGTGATGTCAACTCATTTCACAGCCTATGATTACAGCGCCGTGAAAGGTGCACCCGGATTTCTATGCTAAGCGGTGGGTTCCGGCTGCTTGTTGCACAGCAGGACGCACGGCCCGAGCATATCGGCGATCGTCTTCAGGTCGCGAAGCTGCGGATAGGTGAAGTCCGCGCCCGCATCGGCCGCCGCCTTGCCCTTGCGCGACACTTGCAGCACGCCGACCACCTTGTGTCCAATCGCGATCGGGGCGCTCATGATCTTCTGAATCGGGTCGCCGCGCTCGGTTTCGCTAATTGGAACGCCCTCGAACACCGACGCGTGAGGCACCACGGAGAAATGGTTGATGAGTTCGGAGCGCTTTTCGCGGGCCGTTCTGGCGGCCAAAGCGTTCACGCTCGACAACGGAATCTGCCCTATGACGCGGAGACCGTCCGGCATAATAAATCGCAGGGAGCGTTCGTCGGAGGTGAGCCCGAGAATGGCGACTTCATGCCATTGGACGCCGAAATTCTTGCCGATCAGCTCGATGATCCGCTTGAGAGGGGCGGACCTGGCCTCGCCACTCTCGCGCGCGAGTTCGGCGACGTACTTTCTCAACTCTCCAATATGTTCGTTGGGCATGGAAACGTCCGACGTCGACTCTGGGGCGCAGTCTAGCATGCTTCTTTTCGGCACGATGCAACGCCGATAGAGGGAGTTGTCGTGAATTTCAACGGCGCATTGCGGCGCAAACATGTGGTTTAATCGAAGCGGGGAATGAGATTCGGAAGGGGGCCGCAAGGCTGATGGCTGAGGTGGAATCGGGCATCGCGTCCGGCATCTCGTCGCGGGCGCGCGATCTGCACTTTCGTTCGCTCGTGATTGACACCCATACGGACACCACGCAGCGCCTGCTCAGCGATGATTTCGATCTTGGGGCCGCACACGCGGACGGCTCGATCGACATTCCTCGACTGCGCGCAGGCGGCGTGGGCGCGATCTTCTTCGCCGTCTGGATGCCCGGCACCATAACGGGCGCGGAAGCAGTGGAGCGCGCGCTCAAGCAGATCGAAGCGGTGCACCGGAACGTCGCCCGGCACCCGCGCGATCTTGTTCTTGCGAGGAACGCACAAGATATCCTCGCTGCTCGCGCGGCGGGGCAGATCGCCGTCCTGCTGGCGGTTGAGGGCGGCCACATGCTGAATCACGACCTCGGCGTGCTTCGGCAATACGCCGATCTCGGCGTGCGTTACATGACGCTGACGCACATGCGCAACACGGATTGGGCGGACGCGTCGACCGACGAGCCCCTGCACAACGGCCTGAGCGATTTCGGCAAGGACGTGATCCGCGAGATGAACCGGCTGGGCATGGCGGTGGATGTGTCGCACGCGTCGGATAAGACGGTCGCCGACGTACTCGCGACGAGCGAAGCGCCGGTTTTCGCATCGCACTCGTCGTGCTACGCGCTGTGCGCCAGACCGCGCAATCTGCGCGACGACCTGATCCGTGCCCTGGCGGCGAAAGGCGGCGTGGTTCAGATCAACTTCCACATGGGTTTTCTCAGCCAGAAATTCCGGAATGTGGAGAAGGCCGACGCGCAGTTTGAGCGTGAAATCGATGCGGAGGTGAAACGGCGCGGCGGCGGGGAGCCCGGCCGGTTTATGATCGATGCCGACAACGTAGTGCGCGAGATGGTCGCCGCGGGCAAGCTGCCTCGCGTGGATTGGACGGAAATTGTCGATCATATCGACTACGCGGTGAAAATCGCGGGCGCCGACCACATCGGGCTCGGGTCGGATTTCGACGGCGCCAATATGCCCTACGGCATGGAAGACGCGTCGCATCTGCCGCAGATTACCGAGGCGCTGCTCGATCGAGGTTACTCGGAGGAAGAAATTCAGATGATTCTTGGTGGCAATGCGCTGCGCTTCCTGCAAAATGTGGAGGCGTTTGCGAATCCGCTTTTGCAGAATCAATGAGAGGAAAGCTCGTATGAAACGCATCACTGTTCCATTCTTGCTGTGCATTTTTGTGGCGCTTGTTCCGGCATTGGCGGCGGGGCAGGCTCAATCCGCGGCACAACCGTCAGGAGAGCACTCGAGGGCACACATGACAACCGATCCTGCTTTGCTGCAACCGGCCACTCTGAAAGCGAAAGCGCCGGACGTTTATGACGTGAAATTCACGACCACGAAGGGCGACTTCGTCGTGGAGGTGAATCGCGCCTGGGCACCGATCGGCGCGGACCGCTTCTACAACCTCGTGAAGCACGGCTTCTTCACCGGCGCGCCGTTTTTCCGCGTGGTTTCGGGCTTCATGATCCAGTTCGGGCTCACGCCTGATCCGGCGGTCAATCGCGCGTGGCAGAGCGCGAACATCAAGGACGATCCCGTGACCCAGAGCAACAAGCCCGGCTATCTCACGTTTGCCACGGCCGGCCCGAACCCGCGCACCACGCAGCTCTTCATCAATTTCGGCAACAACACGTTTCTCGACAACCAGGGCTTCGCTCCGTTCGGCCAAGTCACCTCGGGAATGGACGTCGTCAAGAACCTCTACAGCGGCTACGGCGAGCAGCCGAATCAGGGCGCCATCACGTCGCAGGGGAAAGCGTATATCGAGAAAAATTTCCCGAAGATCGACAGCATCGTGAGCGCGACGGTGGTCCCAGCGGCTGCCGCCTCGGAATCCCACTAATGGTTCAATGAACGCGAATTCAGCCGGCCCACACGCCCTGCCTTTGCGGCGGGGCGTGCATCTCCTTCCCGTGCTGGCGGCGTCAGCGGCATGAGCGAGACTCGCGCCGAAGAATTCAGCGAGGGCACGCTCGTCGCCGCGGCGGCGCGCGGGCGCGCCCTCACCGCAACCGCCATTCTCGCCGGCCTCGCCGCAATCAAGCTCATCGCGCAGTTCGCTGGCGTCGCGCGCTACGGCTTCTTTCGCGACGAGCTCTACTACATGGCCTGCGGCCAGCACCTCGCCTGGGGCTACGTCGACCAGCCGCCGCTGATCGCGCTCGTCGCGTGGTTCGAGCGACACGCCTTCGGCAATTCGCTCGTTTCGATCCGGCTGCTTCCCGTGCTGACGGGCGCGGTGGTTGTCTTTCTCACCGGCATCCTCGCGCGCGAACTGGGCGCCAAACGCTACGGCCAGTTTCTCGCGGCCAGCGCGATTCTCTGGGCTCCCGCGTATTTCGCCTTCGACAGCTTCCTTTCGATGAACGCGTTCGAGCCGCTCTTCTGGCCGCTCGGCGCGTGGATCGTGGTGCGCATCGTGAAGGGCGCGTCGCCGAAATGGTGGCTGGCGTTCGGCGCTGTCGCGGGAATCGGCCTCGAGAACAAGCACACGATGCTCGTTTTCGGCTTCGCGCTGATTGCGGGACTCAGCCTCGCGGGCCAGTGGCGTCTGCTGCTTTCGAAATGGGTATTGATCGGCGGCGCGATTGCTCTGGTGCTGTTTTTTCCGAACCTGCTGTGGGAGGCGCGCCACGGCTGGCCGCAAATCGAAGTGGTGCGCAACGCGCAGCTCTATAAAAATATTCCGATCTCGCCGCTGCGTTTCCTGAGCGACCAGATCCTTTTCCTAAGCCCGATTGCGCTGCCGGTGTGGGCTGGCGGGCTGGCGTGGCTGCTTTTCGCGCCGAAAGGGAAGCCGTTCCGGTTTCTCGGAGTCGCGTACGTGATCGTGCTCGCCGTTTTTATCGTCCTGGACGGCAAATCGTATTACTTGCTCCCGGCGTATCCGATACTGATGGCGGCGGGCGGCGTGGCAATCGAAGATCTCGTGGAGGTAAAACGGTGGAGGTGGCTGCGGACCACGCTGCCCACGCTGCTGGTCATCGCCGGCTTGGTGGCGCTGCCGTTTGGCGTGCCCGTGCTGCCGGTCGGTGCGTTCCTGCACTACTCGCAGATATTGCCCTACGCGAATTCGGTGAAGACCGAGCGCGACGCGGTGGGCGTCCAGCTTCCGCAACTCTACGCGGATATGTTCGGCTGGGAAAACATCGCGGATGGCGTCGCGCAGGTCTACCGCGATCTGCCGGCGGCCGACCGCGCCGGATGCGCGATCCTGGCAGGGAATTACGGCGAGGCGGGCGCGATCGACTACTACGGCCCCGCGCTCGGCTTGCCGCGCGCGATCAGCGGCCACAACGCCTATTTTTCTTGGGGACCGCGCCAGTATACCGGCTCGTGCGTGATCATCTTTGGCGAGCGCTCATCCGACTACATCCGTTATTTCCGCGACGTCCAACTCGCCGCCACCATTACCAACGCCCACACGATGGCGGTCGAGTCCTCGATCAAGGTCTACGTCTGCCGCCAGCCGATTGCGCCGCTGTCGGTCCTGTGGCCGCATTTCAAGATGATCATTTGACGATCCGATGAGGATCGTCATTCTGAAGCCGACGATGTTGTTTCTAGTCGGCTGAAGAATCTCTCTTCGCGGGCTCCGAGGTCAACGGGAAAAGGCTCTGTGCGGCCCTCCTCTCACTGTGTCGATTAGAAGTGACCACCGCCGAGTGTTTACAATGAGTTGCGGGCGTTTCTAATCGCCGCAGTGTCGATTAGAAAACGGTTGCCAATGGCTGAGTGTGAGCCAAAGGCGCGTCCGCACAAAAGACAGAGAGCACTGAGCGGGCCACAGAGAGCACGGAGAAAAGCGACAACTGCTCACCGCTCCCTTCGTCTTTCGACGGACTCAGGGCCGGGAGGCGCAGAGAGCCCGGAGAGTGCCCGGTTCCAGGCGACCTAGTCCTTTTTCGCTGGTCTTCGAGTCGCGAATTTTCAAAGAGCGTTCGGCCCTCGTCGAGAGGGCGGGCGATACTGCCGCCGGAATCACGTTGGCAGAGTGAAACGTCAGCGTCAAGTTGACCTGAAGTACAGGTCTCGCTAGGAGAGGGGGGCGCGCTTTGGGGTGAAGACGTCTTTCTCGAGCTTCGCCGCGTCCATGCCGGTCGCCAGGAGCTTCTTGGTGATTTCCGTCCCGTAGGTGCGCGCGATGCAGAGCAGGACGCACTCGCTGGTGAGAATCGGGATCGACCGCTCGGGCGTGCGATCGTAAAACGGTGTGATCTGCTCGGCCTGTTTCAGGACGGTCGCGAGCGCGTCGGAAAGCTGCACCGGCCGCTCGGCGGGAATCTGCTTCAGCAGACGGCGCAGAGGCTGCCACGTGCGCGCCAGCCGCTCTTCGTTGCGCCGCTCTGCGTCGTAGTCTTCGATCCAGGCGTGCCAGCGCTGCGGGCTGATCTGGCAGATGCGCTGCAGAAATTCCTCGATCTCGTCCTGGCGATAATCTTCCCAGTATTTCGAGAGGCGCTCCCAATCGCAGATGTACATTCCCGCGAGCAGGTCGGCTACCTCGATCGTCCGCGAGGCGCGGCTCTTCGCCAGCATGTGGGCGAAGTTTTCGGCGTTCGTTAGATTGAGCGTCAGCCGGTGCGCCGGGTGCGCGTGCCCGTTGCCGCGCGCACGTTCGCCTCTGTCGCCGGAAGCCGCACCGCCGCCTTCGCGCCCAAAAAGTTTCATCGTCGTGGACAACCCCACCAAAAGTTTAGCAGATGGGCGGGCCTACGCAGTAGCGCCGCCATCCCGCCGGCTGCTTATAACACAACCGGCGCGCTATCGCCGCATACGAAGCCCGCGAAAGCGGTGACCGCTCGAAGCGCGGAAGCGCGGATGGTGTAAGCGCGACCCCGCAGAACTGGTGAGAACCGATTAGGCCCTGCAAATGGGCGCCAGCGGAAGGGTGTAAACGCGGCCCCGTGGCCGCGAAAACGGTGGAAGCGTGGGCCTTCAGGCCCTCGAAAAGCGACGCTTATTAGTGTGGCTTTAGCCACGGGGGTGCAGCGTCTATTTCCGCTCCCGGGTACGCCGAAGAATACGGAAATAACGCCGGCTCCTCGACCAGAAATCTGTTCACCGGATTGCGCCAGACGTATGCGCGGTGTTGCGCGTAATCGTCCGCGTCCTTGATGCGATGCTCCGTGAAGCTTTGCTGCCAGATGGCTGCTTTGAAATCGAGTTCTTTCCTCGCACGAAACGAAAAGCCGCCCTTAATGTACTGCAAACATTTCTCCAGAGAGACATCCGGCCCGGGAGTGAGCAGAAGATGGAAATGGTCCGGCATGATTACAAATTCATGCAACAGAAATCTTTTCTGCCCGCGATTCGCCTGAAGAACCTCCAGCAGTAGTGACGACATTCTCGTCGTCTGCAAGACAGGCCGGTGGCCCGCCGTGGCCGACGTCACGAAGAACGTCCTGATTTCTTGCGGAGCTGGAGGCACAGAAACCCCGGGGCTAAAGCCCGGCTATCTTAGCGCTCTTTTTCGAGGGCCTAAAGGCCCACGCTTCCACCGTTTTCCGCGGCCACGAGGCCGCGCCCACACTTTCTTGGTTTCCGCGGGGCGCTGGCACTCCTTTTCACAGGCCTCCGTCATTGCACCGCCAAAAAAGCCCCGCCGGGCGACGGGGACCCACAAGGCGGTTTTACATCGTCCACCAGTCGGCAGACTCTAGCCTGGCTTGGTCCACAATTGCCAGCCCGAGCGCTTCTAGATGAGGGGAGCATTTCCGGACCTCTTTCAGGTAACGGGCGGCGGCGTTCAATTCCCAGCCCATGCAATGGTGAAGGTAGCCGATGGCGACGGTCGGTGAGCGTCCGATGCCGGCCGTGCAGTGGAGATATACCGTGTGGCCCGACGAGAGCAGTTGCTCCAGCGCGCTGATGCACTGAAAAAGTTTCTCTCGCATCTCGCCTTGTTCTTCCTTCATGGGCACTCGGAAGAGAACAACGGGGCAAGTGCTGTAATGGACCTCAAGGGGCTTCCAATCCAAGCCGGCGGTGGCCATATCCTCGTCCGTTTGCAAATTCAGTATGGCCGTGATTGCCAAATCCCGGCGCAGCCTCTCGATATCGTCAACGGTCTGAGGGTGTGATCCAACGAACAGCCGGTACGTGACTTGCGCGTATTCCATGACCGGAGCGGTGAAGACGATTATCCAGCTACTCGCCGGAAAAAGTAAGGGCCGGAACGCGGCTCCGGCCCGAGACCCTCCGAACATCTGTCAATCCTTTGGTGCCGCCTCGCTTGGCAATCCAATATCCGAGAAACGTAAATCCCCGCTCACTGATCACTATGGTGTGTTGGCCCGTGGTTTTCCCCGTAGGCTTTTCCTTACTGCCATTGGCCCCAGTCCCACCAGCCCGGCGAACAACAATGAGAGGGCGTCTGGCTCGGGAACGGCGCTGATGTCTGTTAGCGCATAAGTGCCAACCCCCTCGTCGCCGACGGAATTGTTGGTGCCCTCCCCCCCAACGTCGACCGCTTCCGCGATGTTCGCTTCATTTGTGGGATCGGGGTCACCAAGACCGTCCAGTATCAATGCGGCTCGACCTAAGTTGAACGTACCCTCTGCATAGTAGTAATAGCCAGTGGCGGTGGAGGTGATGTCCTCAAAGTATTGAGGGTCTGTGATACCGAGAGCGGAAAGGTCCTGTTCCACGGCGCCGAGTCCGATGTCGCTGTTTGGCAGGTCGATGTTAAATGCCGTGAATTCGGAGCCGTTATACGTGAAAGATCCGTCTGCGGGAGCGGCGCCGGATGTCGCGGTGAAATTGAAATCGTAGGTGTCGGCGTAGGTTGGTTGTGCTATCGCAACCATGATTAGAAGCAAGAGAATTAACGGTACGACGTACCTAAGTTTGAGCACGCATCCCCTACCCGCGAAGCTTCGTCCACGTGGAGCGAGCCCCCGCCTACCCCAGGGTCTGTCGGCAATCATTTGACCAAATTAGTCTTGTTGAATGCAGAGGGCTTAGCCACGCCTCTCCCTTATCGAAGGATAACTATTGCATACTAATGACATAGCCGTTCCTCTGGCGGTGCCGGAAAGCAGAGTCCCCCGAACATCCGCCAATAGGGTAGCGTCTAAATGTCGTAATACAGTTCGAATTCGTACGGGTGCGGGCGCATCCGGACGGGATCGACTTCCTTCTTCATCTTGTAGTCGATCCACAGATCGATGAATTCCTTCGTGAAGACGCCGCCCTTCGTCAAGAAGGCGTGATCGTTTTCGAGGGCCTTCAGCGACGCGTCGAGCGAGCCCGGCACGGAGGGAACGTGCGCCAGCTCCTCCGCCGAAAGATCGAAGATGTCCTTATCGAGCGGGCCGCCCGGATCGATCTTGTTCTCGATTCCGTCGAGGCCCGCCATGAGCATCGCCGAATACGCCAGATACGGATTGCACGACGCATCGGGCGGCCGGAATTCGAGGCGCTTCGTCTTGGGATTGGTCGAGTACATCGGGATGCGCACCGCGGCCGAGCGATTCCGTCGCGAGTACGCGAGGTTCACCGGCGCTTCGTAGCCCGGCACAAGCCGCTTGTAGGAGTTGGTCGTTGGCGCGGCAAACGCCACGATCGCTGGCGCGTGCTTCAGGAGCCCGCCGGTATACCACAGCGCGAGCTGGCTGAGTCCGGCGTACATGTCGCCCGCGAAGAGCGGCTTGCCCTTGCCCCAAAGCGACTGGTGCGTGTGCATGCCCGAGCCATTGTCCGAAAAAATCGGCTTCGGCATGAACGTCACCGTCTTGCCGTACTGATACGCCACGTTGCGGACCACGTATTTGTACTTGCACATGTTGTCCGCCGCTTTGATCAGCGTGTCGAACTTGAAGTCGATCTCGGCCTGCCCGGCGGTGGCCACTTCGTGGTGATGGCACTCGATGTTGATCCCGACTTCTTGCAGCTTCAGCACCATGTCCGTGCGCATATCCTGGAAATGGTCCATCGGCGGAACGGGGAAGTAGCCTTCCTTGTAGCGCGTGCGGTAGCCGAGGTTGTGCTCGGCGCGGCCCGTGTTCCAGCGGCCTTCATCCGAGTCGATGAAATAGAAGCCGTGCTGCGGCTTCGAATCGAAGCGCACGCTATCGAAAATGAAGAATTCCGCCTCGGCGCCGAAAAACGCCTGGTCGGCCACGCCGCTCTTCTGCAAAAAATCCTCGGCGCGATGCGCGAGATTCCGGACGTCGCGCTCGTAGGGCTTGCGCGAGAGCGGATCCTGCGCGTCGCAGATCATGATCAGCGTCGGCGTGTCGCGAAAGGGGTCCATGAACGCCGTATTGGGGTCGGGGATCAACAACATGTCGGATTCGTGAATCTGGGCCCATCCGCGGATCGAGCTGGCGTCCATGCCAAACCCATCCTGGAATGATTCCGCCGTAAGCTCCTGAATCGGGTAGCTGACGTGCTGCCATACGCCAGGCACGTCGATAAAACGCAGATCGAGGATCTTGGCGTTGTGCTTCGAGGCATATTCAAGAACACTCTTTGGGTCCATCCGTCCGTCCTCCCCGCCGCAGGGGGCCTGCGGTCAGCTTTCGCGATAGTAAGGCGCGGCGACGTTACTCCAGGCGTTCGGCTCGCGTCAAGCGCCACGTAGACCTTGGTCGAACGGATATTTTCATCGCTTCGATAGCTTTTCCTGATGGGTTCGAACGGAATTTTCTTCGATTTCCTTACGAATTCTTTACGCGCTCGGCACGGGCGTAAGATGGGGTGGTCCTAAAGATTTAGATGTGCGCCGCTTGCACCCGCAGCGGCGGGTAGCGCCGCTTGTCCTGCCTGCCCTGAGCACCCCTTGCGAAGGGAGCGAAGTCGAAGGGCGGCCTTTTTACCCTGAAAAACGAAGGGAAGCGCGGCATCTTGCTTTGGTCTCTGATGTTTTATAGTGGGTCAGTTTCCTGTTGAACCCTCAGTGTTTATCGTGACTAACCGGCAAACCAGCGCAAGAATTCGACCGACGAGCGTTCTAATGACATGATGGTGGCCTGCAACGTCTCTGGTGACATAAAAGGATCCTTATATTGTTGCATGGAACGCCGCCGCAATTTGTCGGCGATTTCCAGCGCCTCTTGTCTTTTGCCCTGAACGGCGTAAACACGGCCTAGCTGCCCTTTGGCTAAGGAAAGAGTTTCCCAAGAGTTTATTTTCTCGACCTCGGCGATGGCAGCCGGACACAACTCCACCTGCTGAGAAGCCTGTGCCAGGTAGCGCCGCGCGTGGACAAATTCGGGGTATACGTGCGGTGTATTCCGTCATCGGCAACGTGATAGCCGAGTCCGGGCCAAGACGGGCGCGCAGCAGCCTCACCTCAGACCCAGCCGGCTCAATTTCCCACAGCAGGCGCGACAACCCCGGCGAGCGTCCATGAGAGAGATAGGCATCGTCCAGCGCGCCGATTCGCTGAGTAACGACGCGGTTGAAGCGCCGAACCAGGTAGTGGTCAACTTTCGTTTTCCACAGGGGCGGTGCTAGGATGAAGCCCCGGAAGCGCCCGGACTCCGAGAAATGGAACCTGTGGCCGCGACTTCCAGTGCTTCATGCGAGCTCTATAAATATTGGCGCGCGCGCTTTGAACACCTATAACAATTTCACTTTAAAATAAGTTCACGAATCAATTCAGTGCCCAGAACTTTTCTGTATTCATTCCGGCCCACTCTGGCCTTATTCTGAACCTCGGTGCTACCGATTACTTTCTTGGCCACTGCTTCTACCTCGATGCCTTTATCTAAATCCGCCATGTTTTTATAAGTGATCCAGAGAAATATATTGGGCTGATCCGGTGATTTTGGAGTGGCCCTGAAGACCTTGTAATCGATGATTAGCCCAGCTTTCTTCATGGCTTCCATGGTCGGCCTCCATGTCGAATTTAGCCAATCGATGTACTCTTCAAAATGCCCGTACTCAACTCCTATGTAGTCCTCCTCAGTGACCGGGCCATCAGTATACGCGCGGTCATCATCTTGCTGGGCACGTGCATTAAGCGAAAGTGAGGTTACCATTACCGCCAGTAACGTGGAGACCAGAATGCGCCCCCCCAGATTCATGTGTAGAAAGCTACAGCGTATTGAAGTTGCCAATC
>JBKQNJ010000129.1:0-16862 GCA_052146315.1 Candidatus Acidiferrales bacterium | reverse complement strand
GTGAAAGGCGTGATGATCGCGGAAGACGCCAAGCGCGCGGTCGACGAAGGCGCGGCGGGCGTGATCGTCTCGAATCACGGCGGGCGCCAGCTCGATGGCGACGCCGCGACTCTGCGCGCGCTGCCGGAAATCGTGGCCGCAGTCGGCGGCCGCACCGAGGTGCTGGTCGATGGCGGCATCCGTCGCGGCAGCGACATTGCGAAAGCAATCTGCCTCGGCGCGCGTGCCGTGCTGATCGGCCGCGCCTATATGTACGGCCTGGGCGCGGCGGGAGAGGCCGGCGTCGCGCGCGCGATTGCGATTCTGCGCGCCGACCTCGAACGCACCATGGCGCTGCTCGGATGCAAGTCGATTGCGGAGTTGAATCGTTCCTATGTGGACATTCCCGCAAGCTGGGCGGTTCAACCGCTAGGATAGGGCTGTCAATTACGCGCCGCCGCTGGCGGACTTCAACGCGATGTAATCTCGCCGGTAGTGGCGGTACGTCAGCGGCAAGATCACCAGCATGCAGAGCGAAGCAAAAACAACGGTAATCGACACCGACGGCCCCACCATGCGCTCGTTCTTGAAAAAATGATCGTTGAGCACGCCGGGCAGCAGCGGACCCAGCCCGATGCCGCCTAAATTCAGAATGAACATGAAGAGCGCCGAAGCCTGCCCGCGAATCTGATTCGGAAAAATCAACTGCACGCCCGCGTAGATTGTTCCGATCGGCATCGCCTGAAAAAATAGCCCCGGCCCCATCAGCGCCAGCGCCACGTGCGGATTCGGCATCAGCATCGCAAGCCCGAGAAAAGATCCGGCGCCGATCGCGCTCATCGTGGCCACCTTCAGCGGCCCTTCGGCGACTCCCTTCCGCAGCCAGTGGTCGCACAAGAGCCCGCCCACGTACATTCCCAGGCAGCCGAAGCTCAGCACCAGAATTCCCAAGGCCCTGCCGGCTTGCCCCGCGGTCCATCCGTGAATGCGCTGGAAAAAAGTAGGCGCCCACGAGAGAAACGCGTAGCTCGCCATCGACTGAAAAATCATCCCGATCGCCATGCCCCAGAACGATTGCCAGCGCTGACCAATCTGCCGCAGCATGTCGATCACACCGACGTGAGCCATCACGCCGCTCGCATCGCGCAGCACATTCTTGCGCAGCGGCTCCCGCACCGTGTAGACGAGCAGCCCAATCAGAATGCCGGGAATGCCCACGAGCAGGAACGAAAGGCGCCACGTCGCGATCGTTCCCAGGATCGGGACGTGCAGCGCGGGCATGTGCATCACGCTGTCGACGACCGTTCCGCCGATCGCCAGCGCCACGCCCGAGCCGAAGAAAATCCCCATCGTGTACACGCTGATCGCGAGCCCCAGCTTTTCCGCCGGGAAATAATCCGAGATCAGCGAGAATGCCGCCGGCGAAAGCGTTGCCTCGCCCACGCCCACGCCGATGCGCGCGAGAAACAGCGTCCAATAGCTCCGTGCGGCGCTGCACAGCGCCGTCATGATGCTCCAGAGGAAAATGCCCACGCCTATCAGGTTGCGCCGGCCGTGTGTGTCGACGAGTCGCCCGATTGGCAGCCCGGCAAAGGTGTAGAAGATGGCAAACGCGAAGCCCAGCAGCAGGCCCATTTGCGTGTCGCTGATCCGGAGGTCGTGCTTGATCGGCCCGACGAGCAAGCTCAGGATTTGCCGGTCGACGAAGGAGAGCGTGTAGCACAGCATCAACACGAAAACGACGTACCAGGCGTAACGAAGGGAAGCTTTTCCGGCCGACGCGGGTGCTGCGGAGGAGGCCGTCGATGCGCTCGTTGCCAAGGCTAGGGTGCGCCTTTGCGGATCGATTCGGCTATCGCAAAGACGCCCGAGCGTTATCACTCATCGAGATCGGATGGTCAAGCGGAATCTGGGCTACCACAGCGCGCGCGGCTCGACCATTTTGCCCGGGTTCATCCGGTTGTCGGGGTCGAGCGTCTGCTTGATCGCACGCATCACGTCGAGCGCCGGGCCATGTTCGATCGGCAGATACTTCTTGCGGCCCGTGCCGATGCCGTGCTCGCCCGTGCACGTGCCGCCCATTTCGAGCGCGCGCAGGATCACTTTTTCTTCCAGAATTTTCGCCTCGGCCAACTCGGGAGCGCTGTTGGGGTCAATCATAAACGACATGTGAAAGTTGCCGTCGCCCACATGCCCCACAATCAGAGCCGGGAAGGGTGCGCGTTCAATATCCTTTTTCGATTCGACGATGCAGTCCGCGAGGCGCGATATCGGCACGCAGATATCCGTCGTGAACATCTTCGCGCCCGTGCGATACGCCAAGTTCGCGAAATACGCCTCGTGCCGCATCTTCCACAGTTGCGCGCGTTCTTCCGGCGTGGTGAACCACCGGAATTCGCGCCCGTTGTGCTCTTCCGCGATCTTCTTCACGGTCTCGGCCTGCTCGTCGACGCTGCGCACGCTGTCGCCGTGAAACTCGAAAAACAGAATCGGCGCCACCGGATAGTTCGTTTTCGAATACCGGTTGCAGGCTTCGACCTGCACTTCGTCCATGAACTCGATCCGCGCCACGGCGATGCCGAGCTGGATCGTCACCATGGCGGTCTCGATCGCATCGCGGATCGTCGCGAAGGTGCAGCTCGCTGCGCCCACGGCTTCCGGCAGCGGGTGCAGCCGCACCGTCACTTCGGTCATCACGCCAAGCGTGCCCTCGGCGCCGACGAACAGCTTCGTCAGATCGTAGCCCGCGGCGGACTTCCGCGCGCGCGAGCCGGTCTTGATCACGCGGCCATCGGCGAGCACGACCTTGAGCGCCAGCACATTTTCGCGCATCGTGCCGTAGCGCACGGCGGTTGTTCCGGAAGCGCGCGTCGAAGCCATGCCCGCGAGCGTCGCATCCGCGCCCGGATCGATGAAGAACGTGAAGCCGGAATTTTCCAGCGCCCTGTTCAACTGCAGGCGCGTCACGCCCGCTTCGACCGTCGCCTGCAGGTCCTCGACGCTGATGCTGAGTATCTTGTTCATCTCGCGCATGTCGAGCGTGATGCCGCCGTAGATCGCGTTGACCTGCGCCTCCATCGACGTGCCGCCGCCGAACGGAATCATCGGCACGCCATATTTCGCGCTGATCTTCACGATCGCGCTCACCTCTTCGGTCGATTGCGGGAAGGAGACCACGTCCGGCAGCGCGGCGGGATGATACGACTCGCCGTGGCTGTGGTGCTCGCGGATCACTTCGGCCGTGGTGGCGCGCTCTCCGAGCAGCGTCTTCAACTCGTCGATGGCGCCCTGAATCTGCGCCGTGCTTGGCGGAGTGAATTCTGCAGTTTGAATAGCAGCGTTTGTTTTCATAGACTCAACCCGAAGTAATATACCGCAACACCAGACCCGCGCCGAACGCCCTTCACGGATGCACGGTCACGTCGTAATAGAGCACCGAGCCGTCGCTCGAAAGCGCCGGGTCGATGCGCACCACCTGGAACCTCTGGTCTTTCAAATCGCCCGCCGTCCGGCCAAGAATATCGTGCGTCTCGCGCTCGAGCTCGGGCGTCGATTTCGTCGCGCGCTTTTCGGGAGGCAGCGCCTTTGCATCAAGGCGGTACGTGCGCGTATCGCTGTCCGTATCCTGGGAGACTATCTGCACGTCAGAGCTCGCCAGCACGCTCGCGTGTGGCTCGTCGTGAAACCACTTGCGCGGCGTCACGAGAACGAAGAGCAGAATCGCGACAACCATCACATCGTAGGGCCAGCTCCCGCGTTCGAAGGACCAGAAGATCACCCGCCCGACGCCGCGCCAGAAGGATCGCATGTTAGTGGACGGCCGGCCCGTCAACCACGATTCCGTCGCGCATATGCAGCACGCGATTGCCGTAGGTCGCCGCTTCCGGATTGTGCGTGATCATCACGATCGTCTGCCCGAGCTCTTTATTCAGCTGGCGCAGCAACGCCAGCACGGTTTCCGAAGTCTTCGTATCGAGGTTTCCCGTCGGCTCGTCCGCGAGCACGATTTTCGGCTCGCTGATGATCGCGCGCGCCAGCGCCACGCGCTGCTGCTCGCCGCCGGAAAGCTCCGAAGGCTTGTGATGCAAGCGGTCCGTCAAGCCGAGCACTTTCGTCACAACCTCGAAGCGGTGCGGATCGAAGCCGTCGCCGTGGATGTGCTGGGCGAGAGCGATGTTGTGATACGCGTCGAGCGTCGGCAGTAGGTTGAATTTCTGAAACACGAATCCCACTTTGTGGCGGCGCAACAGCGTTCGCGCCGCGTCGGTCATGCCGGTGAGATCGTTGCCGTCCAGCAGGACGTGGCCTTTCGTCGCCTGCGCCAGGCCGCCGATCACGTGCAGGAACGTCGATTTTCCGCAGCCGGAAGGCCCCATCACGGAAACGAACTCGCCCGGAAAGATTTCGACGTTGATTCCGCGCAGCGCCGGCACGTCCATTTTGCCCGTGCGATACACTTTCCACAGATTTTCAGTCTTGAGTATCGGCTCCAAAGCCGGCTCCCGGACGAGCGAACACACTGGCGCGGATAAAATCATTTTAGTCGCGTTTTGCATTTCTGCCTAGGAGCGAAAAGGTTCCGGCAATCATTCGTAGGCAAGCGCTTCGACCGGATCCTTGCGGCTGGCGAGCCACGCGGGATAGGCGGCGCCCAGCAAACCGCCGACGATGGCGATCAGCGTGGCCAGCAGCATCCATTTGGGCGTGATCAGAATCGTGAGTGAAGGAAACACGCGGAGGCAAATCATCCGGACGAGATAGCTGAGCCCGATGCCGCAGACAACTCCCCCGAGGCAAAGCAGAGTGGTTTCGCTGAGAATAATTTCGACGATGTAGACTTTCGACGCGCCCAGGGCCTTCAGTACGCCGATTTCGCGCGTGCGCTCGATGATCGTGGTGTACATCGAAAGAAAAATCACCAGAAAACCGATCCCCACGGCGATCGCGATCATCACGTTGATGAATGCCCCGAGGCCGGGCAGATTCGACGACGTCATCAGCGATATGAAATCCTTCAGCGGCCGCACCTCGTAGCCCGGTAGCAAGGAGTGAACTTCATCCGCGGCCGCACCCGTGTGGTCCGAACGGTCGCACTTGATGAAGAATACGGACGCCTTGTCGCGCGCGCCCGACATCTCCTGCAGCGTGGACATGAAAACAAAGAGTCGCGCGCCCTTGCCGTGCTCGACGATGCCGACCACGTGAAAATCGTGCTCGAGGATGTGCAGTTTCTGCCCCACATGGATTTTCTTGGCGCGCGCGTACACGTCGTCCACCAGGATGTCGTTCGGATCGGTCAGGGTCGTTCCTTCGCGCACCACAAATCCGCCCGAAACCGCGTCGAAGGTGTCCGGCTGGATCCCGTAAACAATGTCGAGGCCATTCACCGAATTGAACTGGATCAGCACGGGCGCCACCGCGTGCACGTAATCGAGCTGCTCTAATTTGTTGGCGATGCTGATCGGCATTGGCGCGCCGCTGAACGCCATAAAAATCGATGCCGAGGGCGGCTGCACCATGATGTCCGCGCCGATTCCCTCCGTGCGCTTGGCCGATTCGAAAATCAGACCGCTCGTGAGCCCCACCACGATGATCACGAGCATCACTTCGATCGCCACGGCGGTCACGGTGATCGCCGTGCGGACCGGCCGGTGCATCGCGTTGCGCAAAATCAGGTGGCCGATCAAGGTTTGGCCTCCAGCGCTGGCGCGCTTTCGCCCACGCGCTCGAGCTGCGTTCCCGGCGGCTGCTTCAATACAAATCGATCGGACGTAATCGTTTCGTTCAGCGTCATCTTGGTGATCCCAATATCAAGACGGTAGTCGTTCTCCGGCCGTTCCAAGGAAATCTGGCGCGCGTATCGTACCCCACCGAGATTATCCCATCCGCTGTATCGCACGTCCGAGACGAGCGTGCCCCCGGGATCGTATGTCTCAACGCGGGCGATGCTCAAGTCGGCGCGATCGAACCAGATCCTGCTCGCGATCTCCCAATCCTGCGGGCTCGCGCCGCCCGCTCCTCGCACTACGGTCAAAACGTAAAACGCCGAATTTCCCTGCTCTTCTTGCTCGAAAAGGACCGGCGCATCCGCCGGAATTGCATTCAAGAAAACCGCGTTCATCAGATGCTGCGGTCGTAGATTCTCGATCGGCTTCGCCGAAGGGCGCTCAATGTTGGCCGGCCCCACGATGAACTTGTTTTGCGAGGGAATGAAAATCTCGAACGTCTCGCCATCGCTCACCATATCGAAAATATTCGTCCCGACCACGGGCGCCTGCCCGATCACTCGGATGCTCGAAGGCCTTTCCGCGAGAATGAATCCGGTGATCTGATGGTACTGCTTGATCACGCCCGTGTATTGCGAGCCCGCCGTTAGCGTCATCGTCACCCCAGCGTTAAGTGACGTAACGGCTGTGGCTTGGCGATTGTACTCGGCGATCAAATCGGCTTTCGACGCCGTTTGCAACGCCACCGGCGGGCCCGCCGGCTTCGTCGCCGTAGGCTGGCTCATCGCGCAGCCCCAGGCCAGCGCCGCGCCGAGCGCAGCCGAAACCAGTAGGAATAGTCCAGGAGGTCCTTGTTTTCGTCGAGTGAGGAACACCAACCAACAAATTTATCAGCCGCTTCCAGTCGAGTCAACAAACCGCGAGCCTCAATCACCCAAGGCGTCGTAAGAAACGCCCCTCCGCTTGCCCGACTTGGAGAGACGCTCGGAATGAAGTAACGTCGAGAATTACAGGCGAGAGCGATTCATCACTTCTTGCGGTTTTCAAGATCTTTACTAGGCGTTTCTGTGCCGGCGTCCGTTGCACTCTGGCGCAACGCCATTTCGTCTTTATGGTTTTTGATCGCTTTTTCGAGCACGTCGCGCAGAAGGGCATCGGGGATGTCGCTGTGGAACACGAGCCGGATAGCATCAAAAGCTTGGCGATCGTCCATGATTCAGCGCCTCCGAGGACTAATGATCCCCGAAGATCGTCGGAAATCAATACAAAAGTGATTTCGCGCGGCCTCGGGGCCGCGAGGGCCTTATATCTCACTCAAATAGCAGTGAGGCGGTCGCACGCCGCGCCATCTCGTCTGTTACTGCACCGTCGAGCGAGGCGCGGTGGGCAGCGGCGAAGCATGGTGCGCGACGAGCAGCCATTTGCCCTCGCGCTCGACGAAAATGTTCGTCGCCTGCACGGTGGCTTCGTCGAATCCGTCCGCAAACGCCGTGGTGACGCGCGCCGTGCACGCCACCCAGCCGACCGGCCCCTCGACCCGCACCCAAATGCCGCTCAGCGCCACGCGCACGCGCTTCGTATTCTTGAAAATCCGCGCCCAGCGCTCGCGCACTTCCTCCCAGCCAAGCAGCAGGTCCCAGCCGGGCTGGACGCATTCGACGCCGTCGTCGTGCGCCCACACCGCTTCCATCTCCGTAAGGTTCAGTGCTTCAAACGCCGCGTAAAATCGCTGATTCGCGTCGCGAACCGCATCTTCAGGCGTCTGTTTCTCTCGGGCAAGTTTTGGAGGCATTGGGTTCAGGAACGGCGCTTGGATGAACATTATACCCTCAAGCGCAAGCGAGACGCTGAAGGCGTTTCGGCATCCGCTATCGACTGTCGGGTTGGACTTCCGTAATCGGAGGATCGTCCGCCGTAGCCATCTGGTCGTTCTTGTCCGCGCCATGCAGCTTCCCGGCGCCATCGAGCAAAAACGAACGCCGCCCGCCCTTGCCGTAGTTTTCAGGAGTCGCCGCGAGCTCGAATTTCGGGTCGCCCGGTTGCGCCGGCTCGGCCCCATCCGACGGCTCCGGTGCCGCAGCGATTACGCGGTATTGAAATCGGTAGCCGCCCACGCTGCCCGTCGCCAGCGTCGCGTCGATCAACGACGCCTGCTCGTCCGAAATCTGTCCCTTGGGCGCCGGGCCGAGCTGCGCGATCGAGACCGGCAGCTTGCCGTACGCGTCGCGATACGTGCGGATCGCTTCGGCGAGACCGTGCAGCGTCTGGATGGCCGCATCTTCGCTCGCGAGAAGATCGCTCTCCGCCCATTGCTTCGAAAGCTGCGGAATATCGAGCAGCACGAGCCCGAGCGAAAGCAATCGCCATCCGCCATTCTCGTGAACGAGCCCGAATTGCGTCTGCTCCGCATTCACCACGGTAACGGGAATGAACGAAAGGTTTTCGTGCGTTTTCGCAGCGCCGAAGCGAAACTCCGCCGTCTGCTGGTCCGTGATGCACCGGAAAACGGTGTGTCCCTGCATATCGGCCGAAATCAGCGGCCTGCCAGCTTGGTCCGAAAGCGAAAATCTTTTCACGAATGCCGTCCGCTGATCCGGAGGAAGCGCGCGAAATGCCGCCGCATTGTCTACGGTGAGATAGTTCGCGAAGTCCGTTTCGTTGGCGCGGCATGCAGCCGAAAGCGCGCCCACCAGCGCCGCAACGGCGCCTTCCGGCTGCTCGTCCGCCGGGGATTGCTGTGCCGCGGGCGCCGAAGGCGCAAGAAGCGCGAGCGAGAGAAGGAGTGCGATCGCACCAGCGGCGCGCCGCAATGCCAGGCCAAATGCCACCCCGAATGCCGAAAAGATCGAAACTGCTTTCATCAAGATTCGGATTTCGCGCGCGCGAGGATGGTTGCCAGGTTCTGCGTGAACTTCGATCGCGGCATCACGTCCGCGCAGCCCGCCGCCCGCGCTCGCGCCGCGAGATCGACCTGCACGTGGGAGAGAAAACCAATCAGCGGAATTTCCGGCTCGCTGGCGCGCACGCGCTCGATCGCCCCGAGCGGATTCGACCGCGCATTCAAATCCACCACAATCAGCTTCGGGGCACGCGCCCCGACCTCATCCGCCAGCGCATCCGCCGTCGCGCACGTCCGCAGCTCGACGCCCAGCTGCTTCGCCGTCTCGATCAGCTTCGCCTGAAAAAACAAATCATCGACCAGCGCCACCACTTGCGCCATGCGTCTCCCCTTCGGTCTTCAGTGTACACGCGGGCAGGCGCGGCACAAGCGCTCTTCTAGCCGGTTCTCGAACAACGTGTGACAATATTGGACCGAACGTTAGCGCGTGAAATGATCACGGTTCCCAAGCGCGAACTCGAACATGCTCACAGAAATCGGCCATGTGGAGGCGATCTTCCGGTATCCCGTGAAGTCTATGCGCGGCAAACCGCTCGACGTCGCCAACCTGGGCTGGCACGGCCTCGATGGCGACAGACGCCTCGCGTTCCGGCGGATGGATGACCGCAGCGGCTTCCCATGGCTCACGGCCAGCAAGCTGCCCGAGCTATTGCTCTTTACTCCGGAGCGCCGAGAAAACGGCACTCACGCGGATCTTCCTACGCACGTTCGCACGCCGGACGGCGAAGAGATGCCCGTTTTCGGTGAGGACCTGGCCGCGGAGGTCGGACGCCGCTACAAGGCTCCCGTCCAGATGATGCAGTTGAAGCATGGCATCTTCGATGATGCGTGCATCTCCGTGATCGCCCTCGACACTGTGCGCGAGATCGGACGGCTCGCGGGGCAAAGCCCGGACGCGCGGCGATTTCGCCCGAATGTTGTGGCTCGTTCTCTCCGATCGGTTCCCTTCCAGGAGGACGAGTGGTTGGGCGGCGTGCTCTCGTTCGGCGAGGGGGACGATGCCCCGGCCATCACCGTCACGATGCGCGACGTTCGCTGCTCGATGGTGAACCTCGATCCAGACTCAGCAAGCTCGGCGCCGGAAGTGCTGAAAGCAATCGTCCGCGCGAACCAAAACAACGCAGGAATCTACGGCGCGATCACTCGGATCGGCCGCCTGGCGGTCGGGCAGACCATATTCCTCCGTCCGGCAACCGCGACCTAGCTTCCCGCGCGCGCCACCGAATAGCGCCCGCTCTCGAGCGCTTCCTGCGACACCCACATGCCGTGGAACGTCATCCGCACGCGATGCGGCAGCTTCACGATCGCCACCGGCCCCGCATCGAGATTCTGCGCGTCGAGGATCGCGAGGTCGCTGCGATTCTCCGCCATGCGATTGACGAGCGCGAGCAGATAGCCATCGCCCTCCGGCGAATTCGGCTTGCGCGGCGCAAACAGCGGCTCCTGCACGCCCGAATCCGGCCCCGGATTCCACATGGTAGCGCGGCCCGTCTTGTGATCGAACTCGCCGACGGCGCCGAATCCGATGTTCCCCGACCCAGGGGTGTTCGGATCGCGGCAAATGACGTAGCCTTTCCGGTACGTCCCGTTGCCGTAGTAACGGTCATCGGCGCGCGGCATCTCGCACATCCAATCGTAGAGCTGCTCCGTTTTGTAGTCCTCGGTGTTGCCGGCCAGATCGAAGGTCAAGCGCGTGAGATGCGGAAGCGCCGCAGTGGGATCGGGCGGCGTGCCGTCGTGATTCGGGAAAAAGAAAAACGAGCTCCCCTGCGACAGGCACACATCGAGGCTCACCTTCGACCCGTTCGTGCTGCCGTTCATCATGTGCCCCGCGAAGCTCGTGGGCCCGCGGAACCAGCGCACCTGATCGGACCTGCCATAGCGCGGCACTACCGCGACCACCGTTTCCTTGTCGCGATGCCACGTGTAAAACGGCCCGCCCTTTTTCATCACGTCCACGTCGGTGAGCAACGGGAAAAACGGAAAGATCACATACCGATCCGAAATCGCGAAGTCGTGAACCATTCCCGCCCACGGCGCGTTGAACCACACCTCGTGCTTCAGTTTGCCGTCCGGCCCGATCACGAAATACGCCACATCCGTCGTGCCGTCGCCCTTGGCCTGATACGCAAACGTGAGCAGCTCGTTCGTGGTCTGATCGAGGTGCGGGTGCGCGGACATCCACACCGATTTCACGCTGCCGTTGTAATCGTAGCGGCCAATCGTCTCGAGCGTGTAGGGATTCAGCTCGTATGGCATGTCGTCTTCCTTCAGCGCGAGCAATCTGCCCGCGTGCCATACGACATTGGTATTCGCCGTCCCGGGATTGCAGCCCTTCACGACCGGATCGTGCGTGTAGCGATTGCGGTAGCGACCGAAAAGCCCGCGGCGATGCTTTTCCTGCAGCAGAAAACGTTCCGTGCGGACGTAGCGGCTCTTGTAATCGACATGCCCATTCTCGAACTTGAACATCACGACCATGCCTTCGCCGTCGATGAAAATATCGTCGCCAAGCAAAGGCGGATACTGCCGATCGGGCCCGCAGCGGTAGAGAATCCCGTTGAGATCCTTCGGCACCGCGCCGTATGTAACTTCGCAGTCGCGCAGATCGGCCTCGAGGCGACACGGCGCGCCAAAGCCTTGATAGATGGGAATGTCCGGAAAGCGGATCGCGCCCACCGCCGAAAGTTCTTCAAGATATACGGTCGACATAGAAACTCCTCGCCGCGCGCCCCAACTCGCGCCGCCTGATTCTGCGGCCATGCTATGCGCCCACCGTTCGAGTTGTCAACATTGGCGAGCGGCGCCGAGATGCTGCTTTTCGGCGCTCCGACCAGCCAGGAGCCAGCCCCCTGGTACTGTTCGCCGCTGAGAAATTAATTTTATTAACTGGATTGCTACGACAACATCGGGGTACTACTATCTGTTTGTGTCCAAAGGGCGAAAATACCTGCTGGCCGTAATTGCAACGCTTTCTCTGCTCATTTTAATCCTATGGAATCCTTGGAGCGCTCTTCTCTACCACGGCGACGGGACGTTTACGGACGACGGACTGTTCTTGTATCCGCGCTACTGGATTAGATTTCCCGATGTCCCTCTCAACGAGACTGGTGAACATCATTTCCATTTTCGGGGACTGCCGGCCGACGAGATGAGTCTGCTTCTGTACGTTGAGGAAACCCAGGCCAACCGGGACAATCGGATTGCGCTTGTGACTTTTCCAGTGACAATCGAAGCCAAGTTGACGGACGGAAAGGGCAACGTAGCCTGCGATGCATTGGGACGCCCTGCGGGAGACAATAGGGACGGAATCTGGGTTCTTAGGTCCGGTCCTGGAGAAGCTGCCTATTGGAATTACCGGTGCAGTTTTGTCCGGGTTTCATCATTCAGGGCTTATGACCTTATGATTCGTGTTACCGACATAGGACCAGGAGTTGACAAGTTAGTGGTCACGCCCACGCTAAATGGCGGCGGATGGGAGCTTCCTTGAGGGTCGGGGAAACTCTTCGACAGCTCCCCATTGACGCGGGAACGAAACCATCGCCGGTTTAGTGCTCGGTTGATTCTTCGTGGGCGCCGACGGTTTCATCGGGCACATCGCCGGTACGGCCTTTCACGCGATCGTAGACGCTGTACTGGCAGGTGGAACCGAGGGCTTCGTTGTAGTAGGTCGGCACGCCGAGCGCGGTCCGCAGTTCTTCGTTGAACGAGCGCAAATCGCCGAGTTGCGCCACGCGGATCGGAAACTTCAGCCCTTCGTTCGTCAGCAGGAATTTTTGATACCCGGCGTCCCACAGGCGCGTGAACTGCCCCTGATGCATGATCGAGGGAATGATGGTCATCTGAAAGCGGCCGGCGGGATTCTTGCGCAGCTCCGCGCCGCAGCTGTACTTCTCGATGCGGACCACGCCGCCCGAGCTGCGCACCAGAAACCCCTTCGCCGCGAGCGACTCAACCTGCGCCTGATCGAAGGTCTTATTGACGTACCACATGGCCCTTCAGCATAGGGATTCTCCCGCCCTTGTGTAAAGCTCAAAAATCAGACGGCGCTCACAGGCAAGGCCCCGATTGATAGTAGATGCTGATAGCTTTCAGTGTGTCCAAATCGCTGTCGCGGATTTCGTAGCCCTGTCGCCGCTCGTGGTCGATAAACTGGAACGCGATATACACATTGTTCGCTCCGCAAAACGAAGGAGGTTTCTCCTCGCCGATCTTTACAATGTCATCCCAGGACGAGCGAGTAGCCGACTCCTTCGGATCGACGCAACAGGTCTGGTCGAAGGCATCTTTTTGCTTGTGGAGGTAGCTCTCCACTTCCTTCCGAGTCATCCCGGGCTTGAGCACCTGCTGGTAAGACCGGAGCGCCAACTCGTAGCCCGCTTGGCGTTTCCGCTGCGCCCGCGCTTCGAACTCACGTTGTACTCCAGCTGCAACAGATAACAGCACGAGCACAAGCGCTGCTATCACCCACCATCTCTTTGCGACGGCTTTCATATCCTTCGATGATATACGCATCTTTTTGGCGAACCGTAATCATCTTGCACCGACGACGCAAAACTGATATGCAGTTCGCCGTGAAAACGATTCGACGCCGCTTGGCTTCGCTGCTTTTGCTCGCACCGATAATTCTGCTCACCGCGCCGCGCGCTTCGGCGCAGGCGGCGCCTGACGGAGCGGCGCTGTTCCAGCAGCACTGCGCGACATGCCACGCCGGGGCGGCAGCGGCTGCCAGCCGCGCGCCCACGCGCGACGTGCTCGCCGAAAAAACGCAGCAGGAAATTTTGCAGACGCTCGAATCGGGCGCGATGGTGATCTACGGCAATCAAATGAACGAAGCCGAGCGCCGCGCGGTTGCCGCGTTTCTCAGCTCGAAAGTCGCCACGGACGTGTCGCGCGCGAATCTCTGCGCCGCCGCGCCGCCGATCACCCCCGCGGGCCTCACGAATCCGCAAAACTGGAACGCCTGGGGCGTCGATGTGGTGAATTCGCGCTACCAGCCGCACACGAGCCTCGATCCCGAAAGCGTCGCCAACCTGAAACTGAAATGGGCGTTCGGCATTCCCAACGCGAGCTCGGCGCTGGGCCAGCCGACGATCGTCGCCGGCCGCCTCTTCATCGGCTCGGGCGACGGCACCGTCTACGCGCTCGACGCCTCGACCGGCTGCACGATCTGGGCGTTCAAAGCGGAGACGACCGTGCGCGATGCGATCACCGTTGCGCCGGGAGCGAATGGCCGCGCGTTCGCCTATTTCGGCGATAGCGAAGCGAATCTCTATGCGCTCGATGCGTCCGACGGCAAGCTCGTCTGGAAAACGAAAGTCGATCCGCATCCGACCGCTCGAATTACGGGCGCGCCGCAGCTTTACGAAGGCCGCCTGTACGTCCCGCTCACGGGCAATGAAGAACTCACCGGCGGCGACCCTGCGTATCCCTGCTGCACGTTTCGCGGAAACATCACCGCCGTCGACGCGCGCACCGGCAAGCTGATCTGGAAGGCCTACGGCATCGCCAAGGTACCCGGCCCATCGGCCCCTGGCACGAGCCACGCGAAATTCAGCCCGGCGGGCGGGTCGATCTGGGGCGCGCCGACGATTGATGCGAAACTCGGCGCGATCTACGTTGGCACGGGCGACGCCTTTGTTGATCCCGCCGACATCGCGACGGACGCGATCGTTGCTTTCGACCTCGCCAGCGGAAAGCGCCTGTGGCTGCAGCAGAAAACTTCCGGCGACGTTTTCAATTTCGGCTGCTTCCAGCCGCAGCCTCTCAACTGCCCGCCGAAAGTCGGGCCCGACGTCGATTTCGGCTCGTCGGTAATCTTGCAGAATCTCGGCGACGGCCATCGCGTCCTGCTGGCGGGGCAAAAAAGCGGCGTGCTCTTCGCGCTCGATCCCGATGATGGCGGAAAAGATCTGTGGCAGGTTCGCCTCGGCCACGGCGGCGGCCTCGGCGGAATCGAATGGGGCTTTGCGACGGACGGCACGAACGCCTACGTCGCGCTTTCGGATATTCCGTCGTCGCTCTCGCCGCCCAAGCCCGGCGCCGTCGTGCCGCCATCGGGCGGCCTTTTCGCGATCGACATTCGCACAGGCAAACTCGTCTGGAAGACGATGCCGCCAAAGCCCGCCTGCGAAGGCCAGCCCGGCTGCAGCGCGGGTCAGCTCGCCGCAGTCACCGTCGTTCCCGGCGTCGTCTTTTCCGGCTCGATGGACGGCCATCTCCGCGCTTATTCCGCGAAGGATGGCTCGATCCTGTGGGATTACGACACGCTGCCGAGCGTCCCCACCGTGAATGGGGTGAAAGCCCACGGCGGATCGATGAGCGGCAGCGGACCAACCGTTTCGCACAGGATGGTGTTCGTCACCTCCGGCTTCACCGGAACTTCCGGCATGCCCGGCAATCTGCTGCTTGCCTTCGAAGCCCCCAGCTCGAAATAGGGCGCGGGAACACGATCAGGATATCCCTCTTGCTGTGTCGATTAGAAGTGACGCCCATCGTTTGTTTTCAGCGAGTTGCGGACGTTTCTAATCGCCGCAGTGTCGATTAGAAAAGCGGCGATTCACCGTGCCAAGTAAAATCGGGTTGCGGCTCGCGGGCAAGAACTCGAGAGCCCGCCACGGCGGGCGCGGGAGGCGCGCATGCTGCGGGTGAACCGGCGCACCCTTCGCCACCGCACTCAGGGCAGGGCGGCATGCTCGCTCCGCTCGCGCCTTTTCGAGGGGCTGAAGCCCCGCGCTTCCACCCGGGCCGCCTCACCCCGGGAAAGCGGGGTGAGCTACATAGTTAGGAGCTCCGAGTGGCGACTCCTGTTGCCAGTCCCAATTTTCAAAGAGCGCTTCGCCCTCGCCGGGAGGGCCGACGACATTTGCCGTCACACCACACTCGCACATTGCGCCGCGCGAATCAGCTGTACGCGAGTACAGTTTTGGCACGGGTCTCCGAACCCGTCCCGAATCGCGCGATCTGCGGCGAGCATGACGCGGAACAGAACCGAAGAGAGATTCTTCGCTCAGAATGACGCGCGATAAATCGAAGAGCGATGAGCGATCACACGGCTTAATCGTCCTCGGATTCTTGAACTCAAAGGGGACGACGGTTTCGATGTCGATTACCAGCCCATTTGGCGCATGCGCTCGAGGATGAGCTCGCTGTAATGGTTCATGCGGTCGGGGCGCCGCTTCAGAGGCGACGGCAGAATTGCGGCGAGCCGCGCAGACTGCTCGCGGTCCATATTCCGGGCCGAGGTTTGGTAGTAGTAGCGGCACGCCGACTCGGCACCATACACGCCGGGGCCCCATTCGACCACGTTGAGGTAGAGTTCGAGAATGCGGCGCTTGCCGAGAACCAATTCGGCCACCGGCACAAGCGTGGCCTCGAAGCCCTTGCGCAGGACCGAGCGGCCCGTTCCGAAGAACAGGTTTTTCACCAGCTGCTGCGTGATCGTGGACCCGCCGCGAATGCGGTGGCCGCCTTCCATATCGTCTTCGGCGGCGATCTCCATCGCCTGCCAATCGAATCCATGATGCCGGTAGAAGCGCGCGTCTTCCGCGGCGATCACAGCATGCTGGAAATCGGGCGAAATCTCTCCGAGCGGAACGAATTTGTACCGTTTGTGATACGGCTTGCCGTAAATCCAAGCCTCCAGGCGGCGCTCCGTCTGGACCGCGGTCGTCGGCGGATCGATCCATCTGGCAGCCACGAGGATGAGCGCAGCAAGCGACCAAAGAAGCGCCGCCCCGATGACAATCCATCGAATGAAGGATCGGAGAGAGCCGTTCCTCAACGGGGGCTGGGAGTTCGCGCTTGGGCTTGGGCTCGCGTTTGCGTCTGGATTCTCGGTCACATTCCAGAATAATCGTCTGGGCCGGATTTACATAGTGCGCGCTATGTCGGCTGCCCCCATCGGTGTGGACCCCAGGGGGTAAGAGATAGGCGGAGGCAAGAATACGCCGCCCCGCAGAACGATGAAAACGAGTCGCACCACCGCCAAAAGGGGCAGCGCGACGTACGATTGACAGAATGGGACAGCAGGGCTAGGCTTTCGCAGGAAGGGCCCGAAAGCAGAAGTGCTGCTGTCGCGCATGAGTCCAATTTCTCGCTCGTTTTGAGTGTCGGCCAAGGACACCATAACTCTAGAAGCCATCTCATAAATGCCTCAAGAGGATGACGGCACAAGCAAGCTGCACCATCCCGAGGAAATTCTCTGGGTAGTATTCCCAGCGAATGACGACGCGTCGAAAGTTATGAAGCCAAGCGAA
>JBKQNJ010000128.1:0-59575 GCA_052146315.1 Candidatus Acidiferrales bacterium | reverse complement strand
TGTATCCTCCCGCGCAAGAAGCGCCCTCTGAAATCAAAGCTGCGCTGGCTCGCGCCGCAAGAGATCACAAGCGCGTAATCCTCGTCTTCGGCGGCAACTGGTGCTACGACTGCCACGTCCTCAATGCTACTTTTCATTCGAAAGATATCGCGCCGCTGGTGGATGCGAACTTCCACGTGGTGCACGTCAACATCGGCGATGACTACGACAAGAATCTCGATCTCGCCGGGAAGTACAAAGTGCCGCTGAAGCGAGGCGTGCCCGCGCTGGTCGTGCTCGATCCCGATGGCTCGATCGTCTACACTCAGCAGGAAGGCGAGTTTGAAAACAGCATGCGCCTTAGTCCCGCTGACGTTACCGAATTCCTCAAGAAATGGGCGCCGCCCCGCCAAAATTAGCCCCGCAGCAGCAAAATCGCTCGCCCGCGTCTCTCCTCAAGAAGAACAAGGCTCACCGAGCGGACCTCACTCGGCGAGCCTTGGTTGGATGCTGACCGTATTGCTGGTTCTTAGCCGCCGATCAGAAATTCCCCAGAAACGGGAAGCCCGGGCCGAAAAAGAAGCCGTCGTCTTCAGGGGCCAGAGCGATACCGCGGAACGCTTCGCCGGCGCGGGCCGAGCGAATCGTTTCGAAGTTGTCGAGCTTGCCCTTAGTCGCTGGCTCAGTGGCGCTGATTTGATCGGTTACTCTTACCAGCTTGTTGGGGTCGGCGCCGTTATCGCCGTTGTTGCTGATCGTGGACGTGATCGCGTAGATTGTCGCGGTGCCGTCTCGGTTGACAACGCCGATAATGTTGCGGCATCCGCCGGTTGCCGGCTCGATCGACGCAGGATAGTTCGGGACGCTGTAAGGTACACCAAGGTTCAGTCCATTCTGGATGACGTACTCGCGCACCCAGATTGGGCTGCCGGCTGCTGAAGTGGTGAGTACCCACTTTTGCAGGCCGGCGGTTGCCAGCGTACCGGCGTCAGCAACGTTCACCTGCCCATTGATCACTTGATCCGGCGTGTCGACAAGGTCGCCCTCGTCGCAAACGTACAGCGTTGTGGAGTTGGCGAACCATATCCCAAAGGGATAGTCCCCGCCCGGGCTGTTCGTGCTGGCAGCTGTGTCGGGGAATCCAGGAAGGACCGTCCATGGTTCATCGATCAGGCCGCCAGCGGGGGCGTTCGCTGTAGTTGGCAGCACGCCCGGCGTACCGAGCTGATAAACAGTGTTAATGCCGTTACCGCCGCTGCCCTTGGCGACGTAGAGCGTGTTGTTAAAGATCGTCATTCCGCGGAAGTTGGTGTCTTTACCCGGCTTGTCTCCAGAGATCGAGATAAAATAGGAGATCATGTTGTTGTTGGGGGGGACGAGCGGCGCGGCGCCAGGAACGAAAAGCTCGGCACCCGTCGAGTGGGACAGATTGTAGCCCAGTTGCGTCGTCAGGAACGTTTTCTTTGGCAGGTTACCGCTGTTGTCGTTTCCCACCGAGTAGTACATCCAATTGTCTGCCTTAATCGAGGCGCGGGAGTTGTCACCGCTGTAAGCATCGCCATCGGTGTACCAGATGCGGCCTCGGGCATCCACTTCCGCGACGGAGCGGTAGTAAGCCGTCGGATTAGCTGCGCCGATATAGCTCGCGACCGCCGGATTGGTTGGGTCACACAGGCCCGGGGTACTGGAGGCCGAAACGTCGATCAGGTTCGGTGCAGTGGGCGATGTGGGTCCGACGTTCGTACCCTGAGTGATGATGTTGGTCGCCGTGTCTAGGGTGAGAGTCGGGCAGCCGGGACCACCGCGATAGCCCATGAAGGTGAGGCTCTTACCGTCTGCCGAGCGATTCAAGGCAAGCTCGGATTTGGAGCTAAAGCTGGTCACGATCTCGTTGCTGGGAACGTGCAGCGCGCCCAGCAAATGGCCGTTGGTGTTGAGGTCCCAGAGAACGACGGGGGAGGAAACGCCAAAGCTGCCATCGGTGCTGGCGTTGTTCCAAACATTGTGATTATCGTTGAGATTTGGAGCTTCGCCATTATCGCTCGAATAGCCGCAGGGGACCTGTACAGCCAGGATGCCACCTTTCAAGGTCGGCACGTTGACTGTCGCGGGGTTTGGGTTGGCGATCTGGCTGGCGATCGTGCCGGTCTGCAAGCATCCGGGCGGTAACACTTCGTTAGGTGTAACGGTGTCGGCGTTTCCAACGTAGACGGTACCGCTCAACACGATACTGCCCGGTACAAAGCCATGGAATTCGGAATGATCTTGATCGAAATCGAAGCCTTGAGCCTTTAGTTTGGCGGCAAATGGTCCTAGCGCCAGTGCGGCCGCGAAAGCTACAGCAAACACCATAAGAATGGTTTTCTTCACGTTTTTATCGCCCTCCTGGGGTTTGTGGGGTGTGGGGACACCGCACAGTGGCACCCTCATGTCGCGTCTCGCTAAAAGTTATGTGAACAAATGAAGAATGGTCTGCGCCGCGTCATGGATGCCGAAGGCGGGGGCCGGGAAGTCACGGCTGGCCTTCAGCCGGAAACTGACGGCGTCGCTGGACGCCGCAGATGAGGACATGGGCCGGCGAAGTACTTCATGCTAGAAATTACCTTCTGGTATCGCGGCGCTGGGAGTAAGCTCACAGTTCAAAGGTCCAGAAATCCTTCGGAGCACATCATATGATTCGTCGTAGCTTATTGATTTCCGTCGCCTTCAGCGTCTGCGCAGTCGCTGTCTGCCTCGCACAGACGCAAAAGCCGGTCACGAATGCCGACATCGTGAATATGACGAAACAGGGATTCGACCCTAGCCTGATTGTTAAGGACATTCAGTCGAGCATCACGGACTTCGATACGTCACCGCAAGCGCTGATCGACTTGAAAAATGCGGGCGTCGACAAGTCGGTGCTGGAAGCAATGCTGGCCGCCCAAGCCATGAAACCTACCGGAGCCGTGGAACCTGCGCGCAGCGCCACAACTTCCGGCGACAACATCGCCCCAGAGTCTGCCAATCCGGTCTGCGGTCCAAATGGATGCCTCCTCCACGAAGGCACGCCGGTTTTGCTGAAATTTGTCTCGGACCTGAGCTCGAAGACCGCGCACGTAGGAGACACCGTCGAATTTCTGCTTGATGACGATCTGAAGGTGGGTGACTCGATCGTCGTGCCGAAAGGCGCTCACGCCGTGGCGACGGTTTCCGAAGCGCACAAGGCTGGGATGATGGGGAAGCCCGGAGAGCTAAACGTCCAGATGCAATACCTCATCGTCGGTAGCAACCACGTGAGAATTCGAGGCACGCAGGGCCGCGAGGGACAGAGCAAGACCGGAGCGACGGTGGCACTCACCGTTGTATTCGGCCCAGTCGGCCTCATCAAACATGGCAAGAACGTCGTTATACCCGCTGGAACGCCTCTCACAGCTTACGTCGATCAGGACGTCTGGCTCACACCGAATCATTCTTGACGCTTGCCGGGCCAAGAACCCGGGCTTGCTAGACGCATATCGCCAACCGGACTAAAATGGATTCAAATGGCGCCCAAGCTGCCCATCTACATGGATAACCACGCGACCACGCGCGTCGATCCGCGCGTCGTCGACGCCATGCTGCCCTACTTCACCGAAAAATACGGCAACGCCGCGAGCCGCAACCACGAGTTCGGCTGGAAAGCGGAAGAGGCCGTCGAAACGGCGCGCGGTCAGATCGCGCGCCTCATCCACGCCACGCCGCGCGAGATCGTCTTCACCAGCGGCGCCACCGAATCCGATAACCTCGCTCTGAAAGGCGTCGCCGAGGCGTATCGCGCGAAGGGAAATCACATCATCACGCAGGCGACCGAGCACAAAGCCGTGCTCGACACCTGCAAGCGCCTCGAAAAATCCGGCTGCGAAGTCACCTATCTCCCAGTCGCCAAAGACGGACGCATCGATCTCGACGATCTGCGCCGTGCGATCACACCGAAAACGATCGTCATCTCGATCATGCACGCCAACAACGAAATCGGCGTTCTCCAGCCCATCGAGGAAATCGGCAAAATCGCCAAAGAAAAATCCGTGATCTTCCACGTCGATGCCGCGCAATCCGTCGGTCGCATCCCTATCGACGTCGAAAAACTCGGCATCGATCTGCTCGCGATCTCCGCGCACAAAATCTATGGCCCTAAAGGCGTCGGCGCGCTCTACGTCCGCCGGAAAAATCCGCGCGTCGAGCTGTCGCCCCTCATCGACGGCGGCGGCCACGAACGGGGCATGCGCTCCGGCACGTTGAACGTCCCCGGGATCGTTGGCCTGGGCAAAGCCTGCGAGCTTTGCGAGAAAGAGATGACGGCGGAAAACGAGCGCCTGCGCATCCTGCGCGACAAGCTGAAAGACGCCATCCTCAGCCGCCTCGACGACACCTCGATCAATGGCACGATGGAGGATCGCCTGCCCAACAATCTGAATCTCAGCTTCGCCGGCGTCGAAGGCGACGCGCTGCTGATGGGCATCAACGACGTGGCCGTGTCGAGCGGCTCGGCCTGCACATCCGCTACACTCGAGCCGAGCTACGTCCTCCGCGCGCTCGGCGTCCCCGAGGATCTCGCGCACAGCTCGATCCGCTTCGGACTCGGCCGCTTCAATACGGAAGAGGAAGTCGATTACGTCGCCGGCCGCGTCGTCGAAACCGTGAAGCGCCTGCGCGAGCTTTCCCCGCTCTACGAAGCTGCCAAGCCGTAGAATTGCATGTCGGGGGTGGAAGCCCCCTGCTTCAGCAGGGGGAAAATCGCCCGCCATTGGAGTGGGCTTCAGCCCCGGTTCTGTCCGCCTGGGTTGTCGGCGTGGCGATCGGCTCGACAGCTGCCAAATTGGACCTTGCCGGAAAATCCCGTGCGCCGCATCTTGCGACGAGGTGATTCAAACCCATGGCAACCGATCTGCGCTACCCAATCGGCGAATTCCAGCCGGTCCAAAGCAACACGGACGCGGAGCGGCGCGCATTCATCGACGCGATCGCCGAGACACCCTCGCGCCTCGCTGCTGCCGTCGCCGGCCTCACGCCCGCCCAGCTCGATACGCCGTACCGCCCCAGCGGCTGGACGGTCCGGCAATTGGTCCATCACATCGCCGACAGCCACATGAACGCGGTAACGCGGTTCAAGCTGACGCTCACTGAAGACGAGCCGCTGTTGAAGACTTACGAAGAGTCGCTCTGGGCCGAACTTGCCGACACCAGGACGCCGCCGATCGAGATTTCGCTCGCGCTGATCGAAAACCTGCACAAGCGGTGGGAGGTGCTGTTGCGTTCGATCGCGCCTGCAGATTGGTCGCGCAAATTCCGTCACCCCGGGTGGGGTTCGGGTACATTGGATTTTCTGCTCGCGCAATACGCATGGCACGGGCGACATCACGTCGCCCACATCACATCCTTGCGCGAACGCAACGGCTGGTAAACTTCGTTTGGAAACGGGCGCACGCTACTTGCTGGCTTCTTCGATCTGTTCCACATGGATCACATCGGTGCGCGCGTCGAGCTTGCCCACGACCCACACTTTCTTCCCCGCGAATTTTGCAGCGTCCCGCTGATCGTCGAGGTTATACCAAACGTCGTTGTCGTCATCCCGCAGGACGAATTGCTGGCCGTTGAGCAGCACGATTGTACCGGCATAGGCCTCCACAGCTCGCGAACGTGCAGCAGCCATCGGCGCCGCATTTGCCGTGCCGTTGAAAACCGGGAGGGAACCGTACAGAAAAACCACGCAACCCAGCAGCAG
Source organism: Candidatus Acidiferrales bacterium (assembly GCA_052146315.1). Taxonomy (GTDB): domain Bacteria; phylum Acidobacteriota; class Terriglobia; order Acidiferrales; family UBA7541; genus Palsa-295. The sequence goes on along the minus strand of JBKQNJ010000128.1, from coordinate 53,856 downwards.
GTCGATTCTCTTCATGTGACCACTCCTCCGGACACTATGGCTGGCAACGCCCTATTCGCACGTTGGCTGCCGCGCGGGATGCCTGCGCCAAATGGTTGATTGCGAGGGACTTTCCGCGGAACTGCTCTCAGTGGAGAAATGTAGAAATATCGGGTCCCGTGAAAAACATTCGTACAGGGTTTCCCTTACGAGAATGAGTGTTTTCCCGCGCGAGTCCCCACGTCTAATCTGGGTGAGTCATACGCGAAGTTGCACGGAAATTCTCGAAGGGAGGACGATCCAATGCGCTTCTTCAAGCAACGCCTTGTTTCTTTGGCCATGATAACGGCACTCGCTTCAATGGTTGTGCTCGCAGGCTGCGCGGCCCGCGTCGATACGGGCTATCGCGTCTACGATCCGGGCTACCACGATTACCACGTCTGGGACAACGGCGAGGCCGTCTACTACCAGCGCTGGGAAACCGACACGCACAGGCATCACAAGGATTTTCGCAAACGCGGCAGGGACGAACAGCAGCAATACTGGAACTGGCGCCACAATCAGCACTAGCGATCGCGCGCCATTCAACTCACAGTCGAAAAAACCGCCGGCGATCTACTTGTCGGCGGTTTTTTCTTGCCCTGCAGGGAAACCTCTCGAAGGCTCGTTAGGTCCCGGTGGAAGCGTGGGCCTTTTTATCCTGAGCGAAGTCGAAGGGCAGGCCCTCGAAAAAACGAGGCTACTACGACGGCTTTAGCCGCGGCGATTCAGGCGTGCAAGCTACGCAGCCTTCCTCTTCCAGGCGCCTAGAATGGCCCCCATGAGGCAGAGCCCGAAGAGCGGATAAAACTCGTTAATGGCGAAAAGCTCTTTCGACCGCATCTCGTACATGTACGTTGTGAAGACAATTGGGCCCACGATGCCCAGCCACAAAAGAACGCCAACCGCGGCTCCCCGTGCGGCCGTGTTTGCATTGCGCCAGATGCAGATCTGCGCCAGCACAAACGCGATCAGCAGATTCAGCAGAAATGTGAGGATGAACGGCCAGATCCACGCTGGATTGGCCGAACTGGCCACCGATGCCGGCATATGTTCGAGCGCCATCCATTGCTTGCTGAACAGCACGTCGTACCACAGTCCGCCAAGCAGCCAGTACGAAACGGCGCAAACGAGCACTGCCCAGTAATTCGTTTTCATGACAAGCCTCCCGCGGATTCGAGAGCCCGGTGTTGCCGGGAGTCTGCTTGCTGCTCGTCGGGTTGTCAAGCGGGGACCTTGCCCGCGAACCGCTGCCGCAAAGGCAGGCCGGTCGTTAACTTTCCGGCACCCGCCCGCACAACATTTTTGGCCGAATAGGGTTCTAATTAGCAAGGATAGGCTCGCAGGGCGAGGCGTGCCTCGGCGCTGCGGTGCCGGTTCTTGCAGGTGGCGCCAGTTATGGGAACAAAAACAGCGCCGCGCGGAATAATAAAGTAGCGCACTCTGTACGACGAATCATTCCCGGCCCAGTCGGGCGAAAGGAAGTTCAGCCATGAAAAAATTCATAATCAGTCTGGCAGTGCTGCTCTTGGCGGGATTGGCGGGCGTGGCGCCCGCGGCGAAGGCACAGTCTGCGCCGTCGGGCAAGCCGCTCAAGATCGTGTTGACGCGGCAGTCGACGGTCGATCCGGTCGAAATCATGAAGCATCTGAGCCAGAAGTGCCCGAACGTCACGCTGACCACGAATCCAAAAAGATCGGATTTCATGCTGCACGCGGGCGGCTGGTCCGGCAACTACCGCTTTCTTGTGATCGCGAAGGGCGGAGACACAGTGTACGCAACGCAGACCACGCTGCTGAGCAACGCCGTGAAGGACGTTTGCCACTACCTCAACACGCACGACTGACCCAAGCCCATTTTCCAGTCCCGTTTTCTGGCGAACTGTCCGGCGGCCTCCGGTTGGCGACCTGAGCCGCCGGACGCTTCTCGTGGGGGCGGTGTCATCCTTCTCAAGGCGCGTGTCAATGCATGAAGGGACCTGGAAGCTTGCCAGGCAGCTTCCGTGCACTCTGCGCCTTCTCTGCGTTGAGTGAAGCGATCGAATCCGCCTCGCGCTCCAAACGAAGCCGCTCGTTCCTCCCGCGGTTAGCTTCCTTATGCTAGAGTCTTCGCACTCCGATGGACGTTCCAGCCATCTCCACCGAGCATCTTTCGCGCCGCTTCGGAGACCTCGTCGCCGTCGACGACATGAACCTCCGCGTCACCGCCGGCCAGTTCTTCGGCTTCCTCGGCCCCAACGGCGCCGGCAAATCCACCACGATCAAAATGCTCACCGGCCTCCTCGCGCCGTCGTCCGGACGCATGGAAATTCTCGGGATCGATCTCACGAATAATCCTGTCGAAGTCAAACGTCAGATCGGTGTCGTGCCGGAGGGCATGGCGCTTTTCGGCCGTCTCACCGGCGCCGAATATCTGAATTTCGTCGGCCGCATGTACGGCCTCGGCCGCGACGTCGCGGCCAAGCGCACGGTGGAACTCCTCGACTTCATGCAGCTCGCCGATCAGCCGAAAGCCCTGATCACCGACTACTCGCACGGCATGCAAAAAAAGCTCGCCCTCGCCGCCGCCGTGATTCACGGCCCGAAAATTCTTTTCCTCGACGAGCCGTTCGAGGGCGTCGACGCCATCGCCTCCGGCACCCTCAAGTCGATGCTGAACGGCATGATCGCGCGCGGCGCCACGATTTTTCTCACCTCGCACGTGCTCGAAATCGTCGAGCGCCTCTGCAGCCACGTGGCCATCATTTATCGCGGCAAGCTCGTCGCGCAGGGCTCGCTCGAAGAACTCCGCACCGGCGTGCAGGCGCAAGGCACGCAAGCGGAGCCCGGTGCTGCTGCGCCGGGCGAAAAGCTCACCCTCGAAGAAATCTTCCTACGCATCGTGGGCGGCACGCGTGCCGCCGCCGAGCAGGAGCTTTCGTGGCTGGGGTAAACTCCGCGCCCGAGCCGCTCGCCTGGCCCGCCGCCCGCGAGCAATTCGCCGCCATCGCCCAGCTTCGCTGGCGGATTTTCGTCAACTCCCTGCGTACTCTTCGCGGCCGCCTGGAAGCGTTGTCGTGGTTTTTCGTCGGCCTCGGATTCGCGGCCATGGGCATCGGCGGGACATTCGGCCTGGGCGCGGTCGCCTGGTTCCTCACGTCGCAGCGCCAATTCGAGTGGCTCGCGCTCATTCTCTGGGGCGTGCTTTTCTATTGGCAGCTTTTCCCGGTGATGGCGACCGCCTTTACGGAGAACTTCGATTCCTCGAATTTCCTGCGCTTCCCGATCCGCTACCGCGCGTATTTCTTCATCCGCATGGTTTATGGCGCGCTCGATCCCACCACGCTGATCGGCTCGCTATGGCTCGTCGGGATCGCGCTAGGAGTCGGCATCGCCGATCCCGCCCTGTTCCCGTGGGCCGTGCTGCTTCTCGCCACGTTCGGCGCGCTCAACATCCTGCTCGCGCGCATGATTTTCGCCTGGATCGAACGCTGGCTCGCGCGCCGCAAAACCCGCGAAATCCTCGGCGTCGTTTTCCTGCTTTGTATCATCAGCGTTCAATTCATCGGCCCGGTGATGAATCGCTATGGCAATCACCGCGGGCAGCGCTCGCGCGTTGTGATTCCCGGAGTCGCCGTGAATCTTCTGCCGGCCGAGAAATTCACGCCGCCCGGTCTGATTGGCGCGGCGCTCGACGCGGCTTCCGAAGGCAATCCGGCCATCGCGCTCGGATCGTGGGCTCTCGAATGCGGCTACGCAGCCATTTTTCTCTGGCTGCTCGACATCCGCTTGCGCGCCCAATTCCGCGGCGAGAATCTCAGCGAAAGCGCCGCGCCGCGCGCCCCAGTCAGGGCTAAAGAAAAAGCCGCGGTGCGCGAAGGCCTCGCGCTGCCCGGCTTTTCTCCTCCGGTCGCGGCCGTCTTCGAAAAGGATCTCCGTTATCTCTCGCGCAGCGGTCCGATGCTCTTCAATCTGGCGATGCCTCTCGTGATACTCGCCATTTTCCTGCTCGGGCCTGCGAATTCGCCGCGCCACCCGGGATCGATCGGGCATCGCCCGGATTTCGCGGCGTTTGCGTTTCCGCTCGGCCTGGCTTACGCGGTGTTGATTCTCAGCAACCTCATGTACAACTGCTTCGGAACGGAAGGCGTTGGAATCCAGTTCTACTTCGTCGCGCCGGTGCGTTTCCGCCAGATTCTGCTGGCGAAGAATCTGATCCACGGATTGCTGATCGCGTTCGAGGCGTGTCTTCTGTGGGTGGCCGTTTCGCTCGTGCTTCATCGGCCCACGATTGGAATGACGCTCGCAACTCTCGCGGGCGCGCTTTTCGCCGCGCTCGTGAATTTCAGCGTAGGCGATCTTTTCTCGCTCTATTCGGCGAAAAAAGTCGACTACGCGGTTTTCGGGCGCCAGCGCGCCTCGGGGACCACCGCGCTCGCCGTTTTCGGCGTGCAGGCTGTGGTGTTCGGAATCTGCGCGGCCACGTTCGCCACGACCACGTATTTCGGCAAGCTCTGGCTCGCGACGCTGATCCTGCTCGCGTTGGCGGCGGCGGCTTTCGCCGGGTACTCGATCATGCTGAATCGCATCGACCGCGTTGCCATCAACCGCCGCGAAAGCCTCATCACCGAACTTTGCCGCGCGCAATGAGCAAGCATCTCTTCAGGGGCTAAAGCCCGGCATTTTTTCGCCCCAAGCGTCGGAACTCAAGCTCCGACCTCCCATTTCTCCGCCTACGCGATCGCGTGGGCGAGGTACGCGTCGATGCGGGCATTCGCCGGCGTCGCGAGCGGCATCGGGAAATTATTGAACGCGTGCGGCGCGCCCGGATAGACCGCGAGCTCCGCTTCGTTTCCGGCCGCGATCCAGCGCGCATAGAGGAAGAGCGTGTCGTCGAGCAGCGGATCGAGCGTGCCAACCGTGAAGAGCGCCGGCGCGAGCCCCTTCAGGTTCGCGTAGATCGGCGAAACATCCGGGTCGCGCGGGTCGACGCCTTTCGGCAAGTACGCCTCGGAGAATTTCTCGATGCTCTTTTTTCCAACGAGCAGCCCCTTTTCGGGCGTCAGCCTCTGGCTCGGCGTCATGGACGAATCGAACACGCCGTACGACAAAATCGCCGCGCGGAATCCGGTGTAGCCGTGGCGGTCGCGCATGCGGAGCAGCGTCGTCGCCGTCAGCGTAGCGCCCGCTGATTCGCCGCCGATCGTAAGAATGTCCGTGCCGAATGCCGATTTCGCATTCTTCACCAGCCACGCCGCGGCCGTCTCGCAATCGTCCCACGCAGCGGGATACGGATGCTCGGGCGCAAGCCGATAGTCGACGCTCGCGCACGCCATTCCCGTGTTTTGGACGATGCGCTCGAGCATCGGGTCCTGCTGGTCGCCGCCGCCGAACACCAATCCGCCGCCATGAATGTGCAGGTAGACGCCCCTGGCGCGTTCCGGCGCGATCACGTTGAGCGCGATCTTGCCGCCCTTGCCTTCGATCGTGATCGTGCGCGCCTTGTCCGAGTGAACGATCGGCGGAAACGGCCCGGTGCCTTTCGTGCGCATCTCGCGGAATGCCGGCGCGCCAATGTCCCACCAATCCGGGCCGATGGAAGTGGCCTTGCGAAACGCTTCGTTGGCCGCCAAAGTTTCGGGCGCGATCGCCTCAGGACGAAACACCGCTGGATCCAAAGGATTGCTCTTCGCCGCAGTTGCCTGACTCATCTCATCACCTCGACGATCTTGCCGTCATTGCTTTTGTAGCGGCCGCCTTGCATTAAGGCGGGCGCTTTTCTGCCTTATGTGCCGCGCAAACGGCGGGAGTATATCACCGCGCGCCGATTTTCACCCATTCGCGCGCCGTTTTCGCGCCCGAAAATCGGCGCGGAAAAGGTCCCGCAACCGTGTCGATTAGACTGTACCCGCATCGTGTGTTTCCAATGACTTACAGCCGTTTCTAATCGCCAAATGTCGATTAGAAATGCGCCAGAATCGCCGCGCGTTGCGGGTGTAACTTGGCGCTCGGCACAACGACGCGCGCCTCGAGAGAATGTGTGACGCACGTTTTCCTCCCGTTGATTTCGGCTACCGTCTTGCCCGCCTCTTCGAGTCACGTCCGTACACACTCCTCGCTCGACGCTACCATGCCGGCGATGAATTTCGGGCTGTTCCGAAGGACAGATTAAGGACAGGGAACTTCGGGCGCGATGTTGATCAGCTACATGGAGCTTGCTCCCGCCTTGCCCGGGTGAGGCTCGCCTCGCGCCCCTCTCGCTTCTGCCGTTATTCGCCGTCGATGCCATCTTACCGCGCGCCATTCTGCTTCCTCTCGCCGCTTGTTCACTCGCCTCCAGCCTTTCTCTCGCGCCTCACCTCTCGACCCGCGCCACTTCTTCTCCCTTCCACGCAAAACGGGATATGTGTCGCACCTACGGCGCTTGGCGTCCTACTTGACTATGGACCCAGGCCTTCCGGCCTGGGCTAACTTCTGGCGCACCTACGGTGCTGGGGAATGCGGAAATCTGCCGCTACACGAAGCGAAAAGACCTCACACCACAAGGCAAAAACCGCCCGCCTAAAAGGCGGCCGCTACGAAGGCAAAGGCAGGCTGCAAAGCAGATCCCTCGTCGGCCAAAGTGCGGCCTCTGTCGGGATGACAGTGGTAAGACTCGCGGCTCCTCCTGTTATAATCGCGCGGCATGGACGGGCGGTCGTCATTCAATGCGGGCGGCAGGGGCAGCGAGCCGGCGTTCAAGGCGCCGCGGTACATTGTGATTGAGGGGCCGATCCGCGTGGGCAAGTCGACGCTGGCGCGCGTCCTCGCCGAGCAGCTGCACGCGCGGCGCGTCTTCGACTGCGAGGACAATCCCTTTCTCGCGGATTTCTACGACGAAAAGCCCGGCGCGGCCTTTCGCGCGCAGATGTATTTCCTCTACGAGCGGCACCGGCGGCTGATCGAAACGCGTCCCGAGGACGATGCGGCGCCGATCGTGAGCGATTTCCTCTTCGAGAAGGACAAGATTTTCGCCTACATCAATCTCGACAACGAAGAGCTGAATCTCTACGAAAAATATTTCGACATGCTCGCGCCGTCGGTCCCGACGCCGGATTTGACGATCTACCTGCAGGCCAAGCCCGAGGTGCTGCGCAAGCGCGTCTCGAAAAAGGGCGATCCCACCGAGACCCAAATTTCGCCCGAGTACCTCGAGGCGGTGGCCAACGCCTACGAGCATTTTTTCTTTCGCTACTCGGCGTCGAATCTGCTGGTGGTGGATACGAGCGAGATCGATTTCGTCGAGCGGAATCAGGATTTGGCGGAATTGCTGCGCAGGCTGCGCCAGCCCGTCAAAGGCACGCAGTATTTTCTCCCGCTGGGGCAGGGCTGAGCCGACCCGACGTAAATCAAAACCGTTAACAAGACATGCTGCGGGTAACGCAGCGCAATGGAAGGCGCTTCGCGCCGTCGTGTTTTGTCGCGGCTGGTAGCCGCGACCTCCTAAGGCAAACCGCCCGCCTAAGGACAGGGCGGTCGCTACAAAGACAAAGGCGACGGCCCGCCCGAGAGGCGGCCGCTACGAAACCAAAAGAATCGGCGGCCCTTCGACTTCGCTCAGGACGAGCAAACCGCCGCACTCCACGGACGCTGGCTTGCAGTGGGCGATTTTCGACTCGGATGACCCGCCGGGCCCGGTTACGATGCCAAGAACCTGCCAAAATCGGCATTCCGCGACCACTTAAGCTCCCGACGGGGGCAACATTGTTGCTCCCAGCGGAGCAGGTTTTTTTCGCGGGTTCTCGCTGCATCTCGCGGCGGCAAACACCTTGAGGAAAAAGCACGCCCTTCGCTAGAGATGCTCCGCGGGTGGGATGACGGGTTTCGATCTTTCAGGGACTCCGCCTGTGCCGGGGAAATCTGCCGCCCTCGAAGGGCCGCGCTACATGAAGAGGAAGTCTCACCCCAAAGGCAAAACCGGCCCGCCCGAGAGGCGGCCGCTACGAAGGCAAGGGCCACGACACCGTATTAAAAGAGGGGAATCCGGGGCGGGCCGCTCGCGGGCAGTCCGCCCCGGACTACTGCACGGGGAAAAACATCGTTGGCGGCGCGAAACTGCGCGCCGCGATTTTTCAGGCCGCTTGCGACGGGCCGGCCAAGCGGTGGCGCCACTTGCCGAGCGTGCGATTCAGCGGGTGGCTGCGATGCAAGAACGTGAACACCGGCTCGCGGCGGTTGCCGATGCGCTCGAGCGCGCGGCGAATGCGGAAATCGCGGCCCGCGGAAACGAGTCCCTTTTCGAGCGTGGAGATCGCATCCTGCTGGCGGCCCGCCTGGTGATACACCTCGGCCAGATTCAGGTAGAGCTGCGCGTGATTGTGGCGCATCCCCAGGGCTTCCTGGCAGAGGGATTCCGCATCTCCGTAGCGTTTCTCGGCGAGCGCAGCCAGCAGGCCCGTATACGACAGGTAAAACGGGTTCTTCGGCGCAACACCCAGGGCGCGACGGGCATGCAGCAGCGCATCTGTCGGATGCCCGTCGCGAAGATTTTTGAGACATTCTTTGAAATCGTTCATCCCGGCGTCGGTGGGGGAGGTGGTTCCAATCCAGTGGGACATAGGTTCCTTCTTTCAGCCCTGTGGCACCTCGTGGGCGGCAGGGCGAGTTGAAGAGTACGCCCGGCGGTTTGGGAGCGAAATAGAACGTAGGGCCAGATTTGGTACCAGTCCCATTTCCTGTACGGATTAACAGGCGAAGAAGGATCGTAAGAGGAAATCGCCGCTAGTGGACCAGATCGGAGGCGAAAACGAGCCGGATGCCTTCCGCCTTGAGCCGCGGCAGCCCCTCGGCGAGCGCCGCGATCGTGGCCGGATGCGGATGGCCGATGGCGATGGCCGAGCCGTCGCGGCGAGCGTCGCGAACGGCGAGATCGAGCTGCGCGAGGACGGCTTCGCGCGTGGGCGTGTCGTCGAGGAAGACCTTGCGCGAGGCCGCCGGGACGCCCGCGCTTTCGGCCACGTCGTAGGCGACGGTGGCGGCGGTGGTGCGGCTGTCGATGAAGTAGAGGCCGCGCGCGCGAATCGCGGGCATGAGCGCGTTCATCAACGCGGGATCGGCGGTGGCGCGCGAGCCTTCGTGATTATTGACGCCGGTCGCGTGCGGCACCGTCGCGAGCATGCTCGCGAGGATCGAGCGGACTTGGTCCGCGTTCATCCCGACGCGCAGCTCGACGGCCTCGGGCTGCGCCGCGCCGGATTCGGACTCGGCTTCCATCGGAAGATGCAGCATTACGTGGTCGCCGCGGCGATAGACTTGGTCGGCAACTTCCGCCGAGTGTTGCAGATTCGGCAACACCGACGCGGTGAGCGGAAACGGCAGTGCGAGAACGGACGCGGCGGCCGAGGGATCGCGGCCGAGATCGTCGATGACGATCGCGAGGCGCGGAGCGCCGGAGAAATTTTCCGCGGGCGCGCGCGAGGCGGCGCCGGCGGGCGTGCTGACGAAGATCGAGTGCGTACGGTTGCCGCGAAAGGCGAAATCGAAGCGCATCGTTCCGGGCGAGGACGATTCGGAGAACGACAGGCGATGGCGGCGGGCAATCTGGGCGAGCGCCTGCGCGAGCGCGCTTACTTCGGCTGGGCTTTCGACCGGGATATCGATGTTGTGGGCGACGAGGCGGCCCTTTCCGCCGAACCACGATGGCTCAAACTCGGGGCGAATCGCGATTTGCGACCGATGGCCGGTGACGCGCTCGGCCGCGGCGACTACTTCCGCGGTGATGCCGCGAATTTCGCGCGTGGAGAGCGAACGCTTCGCGCAGCCTGCGAGGGAGGCGAGAGAAATGACGAGAACCGCGAGCAGCGCGGTGAGCGCAGGGGACCCTCGGCGTTTCAGCAAGGGATCGTCGGCGATTCCGGCTTACGCCGCTTTCTGCGCGGCGCCGTCCTGCAAAACTTCCAGCGCCTTTTTCACGACGGGATCGGTGGGCGAGCTGGACGGCGGAGCGGGATTCTGGTCGGTGAGCGCGGCGATGTCGTCCGGCGGCGCGGGCACGACCACGTCCGTAGGAGTTACGCCATCGACGGGAATTTCCTTGCCGCCGGGCGTGAAGTAGTTGGCGACGGTGAGAATCAGCGCCGAACCGTCGTCGAGCTGGATCAGCTTTTGTTCCGAGGCAACGCCGTAGCTGCGCTGGCCGACCGTATCGCCGCGATGGTTATCCGCGATGGCGCTGGCCAGGATTTCGGCTGGACCGGCAGTCCCGTTGCCGATCAGCACGGCGACCGGCTGCGTCCAGACAACCTTGGCGGGATCGGCGGACGAAACGACGGAAGTCATCGTCTGGCCCTTGAGCGAGGTGATCGTGCCGGACGAGAGGAAGAGCTGGGCGGCCGCGATGCCGTCCGTGTCCTGCCCGAAGGCGCAATCGCGCAGATCGAGAATCAGCTTGTGCGCGCCCTGATGCTTGAATTGTTCGAGATCTTCGCGGAGCTGCCTGGTGGTGCCGGCGTTGAGATCGGACAGATGAATGTAGGCGACGTCGCCCTGCTGCAGCTTATCTTCGACGACCTTCGGGGGCGCCAGCTTCTCGAGCGTGATTGGTATTTCCTGCGGCTCCGTCTTGCCACCGCGGATCACGGAAAGCTTCACGACGGTTCCCGGATCGCCGGTCAACAGGAGATTCGCCTGCTCGATGCCCATCTGGTCTGTGGTGAAGTCGCCGATCTTTTCGATGATGTCGCCGATCTGCAGGTTCGCTTTCTGGGCGGGACTATCGGGCAGCGTGGCGATCACGCTGATGTAGCCGAAACGCTTGGTAAGGGCGAGCCCGGCTTCAGCCTTCGCGGTGGTCGCGCTCTTCTCTTGGTAATCCTTGTATTCGAGCGGGCTGAGGTAACTCGACTGCGGGTCGAGCGAATCGAGCAGGCCGTGCAGGGCGCCGCTGGTCACCTGATGGATGTCGGGCTGGTCGACGTAGTCGCGCTGGATGTGCTCGAGGACTTCGCTATAGACCGTGAGCGCGCGGTAGGCCTTGTCGTCGACCGAGCGGCCGCGTACATAGCCGACCGCGACAAAGCCAAAGACGACCGCCGACAGCACAATGACAATGTTTCGAGTGAGAGAGCTCATGCCCGTTCCTTTTCCCGCCCCTGAGAGATCGAGGTCGCCCGCTGACGACGAAGAATGATTATAGCATCGAAGGCGGATTGTACGGACGCCGTTGCTCCGGTTGATAGTGGTGTGGTTTGACCGAGGCTAGATTTGATCGCCCAACTAAACACAGAGCACACAGAGAAGGCACTGAGTACACAGAGAAACGTCGACTATTTCTCCGTGCCCTCTTGATTCGCTCCGTGTTCTCTGCGTTAAGGCACCCTTTCACTCCGACTCCACATAACCTCCCAAATCGCCGATGCAATGCACGCGCAAATTTGGCCAAATGACCCTACTACCCTCCACTTTAGCGGATGGCTGGGCTATTTATGGGCGAATGTGTGCCGGGCGGCGGCAGCGTCGAGCGGCTCGATGCCGGAAATGGGTACGGCAGCGGTGACGTAGGTTTGGGAGATGCGGTCCTGCCAGGTGAAATGATCTTCGTCCCACAGCGCCCAGGCGAAGCCGAGCATTAGCGTGGCGCCTGAAAGCACGTAGCCGAAGCTGCGCCACAGGAGCTGCCGCGTGTCCGGCAAGCTGCCGTCGAGGCGAACGATGGTGAGGCCGCGGAACTGCATTCCCGGAGTGGCGCCGGCCAGCGTGGTGAAGAGCGAGAAATAGAGCGCGTAGAAAAGGTAGCCGACGATCAGGTAGACGACCGCGTCGGCTTTGTCGACCACGATCTGGCCGCCAAGCGAGTGGAAGAGGCCGAGGAATCCTGCCAGTGTTAGCCCCAGGAAAAATGCGTCGACCGCACCGGTCCACGCGCGCTCGGAGCAGCTTGCCACGGGAACGAGCGCGGTTTGCGGCCGCGCGCGATCGTTCGGGCCATCCGCAAAATCGAGCTCGGGCTGAACGCAGATTTCGACGCGTTCCGTGCGCTGGCGTGCCGGCGGCCGCGCGCGCTTTCGCTCGCGAGGCGCTTCTTCGGCTGCATATTGGATCGTGGGCTCGGCGGCTTCGCGAGCGTGCGCGCTGCGGCGCTCTTCGCGGAACGACAGCCCCGATTGGGAATCGTCGTCCGAACGCGGCCGGGCGTGGCGCGAGCGGTATTGTTCGAGGCGGCGCGAGACTTCGCGGCGCCATTCGGGCTCAGAATCGTCTTCAAACGACCCTTCGCCCGAGACCACAGGCTGAAGAACTTCCTCGTTTTCAGTTTCCGTGGGAGGAACTTCGCAAAAGGTGCAGTACTGGTTGTCGTCCACCAGCAGCGCCCCACACTTCGAGCATATTCGTATCACTGGTCTGTTTTGCGCTGCGGAGATTCCAGTGTCGGAACGCCGTCGATCATAGCACGCGCGCATTGAGCGAAACAGGCGCCTATAAAATCGAAGTGCGCGTATCAGGCACCCCGCGCGAAGGCTCGCCGCGGGCCGAGCTGTATCGCAAATCTTCATGGCAGAAGCGAAGAGTATGCTCAGGGGTTGGAGCTCCGACCCCATAAAAGGCGAAAAAACCGCGGCTAGAAGCCGCTGCCAAAAAATGCCGAACCGTCACTCGGAGGGCCGCAAAAAGCAGATCCCTCGCTGCGTCCCGCGCCCGCATACACCGCGGGAAAGGCAAAATCGCGCGGGACTTCGCTCGGGATGACAATGTGCGCGCTTTTTTCCGCGGCCTGTAAAGCCGCCTTCTGGCTTTTTCGAGGGCCTGAAGGCCCACGCTTCCACCCTGTCGCGCTTCGCGCGATCAACTGGCAGCGGGGGCGATTGCGACCGGTTGGGGCGCGCCGCGCAGCTGAACGAAACGCTCGGGCGAGCAGCACGCGGAACCGAGGCGCGCCAGGTCGCGCTGCATTTGGGGCAGGCTTTTCAGGTGCGCCAACGTTGCGCGGAGAATATCCGCGGCTGCCGGCTCGCGCGGGGTCGCCAGACGATAGTGCATCCAGCGTCCATCACGCCTCGCCGCGACGATGCCCGCCCGGCGCAGATACGCGAGATGGCGCGAGACTTTCGGCTGGCCGATCCGGAGGATTCCCACGAAATAGCAGACGCACACCTCGCGATCCGCGATGAGATTCAGGAGGCGGAGGCGCGTGGGATCGGCCAAGGCGCGAAAGAGTTGGTCGAGCGAATTGTCCCTCGGTTGCGTGGCCACGGAGCGAGTATAACACATTCGCCTTGACATATATGACAAGAAAGCGTAGCTTCAGACATATCGGGACAGGCGAATATGTTTCACGGAGGCGGCCATGGCTGAAAGCGAAATCAGAGAGGTCGTAAGGAGCAAGTACGGCGAAGCGGCCAGGAGAGTTGTGGAAGGCGGAACGCCGAGTTGCTGCGGCGCGGGACAGGGATGCTGCGATCCGGTGTCCGGAAATCTCTACGACGCGAGTGAAAAATCGCTCCTGCCGGCCGACGCCGTCACCGCGTCGCTTGGCTGCGGCAACCCGACGGCGCTCGCGAAGCTCGCGCCGGGAGAAGTCGTCCTCGATCTCGGCTCGGGCGGCGGCATTGACGTGCTGCTTTCGGCCCGGCGCGTCGCCCCGAACGGCAAAGCCTACGGCCTGGACATGACGGACGAAATGCTCTCGCTGGCGCGCGCCAACCAGCGTAAAGCGGGCATCGAGAACGTGGAGTTTCTAAAGGGCGAAATCGAAAATATTCCGCTTCCGCAGGATTCCGTCGACGTGGTGATCTCGAACTGCGTCATCAACCTCTCAGCGGACAAGGATCGCGTCCTGCGCGAGGCATTTCGCGTCCTCCGGCCGGGCGGGCGGTTTGCGGTGTCCGACGTAGTCGTTCGCGGCCCTGTCCCCGCTGACATCCGCAGGAGCGTGGAGCTCTGGGTCGGTTGCGTGGCAGGCGCGATGGAGGAATCCGAGTACCGCTCGAAGCTTTCAGCCGCGGGCTTCGCGGAAATCGAGATCGAGCCGACGCGCGTGTACACCGTCGAAGATGCCCGCCAGTTTCTCACCGTGCAGGGAATCGACGCAGATGCCATCGCGCCCCACGTGGACGGCAAATTCGCGAGCGCGTTCATTCGGGCCCGGAAACCGACTGGCCCGGCCAAAGGATGACAAAATGAAAGGTCTCTACAACGTGCTTTTCCTGTGCACCGGGAATTCGGCGCGGTCGATCATGGCCGAAGCAATCCTCAACCGGAAGGGCAAGCCGACATTCGCCGCCTACAGCGCGGGAAGCCACCCCGCGGGCCGCGTTCGGCCCGAAGCACTCAGGCAGATCGAGATCGCGGACCTCTCAACGGAAGGCCTGCGCAGCAAGAGTTGGGGCGAGTTCGCCAAGCCGGGCGCGCCGCAAATGAATTTCGTCTTCACGGTTTGCGACAACGCGGCCAAGGAGATTTGCCCCATCTGGCCCGGACAGCCGATGACGGCGCACTGGGGAGTGCCCGACCCCGCGGTGGTGACCGGAACGCCCGAAGAGATCGAGCGCGCCTTTCGAGATGCCTTCATGATTCTCGACCGGCGTATCAGCCTGTTCCTCAGCCTGCCGCTTTCGAGCCTCGATAAGCTCGCGATCCAAAAAGAAATCAATCGCATCGGTTTACAGTGACTTTCTCGCTCAGCCGTCGCCTGGTGGCCGAATTCGGCGGCACCGCTTTTCTTGTGGCCGCCGTGCTGGGATCGGGAATCATGGGCGAGCGGCTGGCCGGAGGAAATGTCGCGGTGGCACTGCTGGCGAATACAGCCGCGACGGGGGCGGCACTGATTGCGCTGATCCTCGCGCTCGGCCCGATTTCGGGCGCGCACTTGAATCCGGTCGTGACGCTGGCGGCCGCATGGCAGGGCGGCCTGCCGTGGGCCGAGGCACCCGGCTACGTTGTCTCACAAATCTTGGGCGGGTGCGCGGGAACTGTGGTGACGCATTTTATGTTCAGCCTGCCCGTGATTTCGCTTTCGCGCCACGTGCGCAGCGGACCGGCGCAGATGTTCAGCGAATTCGTGGCGACGTTCGGATTGCTTGGCGTGATCTGCGGCTGTTCGCGGTTTCGGCCGCACGCCGTTGCCTATGCGGTGGGATGCTACATCGCAGCGGCATATTGGTTCACGGCGTCCACATCTTTTGCGAATCCGGCGGTGGCGATCGCGAGATGTCTGAGCGACACATTCGCGGGGATTCGTCCCGCCGACGTGCCCGGATTCGTCGCCGCGCAGCTGCTCGGGGGAGCGGCCGCCGCTCTCTTGTTCCGCTGGTTGATGCCCACCGCACGGGCCGATATGGCAGAGCCTGCGGTTTCACGCGTGTCGGCCAAGTAGCACAGCTCGCGCGTCCGAGCCGGCGTAGCTCAACACAGAGAACAGCGAGCAAATCAAGAGCGTGGAGCCCCGGTCGTCCTATTCTGAGGTGAGGGCGAGATGATTTTCATGGGCGCACTAAACACAGAGCTCACCGAGAAGGCACCGAGTACACAGAGATTGCAACTTCCCGGCGCCCTCGTGATTGCGGCGACCGTGGGCGCATGTTAGGCTCGCCTTTCTCTTTTGGGCTTTTCCCAGGCGATGCCGAACGCGACCTTCCCGACAGCTGTCCGCAGACTCGCTCTTCTCGCAGGGCTGCTCGTGATTCTGCCGATGCTGGCGCGCGTGTCGTTGGCGCAGCACGCTCACGCGGCGCAGCCCAGCGGGCTCACTGCCGGCGGCGAAGCCACGCTCGAGGCGGACCAGCAGCGCGAAGTGGGAAAAATGTTCTATGCGGACGGCCACGTGGACGTGCGCTATGAAAACGCGCGGCTGCGGGCCGACCACGTCGAGTATGACAGCGAGGCGCAGGTCGTCGTCGCGCGCGGGCACGTCCAGCTGGATTACCTGACGCAGCATGTGGAGGCAGACGATGCGCGCTACGAGCTGCGCACTGGGCGAGGAATTTTCCATCACGTGCACGGGACGTTCGCGCTGCAGCGGCGGCCGTCGCCCACGCTTTTGATTAGCCCAAACCCGCTCTATTTCGACGCCGAAGTGGCCGAGCGGCTGGATCAAAATACCTACCGCATCCATAAGGCGTGGATGACGGTCTGCGACCCCGGGCACCCGGTGTGGAAGTTCTACGCGCCTTCCGCGACCGTCCGGCTGCAGAAATCGGTGCGGCTCGTGAACGGCAACTTTCGAGTATTTTCGGTTCCGGTCCTCTACTTGCCTTACGCTACGCTGCCTGCGGAAAAGCGGCGCGAGTCGGGCTTCCTGGTCCCCGACCTCGGAAATACCTCGCAGAAAGGCTACGTGCTGGGCGACTCGGTCTACTGGGCGCCGCTCGATTGGCTGGATATGACGCTCGGCGCGAACGATTACACCAAACGCGGCTGGAGCCAGCGAGCCGAGTTCCGCATGAAGCCGTGGGAAAACGCCGATCTCGAGGCGTCGTACTACGGCGTGATCGATCGCGGCCTCGAGCAGGTGGACGCTCCTCCGCTCAAACAGGGCGGACACGAAGCGAAGCTGCTCTTCACTTCCGAGTTGCCGGGCGGCTGGCGTGCGGTCGCCGATCTCGATCAGCTGACGTCGCTGACCTTCCGGCTGGCGTGGTCCGAGACGTTCACGCAGGCGGTGAATTCCGAAGTACACAACACGGCGTTCCTGGAGAATAATTTCGACGGATTCAGCCTGGGCATCGCGGCGCTGAGCTACCAGAACTATCTGAGCGCCACCCCGCAAACTTCGATCACGCTGCGAACCGCCCCTGAACTCCGGTTCAGTTCGGTCGATCGGCAGTTTTACAAGCGCCTGCCATTTTACTTTTCGTTCGATGCGTTTACGGGCGCCGAACATCGCGGGGAAAGCGTCACGCCGTTTGAGACGCCGGGCTTCGTGGAGCGCAGCGAGATCGCTCCCAGCGTGACGATGCCGCTGCATTTCGGCGACTGGTTCAACGTGACGCCGAGCTTTACGTTCCGCTCGACGTATTACGGCGGGCAGATGCTAAACGGCGCGTTTCTCGATGAAGGGCTGTTTCGCAATACCGAGGAATTCTCGCTCGACATGCGGTTCCCCGTCCTCGAGCGCGTGTGGGACGGCGGCGAAACGAAATGGAAGCACGTGATCGAGCCCTTCGCGGTGTACAGCTACGTGAGCGGCGTGAACGATTTCGGGCGCTTCGTGCGCTTCGATGAGGACGAAACGCTGACGGACACGAACGAAATCGAGTACGGGATCACGCAGCGGCTCTTCCGGCGCAAGGGATCGGGCTCCGCGCAAGAGTTCATCACCTGGAGCGTGAGGCAGAAATATTTCTTCGATTCCACGTTCGGCGGGGCGCTGGTTCCGGGGCAGCCGAACGTGTTTCAAACGCTGGATGCGCTCACGCCTTTCGCCTTTGCCGATACGGCGCGACATTTTTCGCCGATCGTGAGCGACCTGCGCGTGGATCCCGGCAAGCACTTCGACACGCAGTTCATCGTCAACTACGATCCGGTGCGGAATCGCCTCTCCGCGATCGGAACGCTGCTGAAGCTGAAGCCTTACAAGGAATCGTTCATTACCTTGGCGCATTTCTCGGTCCTGAATCTGCCGCTCAATCCCGCGCCGCCTCCGCTGAATTTCGAACAGCGCTCGAATCAGATCCGCACGCTTTTCGGCTATGGCGATATGAACCGGCACGGATGGAACGTCGAGGCGGGCGCGAGCTACGACTTCACGCAGCAGGAGTTTCAAAACCAGATCGTCGAGGCGACGTACAACGGCAACTGCTGCGGCATCGGCTTCGAGTACCGGCGGTTTTCATTCGGCACGATCCGCAATGAGAACCAGTACAGCATCGTGATCCGCATCGCCAATCTTGGATCGGCGGGAAACCTGCGGCGGCAGGAAAAGATTTTCTAGTCGCAATTTCCGCCGGGCAGCGCGGCGCGATTTCGCATCAGCCTGCTCCCCAACGCAAAGCCTGCGGCGCCCACCGCGAGGCCGGCGAGCACGTCCGCGACGTAGTGGTACCGTCCGTACACTGTCGCCACGCACATACACAGAAAAAGCGGCAGGCAGACCCAGAAAAGCCAGCGCCGATAGCGCCACGCAGCGAGGACCGCGACCATCGAGCCGGCTACGTGCGCCGAGGGGAACGCCGCACCGTGCACGCGGCCGAAGCGTTCGATCAGGCCGATCAGCGCGGTGCAGTAGCCGCCGCTGAGCGGCTTCGGCTGAAGCCTCGCGAGTGAATAGTACGGGCTTTCGATCGGCAGCAGGATGGCGATGACGTAGATTGAGTAGTTCGCGATGGCGGTCGAGGCCATTACCGTCCAGAACGCCAGCCGCTCGCGCCGCGCGTAGAGAATCGCCGGCAGGATCACGAGGTTGAGAAAGTAGGTCATGTAGGCGAACTGCATGAAGTCGTTGAGGGCAGGCGAGGCGAAACGCGCGAGCCACACGGATGGATTCACGCCAGTGAGCGCGTAGTCGAACGCGATGAGCCAGCGGTCGAACCAACCCGGGAAAATGGCGTGCACCAGGCTCTGCAATTCCTCGAAGAAGAAAATGTAGAGCGGAAGCGGATACCAGTGGCGCGCGAAGCGCAGAAGTTCGCTGCGCGATTGCGCGGCGGAGCTGGCCAGACAGAGGACCGCCGCCGCGAGCAGCAAATGGAGTGCGAAGTAGCGCTCGGCGTGAGGAATATTCCGGTGGAACGCGAGCACGATCGCCTCGAGCCAGGCGAAATAGGCGAGAGTGATCCACTCGAACGCGCCACCGGCTTCGCGGATTTCGTCGAACGAGCGCGTTGCCGCACGCGGCCGCGCGAGATCGGAATCCGCGGTGCCCCACGCGATTGCACGCTCGCTTGGAATTTCGATGCGAGTTGTGAAGCGCGCGAATCTCACCACGTCCCTCGGACGGAAGCGAGAGGTTGGTAGCGCGACGGCTCCGTCGTCTTCCATTTGCAGACTCGCCAGTCTCTTGGGGCGCCGCCGCGATGCCCGATATCGCCCTCGGAGCAGGCGATGCGTTCGAGGCCGACTTCCGGATTCACGGCGACCTGATGGCCCACGGCTTCGAGCATCGGCAGATCGGCGAGCGAGTTGCCGTAGGCGTAGCATTCGGCGAGATCGAGGGTGTGGCGCGCCGCGAGCCTGCGAATTGCGCGCGCCTTGGCTTCGCCGCGCAAGTGCTCGCCCGCGAGGCGGCCAGTCCAGCGGCCGTCGCGCGCTTCGAGTTCGCTGGCGCACGCCTCGATTGGCCCCGGCAGGCGGCGAGCGGCGGCGCGAGCAAGCGGCCCGAGCGAGCCACTCACGAGAAACACGCGATGCCCTCGCGCCTGATGCCACGCGATGCGTTCCGCGCCAAACGCGAAGAAGCGCAATGAATCGGGCCCGAGCGAGCCTTCCCAATCGGCGGCCAGGGATTCGTGGAGCCCGCCGAGGTAGCGCTTGTTTTCGAACGTCGCCGCGTAGGGATCGTGCCAGATGTTGCGCGCAAAATGCCCGAGCCAACCCGCAAGGTGGCCGCCGTCGATCGCATCGCGCGCGGCGAGCCACGCGATAAATCGCCATTCGAGCGAAGGAGCCGGCAGCAGCGTGCCGTCAAGATCGAAGAATGCCGCGATTTGTTCCGGTGGCGTCATTGGCATTTCATCGGATCGCTGCGGCGGCCAGCGGCTTGCCCGCCGGCTTCTCGGAAGAGAGATAGCGCCGGCCCTCCCAGATCACAGGAATCGCGCGCATGAGGCAGAAGACGATCGTCACGCCGGTGAGGATGCGGCCGGCGCTCAGCAGCCAATAAGCAACCGGCACGTTGAGCCACGCGGCGAACCAATGACCGAACGTGGCGTCGGAAACGATGCCGGATGGATGCCGCAGCGGCAACAACAGGCCGAGGTAGCAGAAGCAGGCGCATTTCAGCGTGGCGTACGCGCCCCGGCTCGAGCGCGAAGCGACGAGCCTCTTCCCCCACCACGTTTCGAGCATTGAGTTGCCGCCGAAGCCGGTGCGACCCGCGCGCGCGGCGAGCCCGCGCAGGAAATCGGTGAGCGCGCCGCGCACGAAAAACACGACCGGCACCCAGAGCGAGATCAGTCCGGCGACTGCGAAGCACGTGAAGAACAGATTTTCGACCACACGATCGCCGAGGATATCGAGCTGCGCGCCGAGCGGCGTGGCCAGCCCGCGAGTGCGCGCGAGGTAGCCGTCGACGCCATCGAGCGCGATGGCCGCCACGGTCAAAAGAACCGCGGCGAGATCAGCCGTCAGCACCTTTTCGCCAGCCGTAAACAGCGCGACCGCGGCAAACGCGGCGGCGACTCGGGCGAGCGTTACTTGATTCGGCGTCAACGCGCTTTCTCCTCGCGGAAATTTTTCGAGCCCGCCACCGCACCCGGCAACGATTGTCGCCGTCTGCGGTTCCAGCGGCGGGCCCTCAATTTCGATAAGGCACATGAACTGCCATGCGTCTCCGGGGATCTTCGCGCAGCAATATCAGCGGCTTGGCGAATAAAGCGCGCCGCCGGTGCCGCGCGAAGTGGTGTCTTCGAATATCACGTGGCGGGAATACCTTGCGGCACGTTGCCAGAACCAAAAAGCTGTGGCGCACGTCTAAGGGATGTGGTCAAATCGCGGTTTGGCTAGCGCCCGGTGTGGGGCCGGGTGTTGGCTTCCCCTGAGGGATTGGAGAGGTTTCAAATGTCCGTAGCCGTACTTGCTGGCTTGTTTGTGTTTGCCGCTGGATTGGGTTCGTTCTTATCGCCGTGTGTTCTGCCGCTGGTCCCAGGCTACCTTTCCATGCTGTCTGGGGTAGGTGTGGATCAGCTGAGGGAAGGCGAAACGGCAACGAGCAAGCTGCTGGCCCCTGCCTTGGCCTTCGTCATCGGTTTGTCGGCCGTGTTTATTACGATGGGAGCGACGGCGAGCGCCGTCGGGCACTTCTTGCTCCAGCACCGCAACCTTCTGGCGCCGATCGCGGGTGCGCTGATCATTCTCTTCGGTCTACACCTGATTGGCGTGCTCATCAAGATGTCGGTTCGAGTTGGGCTCATTGTTGGCATCGCGCTCGTCGCGATCGGCCTGTTCCTGAATTTCCGAACCGGCGCTGAGATGGTCGTCAAGCCGGTTCACTTCTATGCGGCGTCGCTCATCTTTCTTTTGGGTCCCCCGATGTCGCGATGGTTGAACCGCGACGTCCATATGAGGGACGTGGGCGGAAAGAGCCCAGGCATCGTTAGCGGCTTCCTTCTTGGCTTTGCGTTCGCGCTTGGCTGGACTCCCTGCATCGGGCCGATTCTCACGACTGTTCTGGCAATCGCGGCCGCGCGCGGGAGCGTGAGAGACGGCGTGATCCTTCTCACGCTGTACTCGGCTGGGCTTTCCATACCGTTCCTGCTGACTGCGGTGGGAGTCGGGCGCTTCATGAAGTTTTATCAGAAGTTTCGCCGGCACCTGCACACGGTCGAAGTTTGCAGCGGAATTTTGCTGCTATTGATTGGCGCCTTGATTTTCACGAACGGTCTTACGATGGTCTCGAGCCATCTGAACGGCGGTAGCCTCGACGTGTTGCTCGAGAAAGTGATGCCTGCAAGCGTCAAACAATACCTCAACAGCGGCGTGAACGCGGGTACCGAGAGCCCGAAAGCCGATGCCAATCTTGAACCCGAGCCCAACGTCACGTTCAAGAATCTCGAGGGCGGCGATGTAGCGTTGTCGAGCTTGAAGGGCAAAGTCGTTCTCCTGAACTTCTGGGCCACGTGGTGCGAGCCCTGCCGCGGCGAAATCCCTGTCTTGATCGGCCTGCAGCAACAATACTCGGGCAAAGGCTTCACGATGCTGGGCGCATCGATGGACGACGACCCCACGAAGGTGGTCCCACAGTTCGTGAAGGCCAACGAATTCAAAGTCGACGGCAAGGACGAAACGATGAACTATCCCATCGTCGCCGGCAGTGACGCGATCACCGATCAGTTCGGCGGGCTGCTCGGCATGCCCACGAGCTACCTGATTTCGCGCGACGGCAAGATCGTGAAAAGGTACATCGGCGTGGTCAACCCAGCTCAGATCACAAAGGACATCGAGAGCCAGCTATGATCTCAATCAAGCCTCTGCGCTATTTTCTGGCGATTGGCGCGCTCGCGTGCGTGGCGGGCGCCGGCGGCCATGCGATTGTGTCCGCGCAGGAAGCCCCGACGCTGTCTCCGGCGCAGGTCGTGAAGACGCACACTTACGTTTCGCTCGAGCCCGTGCCGCGCGGCAAGGATTTCGAGGTCGCCGTGGTGGTCGACATCAACGATGCGTATCACATGAATTCGCACAAGCCCTCGGACGAATACCTGATTCCGACCACGCTTACACCCAAGCTTCCCGAGGGATTTACCCTGATTGACTCGATCTATCCGCCGGGCCACGACAAGAAGTTCACCTTCGCGGATAAGCCTCTCAACGTCTACGCAGGCAAGGTCACGCTGAAGCTGAAGTTATCCGCGGGAGACAAGGCGCCGGTCGGCGAGACCACGATTCCTATCACGCTGCGCTACCAGGCGTGCAACAGTTCCGCATGCCTGCCGCCGGTGAAGATTCCGCTCGACGTGCCGGTGAAGGTCGCGGCTGCCGGAGAGCCGGAACACGCTGTGCACCCTGAGATTTTCCGCTCAGGGAAGTAAGGCCAGAAGCGCCTTAAGCGAAGAGTCTCTTCAGGGGCTGAAGCCCAACTTTTCTTCTCGTCTAATGTCGGAGCCCTTCACTTCGTTCAGGGTAAACTTAAGCTCCGACCCCCTAAAGGTTCCGCGATTCGATTTATCGCGATCCCAGAAATGTAACCGCGCGCCGGAGACGTGCGAGCACACGCTCCCTGCCCAGCGCGACCATCGTGTCGAAAAGCGGAGGAGCCACCGCCCGGCCAACGATCGCGACGCGCGTGGCATTGATCAGCAAGCCCGCTTTCACACCTTCGGCCGCCGCAACGCCGCGCGACGCCGCATCGCAGGCGTCGTGATTCCAATCGGGCAGCGCCGCAAGCGCGTCGGCAAGCTTTGCCAGCATCCCACCCAGCCGCTCATCCTGCCAGAATTTCTCGCGCGCCTCCGCCTCGTACTCGAAATCTTCGCTGAAGAATGCGCGCGCCCATCCGGTAAAATCGCCGAGCAAGCGCGTGCGCGGCCGGATCAGATCGACCGTTCGCGCGAACCACGCGTGGTCTCTGCTCGCCTGCGAGCCTTCCCACAATCCCGCGCGCTTCAACTGCGCTTCCACGTAAGGCAGCAGATCCTCGATCGGCAGCTTCTGCTGATATTCGGTATTGAACCACTCAAGCTTCGGACGATCAAAAACGCCGTTGGTGCGGCTTACGCCCGAAAGACTGAACCGCTCGATCATCTGCGGCGTGCGAAGAAACTCCGAATCTCCTCCCGGCGACCATCCCAGCAGCGCGAGGAAATTGCGAAAAGCCTCCGGCAGAAAACCTTCGGCCGCGTACGAGCCCACGCTCGTGGCGCCGTGTCGCTTTGATAGCCGCGTCCGGTCAGGCCCCAGAATCAGCGGAACGTGCGCAAACACCGGTACCGAAGCGCCGAGCGCCTGGTAGAGCAGCGCCTGCTTCGGAGTATTCGAAAGATGATCGGCGCCGCGGATCACATGCGTGATACGCATGTCGATGTCGTCGACCACCACGCTCAGCTGATAGGTTGGCAGGCCGTTCGAGCGCAGCAGGACGAAATCCTCGATCTCTTCGTTCTGCACCTCGCGCGGACCGAAAACAACGTCCTCGAATTTTGTCGCACCGCTTCGGGGCACACGAAACCGGATCGCCCGTGAGATCCCGTCCCTTTGCTTGGCCGCGCGCTGGGCTTCGCTCAGATCCCGGCACGGGCACGCGGGACCCTTCTGCAGCTTTGGACCCTCGTCGTCGCCTTCGCCCTCTTGCTCCTCGGCATCGCTGGCCGGCGCCGCGTCGCCGCCGGCATAGGCGGACGCCTTGCAGTAGCACGGGAAAGCCGCTCCGCTCGCGAGCAGACCTTCGGCCCCCTCCCGGTACATCTCGATGCGCTGAGATTGAAAAAACGGCCCCTCATCCCATTCAATCCCCAGCCATTTCAGATCGTCGAGGATTCCATCGACCAGCTCCGGCCGGTTGCGCCCCACATCCGTATCCTCAATCCGCAGCAGGAGCGTGCCGCCTTCGTGCCGGGCGAAGAGCCAATTGAACAGGGCGGTTCTGGCGCCTCCTACGTGAAGGTAGCCCGTCGGCGACGGGGCGAAACGGACGCGCGGCTTTTCTGCGGGAGCCATTCGGATTCCTCGATTGTCGCGAAAGAATTTATCTTAGCGGAAGCACCCGCCAAAATCGAGCGAACTAACGTCGTAACTCCATCGAGGTATGGCACTTGATACCCGGGATGGGAATGGATACTTGCTTGACCCGGTGGCCATGGCGGCATACCCTTTGCGAACCAAAAAGTGAGCGGCGGCTGAGGCCACAGCCGTCCGCAATGGGTGGTCGCAGGCGCGGTATGAGGTGACACCCAAGAAACTTAACTGGACACGGCCCAGGGCGCCTGCATATTTTCTGATATTCTCAACCGAGTGTAGGGGTGGCAAGTCCGGAGCGTCACGTTGCCGATCCATGTAACCACGACATACCTGGTCCTGCTCGCGAGCACGCTTCTGCTCGCCGTTTTTTTCTCTTTTCTGTACCGCCTGAAGCACCAGGAGTATCTCCTCGCGTGGTCGGCCGCGTGGGCCCTGTTTTGCCTGCATTTCGTCACGGGAGTCTTGGCCTCGCTGGGCGGGAGCGAAGCGTGGCTGAAGGTGGATGGCATCCTCAACGAGACAGTACTAGTGATGGGATCTTTGGCGTTCTACTGCGCGGCGCGACTTTACGCAGGCCTTCGAATTCCGGTCCGCATCATCGGCGCGGCGGCAGGCGTTGGCTTGGTCTGGGCGATCGCTCACGCGAATCACTGGGTGGAAGTCCCTGTAGTCCTCGCGATGGGCATTCTGTTTCTCCTCGTTGGATACACGTTCTGGGAAGAAGGCCGCAAGCAGGAAGCTCGCGTTGATTTATTGCTCGCTGTCACCTTCGCCGCGTGGGGGCTGTTCTCTCTGTGGGGGATAATCCGCGTTCGGATGGGCTTCCTGCCGGGAGTTGATCTGTTCCCGCTGATGGCTTTGCCGGAACTCTTCACTTGCGTGCTGATGGTAATGGCGATCTACGAAGAGGAGCGGCGCCGGGTGGAGCGCAACATGCTCGCGCTCTCCAATTTAAACCTGGCTGCTTCGGGTTTTGCGGGCGGCGAGATCCACAAGATGCTGGGCCAAGCGCTCGATCGCGTCTTGAACGTGGTCCGCATTCCGGCCGGCATACTTTGCGTCCAGCAAGCGGAACCGCGCGCATCGAATTCAGTGATCGTTACAGGATTGAGCGAAGACCTCGCGCAGACGATTCACGACGGCAACCTCGACGAATATATGGTGAATCTTGTGGCCCGCCTTGGCGGACTCGTCGTGCTGCGAGACCTGGTGCGCGATGCAAATTGGGAGGCGCTAGAGCAGGAAGAGCCATTTCGCCAGGTGCGTCAGTTGCTGCTCGGGCACGGGCTGCGCACCGTGGTCGGAATCAGCCTTCAGGCGAAGGGCCGCGTGTTTGGCGTGTTGCTGCTGGCGACGCCGGACAATCGCGGATTCACTCCCGCGGAGCTTCGCCTGCTGATGGCGCTCGGCCAGCAGATCGGGATGTCGGTCGAGAACAGCTACCTCATGCAGCAGACGTCGCGGCGCACGGAGGAACTGCATATCCTCAACGAAATCGGCCGGGCGCTCAGCTCGACGCTCGAGCTCGACGCCCTCCTCGAGCGGATTTATTCCGAAATGCGCCGGGTGCTGGACGTCACCAGCTTTTTCATCGCCATCTACGATGCGAAAATCAGCGAAGTGCGCTTCGAGATCGAAGTCACCGACGGCGAGCGGCGCCCTAAGCGCTCGCGTCCCGCCGGGAATCATTTAGTGGAGTACGTGGTGCGCTCCGCGCGTCCGCTCCTGATTCGCGAGAATTTTTGGGAGGAGACGAAGCGCCTTGGCATCGAACCGCTGCGCGAAATGTGCAGCACGTGCGCCGTGCCGCTGATTCTCCACGATCAACCGGTCGGCGCGATGGTGATCCACAGCCCGAAGGAACGCTCTTTCGACGAGGGCCACGTCGAGCTGCTGGCCTTGCTCGCCAGCGCGGCCGGTATCGCGATCGAAAACGCGCGGCTCTTCGCGGAAGAGCAGAGAAAGTCCCGCCAGCTGACGCTGATCAACAACGTCTCAAGCCACGCGATCACCACTCTCGATCCCGACGAGATGCTGGCCCGGATTGCAGCCGAGGTCGAGAATCACCTGCCCTACGATCACATCGGAATCGCGATTCTCGATTATTCGGCGAAGGATCTGGTGGTGCGGGCCGAGGCTGGCACGCGCCGCGACGCGATCGGCCGCCGCATTCAGCTGGGCGAGGGCTTGGTCGGGCAAGTGGCACGCAGCGGGCAGATGGCCACGATTTACGAGGTGAATTCGTCAACGCCACGAACCGTTCTGCCGGGTTCGACGGCCTCGCTCGCTCTACCCATCACCTATGGCGAGCAATTTCTCGGCGTCCTTTACGTGGAATCGACCGATCCTTGCCAGTTCCCCGATCACGACGTGCTGCTGCTGCGCACGCTCGCCGATCTCTTCGCCGGAGCTTTGCACAACGCGCTCACGTTCCAGCGGGCGCAGGAACAGGCCATCACCGACGGCTTGACCGGCGTCAAGACACATCGCTTCCTCATGGAAGCGCTATCGTCCGAATGGAAGCGCTCGACGCGCGCCAACCGGCCGTTCGCGCTCGTCCTGATGGACCTCGACCGCTTCAAATTCGTGAACGATTTCTACGGCCACCTCGAGGGCGACGTCGTCCTCCAGCGCGTGGGTCATATCCTCGAACAGAACTGCCGCCGGTCCGACGTGGTAGCGCGCTACGGCGGCGACGAGTTCGTGATTCTCATGCCGGAAACCGGTGTCGAGCAGGCACGCCAGCTCGCCGGCAAGCTCCGGGGCTGGATTGCCGCCGATCCGCTTTTGCGCGACAAAAACATCACTGCCAGCTTCGGCATCGCCGCATTCCCGATCCACGGATCGACGCCGCAGGAACTCATTCAGGTGGCCGACTCCTCGATGTACATCTCCAAGCATCAGGGCGGGAATTCCGTTTCGAGCGCCGAGCAGGGAGATCCCAACGACCGCAAGCGATGGAAGAAGGATGTTCTCGAAGCCTACCTCGGCGTCACGCTGAAGCGGCTGTTTTCAACCGGCCCGGAGGCGTTCGAGGAAATTTACCGGCGGCTCGAGCAGTTCACGCGATCGCTCGAGGAACAGGGCGGCGCGACGGACGCCGACGGGCTTCCTCCGGCGGTCGTTGAAACCGTCACTTCGCTCGCGCTCGCGATCGACGCCAAGGATCATTACACCCAGGGACATTCGCGCAAGGTTTCCGCTTACTCCGTGATGATCGCGCAGGCGCTGGGCATGAGCGCGACCGAAGTTGAGGACATCCGCCTCGCCGGCCTGCTGCACGATATCGGAAAAGTGGGCATCCCCGAGGCGATTCTAAATAAATCCGGCCCGCTTGACGCCTCCGAGTGGGAAACCATGAAGACGCACACCGATCTCGGCGCGAAGATCCTCGAGCCGCTCAAGCCGATGGAGCGCATCCGGGAAATGGTGCGTCACCACCACGAGTTTTACGATGGCAGCGGCTATCCCGACCGCCTCGAGGGCGACAAAATCCCTCACGGCGCGCGCGTGATCGCCATCGCCGATGCGTACGACACGATCACTTCCGCGCGCACGTACAAGAAAGCGCGCACGCCCGAGGACGCCTTCGCCGAGCTCGAACGCTGCGCCGCGAATCAGTTCGATCCCGAAATCGTGCGCGCCTTCATCGAAACCATGCGCCGCGCGCCGCGCTTGACCATCGAAGCCGGCGTGATCCTGCCGAGCCCCACGCCCACGTCGACTTTCTAGCGGCGACCAACTCGCTACGAGCTCCCGATCAGAATCCCGACCGCAAAAACCGACACGCCGCCCACCACTACCTGGAAGGCCGACGAAAGCAATGGCGTATCCATGTACCGGTGCCGCACGAAGCTGATGATGGCGAGTTCCGCCGCCACCACAATTACCGCCGCCATAAACGCCACGTGAAAGCTTGGAATCAGGAATGGCAGGGTATGCCCGAGTCCGCCGGCGGCGGTCATCAGCCCCGTCACTCCTCCGCGCACATATGGGCGTCCGCGACCCGTGAGCGAACCATCGTCCGAGAGCGCCTCCGCAAATGCCATCGAAATTCCAGCCCCGATCGATGCCGCCAGCCCCACTAGAAACGCATCCCTGCTGTGGTTCGTTGCAAAAGCGGCGGCGAAAATCGGTGCGAGCGTCGATACCGATCCATCCATGAGCCCCGCGAGGCCCGGCTGGATGATCTGTAGCATGAAGAGCCGCTTCTGCGATCGTTCCTCTTCGGCGCGCTCTCCCGATTCGAGCTGTTTATCCCGAAGCGATTCCGCGAATTCGAAATGCTGCCTCTCGACCTCGGCGAGATCGCCGAGCAGTTTGCGCGTGTCGGGATTCGACACTTGCTGCAGCGCGCGTTCGTAGAATCGCCGCGTCTCGGCTTCCATTACCTCTACCTGCTTGCGCACCGCGTTGATGCCCAGCGGCCGCACGAGCCACGTCGACCGCCGCTCGACGAAACCTTTCACGTCCTGCCGGCGGATCAGTGGGATGTGATCGCCGAATCGCTGCCGGTACATCTCGATCAGCCTCTGGCGATGCCGCGATTCCTCGGCCTGCATGTCGTCAAACGCTTTTGCCGTGGCGGGATAGGTCTCGCGCAGCCCCTCGGCGAAGTCGCCGTAGATGCGGCTGTCTTCCTCCTCGAGCTGAATCGCGAGCGCCAGAATTTCCCGCTCGCTCAAATTCTTGAAACTCTTCTTGGCCATGATCGGTACTCCCGGGTGGAATTGGATCGAATCGGTCGAGAAGTTGCAACGTCCAGCGTGACGCCCGCGAGTTCCTAGTGCGTCATCGCGTAAATGATGTAATTGATCCCGATGCGGTAGGCGACCGACGCGGGGTGCTCCGGGTATTGTGGGCTGTCGGCCCACTCCCACGCGTCGCCCACGTCGGAATTGTGGCAGATCGCCACGATGATCCGGCCTTTGTCGTCGCGGATCGCTCTCCACTTCGGCGTCGCGCTATCGACCGTGTAGCGCCAGCGCTCGCCCCAGATGTAGCGCGTGCCCGGCACCTGCACGCGGTCGTCGAGATCGTAGGTGACGTGAAGGATTTCGTCTCTGTTCGCAAGGTCCTCGATCGGGCGGTTCGGGAAGATCATCCGCATCCCGTAGACAAAGTTCTGCCACTCCTCGTCGCCGTGAGAATCGTCGACCATCAGGAATCCGCCGCGCAGCAGATACTCGCGC
This sequence comes from Candidatus Acidiferrales bacterium, assembly GCA_052146315.1. Classification (GTDB taxonomy): domain Bacteria; phylum Acidobacteriota; class Terriglobia; order Acidiferrales; family UBA7541; genus Palsa-295. The sequence goes on along the minus strand of JBKQNJ010000128.1, from coordinate 24,368 downwards.
AGCCGCGCCGCCTGCTTCTCGCTCAGATTCCAAGCGCCTGCATCTTCGATGTAAATCCACGGGTAGTTGAAGAGGTCGTCGCTGTTCGCGTCGACGACGTGCTCGGTCGATCGCGACTGAATCAGCGTGAGCCGTTTCACACCGAGAATGAATTGGCGGTCCGCCTTCGGCCAGTCCGCGGCCCAACGCTGGAAGCGGTAGAATCCGAATTCCTCGCCGAGATCGTAGTGAAAGCGCGCGAACGTCCACTCCGCCTTCTCGTTGGGATTCTCCGGCGAGAATCGCTCGCCGTCCATGTCGATGATTCCGCCGCTCTCGTAGTTTTGGATTTGAGCCGCCACGGAAAATAGCGTTCCCGCCGCAAACACACAGACCAACGCGCCCGCCAGGATTCCCGGCAATATGCCGCGACTTTTCCCCGATTGCCGCGAACTCATCACGCGCCCTCTGCCACCGACGATAGCACACCGCATCAAACCACGCCGCAGGGTGCCCCAGCCTTTGGTTTGTAAGGTGGGAACGGCGTAGCGCCCGCCTCGAACCACGATTTCGCCCGCGCCTCCACGTCCTGGTTTAGAATACGCGCCGCTGTCGCCGGGTTGCTGGAGCCAGCGACGCGAAAGAAAGCGTTGGACTTCGATTTGGACTTCACTTGGGTCGTAGGGTACTCTGCAAATTCGGGAGGCTAGCGCCATGAGCGAAAACTCGGACTCCAAGCTGAAAATGACGTACGTGATCAAGTTCGTGGGCGACATGAACCGCGCCGTGAAGTTTTATCGCGACGTGGTGGGGTTGCCGTTGAAGTTCGAGTCGCCGGGCTGGAGCGAGTTTGTCACCGGCGAGACGACTCTGGCGCTGCATCCGGCGAGCGAGAAGAACCCAGCGGGCGGAGTCGAACTCGGTTTCACCGTCAGCGACATGCAGAAATTTCATCAGGAGATGAGCGCGCAGGGCGTGCAATTCACGATGCCGCCGACGAAGCAGGATTACGGAAACACGCTCGCTCAGTTTGTGGATTCGGAAGACGGGCGCTGCAGCGTCTCCGCGCAGTAAGCCGCGCAATAGCGAAGAATGCAAAACGGAGAGTGAATTTGGCGACGCTACCAAAAGTGCCGGACGTGCAGCCGGAACCGCAGGAAGAGGTGCTCGTACCGTCGACCGGCGGAAATGGGCCGGGATTTCGCGGCGGCGATGTCGACGACTGGGACGACGACTGGCGCGCGCGTTTTTACGCGAGACACCGTCCTGTGCCGCCGGATGTTTACCGCGCGGGGATATTTTACGGGATCGCGTCGATCGTTTCGTTGTTTGCGACGCTGACCGCGATGTTAACGATCCGCTGGGTGGGCTCGCGGGAGTGGCGGCCGATTCCGCTGCCGGAAATTCTCTATGCGAATACGATCGTTCTCGTGCTGAGCAGCTTCGCGCTGCAACTGGCACGGATCTATGCCGATGACGCGCGGCGGTTCGCGCGCTATTTGGGGGCGACGCTCGTGCTGGGGCTTGCGTTTGTCGCGGGACAATTGATTGCGTGGCGGCAGCTGCTTTCGCAGGGCGTCTATGTGGCATCGAATCCCGGGAGCGCGCTTTTCTATACGATGACGGCAGCGCACGCGATCCACCTGCTGGGAGGAATCGTTGCGCTGGCGTGGCTCGTTTCGCGGGCTCGCCATTTGCGCACGACCGGGAAACTTGGGCTGGCGGCGGAAGTGGTGGGTATCTACTGGCATTTCATGGATGGCCTGTGGGTGTTTTTGATGGGGCTGCTGCTGCTGGGAGTGCAGGGGCGGGGATTCGGGATTTCGCTGTAGGAATCCTCGCAGGGTGCGAAAACCCAGGGCTGAAGCCCTCCTACTAGAGCGAGCTTTTTCGCGGGCCTAAAGGCCCACGCTTCCACCACGGCCTGAAGTCCAAGAACAGAAAGTCGAAGGCCCCCACCTTCATAAACCGAGAATGGGGCACCCGAAACTTCCAAGGCTATTCGACAGATCCAGCAAGAAGTCTCAGGCGGGAAAGCGAAGTTTCCCGCCCCGGACGAAACGCGTGGGCATCAGCTGCTGAGTCTGTAATCAACCTTGACGGTAAGGCGAATTGCGACGGGCTGGCCATCGAGGATCGTGGGCGCGTACCTTCTTTCCGCCACGGCTTTCATCGCCGATTGCACCAGCATCGCGGGGCCGCTGATGAAGTGGACCTGTGTGACGTTGCCCTGCTCGTCGATGATTGCTTCGACGACGACCGTGCCCTCAACATGCGCCATTCGAGCGACCGGGGAGTAGACGACCGGCGGTTCATAGAGCAGCGTCGGTTCCTTCATGCCGCTGGTGATGCGAATCGGACCCTTGGGCCTTTCGGCGGCGGGCGGCGGTGGCGGCGGTGGTCCTGAAGCGATGCCACCGAGGACATCGCCCACTCCTCCCGGCACCCCTCCCACCATTCCGGCGATCGCCGGAGCGGCGGCGCTTGCGTCCGCTACTTGCGCGATTTTCTTCGGGATGACGGTTGGCGCGGTAAGTTGCGCCTTGATGAAGGTGGGCCTGGGCGCGACTTCCGCGTGGACGGGCGGCGGAGGCGCGGCCGGCGGCGGGGGCGCGATTAGGATCGTGCTGTCGACTTTGTAGAGATCGAGACCCTCGGTGAATATCAGCGGAATCAGAAGAATGCCGCCGACAACGGCGAGCTGTACGGCGAGCGCGAAACCGGTTTGCGCGGCACGCTTGCCTTTCGCGCGCGCATCTTCCTCGATAATGGCGGTGGAGAAAAGACCCTGTTTGCGTGGCGTGACCGGAGCCGGAACCGCGAAAGGACGCTTGGCCGTCTCACTGGAACTGGAACCTAGACTACCTTGCTGTAATGCACCCTGGTTAACCGCTGACATCTTTCATCTCCTTTTCCAACCTTGGAAACATCCGGCCGTGCGAGGACAAAGGAATCTCAGCTGAGATCCAAATTGAGGCCCGCACTGCGCCGCCGCTGGACGATAGCGGCGGGTAATCCCGTCTCCACGTGGAAAAGCGAGATGCTCTTGCTACACTAAAAACTCTCCAATAGTTTGCAGATATAGACTGAAAACGACAAACTCAAAATACGAATCGGTAGCATCAGATAAGGCGATGAATCGTGCGAGGGCACAACTGAATCGCGCCGCGGCAGAGATTTCTTGGGCTTCCGGGTGCCAGCGTATGCGGCTCAGCGGCTTGACGGGGGTGCGGCGACGTGAAATTATGCCGAGGCTTGCGATAGGAGCACGAAAATGGCGACGCAACTGGCTGCAACGTACGCGGAACTGGGGCTTTTTATCGGCGGCGAATGGTTTGGCGCCGAGGGGCGGAGGACTTCGCCCGTGATCAATCCGGCGACCGAGGAAACGATCGGGCAGGTGCCGCACGCCTCGCAGGCCGATCTCGACCGGGCGCTCGCGGCGGCGCAACTGGGATTCAAGACCTGGCGCGCGATTTTTCCGGATGAGCGCGGGCGAATTTTGAAGCGCGCGGCCGATTTGCTGCGCGAGCGCAAGGAAGAGATCGCGCGGATCGCAACGACTGAATGCGGCAAGTCGATCCACGAGACGCGGATCGAAGTGATGATGTCCGCGAATATTTTCGAGTGGTACGCGGAAGAGGGGCGGCGCGCGTATGGGCGAGTGCTGCCGCAGCGCGCGATGGGCACCCGCATGGCGGTGGTGAAGGAGCCAGTGGGCCCTGTGGCGGCTTTCGCGCCATGGAATTTTCCGCTCGGCAATCCTGCGCGGAAAATCGGATCCGCGCTGGGCGCGGGATGCTCGGTGATCCTGAAACCGGCGGAAGAGGCGCCTGCCAGCGGGCTTGCGGTGGCGCGATGCCTGGTGGATGCGGGGCTGCCGGCGAACGTGCTGGCGATCGTCTACGGCGTGCCGGCGGAAATTTCGTCGTATCTGCTGGCGTCGCCGGTGATTCGCGCGATTTCGTTCACCGGCTCGATTCCGGTGGGCAAGCATCTGATGAAGCTCGCTGCGGATGGCATGAAGCGGACGACGATGGAGCTGGGCGGGCACGCGCCGGTGATCGTGTTCGATGACGTCGATCTCGAGAAAGTGCTCGATGCGTCAGTGGCGGCGAAATACCGGAATGCGGGGCAGGTGTGCGTTTCGCCGACGCGCTATTACGTGCACGAGAAGATTTACAACAAGTTCGTCGAAGGATTTACGGCGCGGGCGAAGCAAGTGCCGGTGGGCGACGGACTCGACGAAAAAAACAAGATGGGCCCGCTGGTTCACGCGCGGCGGCTGGCGGCGATTGAAGGATTCGTCCAAGATGCGCGCGAGCACGGCGCTCGTGTGCAGGCGGGAGGCGCGCGGCTGCGGAGCCCGGGATATTTTTACGCGCCGACCGTCCTTTCGGATGTGCCGAATACGGCGCGGATCATGAATGAGGAGCCGTTTGGGCCGGTCGCGGTGATTAATCCGTTCACGGATTTCGATCGCGTGATCGAGCAGGCGAACCGGTTGCCGTATGGGCTGGCGGCGTTTGCGTTCACGAATTCGTCGCGCACGGTGAAGTTGCTTGGCGAGCAGCTCGAGGCGGGCATGATCGGGCTCAACACGTATCAGATTTCGGTGCCGGAGTCGCCGTTTGGCGGCGTGAAGGAAAGCGGGCACGGGTCGGAGGAAGGCATCGAGGGGCTCGATGCGTGTTTGGTGACGAAGTTTATCAGCGAGGCGTAGGAAAGGATCGAAAATCGAAATTGGAAATCTGAAATTCGAAATGAATCGCGGCAGGCGCTGATCCGCGCTCGAAAAGCGCGTCGTCCAATCGAGGAGACGCGAGGCTCATCGAGATGATAGGAGGTCCGTATAAGAGCTGCGCGAAAGCGGTTTTAGCGCCGGTGTGGGGACTGGTAAAGTGGGGCCCCCGGGGAACCACCGGGACGTTGAGCCATGAGCTTTAGCCGCTTGAAACGGTTTGGTCATGTTGCCGCTCTGCTAGGAGCGCTCGCGCTGCTGGGTTTCGTTTCCGTCGCGTCGGCGGACACCTTCGATGCGCCGGTCAAAAAGAAAATCGTGGATTTCGGCCTATCTCCAAGCAATCCTCCAGGTGGACTGAACCTTCGAGTCAAGTTGTCCTGTTGGTTCTATCCAAATTTTATGGTTAAGGAGTACAACGATGAAGGAGAAGAGGGAGCGCAATGGCTTGCGATCCTTCCGATTGGGCAGGGGACAACTGCAGCGTGCACGCGCGCTCACGCGACCGGCGAACGAGTGATCAAAGGGCCGGAGTGGAACGGGTACTTCGCAGGAGTCAAAGGGAATCTCGTGTTCTTTAACGACGAGGACGGAGCGAACGGGGGGTGGCCGTTTGTCGTCTATGACTCTCGAACCGGAAAGAGGACTTTCGAGGATTCGCGAATGACGGGCCGGACCACCGACGATTCGGCCACCAGCGGGCTACAGTTTAATCGTTCCGCGGATGGACGGCTTTTCCTGACATACTTGCGTGTCGTCGAGGCAGACTGCGATCTCCATATGGAGAAGACGCCTTGTTGGGAAAGGATAAGAAAGAAGTTCGGACTGAAAAACGGTCAGCCGCCCATTTGTACTGACTATGAAGGACTTTCAGGGCGCTCGGACTCAGCGGTTGCTTACCCAGTTGAGGTTTCTCTTTTCCCGCAGCCTGCCACCAAGACTGTCGCTGGGCCGGTCAAATGCTGGCCAGTCGATTGACTTGCGCAGTTGAGCAGCCGAGATTGACGCGCGGCTCATCGAAGTGATAGGAATTTTGTGTAAGAGCAGCGAATCCTGATAGCATCGCCCGGCCAAGGACAGGAGCCAGCCACCATGACAACCCGTTTCCCCGATTCGTTTGATTACCAGGGCTTCAACGCGCCCATGCGCACCGAGTGCGACGTTTACGATCTGGTCGTCGAGGGCAATCTGCCGAAAGAGATCAACGGGCAGTGGTACCGCACCGTTCCCGATCCGCAGTATCCGCCGATGCTCGGCCACGACACGTACCTGAGCGGCGACGGGATGATCAGCTCGTTCCTTTTCGAGAACGGGCACGTGGATTTCAAGATGCGCTACATCATGTCGGACCGGCTGAAGGCCGAGCGCAAAGCGCGCCGCGGGCTTTTCGGGCTGTACCGCAATCCCTACACGGACGATCCGAGCGTGCGGAATGTGAACCGGTGCGTCTACAACACGACGCCGATTTTCCACGGCGGGAAATTGCTGGCGCTCAAGGAAGACGGCCGCGCCATGGAGTTGCATCCCGACACGCTCGAAACGATGGGTGAATGGGATTTCGGCGGGAAGCTCAAGAGCAAGACGATGACGGCGCACTCGCGCCTCGATGAGGACACCGGCGATCTCTACTTTTTCGGCTACGAGGCCAGCGGCCTCGCGACGCGCGATATTTCCTACTGCGTGGCGGACAAAGAAGGCGCGCTGGTGAAAGAGGAGTGGTTCGAGGTGCCGTACGTTTCGCTGATGCACGATTTCGCGGTGACCAAGGAGCACGCCATTTTCCCGGTGTTTCCCACAACCTGCGATCTCGACCGGCTGAAGGCGGGCGGCGTGCACTGGGTTTGCGAGCCGGACAAGGATACGTTCATCGGAATTATGCCCCGCGACGGCAGCGTGAAGCACATGCACTGGTTCCGCAGGCCCGCGTGCTCCGCGTTCCACTTCATGAACGCGTACACGGAAGGGAAATTCGTGCACCTCGATTTCGGCATCGGGAAATACGCGCCGTTCCCGTTCATGCTGGAGGCGTCGCACATTCATCCGAAGCCCGAGGACATGGCTTATGGGCGCGTGGTGCGGTGGAGCTTCGATATGTCGAAGCCGGGCGAGAAATTCGAGGAGTACAATATCGCGCCTTCGGGCGATTTCCCGCGCATCGCCAACAAGGATCACATGAAGGATTACTCGATCGGCTACTATGAGCGGTACGATCCCGAAGCGGGTCCGCTGATCGTCGCGGGACCGGTGGGAGCGGGTTTCAACACGCTGAGCCGCCTCGAGGTGAAAAGCGGGAAGCTGCAATCGTGGCACTCGAACAAGCCGGTGACGATTCAAGAGGAAGTGCATATCCCGTCGAAGCAACCGGGGCACGAGGGGTATCTCGCGCTGGTAGCCGACCTGCACGACCAACAGCTCTCGGACCTTCTGGTCTTCGAAGCCGCGCACGTGGATAAGGGGCCGATCGCGACGGCTCATTTGCCGCTGCGGCTGCGCAATCAGGTGCACGGCAACTGGGTGCCGGCGGAAGAGCGGCAATAGATTCCACGGGCGTTACGCCGAAGATGCCGGGCTAAAGGACCCGGCGCTACGTTCAAACCTTAACCGCGCGCAAGTCAGCTGGCGGGTGTGGCGCCGCGCATTGCATCGCTGGTGCGGCGATGCGCGGCAAGGAGCCGGATGACACAACCATCGGGATTCTACGGCTGGAAGCTGCTCGCGGTTTTCTGGCTGATCCTTTTCACGAACTTCGCGTTTCCTCTTTACGGCGCGAGCGTCATCAACGCGTATATGGCCGCCGATTTGCACATGGATCGCGCGGCGCTGGGCGCGGCTTACGGTCTGTTTCAGTGGATGGTTGGGCTGCCCGCTCCCCTTGTCGCAATCTGCATCAATAAGAAAGGCGTTCGGTTCACGATGGCGCTCGGGTGCGTGGGCGTGGTGATCGGCGCGCTGCTGATGGCGTTCGCGGTGCGCACGACGCTCGAAGTGAATCTTGTGTTCGGCGTGCTCATCGGGCTGAGCGCGCTTGCGGGCGGGATTCTCGGCGCGCAGGCGGGGATCGGGCGATGGTTCGTGAAGCACAAGGCGCGCGCGATCACGCTGGTGCACACGGGGAGCAGCTTTGGCGGATTCGCTGCGGCGCGCGTGCTGAATCATGTGATCGCGAAGTTCGGCGGAAACTGGCGAGCGGGATGGATGCTGATCGCGGGGCTGAGTTTCGCGGCGTCGCTGCTGGCGTTTTTCTTCATCAAGGAAAATCCCGCCGATCTCGGGCAGGTGCCGGATGGCTCGCCGAGCGGCGAGGCGCCGGCTGGTTCGCCGCAAGTCCGCGCGGTCGCGCACGGCGTTTACAAGACGGCGGATACATGGACATTCGGCGAAGTGTTTCGCACGCCCGCCATCTGGATGTTTCTGATTGCGATTCTGGGGTTCAGCGCGGGGTATCCATTAATTATCGCGCACGGAGTCGTGCATCTGCGCGATCTGGGGTATAGCGCGAGCGCGGCGGCGTCTTCCGTTTCGGTGATGCTGCTCGCGAGCCTGTGCGGGACGTTGTTTTTCGCGGGCGTGGCCGATCTCGTGGAGCCGCGTTTCGTATGGGTGGCGGCCTCGGTGCTGTTTGGCGTCGGAATGATTCTGGCGCTGCATGCGAGCGGCGCGGCGGGACTGTATCTGTATGCGATTTGCCTCGGCGCGGGATTCGGCGTTTCGTTTTCGTCGATGATGGCGATACCGGCGAACTACTACGGGATGCGCGCGTACGCGCCTATCGTTGCGGTGGTGATGGCGGTGGGCACGACGGCGGGCGCGGCCGGTCCGTTTGCGGCCGGGTACATCTACGACCGCGTCGGCAGTTACGAGCCGGCATTTTATGCGGTTTCGGCGCTGAGCTTCTTCGCCGCGCTGCTGTTGCTTTTTGCCGCGCCTCCGGTTCATAAGGCGGCTCGTTCCTTTGCGCCCGCCGCGCGCTAGATTTGGAATAGAATCGAGCGCTTGATTTCGTGCTTTTGCGCGCCGCCGAGAACTGGTTGCGCTCGAATGAGGAGACGTAGATGGCGGGAGATCTTAAGGGGCACGTAGCGATTGTCACGGGCGGCGGGGGAGGATTCGGCCGCGCGATCGCGGAGCGATTCGCGGTTGAGGGAGCGGCGGTCACGGTGACGTCGCGGACCAAAACGCAGCTCGATGAAACGGTCGCCGAGATTCAGGCGAAGGGCGGACGGGCGCTGGCCGTGGCGGGTGACGCGACGAACCGCGCGGATGTGGGGCGCGTGGTCGCGGAGACGGAAAAGGCGTTCGGCCCGGTGACAATCATGGTGAACAACGCCGGCGTCCCAGGCCCTTTCGGCCCCATCGGCGTGCTGGACCCCGACGAGTGGTGGGCGGCGCAGGCGGTCCATTTGCGCGCGCCGTTTCTTTTTATCAGCGCGGTGCTGCCGGGAATGAAGGAGCGGCGCGCGGGCTGCATCATCTCGATTTGCTCGCCGCGCGCGAAAATGGCGACGCCCTATCTTTCGGCGTACTGCATCGGGAAGACGGCGCAGGTGCGGCTCACGGAGCTTCTTGCGGCCGAAGTGAAGGATTACGGAATCACGGCATTTGCCGTTGATCCGGGCAGCACTCCGACGCACATGGCCGATAAAACGATCGATTCGCCCGACGCGCAGCGCTGGGTGCCGGAAATGGTGGCGAAGCTGCGCGCGATGCGCGGGCAGCCGGGCGGCGAAGTGGTGCTCGCGAACTGCGCGCAGCGTTGCGTCGAGATCGCGGCCGGCTGGCACAACGAATGGAACGGCACTTATATTGGAAGAAACGAAACCGCGGAGGCGTGGCGATAACCAGCCGGCGAAGGCAGCTACGCGGTGTTTTCAGCAGCGTCTTTCTCAGGGGGCGCGTAGCGGCGCAACAGGGTGATGCAAAACACCAGAACGAGCACGAGGATAATGAGCAGCCCGAGCTCCAGCATCGACGCGCGGAAAATGCTCGCGCCGTCTGGCGTCCATTTCCCTTCCGTGGTCAGCGCCGACATTTGCAGGCTGATCACCAGAAGGCGCCGGATCGAGGCAATCACGCCCACAATCAGAAACGGCTCCGTGGCCAGCAGAAAGTGCGAGTGGATGGCGATGCGCACGGTATGGAAAATCTCGACGATCATCAGCACCACCAGAAGCTGATCGAGAACGTGGAGTGTTTCGGCGGCAATCGTCCAGTGGATGAGGCCGTTCCAGAGCGTTTGGCCGGCGCTTCCGATCGCCGCCAGAGCCGTGATGGCGAGCAGCAGCGCCAAAACGTAATAGATGGCGATCTCGATGACGTGGAGATAATTCTCGAGCTGGCGCGTGTGCCTTTCCTCGACCATGGCGGCGATAGTACCCCAGAACGGCTCGTCCGGCCTCCCTTTAACGACATCGGGAAACGCGCTACGACCTCTGGATGATCGGGCGGTCCTTTCGATGGCGCGCGATGAGGTATATTGGCACGGCAAATTTGTGCGGCGGAAAGGCGCAACGCAATCGGGGGATTGCAGTCATGAGAAAACTCGACATCTTCACTCATATTTGGCCGAAGGCGTTTCACGAACTGCTGCTGAAGCAGACCGGGCAGATGAAGGACATGCACCGGCGCAGCGAGGCGGTCCCGATGATGACGAACCTCGACCGGCGCTTCGCGGTGATGGACATGTTCGACGAATACCAGCAGATACTGTCGCTTGCGTCGCCGCCGCCCGACGTGGTGGGAACGCGCGAAGCCTGGCGCGAGCTATCGCGCGCCGGGAGCGACGGCATGGCCGAGCTGTGCCAGAAATATCCGGACCGTTTTCCGAGCTTCATCGCGTCGGTGGCGATGCGCGATCCGGAGGGTGCGGTCGAAGAGGCGACGCGCGCGATCAAGCAGCTCGGCGCGTGCGGCATCCAGATTTATTCGAACGTGAGCGGCAAGCCGCTCGACGCACCGGAATTTCGTCCTGTATTCAAGGCAATGGAGAAGTTCGGAAAGCCGATCTGGATTCATCCGGCGCGCACCGCGACTTTCCCGGACTACCAGACCGAGCAGGTGTCGCAGTACGAAATCTGGTGGACGTTTGGCTGGCCGTACGAATCGAGCGCGGCGCAGGCGCGGATCGTCTTTTCGAAGATGCTGGACGAAATGCCGGAACTGAAATTCATCATCCATCATGCGGGCGGCATGGTCCCTTTTTTCGAGGGGCGCGTCGGCGCCGGATGGGATCAACTGGGCGCGCGCACGTCATCCGTGGATTACAAACCGCTGCTCAAGGAACTGAAGAAGCGCCCGCTCGATTATTTCAAGATGTTCTACGCGGATACGGCGACGTTCGGCTCGAAATCGGCGCTGGTGTGCGCGCTCGATTTCTACGGGATCGAGCACGTGCTGTTCGCGTCGGATGCGCCCTTCGATCCCGAGGGCGGGCCGATGTATATTCGCGAAACGATCAAGGTGATCGACTCGCTCGATATTTCGAAGGAAAGCCGCGAGAAGCTCTACTACAAGAACGCCTGCAACCTGCTCGGCATCAAGTAATCGTCGCGGCATTCGCCATTAGCTTTTGCGAACGCGGGGCGGAGGGGCGGGGCGTGAGGGCTGCTCCGTTTCGGTACAATCCGCCCATGCCCCTGGACTATGTCGAGATCATCACCTCCGCCGGAGAACGCGGCAGCCAGACCGTGCTGCGCCTGCTGGGACCGCTGAGCGCCTACACGGTTTTCGAGTTTCAGGACGCGGTACGCGCGAACGCCTCCGACGTACTGATCATCGATTTCAGCGGGGCGTCGCACATCGATTCGGCGGGGCTGGGCGCGCTCGTGGGAGCATACGTCGGCGCCAAAAGGGCGCGGCGAAAATTCGCGATTGCCGGATTGAATGATCAGGTGAAGACGCTCCTCGGCATGACGCACCTCGCCGCGCTTTTCCCCACCTACGGGAGCGTCCGCGACGCCGAGGCCGGCATCTTCTGACAGTTTGCCACGCACCCGGCAAATCAGCCCTCAATTCGCAGCTAGCCCCTTTTCGGAAACTAAGACGCTACCCGAACGCCGATTCCAGCTTGCCGTTGCGATAGAATGGCGGAGGGAATGGAAGACCGGTTTTACCGCGCGACGATGAAGATCGGGGGCGGGACGCTGCTCGGGCGCCTCGCGCTGGCCTTCCTCGTCGTTTGCTCGATCGCGTTGGGCGCGGCGGCGGGATTGCTTTTCGTCTACAGCAGCGACCTGCCGCAGATTCACGCGCTCGAAGACTACCGCCCGATCACCGAAACGGAACTCTACGCGGACGACGGCCAGGAGATCGGTAGCTTCGCGCTGCAGCGCCGGATTCTGGTGACGTACGACCAGATCCCGAAAGTGCTGAAGGCCGCGATCCTCACCACCGAAGATCAGCATTTCGAGGAGCACTGGGGCGTCGATTTCCCGCGCGTGCTGCAAGCCGCGTGGCACGATGTCCTGCGCCACCGCGTCGCCGAAGGCGCCAGCACGCTCACGATGCAGCTGGCCGGCGGGCTTTTCCTCAATCGCTCGGACCGCAGCTTCCACCGAAAAATCCAGGAGACGATTCTCGCGCTCGAGATCGAGCGCCACTACACGAAGGCCCAGATTTTCACGATGTACTGCAATCAGATCTATCTGGGCTCGGGCAACTACGGCTTCGAAGCGGCCTCCGAATACTACTTCAGCAAGCCGGTGAGCCAGGTGACGCTCGCCGAGGCGGCCACGCTCGCGGCGATCATTCGCGGGCCCATCTATTCGCCAATCAATCATCCGGACCGCGCGCTGGACCGTCGCAATCTGGTGCTTGCGCTGATGCTTCGCGACCGGAAGATCACGCAGGCCGAATATGAGGCCGCGAGGCTCGAGCCGCTGGGCCTGCATATCGAATCGCTGCGCGACGATCTTGCGCCGTATTTCGTCGAGGAAGTCCGCCAGTATCTCGAACACACCTACGGCACCGAGGCCGTTCACGAGGATGGGTTGCGCGTCTATACCACGCTGAATGTCGCCATGCAAAAGGCCGCGGACCAGGCGGTGCGCGACGGCTTGCACGCATACGATCGCAGGCATGGCTGGCGCGGCAACCTGCCAAATATCGTGCACGACCATCTCGGGACGATTGAGAAATACGACAACGACGACTGGCACGCCCCGATCGCCAGGGGCGATTACGTCACGGGGCTGGTGACGGAAGTGCGGCCAACGTTCGCATCGATCAAGCTTGGCGCGGTTCATGCCATGCTCACACCCGCGGATTTCGCGTGGACGGGGGAAAAATCGGTCGAGAAGCTGCTGAAGGTGGGCGATCTGGTCGTGGTACACATCAACGTCTTGTCGGGGGCGACGGCGGAGGTCGAACTCGAGCAGCAGCAGACCGCGCAAGCGGCCCTGCTCGCGATCGACAACGCCAATGGCGAAATCAAGGCGCTGGTCGGCGGCTACGATTTCGAGCAGTCGAAATTCGATCGCGCCACGCAGGCCATGCGGCAGACGGGCAGCTCATTCAAGGTGTACGTCTATTCCGAAGCGCTTTCGCAGGGGATGTCGCCGTTCGATACCCTGGTCGACGAGCCGGTGACGTACCACAGCGGCGGGCTGGACTACTCGCCCCACAATTACGACGACAAATTCGAGGGGCGCATCACGCTGCGCCGCGCGCTCGCCGATTCGCGCAATGTTCCAGCGGTGCGCTTGCTCGACCGCGTTGGAATCGAGAACACGATCGACCTGGCGAGGAAGTTCGGCCTCACGAGCCCGTTGCCGCCGTATCTGCCGCTGGCGCTTGGCGCGGCCGATCTCACGCTGATGGAGCACACTTCGGCTTTCTCGGTTTTCCCGGACGACGGCATTCACATCGATCCGCACTTCATCCGGCGGGTGACGTCGTACGACGGCAACGTACTCGAAGAGGACCGGCCGAACGTGACCGACGTGCTTTCGCCGGACGTGGCGCACACGATGACGGCGATGCTGGAAGATGTGGTGCAGTTCGGCACCGGCGTGCGAGCGAAGGAACTCGGGCGTCCCTCCGGCGGCAAGACGGGCACGACGAATGACTTCACCGATGCGTGGTATATGGGCTTCACGCCGCAGATCACCGCCGGCGTCTGGACGGGCAACGACGACCCGCGCGTCTCGCTCGGCATGAAGGAAACAGGCGCGCGCGCGGCTCTGCCGATATGGCTCGAGTTCATGCAAAAGGCGACGCAGGGAATGCCCGTTGAGGATTTTCCCAACGTGGTGCCGCTCGAAAAGCAAGTGGGCGAGCACGTGGAGCAGGTCGATACGCCGGATACGGCTCCGCCAGCCGATGCCGCCGAGCAAGGCTTGACGCAGACCAAAGCGCCCTCGCCTTCGCCTCCACCGCCAGCTGCTGCGCCACAGAAAACTTCCCAGGCACCCCCCGTGCCTGCACCCGTACCAGTGTCTGCACCCGCACCGGCGCGCGGCGACGCGCCTCCTGGCACTCACTGATCAACCGGGGTCAGCGTTTTCGAAATGGATCCCAACCGCTCGGTTTCAGCTCCCGCGTGTGCCCGTCTGAGTCCACGAGCAGGATCTGCTTGCGGCGCTCGATTTCGCCGATGGCGGTAATGTCTCGAAATTCGGGCGCCGAGCGCAGGCTCTTGGCCAGCCTTCGAGGGACCGTGAAAAGAAGCTCGTAGTCGTCGCCGCCGTGCAGGGCCATTTCGAGCGGATCGAGTTTGAGCTTGCGAGCAAACTTGGGGAGGCTGGACGCGGTGTCGACGCGCGGGATGCGTTCGGCCCACACGCGCGCGCCAACTCGGCTGGCCGCGCACAGGTGGCCGAGGTCGGTCGAGAGACCGTCGGAAATGTCGATCATCGAGGACGCGATTCGATGCTTTGCGAGCCACTCACCGAGCCTTACGCGAACTTGCGGGTAGAAGTGCTGTTTAAAGAGCCGATTCTGACTGCGAATGAGGCGCTTGATTTCGCCAAGAGCACAATTCCTGATGACCTCCAAGCCCAATTTCGCCTGTCCGAGCTTCCCTGTGACGCAGAGAATGTCGCCCAGTCGTGCCCCAGCGCGAGTGACCGCGCGGCCCGAAGCGACTTCGCCGAAAACCGTGATGATGATTGCAACGGACGGATATCGAGTGGTATCGCCGCCGATCAGCCGAACGCCAAGCTGTCGTGCCGCTCGCCGCATGCCTCGGAGGAATCCGTTAAGCCATTTACCGGTGCGGGCCTGCGGCAGAGCGAGCGCAAGCAGAAAGAAGCGAGGCTTGGCGCCCATGGCGGCTATGTCACTTGTGGCCCGTGCCAGCGACTTGTAGCCGACCGAATCGGCCGGATGGCGATCGGCTAGAAAGTGGACTCCTTCGAGAAAAGCATCGCACGTCACGATCAGGTCGGTGTTTCGGCCGGGCACAACCACCGCCGCATCGTCGCCGATTCCAAGGCGTACGCCCCCGCGAGGCGAACGACCGGCCCCGCGCGACCCGATCACGGATGGCACGGCGAGGGCTAACTCCTTGATTAGCTGATCTTCCCGGCCCATTACTGTCCCTCGGTACAGTTGTTGCGATATCTGCCGATCAGGTAGACTCTGCGAGGCGCAAAGGATTATAGGACGCTTGGCGACCCAGAAGCCAGAATCCGGCGCCTACGTGAAATGGAAGATTAGGGTTGACGCTGGCCGGTCCGGTTATTACAATTTGCCGGGTTTCGAACCAGGGCTCTCGGTTCAAACTTCGAGTAGGGTCGTTCGCGGGGAATCATATGGACCGCCGCACGGGGCAAGCGGTTCAAGCCAGCCGTCGAAAACTAAATCGCAGGGGTAAGACAGACGATGAGGGGTAGGTCTTACACATTTTTTATTGCATCGAGCGCATCGGGCGGCATGCGACGCGTGTCGGTGCCCTTCTACGTCTTGCACCTGCTGACAATTCTTGCCGTTGTAGGCGGCATTACGGTGGCGGCGGCCTTGGGATCTTATTCGCGGATGCTCTGGAAGGCGACGAGCTACAACTCATTGCGCCGCGATCAGGATAGCCTCAAGCAACGGTACGTTCAGCTTCAAACCCAGGTGAAAGATACGAATCAGCGCCTGGATTCGCTGCAGTCGCTTGCGGGCGAAGTGGCGATGGCCTACGGAATCGCCCGCTTCCGCCAGAGCGCTTTCGGGCTGACAGACGACGATAATGCGACGCCGGAAGCTACCGAGGTCGCGTTCCAGCAGTCCGTGGACGAATTCAGCTACCTCGAGAAAAACGCCGCGATTGTGAGCACGCTCGGCGCCCAGCAGCGGATGCTGCCGACCGATGAGCTCAGCAACCTGGGAATTGTGCCTTCGCTCTGGCCCGTGGTCGGCGAGATTACCGGGCATTTTGGCGAGCGGCTCGACCCGTTCAGCGGCGAGGGCGCTTTCCACTCCGGCCTCGATATCGCGTCGCACTACGGAGACGAGATTCGCGCGACAGCCGATGGCGACGTGGTGCAGGCGGGACTGTGCGCGGGCTACGGAAGGCTGGTCGTGATCGACCATGGCTTCGGCGTAAGCACTTGGTACGGCCATCTTTCGGGCTTCAACGTTCAGGTAGGAATGCACGTGAAGCGCGGCGACGTGATCGGCTATGAAGGCAACAGCGGGCGCTCGACGGGCCCGCACCTGCACTACGAAGTCCGCATCAACAACACGCCCGTAGACCCCTGGCGGTTCCTCAAGAATATCTCGCCTACTGCGACTGCGGACGCATCGACCACGGCTGCAACGGCCACGGGTGACTAAGCCCAGCAATCCCCCGCTTTTCCTCTCAGCAGCTGCGCCACAATCCCGATTCTATTTGCGGATGCAGGCCTACGTAGCTGGCGCTACGTCAGAAACGGCCGCAGCATTCGGCTTGCGGCGAATCCAGAAAGAGCCCGCCAGCACGATCAGCGTCGGCAGCAGGAATCTCAGACCGTCGCGCAGCAACGCCGCGGGCCCAGCCTCTTCCGGAGGGCCAACTCCGCAGCCGCAATCGATCTTCAAGCCCTTATGGTAGGCGTAACTGATCGCGATCATGAATGCGCAGAGCACCAGCGCCGCGAGGAGCGATGAAAAGCGCCTTCCGATCCCGCTGACCAGCCACAATCCGAGGAAAATCTCGAAAAAGGGCAGCAGATGAGCGACCAGGTTTGCCGCTCCGGGCGAGAGGATTTGGTAAGACTCCACCTGGATTGCGAACATCGAAATCGAGATTCTCGCGGAACGCCAGGACCAGTCAAAGCCGGGCAAAGGTTTGAGCTTTCCGTACGCGGCAGTCAGAAATATCGACCCCACCAGAATGCCGCCGAAGATCAGCAGAATTCGGACAACGCTGCGGCGCTTTTGGGAATCGCGGATGCAGAAGGCCGCAGCCAACCCGGCCAGGACAAACCAGTAGCCGTGCAGCGCCAGCCACGTCAACAATGAACCCAGCGTGTTCATCGAGGATTTTTCGCCAACGCGCTACTGGCTCAGGAGCGAATCAAAAAACTGCTTCAGAATCGGCCAGGAAACGAAGCCCGTCGCGGCCGGCAGGTGCTGGCCCTTGTAGGTGATGATGTACGTCGGCGTCGCCTGAACGGGAATCCGCATGCCGATGGCGCGATCCTCTTCGATGTACGCATCCCAAGCGCAGCCGTGGCTATTCTGTGCAGCGTCGGGGGATGTGGGCACGACCATGCAACCGTCCATTAGCTTTCCGACGCGCTTGAAATCCGCGGCAGACATTGCCGCCGAGACGTACTTCGCGATGTTGCCGTCGGCCCCCCAGGCATCCTGGTTGTCGTAAAGAGCCGCCTCAACGCTCCCAAACTCACCCACGCGCGCGGCCGCATTGGCCCAGCGCGCTGCTTCGAAGCCGTACTTGTGCATCGGAAGAGGAAAATCGTGGTGAATGAGATAGACCTTTCCGGAGGCTACGTAGTCGTTAATCATCGGACGCAGGGTGTTCTCGTAGAGGTTGCGGCACGAAGGGCACTCGTAATCGGTGAACACCTCCATCTTGATAGGCGCGTCCTTCGAACCGTACGCCTTCACAGGCGGGCCGAGAGGTTCAACCGCCCGAGTAGCCTTGTTGGCTTCCTTGCGGCTGGTGCCGTTGGCGGATGGCGAAGCGATGCTCAGCCCCAGAATGAGAGCGAAAAGAACGGCCAGAACCGGCCACGGCAGGCGGCCCTTCCGCAGGTTGTTCGCGAATGACGAAAGTGGACGGGAATTCAACGTGAGCCTCCCCCACGGTCTTTACCCAAGCGGCTGTATTGTAACGCGAAACGGACCGCAGTCGTTCATGCGTTGACGCGGCGTGTCGCGCATCCAGCAAATCACCCGAGCCCATTGAGTGAGATGCGGCATCAAGGAAGAGAGGTTTGCAGGGGCAGCCTGGACCGCGAGACCGGGGGCCAAGGCAGGGCGAGGATGAGATGGGGCACCAATCGTGGCGTAAGGCTAGCGGGTACAGCAGAATACAGACGCACAAGAAACTTGACAATAACACACTCAATGTGTAAGATAGCATCCGGTGGCCCAGATTCCTGAAAAACTGAGCCAGTCTGATCTAACAGGAGCGGATTTCTATGAGCAAGATTATTGGTATTGACCTGGGCACGACCAACTCCGTCGTAGCCGTGATGCAGGGCGGCGAACCGATTGTGATTCCCAACCAGGAAGGCGCGCGGACAACGCCGTCGGTGGTCGCGATCACGAAGACCGGAGAGCGATTGGTGGGCCAGGTGGCCAAGCGGCAGGCCATCACGAACCCGGAAAACACGGTGTATTCGATCAAGCGGTTTATGGGGCGCCGTTATGACGAAGTGGGCGAAGAGGTGAAGCGAGTACCCTACAAGGTGACGAAGGGCCCGCACGACGACGCCCGCGTCGAGATTCAGGGCAAGGTGTACAGCCCGCCCGAAATCTCGGCGATGATCCTTCAGAAATTGAAGTCCGCCGCGGAAGATTTCCTCAGCGAAAAGGTGAGCAAGGCGGTGATCACGGTTCCCGCCTACTTCAACGACGGCCAGCGGCAAGCGACGAAGCAGGCCGGCGAGATCGCGGGGCTCGAAGTCCTGCGCATCATCAACGAGCCGACGGCCGCGGCGCTCGCGTACGGACTCGACAAGAAGAAAGATGAGACGATCGCCGTGTACGACCTGGGCGGCGGCACGTTCGATATTTCGATCCTCGAGGTCGGCGAAGGCGTCGTCGAAGTGAAGTCGACGAGCGGCGACACGCACTTGGGTGGTGACGATATCGACCAGCGCATCGTCGACTGGATGGCGGCCGAGTTCAAGCGCGATCAGGGCATCGACGTCAGCAAGGACAAGATGGCGATTCAGCGCCTGAAGGAAGCCGCTGAAAAGGCCAAGATCGAGCTTTCGCAGCTGCAGGAAACGGAGATCAACCTGCCGTTCCTGACGGCGGACGCTTCCGGGCCGAAGCACATGCAGCTCAAGCTCACCCGGGCGAAACTCGAACAGTTGATGGAAGACTTGCTGCAGCGGACGGTGGAACCGGTGAAGCGCGCGTTGAGCGATGCCGGAATCACGCCGGACAAAATCGACGAAGTGGTTCTCGTCGGCGGCTCGACCCGTATCCCGCGAGTGGTCGACATCGTAAAGGGCCTCTTCAACGGCAAAGAACCTCACAAAGGCGTCAATCCGGACGAAGTGGTTGCGGTCGGCGCGGCGATTCAAGGAGGCGTGCTCGGCGGCGAGGTGAAGGACATCCTGCTGCTCGACGTGACGCCGCTTTCGCTGGGCGTCGAGACGCTGGGCGGCGTGATGACCACGCTGATCCCGCGCAATACGACGATCCCGACGCGCAAGTCGGAAACGTTCTCGACGGCGGCGGATAACCAGACGTCGGTCGAGATCCACGTGCTGCAGGGTGAACGCCCTGTGGCCAGCGGCAACCGCTCGCTCGGCAAATTCCATCTGATGGGAATTCCGCCGGCGCCTCGCGGCTTGCCGCAAGTCGAGGTGACGTTCGATATCGACGCGAACGGCATCCTCAACGTGTCCGCGAAGGACATGGCGACCAACAAGGAGCAGAAGATCACCATCACCGCGTCCACGGGCCTCAGCAAGGACGAAGCCGAGCGCATGAAGAAGGAAGCGGAATCGCACGCGTCCGAGGACAAGGACCGGCTGGCCGAGGTCGAGAGCCGCAACCGGCTCGACAATCTCGTCTACCAGACCGAAAAGCTGATTAAGGAGAATCGTGAAAAGCTCGCCGAAGCGGACGTGAAAGCGGCCGAAGAGGCACTCGAAGAAGGAAAGCGCGCGGTGAACGAAGGCGGCCTCGAAAAGCTCAACGCGGCCGTTGACAACCTGACCAAGGCGTCGCATCGCATCGCCGAATCGCTGTACAAAGCGCAGAGCGCGGCTGGATCGCAGCCGGGCGGCGCTGGACCGGCGGGCGCGAATGGTGCCCCGGGCGGTGACGCAGGCCAGGGCGGACCGAGCCACGGGCAAGGCGATGTCGTCGACGCCGAGTTCGTGGACGTGGATGAATCGAAGAAGCCGAATTAACGGGGACGCTTAGCGCCCTCGTCATCCTGAGGCCCAGTCAGTGTGTGGCCGGGCCGAAGGATCTCTCTTTAAGCTGACCGATCACGATGGCAACCACAACGAAAACTGATTATTACGAACTGCTGGGAGTTCCGCGCAAGGCATCGGTGAAGGACCTCCGTGCCGCGTATCGCAAGCTTGCCCGCAAGTATCATCCGGACCTGAATCCCGGAGACAAAACGGCGGAAGAGAAGTTCAAGCAGATTCAAGAAGCGTACGAAGTCCTTTCGGATACGAAGAAACGCCAGACGTATGACCAGTTCGGTTTCAACGCGCCCGGCGCGGGCGGGATGCCGCCTGGAGCGGGGTACGGTGGTGGAGCTTCGCCGGAGGACATTCACTTCGATTTCGGCGGCTTCGATTTCGGAGCCGGCGCGCAGGGCGGCGCAGGCGGATCGAGCTTCCGCGATCTTTTCGGCCAATTCTTCCGCGGTGCCACTGCCGCGCAAGCAAGCCACGACGGCGGCGCCGAGCCCGGGAGCGATCTTGAATTTCAGATCGATATCTCGTTTGCTGAGGCGATGCACGGCGCGGTGAAAAAAATCAGCTTCACGCGGCTCGACGTGTGCAACGTGTGCCACGGCGCAGGCTTTGCCGGCGAAGAGAAAACCTGTCCCACGTGCAATGGCACGGGCCAGGTGACGCAGGTGAGCGGCAAGATGCGCTTTCAGATTACTTGCTCGCGCTGCGGCGGCCGCGGAAAGCTGCGCACGATGTGCCGCAATTGCGGCGGCGAAGGGCGCGTGCAGAAAGTCGAAACGATCGACGTGCGCATTCCGCCCGGCGCGAAGACAGGCTCGCGCGTGCGTGTCGCCGGCTACGGAAACGCCGGGATGCACGGCGCGCCTCCGGGCGATTTGTACATCATCACCAACGTCCAGCCGCACCCGTTTTTCGAGCGGCGCGGCGACGATCTCTACACGGTGGTGCCGGTGACGGTGCCCGAGGCCTCGCTCGGCGCCAAAGTCGAAGTGCCGACGATCGACGGGCGCGCGCAGGTGCGCATTCCGCCCGGTACGAATAGCGGCAAGAAGCTGCGGCTGCGCGAGAAGGGCGCGCCCGCGGCGGGGCACCCCGGAAAGCGCGGCGACCAGATCGTCGAAGTACAGATCGTGGTGCCGAAGCCCGAAGACGAGCGCGTCCGCAATCTCTTGAAGGAACTCGGCAAGATCGACGCCGAGGATCCGCGCAGCGAGCTTTTCGCGCGCGCGACGGTCGGGGAAGCGAAGTAAGAGCAGGAGAAAGCCAATGGTTACGCGGCCGAGAAAAAGAGCGAAGGCCGGTTACATGATCAGCGCCGTGGCCGAACTGTATCATCTGCACCCGCAGACGCTGCGGCTCTACGAGCGCGTCGGGCTGCTCAAGCCGTCGCGATCGCAGGGCAACACGCGCCTTTATACGGACGAAGACCTCGAGCGCCTCGAAGTGATCCTGAATCTCACGCGCGAGCTGGGCGTGAACCTCGCCGGAATCGAAATCATCCTCAACATGCGCGACAAAATGGCGGAGATGCAGCTGCATATGGAGGAGTTCATCCGCTACGTGCGCAGCGAGGTGGCGCGCGATTTCGTCGCGTCTCACCAGCCGCCGCCCAACACGCGCAACGCGATCGTCCGCGCGGCCCCGCGCCACACGATTCGCGTCATCAAGTAGGGTGGGCCGGTTAAGGTTTAAATGTAGCGCCGCGGTCTTCAGCGCGGCATCTTCGCCTCAGCGTAGCGGACGATACGTCACCGTCGCAAATTCCCACAGGACATTCCATTTTGCACAGCGCCTGTGCGCTTGCGCCGGGCGGGCGCGCCGCTTATCCTCTCTTCATGGCGCGAGTGGATTGTCCCATCTGTCAGGGCAGCGGCTGGAAAGTGGTCGAGCGGAGCGCGGAAGGCGCGCAACCGCTTGCCGAGGACAAGCCTGGCGGTTCCAGCGACGAACCCAAAATGGTGTGGGCGGTGCCCTGCGATTGCACCATGGGCGACAAGACCGATCGCGTGCTCGCGAAGGCGCGTGTCCCCGACCGCTATCGCCACTGCGACTTCGAGAATTTCGAAACCGACAACGAGATCGAGAATGTCTCGCGCGAGCAGCTGGCCGCGTGGAACCGCAGCCTCGCGGAGGCGAAGTTCGTGGTCGAACGCTTCGCCGACGAATTTCCCGTCGGCGCGGAGGACGGCCTGCTGCTGATGGGCCCCTGCGGCGCCGGCAAGACGCACCTCGCGGTCGCAGCGCTAAAGGAAATTGTCCAGCGCGGGCACAGCGGCCTTTTCTACGATTACCGCGAGCTGCTGAAGGAAATTCAGGACAGCTACAACGCCGAGAGCCAATCGACCGAGATGGGAGTCCTCGAACCGGTGCTGAAAGCCGAAATCCTCGTGCTCGACGACGTCGGATCGAGTAAACCGTCGCTCTGGGCGCTCGAAACCGTCGGGCACATTCTGAATACGCGCTACAACGAAAAACGCGTCACAATCCTCACCACTAATTTTCTCGACGCGGATGCCGCAATCGCCTCCGCACCGGCGGCACGCGTTGCCGGCATGCGCGCGCCAACGATCGAGGATTCGCTCACCGACCGCGTCGGCAAGCGAATCCGCTCGCGCCTCTATGAGATGTGCCGCACCATCGAAATTTCCGCCCCCGATTACCGCAAGGAAATCCGCAACATCAGCCGCTTCCGCGCGTAGCCCTCCCCGGAGCGGCTCTATTCGCATAGGTGTGGCGTTATCAGATGCATCGAAACGTATTGCCTATGCGGTTTGCTTCCTTTGGGTTACGCGGGGTAGAATCGCACCTGAAATTCTCCGACCTCCGCGGCCTGACGGAGAGAAATCCCATGGCCCGCGAGGCGACATCCCGCAGTTTGCGGGGTTGAGGGTTCGGACGGAAACGTCCGGGCCTCCCACGTTTGGAAAGGGGAATGCCGGGCGCGCCGTGGGGCCGCCGGGCGTGTCGCCCAAGTCCAAACATGGATTTGGGCGTTTTTGTTTTTGGCTCCAAACAGGAGCCCGGGGCATCCAAGGAAGCGCATGCAGCTAACCGACAAATTCGGCCGCCAGATCACCGACCTGCGCATCTCGGTGACGGACCGCTGCAACTTCCGGTGCGTCTATTGCCGCTCGGCCAACCCGGAAAATCATATGCCATCCGACACTCTGCTCACCTGGGACGAATACGAGCGGCTGGTGCGGATTCTGGTTCCGATGGGGATTCGCAAGGTGCGCGTCACGGGAGGCGAGCCGCTGGTGCGCGCGGGCGTGGAGGATTTCGTCGCGCGCCTGAAAGCCGTGGGCGTCGAAGACGTTTCGATGACCACCAACGGCTACCTGCTGGCCGAGCGCTGTGACCGCCTCGTCGCCGCGGGAATGAACCGCATCAACATCAGCCTCGATTCGCTCGACCGCGCGAGATTCGAGCGCATCACGCGCACGAAAACGTTCGATGACGTGATCGCCGGAATCGACGCGGCGCAGGCATCGCCACTGCGGCCCGTAAAGGTGAATGCCGTGCTCGTGCGGGGGATCAACGACGATGAGGTCGAGGCCTTCGCTGAATTCGCACGCGACCGCGACCTGATCATGCGCTTCATCGAATACATGCCGCTCGATGCCGACCGCGCGTGGACGCGCGAGTCGGTGGTCACCGGCGCGGAAGTACTCAGCCGCATCTCGGCGCGCTGGCCGCTGGTCCCCCTGGCGCACGAGCGCAGCGAAACAGCGCGCAAGTATCGCTTCGCGGATGGCCGCGGCGAGATCGGACTGATCTCGCCCGTGTCGCAGCCCTTCTGTGGACACTGTTCGCGCATCCGGCTCACGGCCGACGGCAAGCTGCGCACCTGCCTCTTCAGCAAGGAAGACCACGACCTGAGGTTCCTCCTGCGCGGTGGCGCCACCGACCGCGAAATCGCCGCCGAGATCATCTCGATCGTGTCCGAAAAAGAGAAGGGTCACCGCATCAACGAGCCCGGTTTCGTCCCGCCCTCGCGTACAATGGTTTCCATCGGCGGCTGACGCCGCATTCTGGAGCAGGCCACAGTGGGCGACGAAGAATCCAAACTGTTTTCGCTATCGGAAGCGGAGCGCCTGCGCGTGCAG
>JBKQNJ010000127.1:0-10983 GCA_052146315.1 Candidatus Acidiferrales bacterium | reverse complement strand
GCGCCGCTGGCGACGGCCTGGCGCGTGGTATAGGCGTCGAATACCGCCGCGCCGTGCTGAGCGACCGACAGCGCGATCCACATCTTCCGCGATGGCAGCCGCTCAACACCGATTCTGCCGATCGGCTGGGCGGCGATGGGAGCGTTGGGAAGATCGATTACTGGGGTCGTCTCGAAGTTCTGCTCGGGGTGCGCGGCCACGTTCATCGCAACGGCGGCCGAAGCGCCATCCGTTGCTTTGGTGGCCGGGACGATGTCAGAAGAGGATAACTGTTGCGCGCCCGCTGGCAGCGCGAAGGCTGCGGCGGCTAGAAAACCAATCATTAGGGCGTATTTTTGAATCTTGCTGGCTCGCATTTCGGAATCCCTCAGTGTCGGCTTCCATCCGCGACTGCGAAATGGATGCTTGCGACACCGTGAGATTAGCGGCGCTCTCCGGACCGGGCCATGGAGCGTTGCTCATATTCGAGTTGGTACCAAGGTCGTTACGCTTCGTTCTACGCACATCGGTACCACCGTCCTATAGCTAGCAGCCGATGCAGCCTCTAAAAGTGGGCAGGTCGCACAAGTGTGATGGGGAGACAAGCGTGAGCACACAACCATGGTCGAGCCGCAGGCTCGAATTTGCGAGCGCGGCGGCCGCCAAAGCCAAGCGGGATGCCCGCCGCAGGAAGCGCTTGCAAGTGCCCCTGCCCGTACATCTTTCGGTGTTCGATGCGCGCTTCCGGGACATCGAAGACGTGGGCGAGGTGATCGACTTCACGCGCGACGGCCTGTACTTCGCTACCTGCATGCCCCACTATTTTGTCGGCATGCGTCTTGAGGTCACTTTTCCCTATGGGGACAAAGTGGTCGCGCACAAGAAATTTCTCGGCTCGATCGTCCGCATGGAAGACCTGGGCGACGGCAAGAGCGGCGTCGCCGTGCGCTTCCTTTTGTAGTTCCTCGGATTCTCCCGGCCTCAAAACACGCTTCACATTTGTCAGCACGGCCAAAATCCTCGCTGTGGAAATTCGGCGTCTATTGACGCGCATATAACCCCGCGTTAACAAGCACGGATTATGCTCGCGGTAGCGGGGGTCGCGATGAACGTGCTGTCTCTTCCGTTGGCAAACATCACTCCCATGCCGCCCGAGGCATTCGAGCGTCTTTTGCGGAGGGCCGCCGCCAGTTGCTGGCTGGCGCGATTCAACAACCAGGCTTCGCCGAAGGGAGTTCCCACTGTGAATCACTACGAGATCGGAGAAACGGCCGGCGCCATCTGGCAGGTGCTCTCCACCGATGGGCCGCAGACATTCGCCGCGCTAATGGAAGAGGTCGACGCACCTCAAAGCATTTTCTTTATGGCGGTTGGCTGGCTTTCGCGCGAGGACAAGCTGCAAATCGAGCCCGCGAACGGCGATTACCTCATCAGCCTCAGGCAATAGAAGCGGGTCTGCCTGCGCGGAACGTGGTGGTCGAGGCTAGCGGCGGGAACTGAGCGGTCGGAGACTGAGCCGGGCGGCAAGTCGCGTCGTGGCGACCTGCCGTCCCCGGCGGAAAAATCGTTTGGGCGAGGCGGCGGAAAAGCGGCCGATCAAACGGCCGAGGCGGTAACCCGCGTGCGCGACGAGAACTTGTCGTCTTCGCTGGCTTCGCCGGCCTTGTCGATCTCGATCGAGCCCTTGAAGTACGCGCCGTCTTCGATCATGATCCGCGCGGTCGTCAAATCGCCGACCACCGAACCATCCTTCTTGATCTCGATGCGGTCGCGGGCGCGCAGATTGCCCTTCACGTTGCCGTAAACGACCACCTCGCGCGCGATGACGTCGGCCGTGAGCTTCGCGCTCGCGCCCACCGTCAGCTTGCGGTCCTCTAGCTGAACCAGCCCCTCGACGGTGCCGTCGATCATCAGGTCTTCGTTGCCGGTGATTTCGCCCTTCACGTGCAGGCTCGAGCCGAGCCGCGCCGTGCCGCTGGTGCTGGCTCCGGAGCTCGTCGGATACGTATCCAGTGGTGCCATTTTCTTTGCCTCCCCAAAAGTGGATGCTGCCGGTATTGGTGTTGGTGGTGCGACTGTCTGTCTAGGCTGCTGCGGGAGCGGCGTCCTAGAGGGGGTATCTGGCTTCTTGTCTCCCCACATGTACCCTAGCCTCCTTGGGCCCAATGCGCCGGACTCTCAGCAATTTCGTGGACCGGGGATATCAATGTATTCCTGCGCTTCGTCGGCGACAAACCCAAAATGAAACAGTTGTGTCCGGGTCATCACCGCCCGAAAGGACAGGCGAAGGAGAAAGTGGCTAGTGGCGAGTGATGAGTGGCTAGAAGAACGTGCGAGGGCGGTCGCCGCTAGTTCGGAGCCTCAGCGCCGGAATTCATCGCCCGAATTCGATCGTCGCCCCTGGACAATTCCCGCGAAAACAAAACCAGCAGCATCCCGATAATCCAGACGAAATGCCCCTCGCGCGGGTAAAGGGATTCGTAATGGAAGACGATCCAACAGAATGGAATCATCAGAAGGACGACGATCCTCAAGGCCGCGACGAGCCGAAGACGTTGGCCGAATACGCTAAGAGCCGCCGCGATAAGAAAAGCTGGATTGATCCATCCGCTGATAAGCGTGGCGAGGAAATCTAAGCGGCTGTCGAACGTCGTGTCATGATCCCAGGGGGCAAAGAACGTGTTGTTAGCGCACTGATAGCCACGCAAGCCGATTCCTGGAGAGGAATCGGCGATTGCGATCAGAAAGAAACTTACTGCGTAGAGCGACAACCCGATCCACAGAATGTAGCGTCGTCTCACGATACGTTGCCGCCAGCGAAATCAGTATTTGCGTAAAACTCCAACAACGCGGCCCTGGATCTTCACATCCGCCGCGGACACGACGATCGGGTCCATCGTCGAATTGGCGGGCTGCAGGCGAACCTTGCCGCCCGGCTCGCGATAAAATCTTTTCACCGTCGCGTCATCCTCGCCCACCAACGCGACCACGATCTCGCCCGGGTTCGCCACCTGCGTCTGCTCGACGACGATGTAGTCGCCATCGAGAATATGATCCTCGCGCATCGATTCGCCTTTCACCTGCAGGACGAAGCTGTTCTGCCCGCGCGCGAAATCGGCCAGCGAAATGGTCTCTTTGTCCTCGACCGCCTCGAGCGGACGCCCCGCCGCGATCCGCCCGGCGAGCGGCAGCTCCACCGTGTGCCGATCCATAATTTCCTCGCGCACCGGCTTCGGCAGCTGCATCACCTCGATCGACCGGCTCTGATTGTACCCGCGCCGGATAAATCCCTTTTTCTCGAGCGTCGAGAGATGCTTATGCACGGTCGCGAGCGACGTCAGCTTCAGCGCGTGCGCGATCTCTTCGAAGCTCGGCGAGTATCCGTTCTTGTTCAGGAAACTCACCAGGTAGTTCAGCACTTCTTTTTGCCGTTTCGTCAGCGACATCTTTCCCCCATTCCTTCGCCGGCCTTCGCTCCGCGTTCTCCGCCGGCCTGCGCCTACACATCGGCCACGCACCCACTATATGGCGAACCAAAAGCGAAAGTCAATGGTACGGAGGGACAGGTAGTCACTCATTTTGATTCGCCCCTCGGTACAGGGCAGGTCAAAGGTCACTCCCAGCGGGAGAGTAGACGTACCAAGATTTGAAAATGAAATACCTATCCAGGAGAGTAAGATGACAACAGCCGAGGTTTTCCCCATGAGTCCCGAAGCCAGAATCGAAGCCCTCAGAAATGCCCCCCGCAATGGATGGGCGGCTTTCTCCGAAGATGAGGAGAAGCTTGTCGCCTATGGAGCCACCTACGACGAGGTGGTCAAGAAAGCCGAAGAGAATGGCGTAACTGAACCTGTCCTTGTAAAGGTTCCACCAACTTGGAATGACATGGTGCTTTAGACTTGCGGGTAAACTGCAAAGTCTGGCCGGGCTCGCACCATCCAGCATTCCCCAATGAGACGTTTCACTGGGCACCGTTGCTCAACGTGCGCCTTGTCTATCATCATTCTCCGGCGACAAAGTCCTTTGAGTGTTGGGTGGATTCGGGGGCGCACGTTTGCATGTTCCACGCCGATCTCTGCCGACATCTAGGAATAAGTTTGGAAGATGGCATCAAGGCCGATTTGGGCGGTGTCGTAGGCGGGGCAAGGGCCGACATGTATTTCCACAAGATTAAAATTCTAGTTGGCAGTTATCAAGTCACGACGATGGCCGGATTTTCCACGGACCTCACGGTGGCCGGATTACTTGGACGTCGCGGATTCTTTGAGGATTTCATCGTCAAAATAGATTCCTCGACCAATCCGCCATACTTCGATCTTGAGAAGATCAATCGCGCTTAGTAGTTTTGGACCATCGTGCTCGGGCAGCTTTCTTAGCTTTGATGGACAGTCGGACGGCATGGCGCAAGGGGGCTAGAAGCTCAAAATGAGTCATTACCCGGGTACAGGTCAAGGCCAGTTCCTATTCTCAGCAACCCGAAACGCAAATCGCGTGCGTTACGTCAATAAGGCATAGAAGACTGCGATAGCGAAAGCAGTTTCTGCAAATCCGCACGGGCTCGGTGTAGAATCCACACGGTCGTGGGGGAAACGGACGGAGGGAGTGTTCATGACAAAACGGAAGGTTGTGAATTCTTTGTTCTCGCGCAAACTCGCCGTCTTCGTTGCGGCGGGCGCGCTTACAATCGCGATCGCGACCGCAGGCCTCGCGCGATCACCTCGCGAGCCGAAGACTGCGGCTGACGGCGTATCGAGCAAGGTTATGGGCATGGCCTTCGACGGCCACTCGGTCTCGAATCTGGATGATTCGATCAAATACTGGGAAGTGCTCGGTTACACTCTGACGAACAAGCCCGAATGGAAACTCGACAAGGAAGCGAACAAGCTCGACGGCACCCCGGGCGCGGAGCGCCGCACCGCGATCATGAGCGGGCCGAGTTCCGTCTCCCATGTGCCCTTCGTTCTGTACCTGACCGAATATCGCGGCATCAAGCGCCAGGACTTCAGCGGTCTGGGGTCCAACGCTATCGGCAACGGCCACATCGATCTCACGGTGATGGACGACTGCAACATCGTCATGAACAAGTTCAAAGATATGGGAATGCTGAAAGTGCCGCAGATGTTTTCCGCGCCTCCCAGGCCCGACGGCAAGCGCTCCTTTGTCTTCCTCGATGATCCCAGCGGCTGGCTCGTCGAGTTGTTTGCGAAGCCTCTTCCGGTTCCGGGAGCCCCGCCCGAGGCGCCGAAGGTCTCGAATTCCACTGCCACCACACAGAATATCGACCGGCTCGGCATTGGGGCCGGTTTCAATCACATCGGCCTCAACATAATTGACATGCCCAAGGAGCTGTCGTTCTATCAGGGCGTGCTGGGCGGAGACTATCCGCCGTACATGCCGCCACCGCCGCCGGCGCCTCCCGCAGCGGCTGCCGCGGGCGGACCGGGTGGTGGGCGCGCTGTTCCTCGCATGAATATGGAGAACGGCTGGTTCACGCAGGCCACCACGGATGGACAAGATGGACACCTCCGCGTAGAGCTGCTCGGCAGTGCGCAAAACGGCCAGCCGCCCGACGAGCAAATCTCCGATATCAACGTCAACTACATCGGCTTCCAGGTGACCGACATCGACGCCGTCTACGCTGCCGCAAAAGCGGATGGCGCCAAGACCGTGTCCGAAGGCGGCATCGTAAAGATGAAGGACGGCCGCGCGGTAATGTTGAAGGATCCGGACGTCGGCGACTTCGTCGAATTGTGGCAAGCGAAGTAGCAACCTCTAAGCATCACGAATCGCTTGGTGCACTCGCAGGCGCCCCACCCTTTGCGAGGACCGCAAAGGGTGGGGTTCTCTTTTTCGCGAGGCGTAGATCGAGAATCCCCCGCATTCTTGTATTTTTCGCCCAAACTGACTAATCTTTCGTCGCCATGCAAACGCGCAAACGAATCGCGCAAGCTCTCGCCAGTCTTGGCAGCCTAATCTTGTTCGTTGGCGCCTCGCTCCACTCAACTCTCGGCTATCGCGCTATCTTTGGCCCCCTACAGGGGACGACCGCGCCGCCGGAAAACGTGCAGGCGCTCAAGACGATCTGGGTCCTGTATGCGTGGCACAGCGTCGCAATCGGCATTGTCGCGCTCCTCGCGGCCTTCGTTCGGGGGTTGCCTCACCGCGCGATTTTGCTGGTGTGCGGAATCATCACACTCGGGGACGCAACCGGGACCTACGCGGCCCTCGGCGCCTTTATCGGCGATGAAATCAGTTTCTCGTGTGCAGTCGCGCTCCTGGCCGCTGCCGCCCTCTTCCCTTCCGAGCAGCACTAAACTTCGGGCGGCTGCGCCGGCTCCGAGTGCTGACTAACCGAGTCGATTCACGCGACCGACGTTTTGCCCCACAACCTTGCGGTCGCCAACCTGGCGCCTTCCGCCTGGGCGCGGAGTTTCGCCCATTGGATCGTCGGATGCACGCGGCGCGTGAACGGGCCCTGGGCGAATCCGCAATCCGTTCCGGCCATCACGTTTTCGCGCCCGACAATATTGGCGAAGCATACCAGGCGATCCGCCACTAACTCCGGATGCTCGACCACGTTCGTCGCGTGGCTGATCACTCCGGGAATCAATACGCGCCCCTCGGGCACCTTCACGTTTTGCCACACCTTCCATTCGTGCTCGTGGCGCACGTTTGCAGCCTCGAATTGATAGCCGCCGACTCGCAATTTCAGGAGCAGGTCGACGATGTCTTTCAGCGGCACGTCGTGGACGTGCGGAGCGTTCCAGCTGCCCCAGCAAATGTGATAGCGGATTCTCTCCTGCGGAAGGCCTTCCAGCGCGTGGTTGAGGGCGTCGATGCGCAGCTCGACCCAATTCCGGTATTGCGCCAATGTCATGGGCGGGACGAGCCGCTCGTATGTTGCGGGAACGAATGCGTCGTCGATTTGAAGCCGGAGCCCGGCGTCCAGCACCGCTTTGTATTCCTCGCGCAAAGCTTCGGCCAAAGCAAACAACAGCGACTCGTCGTCCTTGTAGTATTCGTTCACATAGAAAGGAAAGGCACTCGCCGGCGCAACCAACGGCAGAAAAGCGTCTTCTACCTTCACTTTCGCGACAGCGGCTTTGAGATTGGCGATGTCGCGCTGTATCAGCGACTGCCCGATGTAACGGATCGGGCCAGTGCAAGCGTTGGTCGACGCGACGCCCCGAATCTTGAATCCCTGCGTCGGAAAATATTCCGCGTAGAATTCAGGGAACTCCGCGGCGTCACGCCCCAGGCCTCTCGTCGCCAGAGGGTTGCTTTTCTCCTCTTCCGTCACCGGCCGCTCGGTGAAACCTGAAACGCGCTGATGGATGTACCACGCCCAGTGCTCCGTCTTTCCGAACTCGCCGTCGCTGACGATGTCCACGCCGGCTTCCGCCTGTTGCCGCACAACTTCGGCGACGGATTCCTGCAGGCATGCCGCGTGCGCGTCATGGTCGTAGGCGCGGCCCGCTTCGATTTCTTCGAGAAAGGCGACGAGCTTGGGCGGCCGGACGAGGCTGCCGACGTGCGTGGTTAGAATCCGGTTCTGATTGCTCCGCATGGCTTCCTCCTCAATATCGCCGGTCACGTTCGCCGGTCACCGCCCGCTTGTGGCGGCATCCATCTGCTGCTGCACCTCGCGCCTGAATTCGGAGGGATGCGCGATTTTGTCGAATGGCTCGGGCGTCCCGCCCGTTCCGTGGATCACAACCGTGCCGTATCCCAAGATTCTTCCGATCGCCGGCTCGTCGATCGCGATGCTCTCAACCTTTGGCAGCATAATCTCGAGAGACCGGCGGCTTAACATGCCCGTCTTGATGATCACGCGCCGGTTCGTGACCCCGATCTCCGTCGCGTTTCGCTTTACGATGGCGGAAACGAGCACGATCGCAGCCACCAATAGAAGCACGGCGCCGAGGATCAGCAGATCACTCCGCAGCACGAAAGAAGCGACTCCAGCGCCACCGATGAGAATGGCGAGCACAACCGGCCCGAACAGCACGCTCCAGTGCACGCCCGTTCGGTAGACGAGCGTTTCTCCCTGAACCAGGTTTTCCTTCACGTAGCTCATACGGTCTCCGTCGAAATAATCGCACACAAGCGGCCGCGCAAGGCAAGCGAATCGCCGCGCCTCGCGGTGTCTCCGCGATCTCTGTGCCTCCACTCTGTGATCTGCGTCACTAGTCACTAATCACTAGCAACTGAACTGAATTGCGGTTTTCCCGCTCCGCTTGCAGTGCTACACTACTCTGTACACGCGAAGGTTTCGCGGCCACCGTTTGGGTGTAGGGGAATGGCGGGCGCAGCATCTCGCGGAATTCGTTGATCATCTAACGAAGGGTGGGGAAAACGGAATAATATGTCCACGACTCTGACGCAGCCGCACGTTCGCACGCGCGAAAAGCTTGACCAGGCCGTCATCCGATTCTGCGGAGATTCCGGCGACGGCATGCAGATCACTGGCAGCCAGTTCACGAATACCGTTGCGCTCTACGGCAACGATCTCGCCACGCTCCCCGACTACCCGGCTGAAATTCGCGCCCCTGCGGGCACGCTTCCGGGCGTCAGCGGATTCCAGGTCCATTTCTCGTCGCACGACGTCTACACACCCGGCGACGCCGTCGACGCGCTGATCGCCATGAATCCCGCCGCGCTGAAAACGAATCTCGCCGACCTCAAGCCCAACGGCATCCTCATCGTCAACGTCGACGACTTCGGCGAAACGGACCTGCGCAAGGCACACATGACCGTGAGCCCGCTGGAGGATCATTCGCTCGACGGCTATCGCCTCTTTCCCGTCGAACTCACCAAGCTCACGCGCGCCGCGCTGAAAGATCTCGGCCTCGACGCCAAGAGCGTCGATCGCTGCAAGAACTTCTTCGCGCTCGGGATGTGCTACTGGCTCTACAACCGCTCGATGGATACGACGCTCCGCTGGATCGAGGACAAATTCAAATCCAAGCCCGCGCTCGTCAACGCCAATCGCACCGCGATGCAGGCGGGCTACAGCTATTGCGAGGCCACCGAAGCGTTTCAGGTCACCTACGAGATTCCGCCCGCAAAGCTCGCGCCCGGCGTATATCGCAACATCAGCGGCAACACGGCGCTCGCGATGGGATTCGTCGCGGCGTCGCAGAAGTCAGGGCTACCGCTCTTCCTCGGATCGTATCCGATCACGCCCGCTTCGGACATTTTGCACGAGCTTTCCACCTACAAGGATTTCGGCGTGATCACGTTCCAGGCCGAAGATGAAATAGCCGCCATCACTTCGGCGATCGGCGCGGCCTACGGCGGCGCGCTCGGACTCACCACGACCTCCGGCCCTGGCATGGCGCTGAAGACCGAAGCGCTCGGCCTCGCCGTCGCGGTCGAATTGCCGCTCGTGATCTGCGACGTTCAGCGCGGCGGCCCGTCCACCGGCCTCCCGACGAAAACCGAGCAGGCCGACCTGCTGCAGGCGCTCTTCGGCAGAAATTCCGAAGCGCCGATTCCGGTTCTCGCTCCCGCCACGCCTGGGGACTGCTTCTGGATCGCGCTCGAGGCCAGCCGCATCGCGATCAAGTACATGGTGCCCGTTATCATTCTTTCCGACGGCTACCTCGCGAACGGCGCCGAGCCGTGGCACATTCCGTCGCTCGCGGAGCTGCCGGAAATTCCCGTGCACTTCGAGACGAATCCAACGGACTTCCGTCCGTATCGCCGCGATCCCCAGACGCTCGCGCGTCCCTGGGCGATTCCCGGCACGCCCGGACTCGAGCACCGCATCGGCGGCATCGAAAAGCAGGACGTCACCGGCAACGTCAACTACGAGCCGCTCAACCACGAACGCATGGTTCGACTGCGCGCCGAAAAGGTCGCGGGCATCGTGCAGGACGTTCCCGACGCCGTCGCCGCGGGCGACCCTTCGGGCGATCTGCTGATCGTTGGATGGGGCTCGACACACGGCCCGATCACCGCTGCAGTGAGAGCGCAGCGCGAAAAAGGACGCAAAATCGGCCACGTCCATCTGCGCCATCTGAATCCGCTGCCGAAGAATCTCGGCGAGCTTCTCGGGCGCTACGACCGTGTTCTCGTTCCGGAAATGAACATGGGGCAGCTCCTGATGCTGCTGCGCGCGAAATATCTGGTCGACGCGCAGGGCCTCGACAAAATTCAGGGCAAACCCTTCAAACAGTCCGAGATCGAGCGCAAGATCGAAGAGATCCTCGCCGCGGACGGGAGAATTTAATGAGCACGGCCACGCTGTTACCAACGCTAACGAAAAAAGACTTTCAGTCCGACCAGGAAATCCGCTGGTGCCCCGGCTGCGGCGACTACGCCATCCTCTCCGCCGTTCAATCCATTTTCCCGGAGCTTGGCATCCCGCGCGAAAAATTCGTCAGCTCCCTTGCCATGACTGGCTTGGTTAGGTAGTCGTCGGCACCGGCCTCGAGGCCCGTCACGATGTCGTGTGTGTCGCTCAGGGCCGACAGGATGATCACGGGCACGTCGCTGGCACGGCGGAGCCGGCGCGTGACCTCAAAACCGTCGACCCCGGGCAAGAGGAGGTCGACAAGGACGACGTCTGCGGCGCTGTTGTCGAAGCTCTCCAGGCCGTCCTCGCCACAGCATGCTTCCGTCACCGCGTACCCCTCGTGGCGCAGGAGCATCCCGAGCGAGGAACGGATGTTGGCGTCGTCGTCGATCAGCAAGATGTGTGACGCCATCAGTGGTACCCCTAGCGCGCCCAGGTAGCGAGGTGCTCGGCGGAACCTTCATAGCCGGGAGGGCTTGGAAACGGGGCGCCAGTGAGTTGATCCGTTACAAGAGTGTTACCTGTTCTCGCGGGATTCTTCACACTTAGAGACCACCATAGGACGCCTGAGGGCCGAGCCAAGGAGAGACCAGATGAAAGTGATCGGTGCCGGACTGCCTCGAACGGCCACGCTTACCCAGAAAGCGGCACTTGAGACGCTCGGTTTCACACCGTGCTACCACATGGTCTACGTGCTGGGTGAC
>JBKQNJ010000126.1:0-128650 GCA_052146315.1 Candidatus Acidiferrales bacterium | reverse complement strand
TTTTTCTGTTATTCTTGCAACATAGTGGGGCCTCCCGGTGTCTATCAGTTTGCAGGGAGATGTGCCCCGGAAAGCGCGGCGCAAGGCATGTCCGAACTCGCACACAGTCTGCCGTGGTCACGGGACGAAGCTCAGCTGGTGACGGAGCTTCAGGCGGGTTCCGACGCGGCGTTCGATTATCTCGTCACCTACTATCACGCGGGTGTATACAACTTGGTCTACGGAATCCTTGCCGATGCAGCCGACGCTGCGGACGTCACGCAGGATGTCTTCCTGCGCGTCTTT
Source organism: Candidatus Acidiferrales bacterium (assembly GCA_052146315.1). Taxonomy (GTDB): domain Bacteria; phylum Acidobacteriota; class Terriglobia; order Acidiferrales; family UBA7541; genus Palsa-295. The sequence continues at coordinate 128,365 of JBKQNJ010000126.1, read as the reverse complement.
CGCGGCATTCGCGGTTTCCGCGGTGGGAGTTCGCTGAAGACCTGGCTCTACCGCGTGTCCGTGCGCCAGGCGCTCAATCACCGCCGCTGGTGCTGGCGCCATCATCGGCAGCAGATTTCGATCGACGCCGGAGAAGATGGCCGGAATTCGGCCATGGAATTGAGAGACGAGGAAGCGACGCCGTTCGAGCAACTGGCGACGCACGAAATGCAGTCCACCGTACGCCGCGCGCTGGCGTCCGTGCCTCCTCTGTTTCGCAGCGCCGTAATTTTGAGGGATCTCGAGGGACTTTCCTACGAAGAGATCGCGGAGATTTTGGAAGTTTCGGTTGGAACCGTGAAGTCGCGGATTCTGCGCGGCCGGCGAACGCTCAAGGAGATTCTCGATCCCATTTTGCACGCGCCTGAACGACACACAGCCGCAGCGTCCGGCAACCGTGCAACGATCACCGTCGCGGGCCATTCAATGAGAGCAGTATCCGCGGCGCATCCTGAAACGCCAAGCGTGCCTCGAACCCAGGAAACTGCTGTCGGTGAAATGCAGGGAGCAGCAAGATGAAGTGCCAAGAAGCCCAAAGACGCCTGCCCGGTTATCTCGATGGAGCCATGCGCGCCCAGGACCATGCAGGCGTGCGCGAACATCTCGATTCCTGCGCGGAGTGCCGGGACCATCTCGAGCGCTATCGGCTGCTCAACGGGTATCTTGCGCACATGGAGCCTGTTGCCGCGCCTTCCGATCTGGCGTTGAAGATTCGCATGCGCGTTTCGCGCGAACGGTCTCCGTGGGCCGGCGTGGTCCGTTTTTGGAATAGCACACTATTGGTCTTCGAGAATCTGCTGGGTCCGCTCGCCGTTCCGGCAACGGGCGGAGTCCTCACGGCTTTGGGCGTGTTCATTTTTGTCGTGCACGGCCTTTTGGTCGGCGTGCCCATGAACGGCGTTGTGCCCAACGATCTGCCGCTCAACCTCGTGCAGCCCGCCGAACTCGAAAGCCTCGCGCCGTTCCCGGTTCCCGGCATGGTTGGGCCGAACGGTCAGCCGAGCCCGAGCGGCTTGCTGCTGGAAGCGACGCTGAACGCCCAGGGCGAAGTGGTCGATTACAAGATCCTTTCCGGCCCCGAAAGTGTCGACGTGCATCACCAGATCGACCAGTTGCTCATGTTCTCGCGCTTTCGGCCACAGATGAATTTCGGCCGGCCAATGGACGGCGGGCGTGTCCTCCTGAGCTTCAGCGAGGTTCGCGTCCGCGGTTAGCCTGATCGCCAGAGCGAGCTTCCAACCATTTCCGCGATTCTTGACTCTGATCCTTTCGACCGCTAGAGTCTGAGCCGGGCGCGCATCGGGGGAAGGTGACCGCCCAGAGCGAGCAGACGGGAAGCCGGCGGGACCCCAGATTGAGGAGCAGGCCCATCCAAAGGTACGTCCGAAATTTCAGAGTTTCGCATCCTCTGCTCGTGCTCCTGTTCGTCTGCCTCGCGGCAACCGCGCTACCTGCGCCCTTGAAGGCGCAGCAGTCCACGGACAGCGACAACATGGGCATTACCGTGCAGGCAAGCCCGCAGGTTTTTGCCACCATGTGCGCCTTGGGCGCGGCGGGTTACCAGGTTGACGACAACCTGCTCGTTCAAATGCCCGCGCGCCGCGCTCTGCGCGACGATCTGCTCAAGATGCAGGGACCCGCAACCGATGCTCTGCGTCAGTTTTATCAGGATCACGCCCTGGCCGATCCCGGCGAGACGCTCTCCCGCTACATCACCTTTGCGGCGGTCGCGGGTCCGCCGCCGGATTTCCAACTGCCCGTGAACCAGGAGTTGCTTCCTCCAGATGTGGTTGCGCTCGACGGATTCCAGACCGTCCTGGCCAACTTCTACCGTGAAGCGCATCTGGGATCGCGCTGGACCTGGGTCGAGCCCGAATACGAGCCTCTTTTGGCGAACTATCGCGCGTCTCTCCGTCAGATTGTCACGGTCTCCGACGCATACTTGCGCGAAATCGTGAAGCCGACGAGCCGCACGTTTACGGTGTACGTCGAGCCGCTGGTGGGTGCTCGGACCAATTTCCGGAATTACGGCGACCAGTATTCGATTGTCGTTGGCGCCGCCCCACAACTGCCCGTCGACGCAATCCGGCACGCGTATCTGCACTTTTTGCTCGATCCCCTGGTGCTGAAGAATCGCCCGCTGGAGTACAAGAAGCGCGCCCTGCTCACCATTGCCGCGAGTGCGCCCCGTTTGCCGGTCGAATACGACAACGATTTCATCTCACTGATGGACGAGTGCCTGATCAAGGCCGTCGAATTGCGCTTGCGCCATCTCACGGGACCGCAGCTCGAAGCCGCGCTTCATGACGACGATGAATCCGGATTCATTCTCGTGCGGCCGCTGGTCGCCCAGCTGCAGCTGTTCGAGAAGGCCGGTCCGGCCATGTCCTACTATTTCGGCGACCTGATTTCCGGCATCGATGTCGACGCCGAGCAAAAGCGCCTGAAAGGTTTTGCCTTTCCTCCGGTCGAGAGCGGGCCGGCGCCCCAGCAACACGAAAACTCGGAGGCGGTTCTGGCGTCGGAGCTCGATCGCTGGCTCGTCGAAGGCAATCGCGAGCTCGAACAGAAGGACACCTCGGCCGCTGCGGCGACGTTTGAAAGGGTGCTCGCCAAATATCCCGACGATGCCCGCGCGATGTACGGCCTCGCGATCGCTTCCGTCGTTTCCGGCAACGCGGATCGCGCCAAGGATCTGTTCCAGCAAATCACCACCGCGTCAAATTCGGACGAGGCATCCGCGTCGGTGGACCCGGAAATTCTGGCATGGTCTCATGTCTATCTCGGCCGCATTCACGACCTCGAAGGCGAACGCGATTTGGCCGTGAGCGAGTACGGAGCGGCGTTGGCCGTCGATAACGGACCTTTGGATGCTCGGGCCGCGGCTCAGAGCGGCGTCGATGCGGCCTACAAAGCGCCCGCGCATGCCGGCGAAAATCAGGAACCGCAACAGTGATCCATTCGTCTCATGTTCAAGTTTCTCCGGCCCGATTCCGCAAGAGGAGGACCGATCACATGAGGCCTCTAATCTCAGGGTCGGCAGTTCGCATACTGTCGATTGCGTTCGCCGCCTTCTTTGCCTTTGCCGGCGTTTCCCGCGCGCAAATGGCTGTGGCGGGCGGTCAGCAGGCAACGCCGGTGAACGCTGGCGTCGATTCCTTGCAAACCGAACTTCACATGCTCACCGATGTGCAGAGACAAGGTGGCGCCCAGGACCCCCATGAGGTGAACGCCTATAAGGCTTTCTACCAGGCGAATGAGCCGGCCAAGAAAATCGAACTTGGGAACAGCTTCCTCCAAAAGTATCCGAAAAGCGCGCTGGACGAACCGGTTGACGTCGGGTTGCTGAACATCTATTACGCCCAACAAGATTGGAAGGATGTCTATGCCAGCGCCGACAGGGCGCTGGCGCTGAAACCCGATGATCTCTTCGTTCTCACGACTGTCGGCTGGATAATCCCGCATGTCTCTCAGCCGGGCGATGCGGACGCGGACCAGCTGCTGGACAAGGCCGAAACCTATGCCAAGCACGCAATTGAGATCATGCCTACGATGAGCAAGCCTTCCTATATCAACGACGCACAATTCGCCGAGTTCAAAACTCAAGCCGCGATTCAGGCGCACAGCGCGCTCGGCCTGGTTGATTTTCGGCGCGGCGATTACGAGAATTCGGCCAAGGAGCTTCAACAGTCCTCGCTGAGCACCGCGAATCCCGACGCGACCGACCTGTACGTCCTCGGCATCGACTTCGAGAATTTGAACCGCCTTGCCGACGCAGCCGACGCCTACAGCCGTTGCAGCCAGATCGCCGGCCCTTTGCAGGATCGCTGCAAGCAAAGCGCTGACGCGGCGAAGAAGCAGATTCCGCAGTCGAAGTGAAGGAGCGGGAACTATCGAGGAAGTATGACGGCTTTCTCCATTTTCCTCAGGAGGAATACCAGATGAATATCTATCGAGGCTTTGCGATTCGCAATTTGGCCGTTCTGTGTGGCGCAGTTCTGATTCTTGCGGTTTCATCGCACGCGCAAACCCTCGGCCAGGGCATCAGCGGAGGCACGTCGCCCGGAGATGCGCGGTCGGTCGACTCCCAGGAGGCGGACATGCGCGCTCTCGTCGATGCCCAGCGCCAGACGAACGAAGATCCGAAGGAAACGACAGCCTACAAGGAGTTTTACAAAGCGAACGAACCCGCCAAGAAAATTGAGCTCGGTACAAGCTTTCTGCACAAATATCCCAAGAGTTATCTCGACGAGCCCGTCGAAGTTGGCCTGTTGGACGCCTATTATTCCAACAAGGACTGGAAGAATGTCTATTCGACGGCCGACAGCGCGCTGGCTTTGAAGCCCAACGATGTGTACGTTCTTACCACTGTCGGCTGGCTCATCCCCCACGTTTACAATCCAGATGACCCCGATGCGGCCAAGTTGCTGACGACGGCCGAGCAGTACTCGAAATATGCTATCGACGTCGTCCCCAAAATGGAGAAGCCTTCCCACACGAACGACGCGCAGTTCGCGGCCATGAAGGACCAATACACCCACAAGGCGCATAGCGCGCTGGGTCTGGTCTATTTTCGGCGTGGCTATTTCGATCTTTCGGTAAAGGAGCTTCAGCAGGCCATCTCCGGTCTCCCCAGTCCGGACGAAACGGATCTCTACGTCCTCGGCGTCGACCTGGACAATCTGAAGCGTTATTCCGAGGCGGCTGATGTTTACGACCGCTGTGCCGCCGAGACCGGAGGTCCTTTCGTGGACCGCTGCAAGCAAAGTGCGAGCGATTCCAGAAAGCTCGCCGCGCAGCCAAAGCAGTAGGGTTAGGAACGATCACGGAAGGACAAGGGACAAGCCAAATGACATTTTCATCGGTTCAAAACGCGATTCGCATTCTCACCGTCGCGCTTGCAGCGAGCGCCGCGCTTGCCACGGTTTCTCACGCGCAGGGCACCAATCCGAATTTGGTACCAGCGCAAGAGGATCAGGAGAATCAGAACCAGCAGCTGAAAGAGAAAACGCTCGATGAGGGGAACGCGCCGCCGAAAGTCGACCCCAAGGAAGAGGCCGCCTACAAAGCCTTTTTCGACGCCAGCCCGCAGGACGCGGACCTGAAAATCCAGCTCGGCGAGGATTTCGCCAAAACTTATCCCAACAGCCGCTACATCGAATCGGTGTACGCCGGTCTCTCGCAGGCCTACTACGCGAAGCAGGATTGGAAAAATCTCTACCTGATTTCCGACAAGGCTCTCGCGGTCAATCCGGATGACGTCGATATTCTCACGATGGTCGGCTGGGTGATTCCGCACGTCATCGACCCCAACGCAGCCGATGCCGGTAAGCAACTCGACAAGGCCGAGGACTACGAAAAGCGTGCGATCAAGGACATTCCCACGCTTACCAAGCCTCCCGGTATGACGGACGAACAGTTCTCTACCACCAAACTCGAGAAGACCGCCGAAGCGCACAGCGGTCTCGGCCTCGTCTATTTCCGCCGTCAAGATTTCGAAAACGCGGCCACGGAGCTTCAGCAGGCCACGCAGACCAACCCCAATCCCGACGCCACGGATTTCTTCGCCCTGGGGGCGAGCCTCCAAAACTCGGGCCACTTTGCGGAGGCCGTGGACGCTTATACTCGTTGCAGCCAGATCATGGGAAGCTTGCAGGATGCGTGCAAGCAGAATGCGGATAAAGCCAAGCAGCTAGCCGCGCAGAAGAAATAGGGAACGAGGCAGCCGTACATGACCGACGAGGAGCGCGCGTTGCTGGAAACGACGCTCGGCTATCGCTTCCAGCGCCCCGACCGGCTCGAACGCGCGCTCACGCATCGTTCCCTCCGTCAGAGCGCGGGCGGCGTCGACAACGAGCGACTCGAGTTCCTCGGCGACCGCGTTCTCGGCCTCGTGGCCAGCGAGCGGCTTCTTGCTTCCTTTCCGCAGTGGGACGCAGGCAATCTCTCGAAGGGACTTGCCCGGCTCGTGAGTGCGGCTTCGATCCACGCGGCGGCGCAGCGCTTGCAACTCGGCCATCACTTGCGTCTCGGCCCCGGCGAGGAAAAGACGGGCGGCCGCGAAAAAAGGAGGCTGCTGGCCGACGCGTTCGAAGCGATTCTCGGTGCGATCTATCTCGATGGCGGCTTGGCTCCGGCGGCGGCGTTCTTGCGCCACTGCTTGCTCGATCCCGCGCTCGAAGAAGGAGTCGAAGGCCTCGAGCGCGCCGATCACAAATCGGCGCTGCAAGAATGGCTCCAGCAGCGCGGGCTCGGCATGGCCGAATACCGCCTCCGCCACGCATCCGGGCCCGAGCATCAGAAAACGTTCGAGGTGGAAGTCTGGCATGGAGGCCAGAGGCTTTCCGCATCCGAGGGCCGCAGCAAGAAGGAAGCGGAACAAGCAGCTGCTAGAATCGCACTGGGAATCTTGGAAGAAAGTTGTGGGATCGCCTGAATGGAATCGATCGAAACAGAAGCCAGCGTGAACGTAGCCGACCCTCCCGCACCGCCGAAGGCCGCCGCCGTGCATAAGGTGATCGTCGGAGGTCTTGCCGAGGTCCTCGAATCGCTGCTCGTCACGATCCTGCTCGCGCTGTTTGCCACCACATTCGTCCTGCAGGCGTTCAAAATTCCGTCCGGCTCCATGGAACCTACTCTTCTCGTCGGCGATCACGTCCTCGTCAACAAGTTTCTCTTCGGCGGCCACGGCGCCTGGTACGAAAAGCTTCTGCCCTATCGGGCCGTTCGCCGCGGCGACATCATCGTCTTCCGGTTCCCCTACGACGATCACGTCCATTACGTCAAACGCGTCATCGGGCTCCCGGGCGAACACCTGCGCATCGTGAATCAGGTCGTCTACATCAACGGCAAGCCTCTCTCCGAGCCCTACGCCGTCCACAGCGAAGCTTACGATCCGTTCGGCGACAATTTCCCGCCGCTCGATCAGGCGCTCCTACAGGAACGCTTGCGCCCCGAATGGGCGGCGCAGATCGGCAAATACATCCAGGGCAACTCGCTCGTCGTTCCGCCGGATCACTACTTCGTGATGGGCGATAATCGCGACGATAGCTCCGACAGCCGCTACTGGGGCTTCGTCGACCGCGACGCCATCATGGGCCGCCCGATGTTGATCTACTGGTCCGTGCGTGCCACGCCCGACGACTACACCGATCGCAGCCTCGCGGGCACGCTCTTCGGCATCGAGGACACGCTCGTCCATCTGCCCTCCCGCACGCGCTGGCACCGCATGCTCCGCGAAGTCCACTAGGGCCCGCGCCGGCTTCCCGCCGTGGTATCTTCATTTGTATCCACGTGTCCGGCACCTATGCACCGACCGTCGAACCACCCGAGTCTCTCGACTCGGCTCCGCCGCCGCGCCGCGCCTGGATTCGCTGGCTGAAATGGTTTGCCGTTCTGGTGGCGTTGCTGTGGCTGGCTTCCTTCGCCATTTCCTTGCTGATTCGCCACAGCCCCTTGCAGCGAAAACTGACCGAGCATCTCGAAGCCGCTTTCGGCCGCCCCGTCGAAGTCGGCAGCTACGATTTCAGTTTTTGGGATGGCCCTTCGCTCGTGGCGAATTCGATCAGAGTCGACGAAGACCAGCGTTTCGGCCACGAGTATTTCCTGCGCGCCGATTCGATCTCCGTCCGTCTCCGCTGGGAGAGCCTTCTTCGCGGCCGCATCGAACTCGGCACGCTCTCTCTTTCGCATCCAAGCCTGAACCTCGTCCGCGATTCCGCCGGCGAGTGGAACGTCGCCGAATGGCTGCCCCGTCCCAGCGAAAATGCCGCGCCGCCCGTTGCCGTGGGCCCGTCCTTGCCGTCCTCGCGGCTGCGCTTTCGCAGGATCGAGATCGATGGCGGCAGAGTGAACTTCAAGCGGGGGGACGATAAGCTCCCATTCGCTTTCGTCGGCGTGAGCGGCAGCGTCGAAACCGATAGTTCCGGCCTTTGGCGCATCGATTTGGACGCGACGCCCTGGCGCGCCGCGGTCCTGCTGCAGCAGGTGGGGACGATTCACGTCTCAGGCCACGTCGGCGGCACTTCTTCGCGCCTGCGCCCCGCGGCGCTCGATCTTTCGTGGAGCGACGCTTCGCTTTCGGATGTGCTGCGCCTTGCCAGCGACGACGATGACGGCATCCGGGGCACGCTCGCGCTCGACCTCAACGCAAAAACAGAGGAACCCGACGGCACGTGGGCCCTTCGAGGCGCTGCGCAACTCGGCGAGCTCCATCGCTGGGACCTGGCGTCGCGCTCCGATAATCCCTCGCTCAGTCTCATCGCGCAGGCCCGCTGGAATCCGGCAACTTCATTCCTTGAATTCAGCGACGCGACGCTCGAGGCCCCGCACTCGAATCTCCACGCCGCCGGCCGGATTTCCTGGGGCCATCCCCGCACGCCTCCAAAGGAACTGGCTCCCCCAGTTCAAATTTCCGTTACGTCTGCGCAAATCAGCCTCGAAGATCTGCTCGGCTGGCTGCGCGCGTTCCGCTCCAACGTCGCGGACGACGTCGGGGCGCAAGGGGTTATCGCGGTTCGCGGCGATCTTGACGGCTGGCCCTTGCGCGTCGTAAATGCGGTCGGCTTGAGTGAAGGCGCGGAACTCACTGGCGCGAGCCTTCAGGCTCCGGCCCACCTGGGGCGTCTACAGTTTCGATACGATCACGGAATCATTTCCGTCCCGCCCGCCACGCTTTCTTTCGTCGGCGCCAATCGTGTGGCGAGCACTCGTTCCGCTCGCGCTGCCGCGGCTCCCTCCGATGGTTTCTTCCAGCTAAGCGTTGCGACGAAATCCGCGCACGGCGCCTTGCCCGCCTGGCACGTTGCGGGAAGCGGCCGCGACATGCGCGACCTCGTCTCAGCAGCAGGTGCTCTGGGCCTCAATATCTCCCGCGGCTGGGATCTCGCGGGACCTGTCTCCTGCGACCTCCTCTGGAGCGGAGCAGATGTGCCGTGGCTTGTCCGGCCCACCGGCTGGATCGAATTCGGCGCCACCGGTGTAGCGGATGGCGCTGCGCTTCACGCACCTTTCTTGAATCAACCGATCGACCAGATTCACGCGCGCGCGGACCTTAAGCCCGGAAAACAGCACATCACGCTCACCTCTGCGCGCGCATTCGAAAGCGAATGGAGCGGCACATTCGATCGCACGGACATCGAGCCCGAGTGGCAGTTCGTCCTCTCGGCCGGCACTCTCTCCGGCGCGGACCTCGACCGCTGGCTCAATCCGCTCTGGCGTGAAAGTTTCCTCGACCGCATGCTCCCGTTTCTCAATCCGCTCCTTCCCGCGGTTGCCGTGCCGGAAGCCCTGCGTGCCAGCGGGCGTCTTAGCCTCGACGAATTCACATTGCCGCCGCTCGCCGTGCACCACCTGCAAGCGGACCTGAAAATCGGTGGCCGCCACATTGAACTGGCCAACGCGATCGGCCAGGCTGACGGCGGCACGCTCGCGGGTTCGCTCGTAGCCGATCTGCAAGCCCCGCCCTCGTATAAAGTGAACGCCGCCTTTTCGCGCGTCGATCTCTCCGCGCTCACCGCCCCGTCGCCCGGCCTTGCGAATCTCTTCGATGGCTCCGCCGCCGGCAAAATCTCATTCACCGCCAGCGGCGCCACACGCGCCGATCTCGTCGCCTCGCTCGGATGTCAGGGCCAAGCCGATTTCGCCAGCCCCAAAATCCACGGCATCGACCTCGCGGCCTCCTTGCGCGCTTCCGCTCTCGTCCCGGGCGTCAGCCGCTTCTCGACGGCTTCGGCGTCCTTCGCGTGCTCGTCGCGAACGATCCAGGTCCAGAATTTGTCGTTTGCCACGCCCGGTCCCGATATCGCTGGCTCCGGCACCATCGACTTCAGCCGCAATCTCGATCTCCGCGCGCACTTCGCCTCGCCCGCGCCAAAGCCCGCCGAGCCGTCGTATCGCATCACCGGCTCGCTCGCCGCCCCCAAAATCTCCCGCATCGCCCCACCCACGCGCCGCTCCCGCTAGAAGTTGTTTTGCTCGCTAACCGGACATTTGGTACCAGGACCAACTTTACCGGTTACCAACGCTAATCAGGAGTTAGAAGAGCACGCTCGCTTATTCACCGTCGCCCCGGGGGGAGATTTGGTACAGTGTGTTGCGCCATGCCCCGCAGTCTCGAAAGCAGCTTCGGCCTCTCGGCTCCCGATACCAAGTTCTTGACGGACATTAAGACGCACGGTTGGCATGTTACGGGAGTCTTCGTGTCGGCGGGCGAAACAGGGCCTGAGTGGGCATTTTCGATTGGGCTATTTCATTCGTTTCGCCATCCTGAAGTGGTTGTTTTCGGTCTGAAGCTGGACATCTGCATCAGCATAGTCAACGAAATCGGAGCACAGGTGAAAGCTGGGAAGCGCTACCAGACTACTGGAGAATACGAAGACATTTTGAGCGACCCTTACAGGTGTGCTTTTCGACTCGTTCAACGGAAGCATTACGGTAAGTATTTGGGAAGTGCATTGTGGTTTTACGAGGATGAGCTATTCCCGACGATGCAGTGCTTTTGGCCTGACAAAGCCGGGAAGTTTCCGTGGGATGAAAGCTGTGACTCCACTGTTAGAGATGGACAGCCGCTCTTGTTCGTTGTTTGAGTCTTTCGCAATTTACTTGGCGGGCTTGCGCGTTAATCAGGGCCTAGGTAAGCGACCCCCACCCGTCATTTCGTCCGCCGAACCGCTCCGCTAGGTCTGCCAATGTGCTCTCGAATTCCGTGATCTCCGCATGCGATGGAATCATAGTCCGTTCGATTTTTGCATCCCACGGCAGCTCAAAAACGCAGCCCGAACGGGCGATGGAAATGGAGTACCCCAATTCTCTGATTTGTTCAGCGAACGCTTCAGCGGCGTCTTCTGAAGGCAACACAACGGCAAAGTCAATCTGTCGCGGCTGGGTAAAGTCGACGCCGTGTTCCTGCATACGGCGAAGGACGTCGCCATTGACGTCGTTTGGAAACGAAACGGGCATCTAACCTCATCGCCCCGTAGGGGTGAGACTCGTGATGAACTGTAACATGGTTGTGGTCGACTCCTGATAAGTCGGATAACCGGAAACTAGCCGATCCCGTATCGGGGACCCCTAGCAAGCCCGCGGTTAAACCTTCCAAACGGACCGATTAAACATAGCGGGTACCGGGGAAGAGCGCGCCGCCTAGCGATTGCCACTTGTGTCCTTTGGTCCGCAGCATGTAGTCATGCGCACCGGCCGCGTTTGCCTCGCCTCCAGCCCTATGCTAGCGTTCAGGCATGCCCGCAGTTTTTCGCTTTTCATCGCAATTTCGCGCCTCGCGCCCGTGGCTCCTCGGCGTCATCGTCCTGATCGCCTTGCCTGCGGCTGCGTTCGCCAACAAAAAAGAGCGCCTCGCGCCGCGATTCATTCCCGGCGAAATCTTCCACTACCACATCGAATCGCACACCACGACAACCGTGAAGACCATCACGCCCATCGCCGATCCCGAGAGCGGCTCGCGCACGACGCAGGCGCTCGATCTGCTCGTTCGCCTCGACGTCCTCAGCCCCGCGCCGGGTTCGCCGCCCGGCGCCACGCATTTCCGCGTCACCTACGAAAAATCCCACGCCGAGGCCGAGAGCGACGCCTTCGATCCCACCGGACCAACCTTCGAGGACCAATACAATCGCATCGAGGGCCGCTCCTTCGATTTCACTCTCGATGCGAACGGCACCATCGCAAATTTCAAGGGCCTCGACGACATTTTCCCCAACCGCTCCACGGCCGAGCCCGCCTACTCCTGGATCGACAGCCTCTTTCCCGGCAGCCGCTTCCCGCGCGATGGCGTCGCCGTCGGCCAGAAATGGAAGACCGAGCGCCCCGTCACCGGCATGCCGCTTGACGACCTCGTGTGGTCGAGCGATTCCACCTATCTGCGCAACGAGGCCTGCAACGCCTCCGCAGCACCGGCAAAGCCGTCCGGAAATCAGCCCGCGGAGCCCGTGCCCGCGTGCGCCACGATTCTCATCCACTACCGCATGTCGCGCCGCGGCTCGCCGAAATCCGACGCCACGCCGCCCGATTACCGCAAGAACGGCCTGCGCACCTCAGGCGCCTGGACCGGCTCGGGCGACAGCCTCGATTCCATCTCGCTCGCGACCGGCCTGCTCGTCACCTCCACAGAAAACAGCACGCAGGAGGTCGACTACGAAATCACCAGCGCGACCTCGGGCTCGAGCGTCCACCGCAAAGGCCGCGTCCAGAGCCAGCTCATCATCACGCTGGTACCCGACTCGAACTGACAAGAGTTCACAGTCGAGAGTTGAGAGTTCAGAGTTAATCAGACACCGGGAATTCTCCGTGCACTCTGCGCTTCTCTGCGTCCTCTGCGTTGAGTGAGGTGCCTAGCCTGGCTGGCACTGAGCAAAAGGCGAATACCGCGGCCCAAGCGGCGATTTGCCTTGATGCGCTATAATCAAGGTTTTCGCACTCGCTCGATTTTGCCGCCGAGGCACACTGAGGCGCAGTCACCATGAAATTCAAGCTAGCCAGCGACTACGAGCCCCGCGGCGACCAGCCCGAAGCCATCTCGCAGCTCGTCCGCGGCCTCCGCGACGGCGACCGCGACCAGGTCCTCCTCGGGGTCACCGGCTCCGGCAAAACCTTCACGGTAGCGAAGGTGATCGAGCAGCTCGACCGCCCCGCGATCGTCCTCGCGCACAATAAGACTCTGGCGGCCCAGCTCTACCACGAGTTCAAGTCCTTCTTCCCGCGAAATGCGGTCGAGTATTTCGTCAGCTACTACGATTACTACCAGCCGGAGGCCTACGTCCCATCGAGCGACACCTTCATCGAAAAGGAAGCCACGATCAACGACGAGCTCGATAAGCTCCGCATAAGCGCCACTCGCTCGCTTTTCGAGCGCCGCGACGTGATCGTCGTCGCCTCCGTCTCCTGCATCTACGGCATCGGCTCGCCCGAGGCCTACTACGGCATGATGCTGATGCTCGAAAAGAGTCAGTCCATCGCGCGCGAATCGATTCTGCGCAAGCTCGTCGAAATCCAGTACGACCGCGCCGAGGACCTTCGCCGCGGCACTTTCCGCGTGCGCGGCGATACGATCGAAATCTATCCGCCCTACGACGATTACGCCGTCCGCGTCGAGCTTTGGGGCACGCAGATCGAAAACATCCGCAAGATCGATCCGCTCACGGGACAAATCCGCTCGCGCGATGGCGAAATCACGCGCATCCCGATTTACCCGAAGACGCACTACGTCCTGCCGGCCGCGCAGCGCGAGCGCGCCATCCAGACGATCTACGAAGAGCTCGAATGGTGGAAGGGCGAGCTCGGCCGCCAGGGAAAAATCGTCGAAGCGCAGCGCGTGGTGCAGCGCACGCTCTTCGACATCGAGATGATGCGCACGATCGGCTATTGCCACGGCATCGAGAACTATTCGCGCCACATGTCCGGCCGCCTGCCCGGCGAGGCCCCGCCCACGCTGCTCGATTACGTTCCCTCGGACTACTTGCTCTTCGTCGACGAATCGCACCAGACGATTCCGCAGCTTCGCGGCATGTATCACGGCGACCGTTCGCGCAAGCAGACGCTCGTCGACTACGGTTTCCGCATGCCCTCGGCCCTCGATAATCGCCCGCTCACGTTCGAGGAATTCGAGCATCGCGTGAATCAGGTGATCTATGTCTCCGCCACTCCCGGCCCCTACGAGCTCACGAAAACCGGCGGCGTGGTGATCGAGCAGGTGATTCGCCCGACAGGCCTCGTCGATCCCGAGGTCGAGGTGCGTCCCGTGAAGGGCCAGGTCGACGACCTGCTCGAACAGATTCGCCAGCGCGCTGCGCGCAACGAGCGCGTCCTCGTCACCACGCTCACCAAGCGCATGTCCGAGGATCTCGCCGAATATTTCGCCGAGGTTGGCGTCCGCTGCCGCTACTTGCACAGCGAAATCGAGACGCTCGAACGCGTCCGCATCCTGCGCGATCTCCGCCGCGGCGAATTCGATGTCCTGATCGGCATCAACCTTTTGCGCGAAGGCCTCGATCTGCCCGAGGTTTCACTCGTCGCGATTCTCGACGCCGATAAGGAAGGCTACCTTCGCAGCGCCACCTCGCTGATCCAAACCATGGGCCGCTGCGCCCGCCACCTCGAAGGCCGCGCGATTCTCTACGCCGACAATATGACCGACTCCATGCGCACGGCCATCGGCGAAACCAGCCGCCGCCGCGCCAAGCAGGAGGCCTACAACCGCGAGCACAACATCACGCCGCAATCGATCATCAAGTCGGTCGATATGCAGCTCGCGCGAATCGTCGAAGCAGATTACGTCACGGTCCCGATGGGCGACCCAGTGATCGGCGAAATCACCAACGAGGAACAGCTCCAGCAGGCCGTCGCCCAGCTCGACGCACAGATGCGCGAAGCCGCCAAGAATTTCGATTTCGAGCGCGCCGCCTCGATCCGCGACCGCATCCGAGCGCTAAAGCAGCGCGACCTCGGCGTCATTGCCACAACGGAAGTCCCGCCCGCCACCCGCGCCGCCACCTAGGTTTTGGGCCAGCCTTTGTAGCGGCCGCCTTGCTTTCAGGCGGGCGCCTTTTACTCCTTCTCCGGCTCGACCCTCATTTTCTCCCAGCATTCACCTCGCGAAACCGCGCACAACGTGTATGCTTAGTCGCTCAACGTGCCCGTGAAACTCAGCCCCCGGCCCCGAATGTTGCACCTGTGTCCATCGGCATTCGTGCTTCTGCTGGCAACGCTCATTGCCGCGCCGTCCGCGCATTGCCAGAATCAGCCGAGAAACGAATTCGGCGTCTGGGGCGCCTATTCCGCCAGCGCTCAGAATATCCAGGGCAGCGTAACAAATCTCCAGTTCGGCGTCGCCGCCTTCCGCTACGCCAGAATCCTCCATTCCTCTCCCGGGTACGCAATCGAATACACCGTCGATATTGACCCGGTCGAAGTCATGCGCCAGGACACGTACATGAGCTGTGTGCTGGAATCCGGTGGAATCGCCTACGGCAGCTACTGCCCGGTGGGCCACGAAACGGTATACGGCGGAGGCATCAGCCCGATCGGCTGGAAATTCAACTTCATGCGCAGCCGCCGCTGGCAGCCGCTTCTCGCCTCAACGGGAGGCCTGATCGCCTCCGAGCGGCCAATCCCCAAGGACATCCCGATGGCCACGCAATTCAATTTCACCTTCGATTTTCAGGCCGGCGTCGAGTATTTCAATGCGTCGCGCACCCGCTCCTGGAGCTTCGTCTCCAAGATCCAGCACATTTCCAACGCCAGCCGCAGCTCCGTCAACCCCGGCGCCAACATCATCATGCTTTCCGTCGGCTACTCCTTCTTCAAATGAGGCAGCCCGATCCCCGATGACCGGTCGCGGACGGATACTTCCACTTGACCGCGTTGAGAGTTTCGGCCATAAGAGGCTCGCAGACCGGCATTGTTCCATTGATCGAGGTGACAAAAGGTGCCCGAAAAATACAAGCTGACGCGTGCGGAGCGCTCGGCCCTTTTGCGTGATTTGCGGATAATTTACGAGTGTGGCGACGAGCGAGAATTTATGAGGATTTTGCGGCAACGCGGGATAAAGGATGAGGACCCGCGTTTTTCCGAGATCTTGAAGTTTTTCCGCGAACTGCGGGGCGTGAAGCGGTAAGAGCTAACTCGTGGATTTCCTCGCGCATGGCTTTCCCTTCGGCAGTAGTCAGGTTTGCGAAGTGCTCCGTCAATATCTTGGCGGTACGCTCGACGGCGGTTTCCAGCTTGATTCGCTTGCGTGCCATTGAAACTGAGAATATCAGCAACCGAGGCAGGTTGCAAACTTCGGTTGCACCGTGGTTGCCTCGACCCGGTGTTCTTCTCTGCGCCCTCTGCGTCTCAGCGGTGAATCCTGCTTTTGGTTTTTCCGCCTACAACCTGCCACCAACCACCCATCAACCTCAAACCACCCCGCGCTTCAATTCATCCAGCGGATAAAACGTCCCGCGCCACACAATCCCGCCCTGCCACAGCGTAACAATCGTCGACCGCGCCAGCATCCACGCGAAAATCAGCGCCCCAATCGGATACGTCAGCGCATAAATCCCCGGTGCATCGAACTGCCGCGCCGCGCCCGCCGCTATGATCAACGGCAGCGCGACCGCAATCACATCGAATCCTCGCGCCCACCCATGCGTGAACGCCAGCGCCACCACCGGAAACACGCACATCACCAGCAGCCCGAAAATGTGCACGCCGGTCAGCCAGAGCTTGAATCCCGAGGTCGCGAAAAAATTCTTCGTCGTCCCGCGAATCATGTTGCCCACACCGGCGTGCCAACGGACGCTCACCGCGCCCCCCGCCTTCGCCGCGCCCGACCGGAATCCGCCGTCCTTCACCAGCTTCCCGAGCTTCATGTCGTCCACCACTTCCATCGCCAGCCGCCGGTGCGTTCCGATCGCCTCGTACGTGCTGCGCCGGATCATTTGGAACGCGCCCACGCCGCTGTATCCGCGCGACCCCGGATCGCTTGCTGCCCAGGGCCGCGTCCCGATCGCGAACGCCATCGCGAAAAACGTCATCGCAATCTTTTCGCCGAAGGTGAACATCTTCAGCGCCCCGAGCAGCGTCACGTGGTCCCATTCCCGCGCATCGGCCAGCGCGATCGCGCGCCGCAGCAAATCCGGCGCGAAATGGACATCCGCATCGGTGAAAATCAGCCATTCGCCGTTCGCATGCTCGTACGCCTGCTCGAGCGCATGCGGCTTCCCGAGCCATCCCGCGGGTAGCTTATCGATGCGCACGCGCTTCAATCGCGCGTCGCGACTCGCTGCGGCCTCGATGATTGCTCCGGTGCCATCCTCCGAGCGGTCGTCCACGGCAATCACTTCGTAATTGGGGTAATCCAGCGAAAGAAACGTCGCCAGCGCACCGGGCAGCTTTTCCGCTTCATCCCGCGCCGCGAACATAATCGAAACGGTTGGGCACAGCGCATCGGGCAGGGGATCGGCGTCCGCAAGCGAAGGCATTGACGGCACCCCGCGCGCGAGGTCGACAGACGCGAGCGCCCACAGAAAAGCGATCAGCCCCAGCAGCACGTTCCAAAAGATGTGCAACGCCCAATTTCCTCCACGGATCGGATCGAACAAGTTATGCTATCACGCTGCATGGCACGCACCGTTTCCATCGTGGGCGCAGGGCGCGTAGGAATATCGCTCGGAAAACACCTCCGCGAGCTCGGCTGGCGTATCGGCGCCGTCGTCACCCGCTCGAAATCCACCGCGCGCGCCGCAGTCCGCGCCATCGGCGGCGGCACTCCTTATGCGAATCCGGGACGCCCGGTGGAAACGTGGGGCTCTAGCCCCGCGAAAAGCGGCAATTTAACTCGGGCTTTAGCCCTGGGAAGTGGTGTCATCCTGATCACCACGCCCGACGACATTCTGCCCGCCGTCGCGCAATCGCTCGCTCGCTCCATGGGCCGCGCATCGCTGCGCGGCAAAGTCGTGCTGCACACCAGCGCTACGCTCGATCGCTCCGCCCTCGCGCCGCTCGCGCGCCTCGGCACCTCGACAGGCTCGCTCCATCCCATGCAGGCATTCGGCGGCAAAGTGGTGCCGAAATTGAAAGGCGTGATCTTTGGCATCGAGGGCGACGCCAAGGCGCAACGCATGGCGCAATCTCTCGCAAAGTCGCTTGGCGGCATTCCCGTGGTGATCGAGACCGCCGATAAGCCGGCCTACCATGCTGCCGCCGTGATGGCGGGCGGCAGCATCTATCCCGTTCTCGAGGCCGGATTGGAGCTCCTGATGAGCATCGGCTTCACGCGCCAGCGGGCTTCGCAAACGCTCTTACCTTTACTGCGCCAAATCCTCGATAATATAGAGAGGATCGGGCCGCGGGCGGCTTGGACAGGCCCGCTCTCGCGAGGCGATTACGCAGTCGTCGCGAAGCACATGAACGCGCTTCGCCGCTATCCGCCCGAATTCCGGAAATCGTACGCCGCGCTCGCGCAGCTCGCGGGCCGCGTTTTGTCGAAGACGCCGGCCGCCACGCTCGCGCAGATCGAGCGCGCGCTAAAGGTTTAAACGTAGCGCCGGGTGCTTTAGCCCGGCAGTTTTGGCACTTAGGAGAATCTTTCGGAGGGAATCGTTGAACTCAGCGCCCAAACCATCCTCGCATCTCCACATCCCGGTCGAGCACACCACGCTCGCCAACGGCCTTCGCGTGGTCGTATCGCCGGACCATTCCGCGCCCGTCGTCACGGTCGGCGTCTACTATCAGATCGGCTTTCGCCTCGAGCCGCGCGGCCGCAGCGGCTTCGCGCACCTCTTCGAACACATGATGTTCCAGGGCTCCGAGAATGCCGGCAAAATGGAACACATCCGCCTGATCAATTCCTCCGGCGGCCTGCTCAATGGCACCACGAACTACGACATCACCAACTATTTCGAATCCGTGCCTTCGAATGCGCTCGAGCGCGTCCTCTGGCTCGAGGCCGACCGCATGCGCGCGCTCAAGGTCGATGATGAAAATCTCCGCAACCAGCGCGACGTCGTCAAAGAAGAAGTCCGCGTCAACGTGATGAACCAGCCCTACGGCGGCTTCCCGTGGCTCGATCTGCCGCCCGTCGCTTTCCGCAATTGGCCCAACGCGCACAATTTTTACGGTGATTTCGCCGATCTCGACGCCGCCACGCTGGCCGACGTCCGCGAATTTTTCGAGACGTACTACGCGCCGAACAATGCCGTGCTGGTGATGGTCGGCGATCTCGATCCGAGCGAGGCCTTTTCATTCGCCAAGCGCTATTTCGACGATATTCGGCCGAGCGCGCTTACGCCTCGCGCGGACATCACCGAGCCGCCGCAAACCGAAGAGCGCCACGGCAAAGTCGAAGAGCGCCTCGGCCCGCTTCCCGCAATCGCGATCGGCTACACGCTGCCGCCTCGCGAGAGCGAAGACTGGTTCGCGATGGGCATCGTCGATCGCATTCTCCACGGTGGCCGCGCCGGACGCGTTTATCGCAAGCTGGTTCTCGAAGAACAGATTGCCGTCGAGGCCAGCGGCGGCGCGGATTTGGTCGACACGAACGGCCCCACCCAGATGGTCACGCAAATCGTCCACAAGCCCGAATTCACTTCGGAGGGCACCGTCGCGGTGTTCGACGAGATCATAGAGGAACTGCAGCACAAGGGCGTGGCGCTGGACGAGCTTGATCCGGTGAAGGTGAAATTCCGCTCCGATTTCTACTCGATGCTCGAAACCGGCATGGGCTCGCATATGCCGCGCTTCGGCCTGATGCACTATCTCGCCTGCTTCACGCTGTTCGATGGCGATCCCCATCGCATCAACACGATTCTCGACGGTTTTCTCGCCGTCACTCCGGAGCGCGTGCAGGCGGCTGCGCGCAAATATCTTGTGCCGCAAAATCGCGCCGTGCTCATACGCCGCCCGGTGAATCTCCCCACGCCCGTGAATCCGCAGGTGGGCAATGGAGGTGCGCGATGACGTCCTCAGCCACATCCGTTTCGCGCCGCAGCGCAGTTCCCGCTCTTGCGCCCGAGCGGCCCGTCGCCTGGCCCAAGCGCACCACCCGCGTTCTCGCCAATGGCCTGCACGTCGTGCTCGCGGAATCGCGCGCGTTTCCACGCATCTCGGCGAATCTCTATTTCCGCAGCGGGAACGCCGTCACCGCGCACCGCACGCCCGGCCTCGCCGATATGACGGCCACCGTCGTCCGCACCGGCACCACATCGCGCCCGAGCCGCCAGATTGAAGAAGATCTGCGCCGCATGGGTGCGAGCCTCGGCACGCATGCCGGAGCCGATTCGAGCTCGATCGCCGCATCGGGCCTTGCCGAAGCGTCTACCGGAATTCTCGAATTGATCGCCGATCTCGCGCGCAACGCTTCATTCCCCGAGGAAGAATTCGAGCGCGAGCGCCGCCAGCGTTTCGAGGAACTGCGCATCGAGCGCACCACGCCCGGTTTCCTCGCAAGCGAACGCCTCCGCCGCGTCCTCTTCGGCCGGCATCCGTACGCGATCGTCGCGCCCACCGAGGACCAGGTTGCCGCGTACACGCGCGGCGAACTCGTCGAGTTCTACCGCCATCACTACGTTCCCGGGGACTCGCTGCTGATCGTCGTCGGCGATTTCGCTGCGGATGCCATGCTCGACAGGATCGAAAAGATATTTGGCGATTGGAAGGCTCCGCAGCCCGAGCCGCCCATGTCGCCCGAGCCGCCGAAGCAGACCGGCCGCCGCGTTCACCTCGTCCAGATGCCGGGCAACGTGCAGACGCAAGTGGTCGTCGGCAATCTCGCCATCACGCGGCGCGATCCCGATTGGTATCGCCTCGTGCTCGCGAATTCCATTTACGGCGGCGCGTTCCACTCGCGGCTCGTGATGAATATTCGCGAGCAGAAGGGCTACACCTACAGCCCGCGCAGCGGCGCCAACCCGATGCGCCAGCACGGCTACTTCTCCGTCAGCGCCGCCGTGCGCAATGAAGTCGTCGCCGCCACGCTCACCGAAATTTTCTACGAAATGGATCGCATGCGCTCGATCCCCGTGCCCGCTGAAGAACTCGATAGCGCCCGCAACTATCTCACCGGCGTTTTCTCGCTCGGCGTCGCCACGCAGGAAGGTCTGCTCGGCCAGCTTTCGACCGTCTATCTCGATCAGTTGCCCGAGGGCTACCTCGAATCCTATCGCGAACGCATTCGCGCGCTCAGCGCCGAAGACGTGCTTGAAGCCGCGCGCCGCCACTTCGATTCTGCCAACGCGCAGATCATCGTCGTCGGCGACCGCGAGCAAATCATCGACCAGGCCGCGCTCTTCGGCCCCGTCACCGAATACGACGCAAGCGGCGCGCTGGTCGAGCCAAGGCCCAGAGACGTAATGCAAGCCTAGCAGCGAGTGATGAGCGGCTTGGTGTGGTGTTAGCGGACCGTTGAGGAAGGATCGCGAGTGGCCGCCACAGTTTCGATTTCGGCGGCGGGATCGGGATAGTAGCTGGGCGATTCGCGAGTGATCGGTGCGCCGGCAAAATAATTTCGTTCGCTCAAGCCGCGATAGATGCGGCCCGCGATTTCCGAGGCGTGCGGCCCGCTGATGATGCGGCTGCGTCCGTGCAGCAGCACGACGAGCACGATTTTCGGATGCGCCTGATCCGCGTAGGAAGCGAACCACCCAAGACGCCCGCCGAGATTTTCGTCGTTGCAGGTGCCGGTCTTGCCGAGCGCCTGCTCGCCATAAGGATCGTAACTTTGCCGCGCCGTGCCATACAGCACCGCCGCAAGCATTCCCTGCCGCAGATCGGGAAGCAGCGGAGCGATATCAAGCTGCTGCCGCAGCTTCGGCTGAAAATTCAGAATGTCCGCATCGGTGCGCGGATACTGCAAATAGTACTGCGCGCCGCCGGTCGCGAGCGTGCCGACCAGTGACGCGAGTTGGAAGGGCGTCATTCGGATGCCTTCGCCGAAGCTCGACATGCGCGCCACTCCGCCGTACGCAGGCGGCGATGACGGCAGAGCGCCCGTCTGTTCCTCGGGAATGTCGTAGCCCACGCGCTGGCCGAGGCCGAGCATCTCGTCGTACTTGACCACGCGATCGAAGCCCAGCTTCGAGCCGACAGCTTCGAAGAATTTGTTGTTCGAGTGCGCCATGGCCTCGGTGAGGTCCATGTAGCGGCGGCGTCCGACTTGAAGCATCGTGTCGCGCGTGATCACGCCTTCCTGCAGTCCGGCGATCGCGACGAACGGCTTGATCGTCGAGCACGGCTCGAGGGCCGCGGAGAACGCCATCTTCTGGTCGACGATGGTCAGGATGCGCCCGGTCGTCGGATCGACCGCAACCACCGCGCCCTTTTCGTGCCCGAGCGCTTCCACCGCGATGCTGCGGATCACCGGATCGTCGTACGAGGTGACGTCATCCTCGCCTGGATCGACGTATTCGGAGTAGCGCCGGCGGCGGACACGATGCGACGAAGTTCGCGCGCTCACCGCAACAAGCGTGGTGCTGGCCACGTGCCGTGTGCGAACCACGCGCCGCGCGCGCACTGGATGCGCCGCCGCGGAATGCGTGCTCGTCGAATGAGTGGTCGAATGCGTTACGGTGCGTTTGGCCGGGTTTGATTCCGTGCGGCGGGCGGCGATTGCCACACCAAGATTACCCATGAGGATAAGGCAAAAAATTGCGACAGCTTTATATAAGGCTGGGGTGCGTTGCATATCTATATTCGATGCCGATCTTCCCTGTAGCGTAAGCTAGTCCGTAGTGTAGAAAAGCCCCGCGGGGATGCGCAACTATAAACCACCAGCAGTTTCGCTCCAGGCACCCAATCGCGCAACTGGCCTGCGGTACAGGCGTGCGCAAAAGGGAGATCTAGCTCGCGGACGCCGCGCGAGGGAACCCCGCCGAGGCCATCACCTCTTCGGCCTGCGCGCGATGGCGCTCGCCATGCGCCGCGATCAGTAGCAGCCACTGGTAGCAATCGAGCGGGCCAAAGGCCGGGTGCGGAAAACCGCTCTCGCGCAGGCTCGCGCCCGTGGTAGCGGCAAATTCCGAGGTGCGCTTGCGGACCGACTCAAATTCGCGGCACAGCTCGTGGTGGGGCCAGCGCCCCGTCGGCATCAGCCGCTCGGGCCCGTTCATGCGTTCGTTGCGGTCGACAACCCTTGCCACGAGCGCATCGTCTTCGACGACGGTCTGCGGCGAATCGGCCGGCTGCTGCACCGTCTTCTCGATGCCGCGGAGGATGGAGTTCTCAACCAGGATGATGTGCTCGACGCATTCGGCCACGGACCACCGGTCGGCCGCCATCTTATAGGCAAGCTGCGACGGCGATAGCCGCTGCACGGTGGCAAGCAGCCGCCCGCGTGATTCGTGGAGTGCATTGATGGCTCGTTCGCGTTCGCCTGGAGTCATAGGACCCCTCCCAGGTTCAGAGTCGTACCATTCGCGCACGTTCCGGTCAAGTTTATGCTGGCCGATGGAAGCAGCCGCCGAGGGCCGATTTTCCGTCTGTAAAAGTGTCACCAATGATGCTCTCGTCGGGGCCTTACAAGGGCCTTAAATGGCCGAAAAAAGCCGGAATTGGAGGGATTTGGCAAAATGTCGCGCCAGCCATCGCAAAAGGACAAGACCCAGCGAGCTTTTCGGACCTACCTCGACCTGATCGACACGGCAACCTGGCTAAAACGCGAGATGCGCGCGCCACTCGACTTTTTCGACCTGACCTTTGAGGGCTTTCGGGTGCTGGAGATGCTCTACCGGGAGGGGGCGCTGACCGTCCCGGACGTCGGGAGGAGGACGAACCACAAGCGGCAGAATATGCATATCATCCTCCGGCGGCTTGAGGAGCCGGGATGGGTGCGGCAGATGGAGGTGAGGGTGCCGCCGGTGGAATTCGAACGGAGCCACCTGCCCAAGGCGAAGAAGGACGAACAGGAGGGGCGGATGGTCCACGTGGTGGGTTTGACGGCCCGGGGCAAGAAGTTCATCGGGAACGTCCTGCCGAGGCATGCGAAGGTGGTGAAGGCACTGATGCGAGTGCTCGACGCACGCGAACACGACTCGATCAGCCGCGCCTGCCGGAAGCTGCGGTCGCCGGAGGCCGTGTTTAAGTTCCTGCAGGAGATTCGAATGGTCGACGAAGATCAGGAAGCGGCGGATGTGAGAGAGGAAGCGGCGGCTGAGTTGGAGCGGCTCACAGCGCGGATGCGAGTGAGGGGTCGGGCGTTGCGAATTCGGAGGTGAGAGTCAGAGGCGGGTGTGGTGTGCAGCGGGCGCGGGTGAGGCTTCCGGCGGTGGAATTCGAGTGGAGCCATCTGCCGAAAGCGAAGAGGGAGGACCGCGAGGGGCGGATGGTCCACGTGGTGGGCTTGACGGCCCGGGGCAAGAAGTTCATCGGGAACGTCCTGCCGAGGCATGCGAAGGTGGTGAAGGCGCTGATGCGCGCACTCGACGCGCGCGAACAGGATTCGATCAGCCGCGTCTGCCGGAAGCTGCGCGAGGGCGACGCGCTAAAGTTTCTCAACGAGATGAGGTTCGAGGATGCGGACGACGAGGATTAGGAAGTCGGGAGCTTAGAGTTGAGTGTTGTGAACAACCCCGCGCCGTCTTCGCAGGGATGGGGCGGGGTGCGGCACAGTCGGATTTCGTCGCGCGGCTTAGATAGGCCTAGTATGAATCGGGCAGGGTCGGCTGAATGGGTGCGCGCCGCCATCTTCGCCTTTTGTTCACCGCCGCCTTGTTTGGGGTACAATCGAGCCCATAAGGAGCAAAGAGCTTGCCAACGGAGCGTGGCACGGAAGACAGGCTCGCTGAACTCATTTGGCGAACGATCAAAATCAGGGTGTCTCTTCTCGTCCTGATGAATCTCTTCCTGTTGATTACATGGTCCACGATCGTCAACGGTGACAAGCAAGCCAAAGATTTAGACGTCAAGTTTTGCCGACAGCTGGTCGCTGAAACCGAGAAGGAAGTGCCTTCTGTTCCTCTGTCGGCTGATACATGGTGTACCCCTGAGGGCGCGCGCAACTATGTCGAGGCCAGCCGGACCGCGAGTCAAATGCTGCTAACCGCATCGCGAGCTATGGAAGGCGCGAATAAGGACGCGGTACAAAAGCTTCTGGACCGTTATCTGGCAAAGCAAAAGGAGTTCAGCGATTATGATCGCGAGAGGGATGGTGCATACCCGCTCCAACTGAGACTGTCGTCAGAATACTCGGGTAGTGACATCACATTAAATGGGCGTTTCGTCGCCAAGCTCCTCCCGTTTTGCATCCTAGTTGTTCTGGCGATTGTAGTCGTGCTTGGCTTTCAGCAGACCTCTTACAGAAAACATCTTTTCAGTTTGTTAAGCGACGGCCATGGCGGGGATGACCGCATACTTGGGATTGCGCGGGGTCAGTTCTTTACTCTAGCCGAAGAACGGGGGGTGAGTTTCTTAAGTTGGTCGATTCTGTCACCCGAGAAATTGGCTGTAGGAAGTCTGTATTTGCTGTTAGCAGTCTTATTCTCAGCTGTCCTTTTTGACTATGTCGCGAGGATCGTTAATCTCACGAACTCCACGTTGCTCTCTTATCCGACGGCCGTGCTTGGAGCCGCTTTCGGGTTAGCATGCTTGCTGATACGAACACGAAATGTTTACGCTCGCCAGTATAGTTCTGCGCAGAGATTTTCGACAGGGAACGAAGCACGCGAGCGCTCCAAAATCTCCCGATGGCTCCCACCCGTTATGGCAGCCGTTGGCTTCCTGTCTCTCTTGCTTCCTTGGGCTGTTACTGGGGGCTCCCTAGCCCCGTTGAAGGGGTATAACTTTGTTCTTCCGCAGCGCATCTTGTGGCAGGTGGGTCAGGTCACGAAGTACTATCCGCTCGACCCCGGTGTATTCGCCGAGGTGCGGGCGCAGGTGGCCCTGGCTCTTCTCTTTGTCTTGGTCAGTGGCGCTGCCCCTCTTTGGTTCCGTGCAAACTCAATCCTCTGTAAGGTCTTGCGCAAAACCCGAACGTTCTTGGCCGTCTTAGTGTTGTTCCTCTCCGTGAACTATCTGATGTACATGGGCATTCTTGAAAGCGGATCACTGCTTGACGATAATCCATTTCTGTCGCACTTGTTCAATTCGGAGCAGGGATACCCAATGAGTGTTTATAACCCGGCGTATGGTTTTCTAATTTTCCTCGCGTCCTGTTCGATTCTCATTTGGTTTTCAATTCGCAGAAGTCGCGATTAGTTTGGTCGGTGACGGACGCATCGGGTTCGCGGGGATGGGCCCTCTCAGAAAAACACGGCGGGGGAGACGCGGAATTTTTTGCTGAGCTTTTCGATGTGATGTTTGTTCAGTTCGCGTTCGTAATTGTGCGGGTCCGGGAAGAAAAGGCGCCCGCCTAAAAGCAAGGCGGCCGCTACAAATGCGTTTGTTGAGTTCGCGTTTGCCGCTGAGGACCTCGGAGACGACGCTTTCGGAGCCGAGCAGCGGGGCGAGGTCTTTCTGGCGGAGGTTGTTGGCGTTGATGGGCTTCTTCAAGAGAAAAGCGCCCCCTAAGGGCAAGGCGGCCGCTACAAATGCAAAACTTTTTCAGGCGCGAAAGGGGAAAGCGCCCTCCTAACGGCGAGGTGGCCGCTACAAGGGCAAAGGCCTATGGCCCCAAGGATAGGCGCATCGGCCGTTGTCATTTGTGCGAGACGCAACCTGTCATCCTGGGGCGCGTTTTGTTTCGTCGGGCTGTTTCCGCGGGCATTTGACGTTGCCTTTGTAGCGGCCGCCTTGGTTTTAGGCGGGCGCCTTTTCCTTCCATTCGGGCGTCCATGTTTCCACGGGCGAGATCCCCTTTTTCCAATCCATCGTGAAGGAACCCGAGTAAGGATATTGTTCCGGGTCCGCGCACAGGCCCTTGCGGACCGGATTCATCCAGATGCAGCAGGCGACGCGCATGGCATTGTCATGCGGCCTGAGGATGTGATCGTAGAATTTCTTTTGCCACAGCGTTTTTCTGAAACGGGCTCGATATTCGAGCGATGTTGTCAATTTCAGATTTTTGACGAAGGCGAGCAAATCGCTCGCAGGGTTGAGGCCAGCGGCGAGGGCGTGAAAATGATCGGGCATCGCGCAATAGGCATGGACCGCGAAACCGTGCGCGGTCGATTGCCCGCGTAGAATTTCGATCAGCCAGGCGGCGTTTTTTGCGTTTGTGAATACGGGACGCCTCGATGCACAACACAGGGTGACGAAGTACGAGCGTTCACCAAGGTAGTTGGCCGGGTGAAGGCGGATGTTTTTGTGAGGGAACGGCATTGGCAACGGATGTTAATGCGGGGCGCGCGAAAAGAAAAGCGGCCGTTGCAAATGCAGCCATCGAGAAAGAAAAGGCGCCCGCCTAAAGGCAAGGCGGCCGCTACAAAGGCAAAGGCGATCGACGCGTCGTAATTCCGGGGGACCGAAAAGAAAGAACGCCCGCCTAAGGGCAAGGCGACCGGTGCACAGGCAAAACCTTCTCAGAAAAAGACGGCGGGGGAGACGCGGAATTTTTTGCTGAGTTTTTCGATGTGATGTTTGTTCAGTTCGCGTTTGCCGCTGAGGACCTCGGAGACGACGCTTTCGGAGCCGAGCAGCGGGGCGAGGTCTTTCTGGCGGAGGTTGTTGGCGTCGATGAGTTCCTTCAGGACTTCGATGGGCGAGGCCGTGCGGATTGGGTGGCGTTCCTCTTCGTATGCCTCGACCAGCAGGGTCAGCACCTCGGCGAGATTTTTTTCGGCGGGGGTCAGATGGGCGCGGCGTTCCAAATCCAGGAGCGCGGCGATGTAGCGGTCGTTTTGGGCGTCCGAGGTGATTACCTTGGGGATGCCGTCGAGGACGTCGGGTTTTTCAAGCACGGCAGTCATTTTTCCACCAATCCTTTGCGTATTCGGCGTGGGTGAGAATATGCAAAATGAAAACCTTTTGGCTCCTGTAGTTGATATACGAGATGAGCCGGCATTTGTTATTGCTGACGTCGAAAACGACGCAGGTTCCTACGGCGTCCACATTTCTCCAGCTCTGCTTCACATCCGGAAAGTTCCGCCATTCCGAGGCTTTGGTGATTCTGTGCCAAGCCGCCAGCGACGCTTCCCATTCCGGGTGCTTCGCGGAAGCCTCGCGAATCCTTTTCCGGCTGAGAATCCTCACGAGGAATCTTCGCATATTGCGAAGATGAAGTCAAGAGCAAGAAAAAGCAGCCGGCCTGAAAGGCCGCCGCTACGAAGGCAACGGCAAAGGCAACGGCCGGGCGCAGCTGAGCAGCGCCCCTACGAAAAGCGAAAACCATACCGCAAGAACCGCCGACCTGAAGGTCGCCGCTACGAAGGCGATCTCGATGCGAATGCGTGGTAGGTTCTGGCCGGGGTTATGGTTTCGTAGCGGGCGGTTTTGGATTTATGGTTTTTCCCGCGCGGGAAAACGCCCCCGAGCCGGAGCTACGAACGCCACGGCACCCTCGAAACCACCGCAACGGCAACTACGACGGCTACCCCTAGTTGTTGTCTGGGAGCTCGAAGACCCAGACTGTGGATTCGCGGTCGGGCGGATTCTGGATTTCGGGGACGAGGACCGGGTACGTGGCGGTCATGGGGCCGCCCTCGCCGGTGACCACGGCGACGTACTGCTTGCCATTCACGCTATAGGTGATCGGGCAGGAATCGGGCACGTCGTTGAGGCGAACCTGCCAGAGGACTTTGCCCGTGTCGGCATCGTAGGCTTTGAGGACGCGGTCGAACGCGCCGGCGAAGACGACGCCGCCCGCGGTGGCGAGCACGCCCGTCATCTGCGGCGCGCGCTGGCGATCCATCCACAGCACCTTTTTCGTTTCGAGATTCAGCGCCTCGACGCGGCCGAGGTTTCCATCGCTATCGAGCCGCAGGCGGATGAACCAGTTGTAGCCGGAGGTGAGATTGCCGCGCTTGCCGGGGCCCGCGGGGATCAGGTCCATGCAGGATTCGTTGAGCGGGATGTAGAGGATTTTGGTCGCGGCGTTGTAGGACGTGGGAATCCAGTTGCGTCCGCCCCCGGGATGCGGGCAGATGAGGTGCGGCTTGTCGTCGCCCATGATGGCGCTGGGCGCGAGCGTTTTTTCGCCGGTTTTCGGGTCGATCGACGCGATCACATTCTGGATGCCGAGATCGTGCGAGAAAATATATTTTCCGGTGGCCGCGTCCATCGCTTCGTAAATTCCCATCTTGCCGGAGGTGACGACGAGCTTTTCGTCCGCGCCATTCACAGGCAGATGGATCAACTGCTGCTCGAAGGCCCAATCGAGATCCCACTGGTCATTGTGGACATGCTGGAAATACCAGACGAGCTTCCCGGTATCGGGATCGAAGGCCAGCGTGGAATCGGTGAAGAGACCATCATTCGAAAATCCGGGGACGCGATGCAGGACGGGGCCGGTGTCGTAGGTCTGGCCGACGCCGAAATACGCGAGGCCGAGCTGCGGATCGTAGCTGCCGGGCGTCCAGACGGACGCGCCGTTGCGCTTGTCGTTGGGCAGGCCGTTCCAACTGTCGCCGGGCTCGCCCTGCTGCGCGATGGTGTGGAAGCGCCAGGCTTCCGCGCCGGTCGCCATGTCGAGCGCGACGATGAAATTGCCGCCGGGAGATTGTCCGCCGACGCCTTGCATCACTTTGCCTTTCGCGACGAGCGGGCCGCCGGTGAGCTGAAATCCTTTCGTGTAATCGGCGACGGGCGAATCCCAGATGACGTCGCCGGATTTCACGTCGAGCGCGACGACGTGATCGTCCGAGGTGCCGACGAAGAGGCGGTCGCCGAAGAGCGCGATGTCGCGCTTGACGGCGAGCCGCGCATCCTTGGGAAGCTGCCGCGAATATTCCCAGAGCAAATCGCCCGTAACCGCGTTGAGAGCTTCCACGTGGTCGCCGTACGCGTCGACAAATAAAACTCCGTCGTGCTCGAGCGGCGTCGCTTCATTTTGGCCGGGCGGAAGCGACCAGGCCCACTTCACGCGGAGATCGGCGACGTTGGATTTGTTGATCTGCGCGAGCGGGCTGAAGCCCTGGTCGTTGTAACTGCGGCGCCATATGAGCCATTCGCTGGCGGGCGGATTTTCGAGCTCGTCGGCGGTGACCGGCGTGATTTTCGCGAGCGGGTCGGGCAGCTTGACGACGGGCATCGGCGGGGCGAGCGGCGAAAGCGGCATCATCGGCGCGGAACGCTGCGTGGCGCCGCGAGGGATCGTCATCGTGGCGAGCGTTTGCGCGTCGGTGGGAAATTCTTTTTCGCCGGACTGCACGCCATTCGACTGCAGAAGAAACGCGGCGATCTGCGCGTAGGTTTCCGCGCCAAGCGAGCCGGGCGAGGCGGGCGGCATCTTCGTGTTCATGTAATTGAAAAGCTCGACGGCGCTGCGGCCGCCCCAATTGTTGGTGAAGGTGAGGCCGCGCAGGGCGCCGGCGAATTCGCTGCCGTTGAGCGTGGCGCCGTGGCAAGAGGCGCAGCTTTTGGCGTAGGCGTCCTTGCCGGCCGCGGCTTGCGCTGCGGTGAAGGTGGCGATCGAGCGGCTGTTGAATTCGAACTGGTCCGCCGGCGCTTGCGCGGCGCCGATTGGCGCAAACGCGATGGCTCCTCCGGCGGCCGCGATCAGCGCGGCGAGCGCCATCCGGCAATTTGCGATGCGCGATTTTCGCGTGCGAAATTGCATGCTTCCCCCCGATGCGCTGCTTGTCGCGCGCGGGAATTCACCCGTGCCCGTGCTCGCGGCCGCGTCGCCGTGCATTCAACCACCAATGAATCGAGAAGGCTAGGGGAAAACGGCGGCGGGCCGAGTGCCGGCAGCTAGAAGCTGTTTGAGGCTCGGCCGGGCGCGAAGGTCCCACGGCGCTGTCCGCTCGTCGCGCTGAAACTATTCCGGCCGGACAGGCTCGAATTGTGGCTGCAGAATGCCCAGGACCGCGTAGGCCTCTTGCTCCGTACGAACTACGTGGAGGGCCGGCCGGGAACCCTCCCCTTGTATTTCGAACATGCGCGCCATCCCAAAGACTTGAGACGATGGGGCGACAATTACCCGAGGGAGGTACGGATCCGGGAAGATCGATTCCGATCTTGCGAGTTCGCGAATCGTATCGTGGGAAACTTCGAATGAAGTAACAGACGACAGGTCGGTGATGGCTGCGCGCGGTTTGAGAAGCGCGACCCATCGGAATCCAGTGGCGTAAAAGTCTTTGAGTTCTTTGTCGGTAACGTGCCCTTCAGCCCGGGCTCGAAGTGTCTGGCTTTTCGAGTCGAAATCCACGTGAAAGATCAAAGGAAATACCCCCGAGGGCCAGATGTCCGACGCTGATGCGCTTCACCATCTTCTACTCTTCCTGTGTCACGACTCGATCGAATGGGGGCCAGATGTCCGATAATGCCCGAACCGGGCTGCTCGCACCCGCAGCTTTTTTATTTCGTGAACCGCTGACGTTCTGAAGTATACACGACTCGAAGTGAAGCAGTCCCCGACAGTGGCTCCTTTTTTGCGGAATCTGACAAGTCGATGCCCGCCTACTCCGGCCGGCGGTTTCACCGAGGAGGTATCCGCCAAAAGGGCCGCGAGGCGTCTTTCGACCTCGCTCCCTTCCTGCGTCAGGGCGGGCAGGGTAAACCGGCGTTACGCTTTTTTATCACACCACCAGCGTGTGGCTCGCCAGATCGACCGTCACAACGTCGGACGGCGATTTCGAGTTCAGCCCCGTCGTCGCGTCGTGATACTCGATGCGAAGCTGCTCCTGATTGACCACCACACGCAGGTAGCCATAATTCGGAGAATAGTTGTCGCAGCGGAATTCGCCGACGGTGAACGGCGGGCGCGGTGGCGAAACCATTTTGCCGAAGGGCGCCTGCGAATTGTGTCCTCCCATGCCGGCTACGACGTACGGCGTCTGGCGTCCTCCCTCGATGCGCGTGAATCGCTGGTAATTGTGCGCGTGCCCTGAAAGGACCGCATGCGGATACACACCCGCGCTGGCGAAACACGCGTCCATCTGCTTCAGCATGGCCGGGCTGCACCCGTGCCGCCCTACGACCTGCGGCGGATGGTGCACCGTGACGATCACCGCTCCCTGGAAGTTGCTGCTCTTGATCTGATTCAACTGGTTCGTGAGATACGCGATCTGCTCGTCGCTTACCCGCGGGTATTTTCCACCCTCGCTCGAGATTACGCCCGGATCTTCCAGCACGTTGCTGTAGAGCCCGATGATCCGCACGAACGGCGCATCGAATGCGAAATACACGCCGGGCTGAATCATCGACGTCCGGCTCAATCCCCCGGCCTCGGGCAGGCGCTGAAAGCTGCCCGCGCAAAATACTTTCTGGAATGCCTGCAGGCTGCCGCTGGGATCGCCGGGATAGACTTCGCCGTCGTGATTGCCGGCGATCGCGACGATCGGCGCGTTGTAGTCGCGAAAGGGATCGAAAAACTGATCGTAGTAATATTCGTCCTCGCCAAAATTGTAGACCACGTCGCCAAGATGGTAGAAAAACGACGGGACGTCGGCGGAATTCGCTTCCTGCATGTCCGCGCACATTTTGTCGGCGACCTCGACCACGGTTTTCGGGCCGCTGGTCGGGCCTGTATCGCCGACGGTGTGAAAGACGATCTGCTTGGCGGAGTTGATCTCCGCGACCTTTGAGCTGCCATGCGTTCCATAGACCTCGGCCAACGATAGCAACAGATTCTTTGGGTCGCGCGGCGGCGGAATTGTCTGAATCAGCTGGTTGACGGTTTCCTTGTCCACCTGCTTGTAATACATGTTATCGGTCACCGCGTGCAGGTACTGCGTCGGATCGGGAGTGTACTTTGATTCCCCGAACTGCGGATCGCCTGCGCCGACGCCTGGCTGCGTGAGCTTCGGCGGCGGAAGAGCCGGTGTGGCGGACGCGGCTTTCGCTTTCGGTGCGGGACGGCTGGGCTTCTGGGGACGCTTCGATTTGGGTGCCATGGTGTTCCATCCTTTCTTCGCGATTTTTACATCCTGGAACTCAAGAAGAGAGCGTCTGGGGTTAGAAATATCAACGATATATGTTGCCGGCCCGGGACCGTTCAGCGGTGGCAATATAGCACGTTCCGCGGGATCAGTGATTACTATTGCGTTACGACTCTATGTTTGTGCTCGATGCCGTATTCCGGACCTGTGTCAACCCTGTTCGCACGGCGGGGATCATTACAGCCGGGGGGTTGGATGGCATAGCCGCTGAAGAAGGCGCAAAATCAAGTGCGTCGAACGGCCGGCTCGCCACATCAAACCACCAAAGGGCCACATTCCCTCGGCGAGCGTGCCTGTGGTTAGGCCCGTTTCCGGTGTTTTGTGGGATGATGGGCAGGCAAATCAGCGGCATAAGGAGCGATTATGGCGGACAAAGCGGAGTTGAAAGAACGGCAGAGGGCGCCTCTCGCCACACCCAGCAACCTGGGCGCCGAGGCGACCAAGAACATCTCGGGAGCACTGAACGCGCTGCTGGCGGACGTTTTCGCGCTCTACATCAAGACCAAGAATTTTCACTGGCACATGAGCGGGCCGCATTTCCGCGATTACCATCTGCTGCTCGACGAGCAGGGCGATCAGCTCTTCGCCATGACGGACGCCATCGCGGAGCGCGTGCGCAAGCTGGGCGGGACAACGATCCGGTCGATCGGGCAGATCGCGCGCCTGCAGCGGCTGGCGGACAACGACGCCGAGTTCGTCGACGCGCAGGACATGCTGGCCGAGCTGCGCGACGACAACCAGAGGCTTGCGAGCAGCATGCTCGAAGTCCACGGCCTCTGCGACGACGAGAACGACGTGGCGACCGCGAGCCTGCTCGAAGTCTGGATCGACGAGACGCAGCGCCGCGTCTGGTTCCTCTTCGAGGCGGGACGCACGGAGCATGCCACCGGCACGCCGCCGAGCAATACGAAGACGCAGAAGGCGCACGCGTCGTAATCGCGAAAGCTTACGGCTCCAGGAAAGATGGCGGCGAGAGAATCGCGATACCTCGAAAAGGATCGAGGGCGAGCAGGTCCGCGTCACCTGAGATGATGCGAGTGGCGCGGCCGCTCACCGCGAGTTCGAGGAACTTGTCATCCCGGATCGCGGCAGGCTGTGATTCGCGTATCTACGTCGATCCATTCCGCTTCCCGGGTCAGGGCGGCCAGAAAACTTCGAATGTCGCCGTCATCAACGTAACGGCGAAATTGCTTCCTGCTCAAAACTTCGTAGAGTTCCGCCAGCGTGGCAAAAGATAGCAGCAGGCGCCCTTGGGTTAGCGCTCGATTCAACGCCCGGCGAGGTAATGAGTCTGGCAGGAGTAGCGCGCTAACGAAAACGTTGGTATCGAAGACGCATCGCAACTAAGCGCCCTTTAGCAGAGAGTTCAGCATCTCCGGTGTGAGTCCTCGGTCCCGCGCCTTTCGTCCAACTTCCTCGAGAACTTGTTGTATCGACATCTGCTCACCCGCAGCAAGTTCGCGAAGCCACAGGCTAAGCAGCGCCTGCATCTTCCGCTTTTCTTCGGGAGTTGCGGAGTCGTAGGCGCGCGCCGTTTCGGGGTCGAGTGGAATGGTGATGGTGGACTTGGACATGCGGTCTCCTTGGAAGATTCTAAGACAAATCCCCGTGTGCCGCCATGACGAACGGCAAAAAGCGTCCTTTTTGCGCCACCAAGGCCGTTTTAGGCTACCGACGGCGGCAATATTGTTGCTCCCGCCGGAGCACTCTTGGCGCGGTGTTCTGGGGCGCGAATTTTCGGTATAGTGGGAGCAGGTTTGGGCGCGGCGGCCAGGACGTCAATTCGCAAATTCCGCTGCTAAATTGGGTGCACATCAAATGGGCGAAGGCAAACATCCGTTCGCGACGATCGAAGAAGCCATCGAGGAGATTCGAAACGGGCGCATGATCGTCCTCGTGGACGACGCGGACCGCGAAAACGAAGGCGATCTCACGATGGCGGCGGAGAAAATCACGCCGGAAGCCATCAATTTCATGACGAAATTCGGGCGCGGTCTGATCTGCCTCTCGCTGAGCGAGCAGCGCTGCGACGAGCTGGATCTGCGGCCGATTTCGCCGCGCAACACTTCGGCATTCGGCACGCCGTTCTGCGAGCCGATCGACGCGGCGCGCGGCACCACCACCGGTACGAGCGCATCCGATCGCGCGACCACGATTCTGGCCGCCACCGATCCGAAGACGCGGCCGGAAGATCTGGCGCGGCCGGGGCACGTCTACACGCTGCGCGCGCGCAATGGCGGCGTGCTGGTGCGTGCCGGGCAGACCGAGGCGTCGGTCGATTTGTCGCGGATCGCGGGGCTCGATCCTTCGGGCGTGATCTGCGAGATCATGAACGACGACGGGACGATGTCGCGCGTCCCGGAGCTGACGGAATTTTGCCGCGTTCACGGGCTCAAGATGGTCACCGTCGCGGATTTGATCCGCTACCGCATGAAACACGAGCGGTACGTCCGGCGAATCGCGGAATCGACGCTGACGACGAAATACGGCGATTTTCGGATGATCGCGTATGCGAGCGACGTGGATCGTCATCTGCACGTGGCGCTGGTGCGCGGCCAAATCGGCGAAGGCGTTTCCGGGGCGGCGAGTGGGATCGATGATTCGCTCGGGCGCGGCGCTGAGAACGGAATTCCGCCGCTGGTGCGCGTCCATTCGCACTGCCTGACGGGCGACGTGCTGGGCTCGACGACGTGCGACTGCCGCGCGATGCTCGAAGGATCGCTCGAAGCGATCGCGCGAGAGGAGCGCGGCGTTTTTGTCTACCTGCATCACACCGGCCTCGGATTTCAGATCGACACGCGCACGGAAGAAGGCGCACTGCTGCCACAAATCATTTACCACCACCGCGAGGAGATCGATCGCGACCTGCGCGTACAAAGGCTGATCCAGCACGAAAGCGGAATCGGCGCGCAGATTCTGACGGATCTCGGGCTGCGGCGGATTCGCGTCCTCACGAATCATCCACGCAAGGTCGTCGCGCTCGAAGGCTACGGCCTCGAGATCGCGACGCAAGTGCCCATCGCGCTGAAGAGCGTGAAGCGCGAGCACCAAGTGCTGTGAGGCAGTGGCTAGTGGCGAGTGGTTAGTGGCTAGAACGCGGCCCTCCTGAACACGTCGAGTCAAATAAGCCAGATGCGTTAATGTGCAGTGGTGTGGGAGGGCGCGGAGCCTGCCCCAGGCGCGGATTTCTTGGGCGGCGGACCAACCGTGATGTAGGGGCGCATCTTCTTCAGCTTGGATTCGGAGATGCCGCGGATCACCAGCAGGTCCGTGACGCGCTGGAAGCGGCCGGCGCGCGTGCGAAATTCGACGATTGCCTTGGCGGTGGTGGGGCCGACGCCGGGAAGCTCCTCGAGTTCTTTCACCGTGGCGGTGTTGATGTCGATCGGGTGCGCGGGAGGCGTTTTCTTGGCATACGCCGCAGCGCCGCAAATCAGCGATGCGGCGGCCAAGCTCAGCATGATTATTTGCGCCTGGCGGTGCATGCCCTTCTTTCAACGCCCGCGAGTATCGATTCGGCTCGGGAAGCAGTGGCGAAGTTGCGTGCCGAGCGGCCTAACCGCGGACCCGTGACGCAATATCTCTTACGCCGCCTTCGACGCGAGGCCGAAGAGTTTTACCGCGTTGTCCTTGAGGATGAGCGGGCGCACATCATCCTTGAAGGCGACCTTCGCGAAATCGGCCATCCAGCGGTCGGGCGTGATCAGCGGGTAGTCGGAGCCGAAGAGGACCTTCGTCTTCAGCAGCGTGTTGGAATACTGGATGAGGTTTGGCGGGAAATATTTCGGCGACCATCCGGAGAGATCGATGTAGACCTCGGGCTTGTGCAGGCACATGGAGATGGCTTCGTCCTGCCAGGGGAATGACGGGTGCGCGAGAATGATCGGCAGGTCCGGGAAATCGACAGCCACGTCGTCGATGTACATCGGATTGCCGTATTTCAGGCGGATTCCGCCGCCGCCCGGGACTCCCGTGCCGATGCCGCTGTGGCCGGTGTGGAACAGCGCCGGCAGCTTCGCCTCGGCGAGCACTTCGTAGAGCGGATACGCCAGCCGGTCGTTGGCGAAAAATTCCTGGATCGGCGGATGGAATTTGAATCCGCGGACGAGCCCCGTGGCGATCAGGCGCTTCGCCTCACGGACGCCCTCGGCGCCGCGGTGCGGATCGATGCTTGCGAACGCCATCATGATGTCCGCATTCTGCGCGGTGAATTCCAGCACCGAGTCGTTCGAAACCTGCGGGCGGCCCGACAGCCTTTCGTCCACCGTGAAGACCACGCAGCCGATATTCCTCGACCGGTAATATTCGGCGAGCTCCTTGCGGCCTCGCGGCGCGCCTTCGCCGAAATATTTCCTGGCCGCTTCGTCGGTTGACGTGTCTTCTCCTTCGTGCTCGATGTGCACGTGCACGTCGATCGCGGTCAGGCGGTCCACATCGAGACGTTTTTCATTCCCCATTCGTATCTCCCCGTTTTTGACTTGAGTGAACTACAATGCGGCATTCCGCGAGCTTCTGCAGAGCTGGCGCGAATCAAGGCAGTGCCGAACAGCGCCCAAAACAGTGAACGATAATACCACCGCGCATTCCCGGGCGAAAGACGCGCGCCTGCGTGATCGCAGGCAGGTTGCGCGTCGCATCAGCTGATGATCGTCGGATAGAGGCGCGTGGCGATTCCGACCATCAGGGCGAGCGCCAGAATCATGATGCCGAAATCCAGGCCCATGCCGAGTGTCGAGCCGCCGCCAACGATCATCAGGTGCCGCAGCGCGTCCACCTGATACGTCAGCGGATTCACCCTCGATACTCCCTGCAGCCACACAGGCATCAGGCTGATCGGATAAATTGCGTTGCTCGCAAAGAAGAGCGGCATGGTGAGCACCTGGCCGATGCCCATGAACCGCTCGCGCGATTTCACGATGCATGCGGCGATCAGCGAAAACGTGGAAAACACGGCCGAGCCTAGCACCACCGCGCAGACCACGCCCGCGATCTCAAGCGGCCCCCATCGCAGCTTCACGCCGAGCAGCACCGCGAGCAGATAGAC
This sequence comes from Candidatus Acidiferrales bacterium, assembly GCA_052146315.1. Taxonomy (GTDB): domain Bacteria; phylum Acidobacteriota; class Terriglobia; order Acidiferrales; family UBA7541; genus Palsa-295. The sequence continues at coordinate 90,823 of JBKQNJ010000126.1, read as the reverse complement.
GAACACCATCTGGCAGAGGCTGCGCGCCGCCGACGAAATCGTCCGCCCGAGCACGAGTGCGCTGCGCGCCGCCGGGCTTACCAGAAATTTGTGCACGATGCCGAGGTCGCGCTCCCAGATTAGCGAGATGCCGTAGAAAATCGCGCCGAAAAGGACGCTCTGCGCCAGAATTCCCGGCGTCATGAAATCGAGGTAGCGGATTCCTCCCGTCGGCACGACGCGCGCCCGCGTGAACACCTCGCCGAAAATCAGCAGCCAGAGCATCGGCTGGATCATGCGCGTGCCGAGCTCGACAGGATCGTGGATCAGCTTGCGAATATCGGCTTCGGCGACGGCCATCGTCTGCCGCGCGAAATCTCTTACCGCGGTTGCTTCATCCGAGACGCTGGGAAGTGATACGTGTGCGTGCGACATCTTTGAGATCCCCTCCTTCAGTGATTCCTGCTCCGGTGTAATGAATGAACGTGTCGTTGAGCGTCGCGTCCTCGCCGAGCGGCGCTTTCAGTTGCGCCGGCGAACCGATTGCGGCGAGCGTGCCCTGGTGCATGAACGCGATCGTTTCGCAGAGCTCATCGGCTTCGAGCATGTCGTGCGTGGTCATCAAGATCGTGGTGCCGTATTCACGCCGCAGCTCGCGAATGTCCTGCCACACGGCGCGCTTCGCGAATGGGTCGAGGCCAACCGTTGGCTCGTCGAGAAACAGCACCGCCGGATGGTGCAGCATCGACTGCGCGATTTCGAGCCGCCGAATCATGCCGCCCGAGTAGTGCTTTACGAATTTGTCCTTCACGTGCGCGAGCTTCATGAATTCCAGCGCGCGCTCGATGCGGACTTTGCGTTCGGCGCGTGAGATGCCGTAGAGCTTCGCGGAAATGAGGAGATTTTCGTAGCCGGTGAGGTCGCCATCTGCCGAGAGCATCTGCGAGACGTAGCCGATTTTTCGCCGCACCTGGCGCGGCTCCCGGACGATGTCGTATCCTGCGACGAAGGCCGTGCCTTCGCTCGGCGCCAGCAGCGTCGTCAACATTTTGATCAACGTGCTTTTCCCCGCGCCGTTTGGCCCGAGCAGTCCGAAGATCGATCCGTGCGGAAATGCGATATCGAGATGATCGACCGCGACGAGCGTGCCGAATCGCCGCGTCAGCCCGCGCGTTTCAACTGCATTCGCCGAGCCCGCGACGGCCGCTCCCGTCTGCGCCTGCTCCAAGCTCCCCGCTTTCGTCTCCGCCACGCCCCGTGCCTCCTTCGCCGCCCGCACACCTGAGCGGTAACAGTATAGCGGTTCTTATGCGGCTCGACACTTCGGCTATGCGGCGCTACGATTTGCGCGGTGAGGTTCGCCACAACAAGGAGCCACAACTTGTCATATTCACGCGGAAGATGCCGAGGAACCCTTTTCGCACTGCTGCTTCTGTGCGGCGCGCCTGCAATTGCTATCGCCCAGGCGTCCGCACAATCTCCCGCCACCGCGAACGCCGCTCCTGCGTCTGGCGCCGCGCTCGTCGTCGCCGGTGATGTCCCTACGCCGCTGTCCCTTTCGCTCGACGATCTGCGCCATATGCCGCGCAAGACGCTTACCGTGATGAATTCGCACAACGGCAAGCAGGAAACGTACGAAGGCGTGCCGCTCGCGGAGCTTTGGAAGCGAGCGGGCCTGCCGCAGGGCGAAAAGCTTCGCGGCGCCGCCATGACGACCTATGTGATAGCCGAGGGAGCGGACGGCTACCGGGCGCTTTTTGCCGCCGCGGAGCTCGATTCGAGTTTTCAGGATTCGGATGTGATTGTGGCGGACACGATGGACGGCGCGCCGCTGGGTTCCGGCGAGGGGCCGCTGAAGCTCGTCGCGCCGCATGATAAGCGGCCCGGGCGCTGGGTGCGCATGCTGCGCACGCTGACGATTGGGAAAGCGTCCAAGTAAACGCGAGCCGAGCGGGTTTGAAACCCGGCCCTACGATAAATCGCGGGATACCATGTTGCGTTGCCAAAGCGGCGATTAAATCTGGCCGCGGCCGCCGTCCACGTCGATTTCCACACCGGTGATGAATGACGCGTCAGACGAAGCGAGAAATGCCACTGCTCCCGCGACTTCTTCCGATTTTCCGAGGCGCTTCATCGGGACGGTGGCGATCAGCATCTTGGCGACTTCATCGACCTGCTCTTTGGGCATCCCGCGGCTGAGAATAGGCGTTGCGATCGGGCCGGGCGCGACGGCGTTCACGCGAATATTGCGGCCCACGAGTTCAGCGGCCATCGACCGCGTCATCGAGCGCATCGCCGCCTTCGTTGCCGCGTATGCCGAGCCATTCACAATTCCTTCGTGGCTCACGACGCTCGTATTCAGAATCACCGACGCGCCGTCGTTCAGATGCGGCAGCGCCTTCTGCACGGTGAAATACGCGCCCTTGGCGTTGATATCGAACATCTCGTCGTAGAGCTCTTCGCTGGTCTGATCGAACGGCACAAACTTGCCGATCCCTGCATTCGCGAACAAGATGTCGATCTTGCCGAATTTTTTGGTTACGGCGTCGAAGAATTTATCGATCTCGGGCAGCTTCGAGACATCCGCCTGCACGGCCAGCACGTCCTTGCCGAGCAGCGCGGTCGCTTCGTCCAATGTCTTCTGATTGCGGCCGGAAATCGCGACGCGCGCGCCTTCTTCCTTCAGCCGCTGGGCCGCTGCCAGCCCGATTCCGCTGTTGCCGCCCGTCACCACCGCTACTTTTCCTTCCAGCCTTTTCATGTTGCCTCCGCCCAAATGGTTTCGAATTCCGGTCAACAGTTAGATGACCGTCCATAATTCTCGACTCACGATTTTTCGGCCCTGGCAGCTCGGCCGCAGGCTCGTTGTTTTCATACCTGTACCAAAGGACAGGTCCGCTTTCCGAAACAGATCGCCGCAGTACCGTTGACCCACTCCCCTCCTCCGGCTACCGTTTCCTTACGTCCACTGCTGCCGGAGATGACGATGAGATTCTCCCGATTGAACCCGCGATCTGCCCCGGATTCCATGCGCGATACTTTGCGCAAGGCCTGCCGCGCAGGCCTGCCGCTCGCGGCCGTGCTCGTGGCTGCCTCTTTGCCCGTGTTTTTGGCTCAGGCGCAGTCGGCTTCGCCGAAGCCCGAGCCGCCCGAGCCGCAATCGCAAGCGTCATCCGAGAGTTCGTCGCAGGCGCAGCCACAGTCGCAGGCTTCCGACCAGCCCGCATCGCAGCCGGCGATATCCGCACCGGTTCTGCAAACGGTCCCGGGAGCCAAACAAGAAACGCTCGGCGACGCCGCGCGCCAGAACGCGCTGAGACCGAAGCCGAAACCCAACCACGTCTACACCGATGACGACCTCTCGAGCGTGGGCGGAGCGATTTCCGTGGTCGGCGACGCTTCCTCATCCGACCAGTCCTCGGGCAATTCCAACGCGCAGGCGAGCGGCGCTTCCTCCGGTTCGAAGGATGAAACGTATTGGCGAGGCCGTGCTGACGCGATCAAGCGTCAAATCGCCGACGTCGATCGCCAAATCGAAAACAAGAAAGCCGAAATCGCCAAGGCAGGACCTGCGTCGTTTGATCCTTCAGCCGGTCTCTCGCAGGGCGTGATCGTGATTCACGACCGCAACGCCGAGCTCAAAGATCTCGAGGATCGCAAGCAGAGCCTCGAGAATCAGCTCGATCAGCTCGCCGACGAAGGCCGCAAAGCCGGCGCCGATTCCGGCTGGTTCCGGTGACAATCCGGCGAGGATCGTCATCCTGCTTGCCCTGACGTAGGAAGGGAGGCGGGTGCCTCTGGTTTAGGCCGCCGAGGGATTTCTTCTCACCATCGCCAGAGTGATCAGCCTCGGAGTTGTTTGGCGCTGCTGCGTTTCCAACGCGAACGCTTCTGCTGCCGCCCACGCGTCAGTCCCTATGGCTAATTTCCGAAATGTAGCGCATGCTTCATCTGGAGGCACTTCGATGCAAGACACAGCCCGCAGGATTCTCCTCGACCGAATGGACCAAGCCTTCGGCGACTATTCTCAGCAAGCCGAGCGCCTCAGCACGCTGCTCGCCAAGCCCATGGGCGCGTCCAGTTGGACGCTCTATCACGATCTTCAAAAGCAGCGCACCGCCGAAACCGTGGCCTACGAAAAATATCGCAAGCTGCAAGACGAGCTCTTCGAGCGCATTGCTCCGCCGGAAGTGCCGCACCGCCCCGAATCCAGCGTCGCCTGACCGCGCGGCAAGGCCGGCCGGGTTCGTCAGTTGGTCTTCGATTGCATCGGTTGCGCTTTCGCCGTCACCGCGCTCTGCTTGCATTGATTCTGCAAAGGGCCCGCGATCTGGCTGCACCCGCCAAAGGCGTCTTCCGCCTCGCTGTAGCGATTCAGATTTTGCAGATCGACTCCCAGAACGAAGAGATCGGTTGCATCCTGCGCGGGATTGCCCTTCGTCGATAGCTCCAGCTCTTTCGCCGAATCGGCGTAATCCTCGCGGCGAAAATAGACAAGTCCCAGCGCGCTGTGCGCCTGAAAAGTCCGTTTTGCCTTCGCGGCTTCAAACTGCGCGTCGGTCAAATCGGGCGGCTTGGGCATTTTGGCCATGACGTCGAGGGCGTGCTTCGCGTATGTCTCCGCTTTGTTCAGATCATGGTCGGCGTTCGGGTCGTCGGGACTATACACGTGCGGTATCGTCCACCCGACGGTCGCAAGCACGTCCACATCATCCGGCTGCAGCGCAAGCGCGTGATCCGCCCACTGGTAGACGCTCTTCCAGTCCTGCTGCGCGCGGCAGACGTCCATCATTCCCACATCCACGCGCTCGGCCAGCGGGCTCTTCGGATACTTTTCCAAAAAGCTGTTGCCCATGCGGATCTTTTTCGCCAGATCCTTTTCCTTGAGGAAGTTTTCGTAGGCCGAGCCCTGCTCGCGGTCGGCCCGAACGTCGACGGTCCCCACGTACAGCCGTTGGTCCATCGAGTTCGAGTTCTGCATCATGGTGGGGTTGTTGCCGCCCATCTGCGCGCGGGAAACCGGCGCGAACACAAAGACGGCGCCGAGCGCAACGCATCCGCATAGCCGCAGCCTTGGCGCAAATGAAGAGTTCATGCCACCGCCCCCCTTCTTTGCAGCAAAGTGGTACCACCCGCGTATGTTGAGGTCAAGTACATGGAGTGGAAGACGCGGCCCGTCGGTATTTAGGGTGGTCATCGACTCCGAAACCCTCCTTGCGTTTGACCCAAATGCAAAAAAAGGGCGGCTGATCTGATGATCGAGCCGCCCCTGCCGGGCTGAAGAACCCGGCGCTACGTTTAAACCTACAGCGAACCGACAGCTTTAGTACATGCCGCCCATACCGCCGCCGGGCATGCCGCCACCGCCGCCTGCTCCCGCGCCCTTCTTGTCGTCTTCCTTGATGTCCGCCACCAGGGCTTCGGTGGTGAGCATCAGGCCGGCGATCGAAGCGGCGTTCTGCAAAGCGAGGCGCGTGACCTTGGCCGGGTCGATGACGCCCGCCTTGACCAGGTCGCCGAACTCCTCGGTGTCCGCGTTGAAGCCGAAGTTATCGTCCTTCGATTCGCGGATGCGGCCGACGATCACAGCGCCTTCCTGACCGGCGTTTAGTGCGATCTGCCGCATGGGCTCTTCGAGGGCGCGCTTCACGATGTTGACGCCGATGGCTTCGTCATCGTGAAGTTTGAGCTTGTCGAGAGCAGCGATGCAGCGGACCAGCGCCACGCCGCCGCCGGGAACGATGCCTTCCTCGACTGCCGCGCGGGTTGCGTGCATGGCGTCTTCGACGCGAGCCTTCTTTTCCTTCAGCTCGGTCTCGGTTGCCGCACCGACTTTAATGACGGCCACGCCACCAACCAGCTTCGCAAGGCGCTCCTGCAGTTTCTCCTTGTCGTAATCGGAGGTGGTCTCGTCGACCTGCGTGCGAATCTGCCGCACGCGGCCTTCGATCTCGCTCGGCTTTCCGGCGCCTTCGACGATGGTGGTGTTGTCCTTGTCGATGGTGATCTTCTTGGCGCGACCGAGATCTTCGAGCTTCACGTTCTCGAGCTTGATCCCGAGATCTTCCGTGATGGCCTTGCCGCCCGTGAGGGTGGCGATATCTTCGAGCATGGCCTTGCGGCGGTCGCCGAAGCCCGGGGCCTTCACGGCCGCGCACTGCAGCGTGCCGCGGAGCTTGTTCACCACGAGCGTCGCGAGCGCTTCACCCTCGACGTCCTCGGCGATGATCAAGAGCGGCTTGCCCATCTTGGCGGTTTGCTCGAGCAGGGGAAGCAGGTCCTTCATCGAGCTGATTTTCTTTTCGTGGATCAGGATGCGGACATCCTCGAGCGCGCACTCCATGCGCTCGGGATCGGTGACGAAGTAGGGCGAGAGGTAGCCGCGGTCGAACTGCATTCCTTCGACCACTTCGAGCGTCGTCTCCATCGTCTTCGATTCCTCGACGGTGATGACGCCATCCTTGCCCACCTTCTTCATCGCTTCCGCGATGATCGAGCCGATCTGCTTGTCGTTGTTGGCGGAGATCGTGCCGACTTGCGCGATCATATCGCCCTTCACGTCCTTGTGGAATTTCGCGATTTCCCCGATGGCCACTTCGACGGCCTTCTCGATGCCGCGCTTGAGAGCCGTGGGGCTCGCGCCGGCCGCTACCGTCTTTACGCCTTCGCGGAAGATGGCCTGCGCCAGTACGGTCGCGGTGGTGGTGCCGTCGCCCGCGACGTCTGACGTCTTGGAAGCGACTTCACGCACCATCTGCGCGCCCATATTTTCGAGCGAATCCGGCAGCTCGATTTCCTTCGCTACCGTCACGCCGTCCTTGGTGATGATCGGCGCGCCGAACTTCTTCTCGATGACCGCATTGCGCCCCTTCGGGCCGAGCGTAATCTTCACGGCGTCCGCAAGTGCATTGACGCCGCGCAGAATCGCCTGGCGCGAATTCTCACCAGTTACGATTTGCTTTGCCATGTGCTGTGTCTCCTCTTTCGATTCTTATTGGATTGTTGGCCGCGGCGCCGCTGGGGCGCCCGGAAGTTACTTTTTGCCGCCGGCCGCCTTAGCCGCGCCGCCGATCTTCGCGAGGATCTCGTCTTCCTTCAGGATCATGTATTCCTCGTCGTCGATCTTGATGTCGTTGCCCGAATACTTCCCGAACAGGACCTTATCGCCCACCTTTACGTCGAGCGCGATCCGGTCGCCCTTGTCGTTGATCTTGCCCGCACCGACGGCGATCACTTCGCCCTCTTGCGGTTTCTCTTTGGCCGTGTCGGGGATGATAATTCCACCCTTCACGGACTCCTTTTCTTCAAGCCGCCTCACGAGCACGCGGTCGTGTAGCGGTGTAATGTTCACAGCCATTTTTGCGATTCCTCCGGTTTCCCGAATCCCCGATGCGTCGAGGTGGGATGTTTTACAGCAGGTGCTGCTAGGAGAAGTGAACCTTTAGCACTCCTCCATGGCGAGTGCTAATATAGCAGACCTAGCGCGTCTGTCAAGGCGAAAGGCTCCACTTTCTGCGGCGTTCCCGGCGCGCGACCACGGCTCGGCTGTCAATATAACTATATTATTTGCAGCTACTTGCGAGTGTAAGATTTTTCCGACACTTGGGCATTGCGCTTGCAGAGCCCCTAGCGCTACTATCGAGCAACTGAGGCACTTGGGCGAGGCGCTTGGTGGCCTTCCTCTTCTACGTTCGCTTATTCGCGCTCACTGCAGGAACGCTCGTATACCTGTTCCTGATCGCGCTGATCCTCGGGCACCGCAGGCCCCGGCTATTCGAGCGGCTGCTGTTCTTCCTGGTGCTGGCGCTGCTGGCGATTTACGGCGGCGGCCTCCTGGAAATCAATGCGACCATCCAGTACGGGACGCCGCCCGAAGCCACTGCATGGCTTTCGAACTTCCTCGTCACTTTAGGTCTGCTGGCTCTGTATCCGCTGATTTGGCACGCACACATCGAGTATGTTCGAACCGTCCAACAGAATCGCATATCGCGGATAGTCTGGGTCGTTGTCGTCTGCATGTACGCGCTCGTTCTAGCGGAAATCGTGGGCGTTGCCGTCGTTTCGTACCGATTGCACAGGGGCATTGTTTCGGGACTGCTGAGTTTTGCGGACACCGACGCGATTGGAAGCCTCCTGTTTTGTTCCGTGTCCGCCGTGCTGGTTCAGTGGCCCATCAGTTGGCGCGAAACCAGCAGAACGGCGAAGCGATTAGGCTACCAACTTTTCTCAGTCTCCGTTTTTCTCACGGTAGTGCTGGCGCTCCGTGAGGTCTACGAGCACGGGAATCCGCTGCTCTCCGACGCCCTCGCCACTGCAACCGTCGTCGGCGGAATCCTTCCCGGAGCGCTGCTGGTCTATTTCGCGCTGAAGCATAACTTTCTCGAGTACGGGGCGCAGCGGAATTTGGTGTATGCGCTTTCGGCGACGGTGCTCGCGCTGCTCTACCTTGCGTTCGTGCACCGGATCAGCGGATGGCTCGCGCCGGTGTTTCCGCCGGAGGCTACGGCGAGTGTGCTGCTCTTCGTGCTGGTTTTTCTGTTCGAGCCGCTCGAACGCGCGATCGGGCCGGCGCTGCATCGCACATTCCGCGAGCGCGTGGACCGCTGGCAGCGGCTCGCCGTCGAGCTCCAGGAGGAAGCGCGACATGGCGACGTGGCGCAGCTTCTTGCGGGCGCCGAGCGCCGCATTCGCGACGAATTCAGCTTGGCGGCTGTCCGCATTTCGGTGCCGCGCGATCCGGCGCAGCCGCCGCTTGAATCTCCCGGCGGGCTGGGGCATGTAGCGCGCATCCCGCTGAAGAAGGGGCGCGAGGAAATCGGGCTGCTTGAAGCTGCCACCACGGGTTCGTACCTCACGGGCGAGACGACGGCCGCGCTCGAATTTCTCGCCGAGCAGCTGCCGGGGATGATCGACCTTTGCCGGCTGATCGAAGAGAAAATCCGTCTCGAACGCGAACTCGCGGAGCGCGAACGCCTCGCGATGCTGGGGCAGATGGCGGCCACCGTTTCGCACAATCTGCGCAACCCGTTGGGCGCGATGAAGACCGTCCTGCAGGTGCAGCTCGAAAATCCGGATTTGCCGGCCGATCTGCGGCACGATTGCACGCTGGTCCTCGGCGAAATCGAGCGCATGAGCGCGAAGCTCACACAGCTTTTGCATTTCGCGAAACCTTCGGCGAACGGGCGGCGCGTGAACGCCGCCGATGCCGCGAGGCAGGTTGCCGCGTTGTTTCGCGCGGATGCCGAGCGCCGCCGCGTGCGCCTGGAACTAGAAGCGCCCGCCGGCGATGCTGCCGTGCATGCTTCGGAAGAGGCGCTCAATGAGATTCTGTCGAATCTCGTGGTGAATGCGATCGAGGCGCAGCCGGAGGGAGGCTCGGTGCGCGTGCGCCTCGCGAGCGGTGGAGGCCATCTCGATATTTTCGTGGAAGATGACGGGCCGGGAATTTCGCCGGACGCGCGCGCGAAAATCTTTCAGCCGTTCTTCACGACGAAAGCCACGGGCACCGGCCTCGGCCTTGCCATTGTGGCGCGCCGCGTCTCGGAAATGGGTGGCACGATTGCGTGCGAAAGTCCGCTCGCTGACGGGCGGGGAACTCGCATTCATTTAATACTGCCGCTTGAATCGCAGATTCAAGACAATGCTTTGTGAAATGGGGATGACGGGGCTTTTGTGAAACGAGGATGATGAACTTGGGACTCGAACTGTGCAAACGATCCTGATTGTCGACGACGAGCACACCGCGCGCTACGCCATGCGCCGCGCGCTCGAAGCGCACTACCGCATCGCGGAAGCGGAATCGGCGAAGGCGGCGCGCGAAGCGATTGCGGCGCATCGTCCGGACCTGATTCTGCTCGACGTGGTGATGCCCGACGAGGGTGGCATCGCCTTTCTTCGCGAGCTGCGCGCGGGCGGCGACGAAACGCCCGTGCTGGTCGTCTCGGCGCTCGATACGGCGCGTACCGCTGTCGAGGCGCTGCAGGCGGGCGCCGCCGATTACATCGTGAAAGGCTTCGACATCGAGGCGCTGCGCGCGCGTGTCGCAAACATGCTGAAGCTGGTTGAACTCGGCGCCGAAAATCAACGTTTGCGGCGGGAGTTGGTTGCGGAAGGGCAGTTCGGGCGCATGCTCGGCGCGTCGGCGGCGATGCGGCGCGTCTTCGAGATGGCCGAGCGTGTGGCGCCGACCGACGCGACAGTGCTAATCCTCGGCGAAAGCGGAACGGGGAAGGATTTGCTCGCGCAGGAAATTCACGCTCGCTCGCCGCGCGCGGGCAAGGCGTTCGTCGCCGTCAACTGCGCCGCGCTGCCGGAAAACCTGATCGAATCCGAGCTCTTTGGCTACGAGCGCGGCGCGTTCACAGGCGCAGCTCAGCAGCGCAAAGGGAAATTCGAGATGGCGTCGGGCGGCACAATTTTCCTCGACGAAATTGGCGACATGAATCCGGTGACGCAGGCGAAGGTGCTGCGCGCGCTCGAAAGCCGCAAGATCGAGCGGCTCGGCGGATCGCAGTCGATCGACGTGGACGTGCGCGTGATCAGCGCGACGCATCGCGATCTGCCGGCCGAAATTGCGCTCGGTAAATTCCGCGAGGACCTCTATTACCGGCTGCGCGTCGTCACACTCGATTTGCCGCCGCTGCGCGCGCACAAGGACGATCTCCCGCTCCTCGCCGAGGCGTTTCTCGAGCAACTTGGTGCCCGCCACGCCCGGCCTGCCCGCCGTGGCGGGCGGGCTCGCCTCAGCGCGGAAGGGGCCGCGCTTGTGCGCCGCTACGACTGGCCGGGTAACGTGCGCGAGCTGCGCAACGCGCTCGAACGCGCGCTCGTCCTGAGCAAGGGCGATGAAATCACCGCCGCCGATTTGCCGGAGGAAGTGCGCGACAATACGAGTCCGGCCGGCGCGCCGGGCCTGCCCGCTGCGGCGGGCGACGGGGCAGGGAACGCGTTCCTCAGCGAATCCGATTTTCGAGAAGCGAAGCGGCGATTTGAGATTGCGTATCTCAAGCAGAAGCTCGAAGAGCACAAATGGAATGTCTCGAAAACCGCCGCTGAGATCGGTTTGCATCGGCAGAGTTTGCAAGAGAAGCTGCGCGAACTTGGGATTCAAAGGCCGGGGAAAGGTTGAGATCATTGACAACCGCTGGAGCTAGGGGGTGGGTTGGCAGCGTAATGCGAATAATTACGCTCGTGTGGGTGGGCCTATCGAATTCGCTCTTTGCCTGGTTTGTATTGAGTCGTCTGCTCGATGAACGAGCCCTCTACAAACTCCTCGGAGCACAAATGTCTTGGAAGCACTATCCTCTTCCGGCAGCGATTATTATGATCCTGCTTGTGGGGGTTGTGCTTGAGATGGCCAACTCGCCAGCGGCCTTCTTTGTGAACGCTGGTTTTTTCCTCCTGATCGCGGGATACCTTGCCGTCGGCTTGGCCTACGGTTGGCAGGAGCCAGAGTCTCGGACGCTCGGCTTGTCATTAGGCATCCCCGTCTTTATCGTTTTGGCTATCGACGTCCTACTTTACGCGGGAAAGAAGCGGCTGAGGCGGGCCGAGCCTTTGGCATGAAATCGATTCAAGAAATCTCCGCGTTCATTCTTGCGGGCGGCGAGAGCTCGCGCATGGGGCGCGACAAGGCGCGGCTCGAGCTCGGCGGCGTCCCGCTGATTTTGCGGACTGCGAAGCTCGTCGAATCCGTGGCCAGCGCGCCGGTGGTTATCGGCAATCCGGAGGCGTATCGTGCGTTCGATCTGCGCGCGATTGCGGATGATTGGCCCGGCGCGGGGCCGCTCGGCGGCATCGCAGCGGCCCTGCGCGCGGCGGCTACGCCGTGGAGCCTCATCGTCGCGACGGATTTGCCCTATCTCACGCGCGAGTGGCTCGAATATCTGATCGCGCGCGCACTTGCGACGTCGGCCGACGCTGTGCTGCCGATGAACGCGCGCGGCGCCGAGCCGCTCTGTGCGATGTATCATCAGCGCGCCGAGCCGGCGATTCGCAAGGCACTCGAGCGCGGCACGCGCAAGGTGACCGATAGCCTGCTCGACGTGCGCCTCGAAACCATCACGCCCGCCGAATGGAATCCCTTTGATTCCGAAGGCCTCCTGTTCAAGAATATGAATTCACCTCAAGATTATGAGGAAGCGAAGGCGAGGCTGAGCGAGCGGACAATGAAGCCGTCATCCTGAGCGGAGCGAAGGATCTCTCTTGGGTGGGTTGTCGAGGCGGGCGACGGATGGAGCGCGGCTGAAATTCATGGCGAATCCCTACTTCGAATTTCGCAACGTCTCGAAAGCGTTTGACGAAAACGCTGTGCTGAAGGACGTGAGCTTTTACGTCGAACAGGGCGAGACGGCTGTGATCATGGGGCGCAGCGGCGTCGGAAAATCTGTTTCGCTGAAGCTGCTGCTCGGTTTTCTCGAACCGGATGAGGGCCATATCGTCGTCGCGGGCAAGGACGTAACCGGCTGGAACGAGGAGCAGTTCTCGGACATTCGCCGGCGCGCGACCATGGTGTTTCAGTCCGGCGCGCTTTTCGATTCGCTTACGGTCGCGGAAAATGTTGCATTTCCGCTCACCAGCCGCGGCGAGCACGTCGATCCCGACGAAATCGACCGCAAGGTGAAGGAACTTCTCGAGATGCTCGAGGTTTCGGAGTTTGCCGATCTGCTGCCCTCGGACCTCAGCACCGGCACCAAGCGCTCCGTCGCCATCGCCCGCGCGCTCGCGGATGAGCCTGACGCGATCCTCTACGACGAGCCGACCACCATGGTCGATCCGCTGATGGCCGCGCACATCAGCGATCTGATCGTCCGGCTCAAGAAGACGCTACACAAGACCGCGATCGTCGTCACGCACGACACGCATCTCGCGAAAAAGCTTGCCGATCGCGTGATTTTCCTGAATCAGGGCCGCGTGGGATTTTTCGGCACGTGGAACGATTTCGAAAGCTCGCACGATGATGTCCTCCGCAATTTCCTCCTCGAAGACCAGCTGATTCCCGCACTGGACGAGACGGCGTGAGCGAATCCGCCGCGCCTGCCTCTGCAGCGTCCGACCCCAAGAAGCAGCTTCGCCGCGTGATGGGCGTGTGGGACGTCCTGCTCTTCAACATCGCCGCCATCCTCGGGCCGCGCTGGATCGCGGCCGCAGCGCACAACGGCACTTCGTCGATGAGCCTGTGGGTGCTGGCGGCGACGTTCTTTTTTCTGCCGACGGCGCTGGTAGTCGTCGAACTCTCGACGCGATTTCCGCATGAGGGCGGGCTCTACGTCTGGTCGAAGGAGGCGTTCGGCGAATTTCACGGCTTCGTGACCGGCTGGACGTATTGGGTCTATACGTTTTTTTATTTTCCCGGGCTGCTATATGCGAGTGCCGCGATGGCGGCCTACGTCGGCGGCGCGCGAACGGCCCACTTGGCGCATAGCGTTCCATTCCTGCTGATCGTGGCAATCGCGATGTTATTCGCCGCGATGTTCCTCAACATCGTGGGGCTCAACATCGGGAAGTGGCTGCAGAATGCGGGCGGCGTCGGCACCTACGTTCCGCTGGTGATGCTGATCGGCCTCGGCGCCTACATGTGGCGCACGCACGGTTCGGTGACGCACTTCACGTGGTCGAACATGCTACCCGTTTGGAATTGGGGCACAGTCAACTTCTGGCCGCAGATCGCGTTTGCTTTCACGGCGCTCGAGCTCTGCTCGACGATGAGCGAGGAGGTCCGCGAGCCCCACAAGACGTTTCCGCGCGCCATCCTCGGCTCCGGAGTTCTGATCGCGGCCGCCTATATTCTCGGCACGTTCGCCCTGCTCGCGATTCTGCCCGCCGGGACGGTGGATACGCAAAGCGGCGTCTTCCAGGCGCTCACGATCGCTTCCACCCGGCTGGGAATTGCGTTCTTTGGAATTATTGCCGCCTTTTTGGTGTTATTCGGAAATGCCGGCGGCGTAGGAACTACGGTCGCCGGAGTTGCCAGGATCCCATTTGTCGTTGGCATCGATCGATATTTGCCCGCAGCTTTTGGCAAAATTCATTCCAAGTGGAAGACGCCCTGGGTCTCGATTCTGGTGCAGGCGGGAATTTCGTGCGCAATCTTACTCTTGGCCCAGATAAAAGAAAATCCTGATGTCGCCTATCAGATTCTGGTGGATGCCGGTACGATCCTCTACTTCATCCCGTTCCTCTATATGTATGCCGCCGCGATCAAACTCGCGTCGCGCCCGGATCGCGCGACGAACGCGAACGCCGCGCTGATTCCGGGCGGAAAGTTCGGCGTTTGGCTCGCGGCTCTCCTCGGCTTTGCTGTCGTGACCGGAGGAATTGTCCTGTCGCTGATCCCGCCGGCAGAGGTGACAAATGCGTGGCGCTTCGAGGCAAAGCTTGTCAGCGGGACGCTCGGCGCTTTTCTGCTTGGCCTCGTGCTGTATATTCGCGGCGCGCGCGCCAAGGCCCGCGAAGCCGCGCGGGCGGCAATCTGAGGTTTCGCATGGATCCGTAGGAGCGGGTTTCAAACCCGCCCCTACCGACTGATTTCCATCCGGAATCCGGTAGTCCAAGAGCTACAATCCCATCATGAACCGACTGCTCTCGCTGGGCCTTGCCCTGCTCGTACCTTTTGTCGCGATGGCTCAAACGAGAAAAACGCCTGTGTCCGTGATGCACATTGGCAAAGACCCAGTTGGCGCGCTTTTTGTCGAAGCTTTCGAACGAGATATCGCACGCTCGACTCGTTACGAGCTGATGAAGGGCCCCGTGAAAGGGTTCCAGTTTTATGTGGATATAATTACCACGGACGCTGGCGACACCGCCGCCGAGCAAGGTAAGGGGTCTGTTGTGTCCGTGGTTATCGAAGACATGGGCCTCCCTGACAGTTTCCCGGTTGCCAACATGTGGTACCACAAGGCATTCATCGTCGACCGCCGAAGCGCGGACCAAATTGCCGGGGAATTGTTGGAGGACATGGACGCGGGATGGTGCAGATACATTAAGAATTTTATTACTGGTTGCCCGAAGGAGAAGTTAGAACCGCACCGCTTTCCCGATTAGGCCGACAGTGTAAATGGCGCCCCGACCGCCAACTAAAATCCCTGCTCGATCAGGCCGCTGATCGTGAGGCGCGATTCCGCGCGGCCCTTGCGTGCTTCGAGCAAACTTTCGACGTACTTCGCGAGGATGTCGACTTCGAGGTTCACCGCGTCGCTAGGCGCCATTGCGCGCACGTTCGTGTGCTCGTACGTAAAAGGGATGACGGCGATGTCCGCGATGCCGTCATGCCAGCGCGCGACCGTGAGGCTGATGCCGTCGATCGCGAGCGAGCCTTTTTCTACCACGTAGCGCCGCAAATCTTCGGGGACGCGCACCGAGAGCCACCAATTTTCGCCCTCGGGAATTAATCGCGTGACGCGGCCCACGCCATCGACGTGGCCCTGCACGAAATGGCCGCCGAGGCGCGCGCCCGCCGCGAGCGGCAACTCGAGATTCACGAGGTCGCCAGCCTTCCTTTCGCCGAAAGAGGTGCGCCGCAGCGTCTCGCCCGAAAGGTCGGCGAGAAAATCCCGCGCGCCGAGCTCGACCGCAGTGAGGCAGCAGCCGTTGACCATCACGCTATCGCCCTGCTTGATCGACGCGAAACTGTCGCTTGCGCCGGCGAAGCTCACGCGCAGGCGCCCGCCGTCTTCAGCGCGATCGAGCGACTCAATTTGTCCGACGCGCTCGGTGATTCCCGTAAACATCGTGAAAGTATCCTTCGACCACGAAATCCGGTCCGCACGAAGACAGCTTCAAATTGGCCAGCGCGCCGGCCTTCGCAAACCCGCGCGACGAAACCTGCGCCATCGGCACGCCGCCGATGCCCATGATTTTCGGCGCGTAGAAGAGAATCATTTTGTCGACGATCCCCGCTTGGAGCGCCGCGCCATTCAAATCAGCGCCAGCTTCAAGCAGCAGGCTCAGCATTTCGCGCTTGCCCAACTCGCGCAGCACAGCCTTCAAATCCACGCGCCCGCCCCGGGCCGGCACGCGCGCGATTTCGACGCCCGCCCGCCGCAGCGCCCGCGCTTTCGGCGAATCCTGCCGCTGCGCCGTGAAAACCAAAACATCGCACGCCGCCGATTTCACGAGCTTCGATTTCAGCGGCATCCGCAGCCGCGAATCCAGCACCACCCGCAGCAGCTTCTGCCGGCGAGGCTCGCCCGTGCGATCGGTGAGGCGCGGATCGTCGGCGAGCACCGTACCGATTCCGGTGAGCAGCGCGTCGGCGGCATGGCGCGCGCGTTGCACGGCTTCGCGTGACGCCTCGCTCGTGATCGACGTCGTGCTGCCCGCGCGCGACGAGATTTGCCCGTCGAGCGTCAGCGCCGCCTTCAGCGTGACGAACGGCAGCCCCGTGCGAATCCATTTCGCGAAGTCCTCATTCGTCTCGCGCGCGAATTTCTCGTAGATTCCCGCGTGAACCTCAATCCCCGCGCGCTTGAGTTCGTCGAAGCCACGCCCGGCGACCGCGGGATTCGGATCTTCCATCGCGGCGTATACGCGCGCCACTCCCGCGGCGACGATCGCTTTCGTGCACGGTCCCGTGCGCCCCGTGGTGCAGCATGGCTCGAGATTCACGTAGAGCGTCGCGCCGCGCGCCTGCTCGCCCGCCTGCCGGAGCGCGATGATCTCCGCGTGATCGCGCCGGTCGTAAACGTGAAATCCTTCGCCCACCTTCAGGCCGTCGCGCACCACCACCGCTCCCACGCGCGGATTCGGATGCGCCAGCGCCATGCCCTTGCGGGCTAGCTCGATCGCCTCGGTGATCCAGTAGCCGTGGTCCGCCACCGGGCTAATCGAAGAGGGAATTGACATAGGTTTGCGCGTCGAACGGCACGAGATCGTCGATCTGCTCGCCGGTGCCGACGAACCGGATCGGCAGATTCAACTCGCGCGCGATCGCCACCACGATTCCGCCCTTCGCGGTGCCGTCGAGCTTCGTCAGGACGATTCCGGTGACGCCCGCGTGGCTCCAGAATTCGCGCGCCTGGTTCAGGCCGTTCTGCCCTGTGGTTGCGTCGAGGACGAGCAGCACATCGTGCGGCGCGCCGGGGATCACCTTCGCGGCGGTGCGTTTCATTTTTTCGAGCTCGGTCATCAGATTCGATTTCGTGTGCAAGCGTCCCGCCGTGTCGACGATCGCCACGTCCGCCGCGCGCGCCTTGGCCGCCGCGAGCCCGTCGTACACCACAGCCGCCGGATCGGCGCCCGATTTCTGCTTGATCACCTCGACGCCCGTGCGCCGGCCCCACACTTCGAGCTGCTCGATCGCCGCCGCGCGAAACGTGTCCGCCGCGCAAAGCACCACGCTCGCGCCTTCTTTTTTCAGGCGATTCGCGAGCTTGCCGATCGTCGTCGTTTTGCCCGTGCCGTTCACGCCCACCACGAACATCACCCGAGGCGCGCCCGCAGCCGCTGCGCCTGCTGCCACGGTGCCTGCTGCCGCAGTGGATGCCTCCGGCGCATTGCTGTTCGAATTCGCGCCGGGCACCGCCAGGATTTTCACGATCTGCCGCTTCAATTCTTGTTTTAGCTGCCCGGCGTCGTCGATCTTGTGTTCGTTCACCTGCTGGCGCAGCGCCGCGAGCACTTCCTTCGTCGTGCGCACGCCGATATCCGCGCTCAGCAGCGCTGATTCGAGCTGCTTCAGTAGCTCTGGATCGACGGGCCGGTTGCCCGTCAGCAGTTGCTCGACGCGCGCCGATAGCTCCGTCCGCGTCTTGCTGACGGAATCCTTCAGCTTCTCGAGAAGCGTCGGCTCCGGTTTGCCAAATAGTGAAATCATGAATTTCTTCGCTTGAACCTGAGATGAATCATTCTAGCAGAGGACGCGCTCGCAGGTCTGACGCCTAAGATTGCAGCCGGGGAAGCCGAAGACGTACACTCCCCCTTCGGGAATCGAGGGTCCCGCAGAGCTTACGCGAGTAGTTTACTTAGGCCAATGCGCGACGGCTTGGGATAACTTGGGGGCTAACTCAACGGGCGCGGGCGGCCGCGGCCTCGGATTTCTGCGACGAATCGACCTCCGGGCTTGAGATCATCGGCGCGCGGACATCGAGGAACTGAACGAGATCCTTCGAAAAGATCAGGTCAAGCGTCCAGTCAAAGGCAACGCGCAGTTTCTTCTCAAATCGCGGGAGCTTACTCAGGTAAATCGTCCGCCAGAGCCACCAGGCGATAAACCCTGAGAAGTTGACGCCCATAATGTTGGCGACGCCGGTCCGCCGGCCGATCGCCGCGAGCTGCGCGATCGTCGAAAAATCGAACTGCGTCTTCTCTTGTCCGCGAATGCTCGCGATAACGTTGTGAGCCACGACTTTGGCTTCACGAAGCGCGTGCTGTGCGGTTGGCGGATGAAATCCTCCCGTCCGGCGATCCGGTGCAGCCGCACAATCCCCCAAGGCCCACACGCCCGGCCAAGCTTGAAGTTCGAGAGATTCGGTGACGAGCAGACGGCCACGTTCCTTTGGGCAAGGAATTGTTTCGAGCAACGGATTCGGCGAAGTTCCGGCCGTCCAAACGAGCGTATTTGTGTGAATTTCCGCTCCGTCGCTCAGTCGCACGACTCGGCCGGAAAATTCTTCAACCTTTGCGTTCATGCGAATTTCGATTTTGCGGCCCGCGAGTTTTTGCTGAGCGTAGACCCCTAATTGCTCGCCCAGTTCCGGCAGGATGACTGGGCCGGAATGAACGAGGACAATTCGAAGCATGTCCTCTCTTAAGTGGAGGTACGAGGGAAGCGCTGCCCGCACGAAGTCGTTGATTCCAGCGACCGTTTCGACCCCGGCAAAACCGCCGCCAGCGACGACAAAGGTCAAGAGCGGTGTTTTTATTTTGCAGCACTCGCTGTCGGCTTCTTCCAGGTGGGCAATCAAGTGGTTACGCAATCGCATGGCATCGCCCAGCGTTTTCATCGTGAGCGCGTACTCGCGGAGCCCCGGAATGCCGTAAAGATTCGTGACACTGCCCATGCCCAAAACGAGGAAATCGAACTCGATTGTGTGGCGATGATGATCGAACCCATGAGAAAAGACGACTCTCCGATTCTGAATATCGACTTGATCGACTTCTCCCGCAAGAAACTGGACACGCTTCAGCATCTTGCGGGCTGGATTTACAATCGTTGTGAGATCGAGATCGCTCGTCGCTACTTCATGGAGCATGGGTGTGAAAAGGAAAAAATTCTCGCGATTGATGAGGGTGATCTCAACGGAAGGATCCCGAGCGAGTTTCCGCTCCAACTCCATGGCGACCGTGAGTCCGGCAAACCCGCCTCCCAGAATAAGCACCCGTTTGCGCGCTGCATCTTGCATGTGTTATCCCGAATTCGCTGGATGAGACGGTATGGCCAATCAAAAGGATGCGGAGAATTTGGCTGCCGCTCGGAAACCGGCCTGAGGTTGCAGCCTGGGAAGCCAAAGACGTACACTCGCTTGTTGTCGATTCGCGGCAACTGCCGTGCGCCTATGAGCTTTTTCAGCGAAGTTCAACTTGAGGCCAAATTCGTCCCCTTTGTTGCGTTTCGGGAAGCTCTTGGATTCATCCCCAATCTCCTCCACGCACAGACTTTGTTGCCACGCGTCATCGAAGCTCAGGCGAAGCTCGAAGGCGCCGTGCGCCTACAGGAAGGAGCGATTTCCCGCGTGCAGAAGGAGCGAATCCTTCTAAGCATTGCTGTTGACCGGCAAGACGCGTACTGCATAACGTTGGATAGTAAGGTCCTGTCTTCCCTTGGCCCAAGTGAGGGTCAGATCGATTCTCTCTTGAGCGACCATCGTAGCGCGGACCTTTCGGCGACCAACTTAGCCTGTTTGCAGTTCTGCCTCAAACTAGCGCGCCACGCTCCCTCGGTGAGTTCGGAAGACATTGAAGCTCTGCGGGTATGCGGATTCGGCGACGAGGCGATATTCGAAGCCGTCATCGCGACGGCTTTGGCAATCTACCGCTGCACGCTATCTGTCGGCTTGGGTCCGGAGCCGGATTTCGCAATGCGGACGTTTCCTGCGACGAGAGTTGTTTCGTCGCGTGAGGGAACGCCGCGTAGCCCGCTGCCGCATGTTCACGCCGCGGCTAAGAGAAAAGGGCCGTATGTGTCCGCTCCATACCTGAGTCCGAAGACGTTTGCACCTTTTGGCATCGTTCAGAAGAGTCACGGGTTCATCCCGAACTTTTTCCGCGCTCAAACTTTGCGGCCCGACTTGCTGGAGGCAGAGCTGGATGCAGTGGGCAGGATTCTGGTACCCGAAGATCTCCTAACGCGAGTGCAAAAGGAATGCATTCTGCTGGCCGTGTCGGCAACGAATCTCAACTCTTATTGCGTTGCGATGCATTGCAATCTGCTGCGCGGCTTGGGGATGCCCTCGGAGGACGGAGACCAGATTGCCGTGGACTATCGCGAGTCCAACCTGCCGGAGGCCGATAAGGCGTTACTCGACTTTGCGGTCAAATTGGGGACGCGTGGTCTGGAGTTTTCCCGGGAAGACGTTGCTAAGCTTCGAGGATATGGTTTCAGCGAGGAGCAGATATTGGAATGCGAGGCTGTGACTGCCCTCAACAATTTTGCAAACACCCTTCAAATGGGACTCGGAATCGAACCCGATTTCGAGCCGCCTCCGGCCTTCGAGAAAAATAAAGTGCATCTTTCTGGCCTCGCCCAAACTCCTATCGGCGGTGAGGGCTTTGTGCATCTCATCGAGATAACAGATCCCGATACCGAATGGGTCGCCCAGGCGCAGAGCGGAAACCTGGAGGCTTTTGAAGAGTTGGTCCGCCGCCATAGCCAGTTGATCTATCGCACTCTCGCGGCCATCTTGGGCAACCCGGCCGATGCACAAGACGCCATGCAGGACACTCTGCTAAGCGCGTTCAAGCACATCGGGGGATTTCAGGGCCGCTCGAAGTTTTCGACTTGGCTGGTGAGCATTGCGAGGAATTCGGCGCTTCAACGATTGCGACGCGCTAAAAATGTGGAAAGCCTGGATGAAGGCGCGTACAACGATGAGGAGGATTTCCGGCCTCGTCAGGTTAGGGCCTGGCAGGACAACCCGGAGCAATTCTATTCCAAATCGGAAATACGGCAACTCGTTGAAAGGGGAATTCTGGCGCTTCCTGCAAACTACCGGGCGGTGGTGATGCTCCGCGATATCCAACAACTTTCGACAGATGAAGTTGCCCAACAGCTGGGGCTAAGCGTACCTACCGTGAAGACGCGGCTGCTGAGAGGCCGGTTAATGCTCCGAGAGTGGCTCTCGCCTCACTTTACAGCTAATGTCAGGGGGATAGCTCAGTGATCACATGCGAGGAATTCTTCGCCGAGTTCGGAGACTACCTCGAGGATCAGGTGTCGCCAGAGGTTCGTAAAGAGCTTGAGTTGCACCTGTCCCAGTGCCGCGCTTGCCACGTGCTGTACGATTCCAGCCTCAAGACCATAAAGATCGTGACGGAAAGCAGTTCATTCGATTTGCCGGAAAGCGTCTCCAACCCAATCATCGATCGCGTGATGGCGAAGTTGCGAACGGACCGCAGCTGAGAAGCCCAGGATTATACGCCATCGAAATTTGGCATCCCGGATGGTCATCCGGTGATCTCCGCACTTCCACTATGACTCTGTCGTAAGTCTCCTGTCTCCCGCTCTGGAACAGAAAAACGATTCATTGCCACACTTTTTGGCGCGTCCTTGCAACTTTCGCGCGGCAAATGACTCCTATTCCCCGTGAGAGTTGAGCGTCCGTTGGCGCTCTTCGAAAAACTAAGCACAAAGGAGAAGTCATCATGATTCGCAAGATCAGGATAGTGTTGGCAATCGCTGCGGTGGCGTTCACATTCGGATTGCAGCCTCCGGCGCACGCGCAAGACAGCAACGCGAAGACTCTGGAAACCGGCACCTTCCACGGGAAAGTTCACAGCACCTCAGGCCGTGCAACGATTTACCGGAAAGAGGATGGGAACCTGGTCCTCCGGCTGACAAACTTCAAGACATCCAACGGCCCCGATGTACACGTGATTTTGATCGCGGCGACGGACGCGGACGATGACGCCAATTTCCTCAAGAGCAACACGGAGCGCGTGGAGTTGGGCAAGCTGAAGGGAAACGAAGGCGACCAGAACTACGCCATCCCGAGCGGCACGGATCTGAGCAAGTTCCAAACCGTTTCGATCTATTGCGAACGGTTCAACGCGAATTTCGGCGCCGCGCCTCTTGAGAAATTCTAAGACTCACATACTCATTCCGATTGAGTCGGGCAGGTTCACCTGCCCGATTCGCGGATTGGAAGGAGAAAATCATGGATTCGCCTATACGTTCTTGGTTCTCGCGCCGCAAGTGGCTATTGGTCGCGGTGGGTCTTCCGGTGCTCATCGGCGCCTGGTGGGCCTTCCGGCCGGAGAAACTGTGGATCAACCAAAAGGTGAATGAACCGGCTCCGTTCGCTTCAAGCACCGACCCTCAGCCGCTTTATACCGGCCTCCTCGAAGGGAAAGCTCACCAGACCAGCGGGCGCGTGACGATCTACAAAACGGCCGACGGCAAGGATTATCTGCGCTTGACGGACTTCTCGACCTCCAACGGCCCGGATGTTCACGTCCTCCTGGCGCAAAGCGATGACGAAAACCTCAAACAAGAAATTGTGAAAGGGCAGCTGGATAGCGTTGAGCTCGGGCCATTAAAAGGAAATCAAGGAGATCAGAACTACGACCTTCCTGCATCTGTCGACTTACAAAAATACGACGCGGCGGTTATTTATTGCGAGCGATTTCATGCTGTATTCGGCTTAGCTAAGCTGGAGCAGTTCTAGACGCACTCGTCAGTAAACAACATCACGTGCCTTACGTTTTGAGGAGGTTTTTATGACCAGATACCTGCATGCAAGCATCGAAGGACGCAAAGTCTTTTACCGCGAAGCTGGCCCCGCAACTGCGCCAACCATTCTCTTGCTGCACGGCTTTCCTACGTCGTCACATATGTTTCGCAATTTGATCCCGGCACTCGCCGACCACTATCACATGGTCGCGCCAGATCTGCCGGGTTTTGGTTTTTCAGACGCCCCCGATCGCCAGAGCTATCGCTACACATTTGAGCAGTTCGCCAGAACGATTGACGCCTTCACGCGGGTCACTGGGCTCGAACGGCACGCGATCTACGTTTTCGATTACGGTGCTCCCGTCGGATTCCGGCTCGCCCTGGCGCACCCCGAGCGAGTGACGGCGATCATCTCGCAGAACGGCAACGCCTATGAAGAAGGCCTCAGCAAGGGTTGGAACCCGATCCAGAAATATTGGAAGGAACCGACCGAACAGAATCGCGCGGCACTGCGCGACTTTCTCACCCCAGAAGCGACGAAGTCTCAATACGTGCACGGCGTCCAGGACGAAACGTTGATAGCGCCGGAGTCCTACCAACTCGATTCGGCGCTCTTGGCTCGTCCGGGCAATGACGAGATTCAGCTCGACTTGTTTTTGGACTATGCCAGCAATGTCGCCCTCTACCCGAAATTCCAGGAATACTTCCGCACAAAACGACCTCCTCTACTCGCCGTGTGGGGAAAGAATGACCCGTTTTTCGTTCCGGCCGGCGCCGAAGCCTTCCGGCGCGACATTCCGAAAGCAGAGATCCAATTCTTCGACACAGGTCACTTCGCGCTCGAAACACACGCGAGAGAGATCGGTGCTGCCATTCGCACGTTCCTCGCGAAGATTGCCATGCCGCGAGAACCGATGCGGGCTGGAGCGTAGCAGTGCAAAGACGCCCGCCTGAAAAGCAAGGCGGCCGCTACAAAACCAGGAAAAACTACACTTCGACGAGGCTGGCGGTGAGGCGCAGGCGGCCGGCGTGGATCGCGACTTCGAGAGCTTCGACCACTTTGGGATCGAAGCGCGTGACGGTGAGCGAGCGGATGCGTTCGAGCGCGTATTCGAGGTCCATGGCCGATTGATACGGGCGGTTCGTGGTGATCGCATCGAACGTGTCGGCGACCGCGATGATTCGCGCCATGATCGGAATCTGTTCGCCGGAAAGGCCATAGGGATAGCCCTGGCCGTCGAGGCGCTCGTGGTGGAGTTCGATGCCGGGCAGCATGTCTTTGAGCTGCGAAACGGGGCGCATGATGTTCGCGCCTTTCACGGTGTGCTGCTTCATCAGCTCGAATTCTTCGTCGGTGAGCTTGCCGGGCTTTTTCAGGACGCGGTCGTCGACGCCGATCTTGCCGACGTCGTGCAGCAGCGCCGCGATGCGCAGCCGGTCGAGATCTTCCGCGCTCAGCCCGAGGCCGTCGCCGATGATGATCGAATACTTCGCCACGCGCCCGGAATGGCCGCGCGTGTACGGGTCCTTTTCGTCGATGGCCGCGGCGAGCATTCGAATCGACCCAAGGAAGAGCTCGCGATTCTGTTCGGCGGCCGCCTTGAGCTGATCGACGTATTGCTCGATGTGCCCGGCCATGCTGTTGAACGTTTCTGCGAGCTCGCTGATTTCCGCCGCCCCGCGCACCCGCACGCGTTCGTGGAATTCGGCGCGGCTGATGGCGCGCGTCGATTCCACCAGGCCGCGAATCGGCCGCGTGATTCCCACGGCGAAAATGTACCCGACGAAAAGAGACGCAAACATCACGGCGACGACGAAGCGAAGCGCTTCCGCCGTGAGTTCCGACACGCCCGCGTCGATGCGCGCGTCATCGAGGCTGCGCTGTGAGATCACCGCCCAACCCAGCTCTGGAATCGTGCTGTACGTCCCGATCATTTCGATGGGGTGGCGCTCGTCCTTGCTCGGCAGACTGAAGTTCGTTGTTTGCGTCGCCCGCAGATCCTGCGGCAAAGCCATCACCTGCTTGGCCAGCGGCGAAATGGACGTCACGTTCCGACCGGGAACCATGTCGCGCGTGTCCGGATACGCCACGATTTGGCCGTGCGCGTTCACGATGTAGACCGTACGATCACGCACGCTCGCATCTCGTAGGCGGGACTGTAGCCGGTCGAGCGATACGACGGCCGCAAACATCCCAGCAAATTGGCCGTCCGAAAGCAGCGGCACGGACATCACTAGCGCCGGATGATTGTCACGCCCCAGCGCGAAAGGCTCGCTGCGCGAATCGACTCCCTGAATACTTAAGGTGAACGCCCGCTTCAGCGCCGCCCCGACGAACGGGTCCTGGTCGGCGGCAAAACTTCCGGCGGATTGCCCCTTGGCCTGCCGGTCCACCGCCGTCACGTACAGGATGTTGGGATTGTTTTCGATGAAGCTTTGCAGCAGCCGCGACATTTGTGGCGTGTGCGCCGGGTCGTCGACGTCCTGAATCCACCCGGTCAACGCCAGCACCTGCCGCTGGCTCAGCAACTGCTCGCGGATGTTTTGCTCGAATTGCAGCGTCTCGCTCGCAAGCGATCGCGTGATCTGGTTCTGCTGGACGCGCTCGGTATCCTGCAGCTTCTCTTCGCTCAGGCTCAGCACTTGCTGGTGGTACAGCCACAGGGGAGCGGCGCTGAGCAGCAACAGCGCCGCCATCACGATCCAGAGGATGCGCAGGCGCCGCGTGGTGAGCTGTTTTTGTGACTCGCTGGGCATGAGTTTCCCGAAGCAAAATCGTAGCGGACGCGGGTGGGCGGCACAACTGAACTACGGTACTAAGGTGCCCGATCAGCCATTGCGGCCTTAGCGGCTAAGCCATGCTGATACTTTGGGTTATGGCCCGGCCGGGTTTCCGCTTCGATTTTCACCCTGGCCGTTTGCGATGATGTCTGCGTTCTCGCTCTTAGCCTTCAGGGTGCGCACGATCAACACATGCGCAAAAGCTCCGGCTTGTGTTACAACCGACGTGCCAAGCTGTGGCATCACTTGGAACCGATGAGACGCCGGCGCCGGATGCAACCTTGCGGCCGTTGCCGGAATCTTGATTGGTACGCTCACTGAGTTCGGCACACTCGATGCGGAATAGAGCCTCAGCACCGTTTGCGAATCACCGGCGGCCCGCTGGCCCGCGCCGTGCGCGCGTGCTCGCGCTGCTGCTAGCCGCTCCGCTGCTGCTGGTTGGCGGCGCCCTGGCGCGGCAGGCACAACAGCAAACCGAGCAGGCCCCGCCGCAACAGGCACAGCAGCCGTCGCAACTCCCCCAGCTAAAGCATGCCGAGCAGCCCCCCGAGTCTCCGTCGAAGATTTCCAGCGAGACGAAGCTGGTCACCGTGTACGCGACGGTGCGCGATAAGAAGGGGAAAATCGTCGCGAACCTCAACAAGGAGGATTTCGCGCTGGATGAAGATGGGCGCCCGCAGACGATCAGCAATTTCGTGCGCGACACCGACGTGCCGCTCACGCTCGGCTTGCTCGTCGACACGAGCTACAGCCAGCGCGGCGTGATCGGAGACGAGCGCAGCGCCAGCTACACCTTTCTCGACCATATGCTCGGCGGCAAGGACCGCGCCTTCGTGATTCATTTCGACCACGAGGTCGAGCTGCTACAGGATTTCACCACTTCACGCCCCAAGCTGCAGGCGGCCATGCAACTGCTCGATGCCTCGCCGCGCGATACGGCGGACGACGACCAAAACTCCGGCCAGCGCCACGCCGGCACGCTGCTCTACGATGCGATCTATCTCGCTTCGGACGATTTGATGAAGAAGCAGCAGGGCCGCAAGGCTCTCTTCGTGCTGTCCGACGGCGTCGACCGCGGCAGCAAGAAGTCGCTCGAGGAAGCCGTCGAGGCGGCGCAGCGCTCTGACACTTCCGTCTATTCGATTCTCTTCGCCGGCAAGGAAGAAGAACAGTCGCAAGAGCACCACGCTGGCCATGGCGGCTGGGGCATGGGGCATGGCGGCGGAATGGGAGGCGGCTGGCCGGGCGGGGGAGGCGGCTATCCGGGCGGAGGCGGCGGACCCGGCGGAGGCGGAGGAGGGCATCGCTATCCCGAGGAAAGCCACGCGGATGGCAAGAAGGTCCTCGAGCAGATCTCCACGCAAACGGGCGGACGTTTGTTTGAGGTGTCGAAGAAAATGCCCGTCGACCAAATCTACGCGGCGATCGAAGAGGAACTACGCAACCAGTACAGCCTCGGCTATTCGCCGAATCCCGCCAATACCGGCGCGGGCTATCACAAGATTCATCTCACCACGAACAACAAAGACCTCGCCGTCCAGGCGCGCGACGGCTACTACACCGACCGCTAATCGTGCCGCCGCGACGTCAGGCGGCTTTCTGTCCCGGCAATCAGGCGCTGGATGTTCGTGCGGTGCTTCCATAGGACGAGCAGCGAGATCGCGACCGTGCAGATCGTGACATCCGTGGGCGGCGCGTGGCCCGGCGCGTACAAGAAATAGACAAACACCGGAAGCGCCGCCGTCGCCGCAATCGACCCAAGCGACGAATATCGCCAGAATCCCACCACGATCACCCACAGCACCACCGCCAGCAGCACTGCTTCGCGGCAGATCGGCAGGAATACGCCGAGCTCGGTCGCCACTCCTTTGCCGCCGCGAAACTGCAGCCAAACCGGGAAGATGTGACCGATCACGGCTGCGGCCGCCGCGATCACCATCCAGCGAATGCTTCCATACGACCCGCGCTCGGCGATCCAAACGGCGAGGTAGCCCTTTCCGGCGTCGAGCACGAGCGTCAGCACACCCGCCGCCGCACCCGCGTTGCGCATCACATTGGCCGCGCCGATGTTGCCGCTGCCCGACTGCCGAATGTCCGGCCCGCCACGCATTTTCACTATCAGTACGCCGAAGGGAATCGAGCCGAGCAGGTAGGCCACGCCTGCGGTCCAGTAGGGAATCACGCGGCGCCCTTCACGAAGGCATAGCTCTCAATTTTTCTGTATTCGGCGCCAGATGGCTTCGTCATGCTCTCGAAGAGGTGAAATTCGCACGCGCGCGCCGATCCGAAAACGCGCGACTTCATTTCCTCGGTGGCGCGCACGAGATTATCAACGCCGTGAGAATCCTTGAGGCGCGCGAGCGTGAGATGTGGGGCGAATTTCCGTTCTTCGCGCGGGATGCCGAGTGGCTCGAGCGCCCGCTCGATTTCGGCCGCAAGCGGTGCGAGATTCGCGGAAGCCTCGATGCCGCACCAAAAGACGCGCGGCCGCCGTTCATCCGGGAAAAATCCGACGCCGCGAATTTGCATTTCGACCGCGGCATTGGATTGGACTGTCCCGAGCGCCGCGCGGATCGCGTCAAGCTTGCTCGCATCGACATGCCCGATGAATTTCAGCGTCACGTGTATTCCTTCCGGGTGCGCCCAGCGGGCGTTCTTGCCTAGCGGTTTCAACTTTGCGATTGGCTCGCGCAGCGCCTCGCGTATTTCTTCAGTCAAATCCAGCGCTACGAAGAGCCTCACTGCCGCACCCCATGCCGTGATCACGAGCCCGGTGCATTTTCAGCCGAGCCTTCAACAAAAACCGCCCGCCTGAAAGGCGGCCGCTACGAAGGCAAAACCACCCCGCGCTTCGACTTCGCTCAAGACGAAAAGGCAGCCCGTTGAGACAGCTTCAGTCAAGCCCGGGAACCGGCGAGACGCCCTTCGTTCCGCTCAGGGCAAGCCGGCGCTACGCGACTCCTGCGGCGGGCCGCGGGAACATGTAATAGCGGCGAACCGCGTCGAGCGCGTTTTGCGTGGCGAAATGGCGGATACGCTCGCGATCGCCCGGGAAGCGATAAGCCTTCTCACATGGGCCGCGCTCGTCCGCGATCCCGATGTGGACGAGACCGACCGGCTTTTCCGGCGTGCCGCCGAGCGGCCCGGCAATGCCGGTCACGCCAAGTCCGAGCGTCGCACCGGTGCGTTTGCGAATGCCGTCTGCCAGCGCGAGCGCAACCTCCGAGCTCACCGCGCCCTTCGCAGCGATCAGTTCCGCGGGCACGCCGACCATGCTCGTCTTCAGCTCGTTGCTGTAGCAGACGACGCCGCCGAGAAAATACGCCGAGCTGCCCGATAGGTGCGTCAGCCGCTCGGCCAGCAGCCCGCCCGTGCAGCTTTCGGCTACCGCGACCGTCGCGCGATTTTCCGTGAGCAAGCGGGCCAGGATTTCCTCGAGCGTTTCGCCCCGCGTCGAAACCAGATTCTCGCCGAGCGCGAGCGCCATTCGCTTCACCATCTCGTCGAGCCGCGCATTCGCGTACGCGGGATCGTCGGACCAGATTCGCGGATGCAGCTGGATGTATCCGGCGGAAGCGAGAATCGTCGTTTCGGTGTCCGGATACTCCGCGTAGAGCGGCCGCACACGCTGCTCGACGTCCGATTCGAAAAGTCCGACGATCCGCAGCTCGCGCGTGAAGAGGCGTTCTTTGCTGCCGAACCTCGCGAGCCGCGGCTTCACTTCGGTTTCCGTCAGCGCGCGCAGCTCGTTTGGCACGCCCGGGAGCAAAATCAGGATGCGGCCGTTCGCTTCGATCCACATCCCCGGCGCGGTGCCGCGCGGGTTCGGCAGGACGGTCGCGCCTTCGATAATCATCGCCTGCCGCAGATTGATTTCCGGCATCGGCCGGCCGAAGCGCCGGAACCGCTCCTGGATCTTCTGCAGCGTGCCATCGTCGCGGACGAGTTTCCGCCCGAGCAGGTCCGCGACAGTCTCCCGCGTGCGGTCGTCGTCGGTGGGCCCGAGGCCGCCGGACGAGACGATCACGTCGGCGCGATCCATCGCGTGGCGAAAGGTCGAAAGCATCTCGTCAGGCGCGTCGCCGACCACCGCTTTGTAGACGACGCGCACGCCGATCTGCGTCAGCTCGTCAGTAAGGAAGAGCGAATTCGTGTCCAAGCGGTATGGCGTCAGGAGTTCCGAACCGACCGCGATGATCTCCGCTTTCATGTAGTAAGAGTTTTACTCGATGACACGGAGCGAGCGCAAGAGACTCGCGGCCGGCCCATAGCGCGGGTGATTCGCAACGCCGCCGGGGGCGCCGTCTGTAACACGTTCAGGGTTCTGGGCTTGGCGTCGCGCTAAAGCTTTTGCGCCGATGGCCGATAAGCCGGACATTGGAGGCTTCAAAGAATCGTTAAAGGGGGACCCTACCATGGCAACACCCGTTTCCGCCGCTGGCTCACTTAATACCGACGCTGCCAATCTGCAACTCGTGCAGGCTGCAGCAACGACAGCCAACGCTGCCTCTGCTGCTTCGAACAATACTCAGGACACGGTGGCGCTTTCCGCTGCTGCCCAGCAGGCAGCAGCGCTAGCTGCAACGCCTGCGCCAGCGCCCCCGCCGGGCTACCTGCAGGTGCTGTATTTGAGCGAGGATGGCCTGACGACTAATCAGATCGCGGCGCAGCTTGGCATAACAGCCCAGGCCGTTGAGACCTATTTGGGGCCGCCAGCGACGCCGGCGCCCACGACAAACACGACCGCGTAATCTGCCGGACGCGCCACCCTCGTCCCGACACGCGCACGCTTCGGTCTAGCTGCCGTCGGGGAATCCGCCGCGGTGCAGGATCATGGGGAAGTGCGGCAGCGTCTCGGGTTTGGGCGTCGTCGCTCGCCAGCCGTCCGGGTAAGGCTCAAGTCCGCGGAAAAGCCGGGATGATTTCGCCCCGGGCTCACCGACCAGCCGTTCGAGTGATTCGCGAAGCGCGCCGAAGGCCTCTTCGCCGAACCGTGTCTCCCAGCGTTTCTCGATCGCCGCGAGCAGCCTCCGATATGCGTCCTGCACTTCCCGGCCCTTCGCCGTCACGCGAGCGACCTTCGTCCGGCTGCCTCGTTCCTCCGCCTCGATCACCGCAAGGCGCTTCTTGCGCAGGACGCCCATCGCCATGCTGAGCGATTCCTTCGAAACGCCCGTCAGCTGCGGAAGATCTCGCACGGGCATACCCTTTTCATTCAGCACTCGCAGGACATTAGCGCAGATCGCGAGCGACAGGTCCGACTCGCGCTCGAATTCGATGGCAAAAGCCAGCAGCACGCGAGAGAGCAACGCGGGCAAAGCCAGGCGCGAACCGCCTGCTCCGTCGCTGCGTGCGGCGGGCGCTTGTTCGTCGGTGTCTGGCCCTCGGCTGAACATGCCAAATCCTAGGATCGGCATGGAGTCGGGGAGTTCGACGTCGAATTGGCGAGCGACAGCCCACAGCGATTCGCGAAGCTCCTCGATTTCATCCGCGCCGAAGCGCTCGCGCCAGCGCTTTTCGATCACGCCAAATAGCGGCCGCCAGATTTCCTGAGCCTTCCGGCCTCCGCTTGTCGGGCGGACCACCGCGTTCGCATCGATCCGCTTCGATCCGCGCGCCGCCGCATCCGATTCCACGACGAGGTAGCCCCACCACTTTCCCAAGCGCGTAAGCCACGTGCTCATACTTTTGTCGCTCATTCGCGCCAATCGCTGCAGCTCGCGTACGCTGATGCCCTCCTCGGGGACGAACTGCATGAATCGCGTCCACATCACCATCGAGACAAGCCATGGCGCGTGAAACGAGCCCGCCGTCGCGCCATGGTCTGTCGTACGGTGCGGCACTCGATGCTCCGCCTCGTTATCGAACTCAATGGTGAACGCGACGAGTGCCTGGGCCAGCAGAGTTGGAAGAGGGAGAGAGCCGTCCATCGCCGCATCATCACATGTGATTTGGCGTTGGGCAACACCACATGGCGTGTAGCGATGACACGGGAGCTACGCGGTATCGCGCAGAACAGCCATTGCGGCGTTGCGGCCGTTGATGCCGATCACGCTGCCGCCGGGATGCGTGCACGCCCCGCACAAGTAGACGCCCGGCATCGGTGTGCGCGCCGAAAGGCGATTCGACCACATGTACTGAGGCAGGCACTCGCCCTGAAAGATGTGGCCGCCGGTGAGGCCGACCTTGCGCTCGATGTCGGGCGGGCCAAGCACCTGCGTGTCAATCACGGCGCTGTCGATATTCGAGCAGAAGCGGGCGAGGGAATTGAGCGCGAGCCGGCGGACTTCCTCGCGCCGCTCGTCCCACGTGCCGCGCGCGAATTTGTACGGAACGTATTGCGCGAAGACGCTCATCGTGTGCTTCCCGGCTGCGGCAATCGTCGGATCGTGCGCGCTCTGGAAATACAGCTCGCACCAGAGATATTCGGGCAATTCGCCGCGGCGCGCGGCGGCGAAACCGGCTTGCCACTCGACTTTCGTGAGCGGCGCGTTGATCTGCCCGTAGTGGTGCGGCTGATTGGTCCCAGGGCGCGCGGTGAAGTTGGGCAGCTCGCGAAGCAGCACGTTGAGCTTCACGGTGCAGCCCTCGATGGGAATTTCCTCGACGCGCTTGCGCCATAGGGCATCGGCGGCGTAGCCGAGCAGGCGCAGCGTCTGCCGTGGGTCGGCATTCGAGATGACGACCGGCGCGGCGATTAGTTCGCCGCTTTCGAGCATCACGCCTTCGCCGGGCGCGATCCGCGCCACCGGGACGCCCGCAGCGACCACCGCTCCCGCCTCGCGCGCGGCATCGCAGAAATAAAACGACACCATGCCCATGCCGCCCTTCACGTAGCCCCACATGCCGGGCATTCCGCCGAGGCGTCCCGAGGCGTGATGGAAGCGGATGCTGGCGGTTCCCTGGTCGAACGGGCTGGCGTTCGTCCCGATTACTCCTTGCCCGAGATACGCGCTTTGCAAGCGCTCGTCGCGCAGGTGGCACTCGACGAACTCGGCCATCGACCAGTCGAAAAGCACGTGCTTGGCTTCGTCGTCATTGCCGAGCCGCGCTTCGATCTGCTCGCGCGTGGGCGGCTCGCCGATCCACAGATCGCCATCGCCCGCCGGACGCAATGCATCGCGTAACCGGCGCAGCACGTTGCTCATCGCGCGCCAGCCTTCGACGTCGCCCGGAGCGAATCCGCGAATTTCCGCCTCGCAGGCGTCGTCATCGTCCCAGAGCTGAACGCTCGAGCCGTCGAGGAAGGGAACGAAGAGCCCGTTGACCGCAGGCGTCCATTCGAAGCCGCGCTGGGGCAATCTCAGTTCGGAGACAACGAGAGGATGCAGCAGCCCGGCCAGATACGCGCACGGCGACATGCGCACGCCCGGGAATGGCTCCTCGATCGTGCAAGCGCCGCCGACGCGCGTCCGGCTCTCGAGTACAAGCACGCGCTTGCCCGCGCGTGCAAGGTACGCCGCGCAGGCCAAGCCATTGTGCCCGGCGCCGACGACGATGGCATCCCAGCGCCGCGCAGCCAATTCGCTCACGGGTGCAGGCAAACCAATTTCGCCGAGGACAGCAGCGGTAGGCGAGGTCACGGCCGATAGTATCTACCGTGGAGCGCCAGGTTGGGAAGCGGACTCAGTCGCCTGATTGGGGCTGTTCGTCCATGACCGGCTGGGTCGCGACAGGGGGCGCCGCGACCGCGTGCAGCCCTCCTCCGAACCCCTGTTTCGCGAGTTTGAATATCGTGCGCCGATTTTGGAAAATCGTTTTCATCCATGCGAAGGCCCCCATCTGCGGAAAATAGATTCCGCGGAAGCAGAGGCGCGCGATAAAAATGTTGATGCGATAGCCCAGCGGCTTGTAGCTAATCGAATCCACCGCCTTTTCGATTGCTTCCGGGCTGTAGGACTTGGCCCATCCGATGCGCACTTCCTCATGGGCTTCGTCGATGCTCATCTTCAGCGGTGTATGCGCCATCGCAAACGGAATGAACTCTTGCCAGTGTTTCGGGCGCGTGAGCCGCCCGGCGGCTTCCAACCTTTTGTAGAGCGGCGTAGCGGGCAAGGGCGTCAGCAAGCCGAAAATCGGCAGTCCGGGCGGCCAGCTGCGAATTTCCTTCAGGGTTCGGTCGGCTGCGCCGGGCGTGTCGTTGTCCATGCCGAAAATGAAGGACGTGATGGCAAAAACGTTGTGATGGGCGAGCCGCTCGAGCACCGCGGCATATTCGCCCGGCTTGTTGAACCCTTTTTTTACGTCGGCAAGATTGGCGGGATCGATGGATTCCATTCCGATAAAGACCCACTTGCCACCCGCGGCCGCGATCAGCGCAACAAGCTCCTCGTCGCGCAGCAGATTCGCGCTGATCTGCGCCACCCAATGCACTTGCGCGTTGGCGGCGATGATGTCTCGCAGCAAAGATTTTGTGCGCTTCACGTTGATGGCGAAATTGTCGTCGATGAAAAATACGGCAATCTGGCCGCCCTCCGCTTTTGCGCGCGCTTTCAGCAGCAGGAGTTCGTTCACCACGCTTTCATTGGTGCGAAAGCGGATGGAGTCGCCGAAAAATCCCGTCACCGTGCAGAACTCGCATCCGTAAGGGCAGCCGCGCCCGGACTCCATCGGAATCACACGAAAAGTTCCCCAACCGGCGCCCACGCGCTTCAGCAGCGGATGCAGCATGCTCGGAAGCAAATTGAATTGCTCGAGCTTGATTTTGTCCCAGGGAATCTCCGGATAGGGACGCAGCGACGGTTTGCGCTCCTTGCCGGATTCGTCCACGGGTGCGTAGACATCCTGGAGCGCGCCGCGCGCAGCATCTTCCACGATGATGGGCCACGTCTCATCGGCTTCGCCGAGAGCGACCGCGTCGGCGTGGCGCGCACCGCCATCTCGCCCGAGCGCCTCATCGGCCATCTCGGTGACGTGAGGGCCGCCCATTACCACCTTCACACCCGCGGCGCGCACCGCGTCCGCCATGCGATACGCCTTCGCGATCATTCGGGTCATCGCGCCGATGCCGACCAGATCGATATGCTGCTCGCGCACGTAGCGCGCGATGCCTGCTTCATCCATGTGCTGGGCGTTGCCGTCGATCAGCACGACCTCGTGCCCGGACGGCGTCAATGCCTGCAGCAGGAACATCCAAAGATGCGGCATGAAATTGCGAGTCACACCATTATCTGGGTTGTACAGTAGAATTTTCACGAATCTCTTTTCAGGTGCAATTTCCGGCCGGATGAATCCTGCGACCCCGCAGGCCATTCCGCGCGGAGGAAGGTGCTCTACAGTTGCGCGATCAGTTTATTTGGCGAGAGTGACGCAGTGCGCAGGAAAAGATAAAAGCTGCTTCGCACTGTGGCCAATTGAACTGTATGCCAGCTAATCACATGCAGCGGTTCACAACAAACACAAAAATTGGGCCCGTGCGAATGTGACACTTGCCCGCTTTTGCCACGCGACCTTTCTTAGCCCCTATCCGTTGAGAGGAAGACCCGCAACGTCCCAGTCGAGGGTGAAGAGGGCGCTGTTGGTGGCGATCATGGCGCGGTGGCTCGGTAGCAACGCGAGGCCGACGATGTTGGCGCCGCCGAGGACGAGCTCCGGCTCGGCCTGCGGCGTGAGGCGCACGACGCCGCGCTTGCCGCTGAACGACGCGGCGACGTAGAGATTGCCGAGTCGGTCGAAGGCAAGTCCCTGCGGGCGCCCCAGCCCGCGGAAAAATACTTCCACCTCTCCCGCGGGCGTGATCCGGTAGACGCGATCGAAGCTCGAAGTAGTCGGCCCGGTGACGAAAAGCTCGCCCGCCGGGCTGAACGCCAGATGGTACGCCGCCACCGAAGGCTCAAGCGTCGCAAAAACGAAAATCTCGCGATCCGGGCTGATCTTGAAAATCGTGCCGCTGCGGTCGCCCACGTAGAGGCTGCCGGACTTGTCGAACGCAATGCCCGTCGCGATGCCCATGCCTTCGATCCACTGGATCGCGCGGCCGTCGGGCGAGACGCGGTGGATCGTGCCGTCGTTGCGGCAGGAGACGAAAAGATTTCCGTCGCGGTCGATCGCGAGGCCCGTGGGATTCATCAGTTCGGTAATGAACGGCTTCACCGAATGATTCGCGGTGATCTTGTAAAGCGATACCGGCACTTTCTGCCCGCGCTGCCCGCTGAATGTGACATAGGTGTTTCCGTCCGCGTCCACAGCGGGATTGCCGACCGGATGCAGGTTGTCCGCGATCTGTACGCCCAGCGCCATCGGGAATGGCGCGCTCTCGACGCTGCCCATTCGCACGCGCACCGCGCCGCCCGCCGCGCCTTCCGGCACGCGCGCGATCAGGAAATTGTCCGCGGCCATCACCAGGCTCGCCTCGGCCGAGCCGAACTGCACCTGCGGACGCGTGTGATTGCGCACGCCGAAGCCGCTGCCCGTGATCGCGACCTCGCCTCCGGGCAGAGCCGCGGCGGGTTTCACGCTTTCAATTCTTGGCGTGCCGTTCGTTCGCAAAGCCGTGCTCACTTTGTGCTTGCCCCGATTACTCCGCCGCCCCTGTCATTCCGAGCGAAGCCACGCGTTTTTGTATTTCCCATCGTCGTTCGGTGGGGGCGGGGCGCAGTCGAGGCCCTCCTGCCGGAAGGGCAGGAATCTGCTCTTTCATTCTGTCACGGATCACAGCCCCGCCGCGCGCGCGATCCATAATCCGATCGCCGCGTAAATTCCGGCTACCCAATCGTCCGCCATGATCCCCCAGCCGCCCGGCAACGACTCCGCTTGCCGCGCCGGAAAAGGCTTCCAAATGTCGAATACTCGAAAAAGTATAAAACCCAGCAACAAATATTTCCAGTTTAGGGCCGAGTGGGTCGTAATCAGTCCAATCGGGGGGCTCGACCACATCGGCGTGGGTTTCCACCAAATCGGCACCCCACATCCGAGTAGCAGCGTGAGGTGCTGCCCGGACACCTCATCGATGACGACGCGCTGCGGGTCCTTCTGTCCCCAGAATTTGGCGGCACGACCCGCGCTCCCCACTCCAATCGCAGCGACTGCGAGCGCGAGCGCGCACTGAGAGACCAGAAAACGATCGATGCGGTCGTCGGGTGTATAACCGACCGACCATCCCACATTCACCCCCAAGAGAACATCCCACAACGTCCGCGGTGGCAGGGTGACGGCCATGCGCACCCAGAAAGGGAGGAAAGGGAGAAGAGCCAACAGCAAGCCCGCGAGGGAGCCGAAGGTGCCGGGAGCAACGGGGATGTAGCCGAGGCCGCAGGCTGTCGCGATGAAGAGCGCGAAGCGCGGTTTACCCGCCGCGGCGGGCTGGCCCTCCCCGGCGGGCGGGCGCGCGGGCGCGACCGACGCGGCTTCCTGCGGCGCGTCAGTTGGTTCGCTCATCCGGGTCTCGTTCGGGAATTCCGGAATCCGATTCGTCCATGGCGGGCTCGCTGACGACATACTTCTCGCTCGCCCAGTTGCCTAGATCGAGCAGCCGGCAGCGCTGGCTACAGAAAGGAAACTCCGCGTCGGTCTCCGAATCGGTCGGCTTCTTGCAGATGGGGCAGTGGTGCTTCACTCGTCGAGCATACCCCAAAGGCCATCACAGCGCAGCAAGCGGCGCGAATGCGGCGAATTCGAAGGCCGAACTAAACACAGAGGGCGCAGAGAAGGCACCGAGGACACGGAGAATTCCAGCAGGTTTTCTCCGTGCCCTCTGTGGCATTTCTCTGTGTCCTCTGTGTTAAGCCACGGATCGTTCTCTATGTGAGATACGAACCCCCACTGCCGAGCAGCGAATGACGGGGCGAGGTATGCTTACCCTCGTTCAGGAGAAAACCGTTGCTATTCCTGCTGCTGGGACTTGCGGCGATCGGCTGGGCGGGCTTTAGTCTCGCGACCGGAAAGGGCCACTACAAGGGTTGCCCGCCCGGTGGCTTTGATCGTGTCAAAGATCCCTTTTATTTCTGGACGCCGACGTTAATCATTTTGGGTATCGGCATTTTCATGATCCTGATTTTTCTGGGAGTGATTCCATTACCGCCGTCGCGGTCATTCCACCGCTGACCGTCACGATTTTTCGCGGTTGCTGGCGGGCGTATTCCCCACGCCGGTGCGATCCTCGGTGGCGATGCCGTGATTCAGTCCGAGGTGGACAAGCGCGAGGCGTTGCGCGGCGGTGTCGTATTGCGCCGAGAGGTGCCCGCGATACATCGACGCGTCGCGGTAGTAGCGCTGCATCCGCTCGCCATCTTTCGCGCCGCTCGAGCTCGACGTGCGGAACATCATCTCGATCGCTTCCCACGCCAGCCGCCCGCCGTGTTCGAGGCTCGCGAAAAGCTCGAGGTCTTCTTCCATCGTGAAGGGTGCGCCGCCCTCGAAGCCGCGCCGGCAATATTCCATGTAGACTTCGCCCGCGTTCAGCACGAGCCGTTTCGCCGCGTTCATCATTCCTAGCGCGAGGCCAAGGTAGCGCTGATAGTCGTGGTGCTGGTAGCGCGGCACGATCGGCGGATAGAGCGTGGTTTTCGTGCGAATGATTTTCTCGTACTCGTCGATCGTCGCGTAGCCGAGCCCCACCAGGATGGCCACAAGCTCCGCGTGAAAAAACGAGAGGCAGCGGCCCGCGTACATCGGATTGCCGTGCAGCCGCGATCCGGGAGTGCCGTGCGCGATGTCGACGTTGAGCATGTCGAGCGGGATCACGTGGCTCTTGGGAACGCGCGCGCCCTCGATCACGATCGAGTTCGAGCCGCTGCCGCGCATGCCGAGGATCGCGCCCCAATCGTCGAGCATTTTCCATTGCGCGCGCGGGACAAGCGCGATTCCGGCGCGTGGCTTGGCGCCGGGATTTTCGCTGATCAGCACGCTCGGCATGAAGTGCGTCGCGTACGGCGCGCCCGAGGCGTAGCCCCACTTGCCTTTCACGAGCCAGCCGCCGTCGATGGGCGTTGCCGTGCCGGTCGGCGCGGCAACCGACGGCGCGGAAAAATTTCCGTCCGGGCCGAAGCCCTCCGCTTGCGCTTCTTCGCTGAAATACGAGCCGAGCATCAGCGCGTGGCCCGAGCCCACGATCAGGCACCAGGATACCGACGGGTCGCCGCGCGCGAGCTCGATGGCGATGCGGAAGTAGGTCTTCAGATCGAATTCGTAGCCGCCGAAACGCCGCGGCTGCAGGCAGCGGTAGAATCCGGCCTTGCGAAATTCTTCGTGGACCGCTTCGGAATGAACGCTGCGCCGCTCGGTTTCGTCCTGCTCGGCGAGCAGCCGCGACTGCAGCGCGATGGCGCGCTCGATCATCGCGTCCCGAGTCAACTCGGGCTCAGGCACAGGAACCGATCGCTCGCGGACAGTGGAACTCATAAAATCGCTCGCCCGAAGCATACCGCAAAGCACATCGCTGCGCAGCAACACACAACACATCGCTCAGGTTCTTCGGCTTTGACGTTTCGGGTGCCCCATCCTCGGTTTGCGAGGGTGGGGTCTTCGCACGTTCCTGCGATGTATCGACGCTAGCGGGAGGCCAGGATCGGAAAAGGATTCATTCTCGCGGAAGCGTCGGGCGCTAGGACGGCCGGGGCCGCAAATTCGACGGCTCGGCCGATAAGATCGTATTCCTTCGCGCTCGTCACCTCGATTGTGGCGAGCGTGCCGGGCGCGGGCAGGTCGGCTGCCTCATTCACGCCTTCAAACTCGGTGATGTAAACCTTGCCGTCGATGTCGAGCGCCATGCCTTCGTGCCGCGCCTCCCAAATCAGATCCGTGTCTTTCGACGGCCCCTCGAGCATCACCTGCAGCCGCTGGCCGACGCGCCCGCGCAGCTTGCGCGCGCTGATTTTCTTCTGAATCGACATGAGCTCGTTGCGGCGGCGCGCGACCGTCTTCGCATCGACTTTTCCGCCGAGCGAAAAGCTCTTCGCGGCATCCTCATCGGAATAGCTGAAGACGCCCATCCAGTCGAATTCCGCCGCGCGCACGAAATCGCGCAGCTCGCCAAATTCCGCGTCCGTCTCGCCGGGAAATCCGACGATGAACGACGTCCGAATCGACACGCCGGGAATCGTCTTGCGGATTCGCTCGAGCATTTTCAGGAACGCGTCGGCGTTCGACCCGCGCTTCATCCGCGCGAGGACGCTGCGGCTCGCGTGCTGCAGCGGGATATCGAGATATTTTGCCAGCCGCGGATGCGCCGCAATCGTGTCGAGCAATTTCTGCGTCACGCGATTCGGATAGCAGTAGAGGAATCGGACCCAGTTCAAGTTTTCGATTCGCGCGAGGCGTTCGAGCAGGGTGGGCAGCCCGTCGCGCAGGCCGAGGTCTTCGCCGTAATACGTCGTGTCCTGCCCGATCAGCGAAATTTCGCGCACGCCGGCAGCCGCGAGATTTTCCGCCTCGCGCACCACCGACTCGAATCGCCGGCTGCGGAATTTCCCGCGCAGTTGCGGAATCACGCAGAAGGTGCAGGGATGATCGCAGCCTTCGTTGATCTTGATGTATGCCGTATGGCGCGGCGTGGTGAGAATGCGCGGCGTGAGATCGTGATAGAGGTACGTCGGCGATTCGCTCGCTGCATCGGTGCCCGCGCTCACCTCGCCTTCGCACGCGGTGAGAATCTGCTCCACTTCGCCTGTGCCGATCACGGCGTCCACTTCGGGAATCTGCTCGCGAATCTGATTGCGATAGCGCTCGACCATGCATCCGGCGACGATCAGCTTTTGCGCGCGGCCGAATTTCTTGTACTCGGCCATCTCGAGAATCGAATTCACCGATTCCTGCTGCGCGGGTTCGATGAAGCTGCATGTGTTGACGACGAGGACGTCCGCTTCGTCCGCGCGCGGCGTCAGCTCGTAGCCCGCGCGCGCGAGAATGCCCATCATCACCTCGCTATCCACGAGGTTCTTCGGGCACCCCAGGCTCACGAATCCCACCTTAGGCATCTCAGCGCGTCCTCTGCACTACATGTAAACGACCAATTCTAGCACGCCGCGCCACGGCCCGTTTAGACGCTAGAACCGCAGCGTGGCCTTGCAGGCCGTCGGATTGAGCAGGAGATCGAGGGCATTGGCTGCGCCGACGACAAAGATGTTCGCGCGCAAAAGCGCATCCACCGCGCAGCCCTCCCCGTTGTCGACGGCGACCGCGATGCCGCCGCCCGTCCTCACGGCTTGCAGCAGCAGCCTGTCGTTGTTCCCATTCCCGAATGCCGCCACATTTCGGAGGTTGAACCGCCGCGCGAAATCGCGCTTCTCGATGTCGTGCCGCTTCCACTTCAGCATATGCGGCAGGGCGATGCCTTTGAGTTGCGAGCCCGCGGTCCCGTACGAATCGGCGGTGATAATTTCAAGATCAACCAGCTTCAGCAACCGGCGCAAACGCGACCTTACGCCGGGCGTGAGCTTGCCGCGGCGCGAGAGCGTTCCGGTGTAGTCGCTAATGACGGTGCGAATCACGCGCCGCCCGAATCCCGGAATATCGATCGCGATTCCAGGTTTTCCCATGCCGCTCTCCTCCTTCGATGCGTTCCGTGGCGAAAGCTTACACTCTCGGAGTCGCCTTCAAACGCGCGATTTGGCATACTCTGCGAACGCGATGGGATAAGTCCATGAAGTCCAAGAAAAGAGCCACCACTCGAAAATCGCGGCCGCCCGCAAGAAAGCGCAAGAAGGTGACGGAGCCGCCGATGTTCGCGAAGGTCCGCGAAATCGCGCTTTCGCTTCCTAAGACCGAAGAAGTTAGCTCGTATGGGACGCCCGGATTCAAAGTCGGTGGCGAGCTGTTCACGCGGCTGCATCAGGATGGCGAGTCGCTGGTCGTGAAAATGGATTTCGAGCAGCGCGAAGCGCTGATGGCGCACGCCCCCGAAACGTACTTCATCACCGATCACTATTTGAATGACGAGTGGATTCTGGTCCGCCTCTCGCGCGTTCATCGGGACGCCCTGCGCGATCTCCTGCGAGGCGCCTGCCGCTTCGCCAACGCGTCGAGCAAGCGCGGGCATTCCGGGAAAGATTAGCTCGCCAGCGATTCGAGGCGCTTCAGGTGCTCGTCCTTGCCGATGACGATGAGGCAATCGTCCGCGCGGATCACCGATTCGGGCGGCGGATTGAATGTCATCGTCCCATCGGCGCTGCGCAGCGCGAGAACGATCACTCCGGCCTGCCGCGGAATCGCCGGATCGGCAAGATTCTTGCCGACGAGGCTCGATGCCGCTCCGATTTTCACTTCGCCGATTTCAAAATCCAGCCGCTCGCGCCCAAACGCCGCATCCACGAAATCGAGCACGT
Source organism: Candidatus Acidiferrales bacterium (assembly GCA_052146315.1). Taxonomy (GTDB): domain Bacteria; phylum Acidobacteriota; class Terriglobia; order Acidiferrales; family UBA7541; genus Palsa-295. The sequence goes on along the minus strand of JBKQNJ010000126.1, from coordinate 48,979 downwards.
TGGGGCGCAACAGAAGCTGCGCGATGCGATGCCCGATGAAATGGTAGGGTGAGAGCACCTGCGACGCGCCGGCGCGCAGTAATTTCGATGTGGCCTCTTCCTCACTGGCGCGCGCGATGATCTTCAGGTCGGGGCGAAATCCACGCGCCGTCAGCACGATGTAAAGATTTTCGGCGTCCGAGCTGACCGCCGAGACGAACCCGCGCGCCGTATCGATGTGCGCCTTCTGCAGAATCTCTTCGCTCGACGCGTTTCCAATGATGACGGGGATTTTTTCTTCTTCCGCCCAGCGCGCGCGGACAGGATCGCGGTCGATCACCACGCACGTTTCGCCGCTCGCGCGAAGCTGGCGCGCAACCGTCCGCCCCACCCGGCCCGCGCCGCAGATGATGTAGTGCCCGGAAAGTTTCGCGAGTTCGCGTTCCATGCGGCGGCGGCCGAAGGCCTTGCCGAACTCGAATTCTAGCAACGTCTGCGAGAAGGTCGCAATCACGAAGCCGCCCGCGAGCACCGCCGCGACGATCAAGAACGAATTGAAAATGCGCCCAACGTGCGAGAGCGGATGAACTTCGCCGTAGCCAATCGTGGTCATCGTGGTGAGGATCATGTAGAAGCCGTCGAACCACGACCAGCCCTCGATGTAGTGAAACCCGACGGTTCCGGTGACGACGACTGCGGTGAGCAGAATCAGCGCGAGCTGCAGGCGGTGGCGTGTGGTCATCGATGAAAGGCGGCGAAAAACTCTCGGGTCGCATCGTGTGCCGAGCGAGAACGATTGTCAAGGACGAGCGCATTATGCGCGAATTGGAGCGCGCAGGCGAAGCATGCGGAGGATCCCGAACGTTTTTGGGAAGCGGCGAACTCGTTGCTCGGAAATCAGTACGTCTCCGACTTCTTCACAACCAGGTAGCTCAATCTCGAATTCACGAATCTGGCTTCTATGTAAGCAGAGAGGTAATACTCGTCATAGTTCTCGTGAAATTCCTTTTCGCTCATCTTCGGATATTGCTCCCGGGCTTTCGCGAGTTCTTCGGATGAGGACCTCTTCGCAACTTGGTTCCAATAGATGAGCTTGTCTCCGGCGCGAAGGGTCGGACTTCCGAGAATGCTTTCCACCTGAGCGCGCGTCAGACCTAGATGCAGGCCGGACGCGGTTGCGATATCTCGAGCAACCAGGGTCGATTTAGCGCAATGGTCGATGCCGTTCCAAGCGCGACCGTCGGCGAACAAATAGAAGGCCAGCTCAACTTCGCCCTTTTCGAAAATAAGGAAAGTCTTGCTCGCGCCCGTCGAGGACACATAGCACGCCTGTTGTCGCGCGGTCGAGGCGTCACCCCGAAAAACCATATCACCTTTCCCCAGCTTCTTGGCAACCGTTCCGAATAGGTCCTCGTACGTTAGTGCGATGCTGAGAATCTGAAAGTTTGAACCCGCCGGCTCAATCTCGCCGGGCTTCAAATGTTCGCTCGGGCCTTCGTCTCGAATCATTGACCACCAGTCGGAGTTATCCGGTGTGTGGGTGGGCGAGACTTCCTGTGCGCCCACCGGTCGCGCGAGCGACAGGAGTAAGCCGATCAGGATCATTGGCAGCACTCTTCCTCGCTGAGAGGGCTTGCGCGAGCGCACCAGCTCGCGGATCGAGCGCAGCAGCGACGACATCTGCTCGATCGGCGCGGGATGGCTGCCGAAGCGCGCCGACTGATACAGCTCGGTGAGCTGCGCGACCGGCGCGGAAACGTCGAGCGAGGGAATCGCCGCCGCAAATTCGAGCGGCGTCTGCGATGGCGTCTTCTTCCAGCCGTGTTTTTCGAGCAGCCGCAGCATCTCCCTGTACTCGAGCGCGGCGAGCGACGCGGTGAGATTGCCGGCGCGGCGCGCGCGCAGGCTCCAGCGCGCGAAGGCGTAGCGGATCATCCATTTGCCGCGCAGCGCCAGCAGGACCATCACGAGAAGAATCAGCATGCCCGGCAAGAACCACGGCGAGCCTTCGATCCTGCGATCGAGCCCCATCAGCGCGTGGAGCAGCGCATCGCGTTTGCTGCGATACAGGTCGCGCACGCGATCGGTCCAGTTCGTCGACGAGCGGTGCATTGCCTGGCCCAGCATCATCTGGTGCGAGAAGTCGTAGTTGATCACCCACTCGCCCCACGTGAACTGGAACCAATCCCAATACATCGAAAGACGGCCGAAAAATCCGGAATGCCCGCCCGAGCCCGGAGGCGTGGGATCGAACGTGATCCAGCCGTACGCCGGAAAGTAGACCTCGACCCAGGCGTGCGCGTCGCTCTCGCGAATGATGTAGTCGCCACCCACGTCGTTGTATTCGCCCGGCATGAAGCCGGTGGCGTAGCGCGCGGGAATGCCGATCGAGCGCAGCATGATCGTCATGGCAGAGGCGAAATATTCGCAGTGGCCCGAGTGCCGCACGAAAAGGAAATTCGCGAGAGGATCCTTCGCGCGCGGCCCGGTGAGATTGAGCGTGTAGGAATAGTGCGTCATCAGGTAGCGCTCGATATTTGCGGCTTTGTCGTATTCGTTCGTCGAGTCAGCGGCGATCTTGGCGGCGAGTTCCGGGATGCGCGGATCGAGGTCAGGCTGCGGCAACTGAAGGTAACGGCCGAGAATCTGCGCGGGAATTTCCGCGGAGGCTTTGCGCAGATTGGCGGGGGGAACGGACGGGACGCGCGAAAAGCCGTCGTAACTCACCTTGAAATTGTTATGGAGCGAATTGAAGAGAGAGTCGGTCGTCCGATCGAGGAAGATGTATCCAGGATGCGAGGGTTCGCCTGGAACGCTCGGCTCTTCGCCGAATCTTCCGCGGATCATGATGGGACGTGGAGCGATGAAGATGGCGTCGGTCGCGATCGGCTCCATCAGGACGGTATAGTGCAAGGGGTAGGAGTCGGAGGCCGAAAGAGCCGGGGAGCCGGGAGAATCGTCGTTGCCGGACGCGGCTAATGAATCGGCAAAGAAGTATGCGCCCGTGGCATCCTGCTGGATCGCCGTTTGGTCGTGCCTGGGTGTGAACCAGCGCTCGCCATCGAAATTGGTAAGCACGATGCCGCGCCAGTGCATATCGGCGGCGCGGTTCGGATCGCCATCGACCTTGATGCGCATCACCACGGCCGAGCTTTGCTGAATCTGGCCGATTGCGCCGAGCTCAACGTTGTCGGAAAAGCCCGTCATCAAGCTAGGTTGGAGGTTCATCGCGCTCAGATAGCCGGTCGTGAACCGCGGGATCACGAAAAAGAGCACGAGGCCGACGGCCAGCACGCTAAAAGCCACCAAAGCCGACGTGGCCCCGAGCGCGCGCCCCATCTGCCGCGCCACTGGCGAGCCTGCCTCGAACGCTTGTGAAGCGGCTCCTGTGGCGCTGCGGCGGATCTCAAGCGCCACGAATGTCGAAACCGAAAGCACCAGAAAAACGGCCAGCGCCACCAGAAAGCCCGTCTCGACCGTTAGAATCGCCGAAGCCAGCATCGACGTGACCGCGAGCAGCGCCAGAAAGACGTTGTGCCGGGTCGTGCGCGCCGAATAGAGGCGAACCATCGTGGCGAAGAGCAGCAGGTGGATTGCCGAGAGCAGCGCCGCGTAGAGCGGCGGATTCGGCGCGTCCGCCGCCAGGTTCCGCGAGAAGAGCCAGATGTCGGCCGGGAAAAACAGGAAATACCCGAGGACGAGCCATGTCGCCAGGCGCGCCGATAACTCCGGCCCGCGCCCTTGCCACACGCGAATTCCCTTAAAGATCAGCGCGGCGATCGGCGCGAACGTCGAGATGGGGTCGAGCTTGCCGGTTGAGACCACGGCGAGCACGCCCGTCGCGACCAGCAGGAAGAGCGAAATTTCGAAGTAGCGGTCGAGCGCCGGCAAGCCCTCGGCGAGCGGAAGGCGCCCGGTCATCGCAGGCGTTGGCGCGGATGGTGGTGCGGTGGAAGCCATGGCAATCGACATCACGATGCTAGCATCCGTCAGCGCGCCGCATTTGCGCTCCGTGCACCCAAGAGGCGAATCAACCAACGCCCCGCCGGCCCCGCAGGCGGGTCGCCGCCTTTGCGACCTGGCATACTGGTGGAAGCGTGGGCCTTCAGGCCCGCGAAAAGCTTCGCCACTTAAGATGGGCTTCAGCCCCGGACAGTTGTGGTTTTGCCGTCGATGTCAGCGCGGCCGCGATCTTGTGCGTCGCGCTCGACACCGGGAGCTCCCGCAGCCGGTCGAGCGCGAGGACGCGCGTGCGCGGCCGCTTCGGCAGCCGCTCAACGCGCGCGAGAAACGGCAACAGCGTCACATTGCGAAACGTGACGCCGTGTCGCGCGGCCGGCAGCGCCTCAAACTCAAGCGACGCGGCATCGAGAGTGAGAATCTCGGCGACGTGCGCGGCAAGTTCCCGCTGCGCGTGTCGCGCCACTTCGACCGCCGGGAATTGCCACATGCGCGAAAAGAGGACGCCGTCGTGCGCGCCCGGGTCCTGCACCAGCAGCGTGCGCCCGCGCGGATCGCGCAGAATCGCAGCGGCGATGCGGACGCGAACGGGTGCTCGCTTCTTGCGCGGCGTCGGGATTTCCCGCGTCAGCCCCCGCGCGCGGGCAAGGCACCAGCGCGCCACAGGACACGCGCCGCAGCGCGGAATCTGCGGCGTGCAAATCGTCTCGCCCAATTCCATCAGCGCCTGGTTCCAGTCACCGGGCGCCGCCTGTGCGGGTAGACGCTCGGGCAAGCGCGGCGCGAGATGATCCTGCGCCCTCGCCGAAAGCTCGCGCCAGCGCCGCGGCTCGCGTAGATCGCCGCGGATCGCTCCAAGCCGCGCGAACACTCGCGCCACGTTGCCGTCGACCACCGCGAGCGGAGAGTCGTATGCGATGCTCAGCACCGCGGCGGCCGTGTACCAGCCGATGCCGGGCAGCGCCAGCGCCGCGTCGAGCGTGCGCGGAAATTCGCCGCCGTGCCGCGCCACAATCTCCTGCGCCGCGCGATGCAGGTTCCTCGCGCGGCTATAGTAGCCGAGCCCGGACCACAGCTTCAGTACCTCATCCTGCGCCGCGCCCGCCAGCGCCTCAACGGTAGGGAATTTCTCGAGGAAGCGCTCGTAGTAAGGCATCACCGCAGCAATCCGCGTCTGTTGCAGCATAATTTCCGCCACCCAGATGCGATATGGATCATGGCTCGCCCGCCACGGGAGTTCCCGCCGGTGCGCGCCAAACCAATCAAGCAGTCGCCGCTGAAAGGCTTTCATCGCGCGCAGAGTGAGCGAGCCGTGCATGCGGGCGTATTGTCGCACGGATGCCGCGAAATACTCCGGCGTAGCGCTTCTAAGGAAGATTTTGTAGCGGCCGCCTTGCTTTCAGGCGGGCGCTTTTGTCTCCTCTTCTCTGCGGCCTCTGTGTTTCGTTTTTTCCGGATTTACAGCTGATCGATGAAAAGGAAATACGAGGAGGACCACAGCGCGCTCGGAATCGAGCGCTGCGGGCGCGCGGTGATGATGATCTTGAAGAGCTCGCGGTCGCTCGCGAGCTCGTTGAGAAACGCGCCGCCGGTCGCCGACGTTTCCGGATCGAGCAGCGCGAGCGTGCGCAGCGTGTCGTAGATGATCTCGCTGGCCGGTGCGATCGGCGTAATGTAGCGATCCGTGCGGAACTGGATCACGGAGCGAATCTCATGGAAGTGCCAGGCGATGCACGCGGCCATCGAGACGGCACGCTCGAAACGCTCGGCATGTTCGACGGCAGCCAGATCGCCGAGATCGCGGCGCGGCAGTCCGATGAACGGATCGAGCACGAGCATCACGCGGCGCTCGTCCTCGCGCGCGAATTCGCGAACGGCTATGCGGCCAAGCTTGGCCGTCACCTTCCAATCGACGAAGCGCGCGCTATCGGTCGGCAGATACTCGCGCAGCGAATGGAGTTCGTGCCCGCGCCCCCGGAAATGACTGGCCATCTCGCCGCTCAGCAGCGGCAGAACTTCGTAGAACTGATCGGTCGGCTCGACCCGCGGATACACGACGATCTCGATAGCGGAATCCACTTCGCGCGTTTTTTCGAAGAAGCCGAAAGGGAAGCGCGTGCGAATGCCAAACGCATCCTGCCGGTACACTCCGCGGCGCGGAAAGCGCAGCTCGACTTTCTGCCGCGAAGCGCTCATGTGCGGAATGTAGGGAAAGAAAACCGGGCGCGTCAGGATTTCGGCCGGCGTTCGGTTGCGTTTCGTTTGCCCCACCACGAGCAGCGAAAACGACGGCCACGCCTGCTTCTCGTTGCGCAGCTCGATTTCGGCCAGGATCGGCTGCTCGGCAAAGATGTGCTCGGGCATGTCGAATTTCAGCTCGATGCCGGAAAGCACGGCGCGCGATAGCACGCCCGAAATCAAAATCCCGCCGAGCAGGCATGCGAGAATCAGGAATAGCAGGTTGTTGCCCGTGTTGATGGCGGCGAGAATCAGGATAAAAATCGCGACGAGGTAGATGATGCCGTCGCGCGTGAGTTTGTAATCGACCTGCTGCGCGAGCCAGCGCAAGCTCGTCCGCCGCGCCAGCGCCGGAACGATCGCGACCGCCACCCACGCGGCCATTCCCAGTGCAAGCACGGTGGTGGTGGCGGCGAGCCAGATGCGCCCCTGCTGCGACGCGGTGGCGGAAAAAAGCGCGACCAGCAGCGCCGCCGAAAGCACCAGCATCGCGATGCCGAAATTGCGCCAGCCGGGCCGGTCGCGATTTCGCCACCAGCGCGCAGGAGCAGATTCAGGCGAGTTGTGCGCGTTCGTTGCGGAGTTCATGTCAGTGCGCGCCCGCCAGCAGCATGGCTAGAGCGGAACGCGGGTCGTCTCGAGGATCTCGCCGAGGATGGCCTCGGCCTGCTCGGATTTCCTTTGCGTCGAGACGTAGCGCGCGCTCACCACCACGCGGTGCGCGAACACGGGCACGATCAGCCGCTTGAAATCATCCGGCAGGCAATAGTCGCGGCCTTCGAGAAACGCCCGCGCCTGCGCCGCGCGATGCAGCATCACGGCCCCTCGCGGGCTCACGCCGAGCGAAAGCTGCTCGGTCTGCCGCGTCCGGTCGACGATTTCGAGCGCGTAATCGAGCAGACTCTCGTCGACTTTCACCTGCGACGCCGCGTCCTGCATGGCGACCACCTCGGAGGCATCCATGATCGGCACGAGCTGGCTCGGCTGCCCCGCCGCAGAATGATTGCGGATAATTTCCTTTTCGCTGGCGCGCGCCGGATAACCCATCCGGATGCGCATCAGGAATCGGTCGAGCTGCGATTCGGGCAGCGGATACGTCCCGTGATGCTCGATCGGATTTTGCGTCGCGAGCACGAGAAACGGTTTCGGCAGCGGGTGCGTGTGGTTGTCGACGGTGATCTGCGCTTCGTTCATCGCCTCCAGCAGCGACGATTGCGTTTTCGGCGTCGTGCGGTTGATCTCGTCGGCCACGATGATATTCGCGAAGATCGGCCCGGGCTTGAATTCGAATTCCTGCGCCACGGGATTGAACACGCTGATGCCGATCACGTCGCTCGGCAGCATGTCGGAAGTGAACTGGATGCGTTGGAACGAGCACTGGAAGGACCGCGCGATCGCCTGCGCGAGAGTGGTCTTCCCAACGCCGGGGACGTCTTCGATCAGCAGATGCCCGCGCGCCAGCAGCGTGGTCAGCGCGAGCTGGATCACGTCTTCCTTGCCCTTCACGACGCGCCCGATCGAGCGCTGCAGGTCCGCAAGGCGCGTGCTGAAGGCAGTACTGACGTTGGCGGTTGTTTGCAATTCCCCAAGCCTTCTGCTACAAAAAGTGCAATCCGTGGGCGACTAGCTCAGTGGTTAGAGCGCTCCCCTCACACGGGAGAGGTCCAAGGTTCAAGTCCTTGGTCGCCCACCATGCCCGCTTTGATTCTCGCATTAACCCGTTGGCTGCCCGTAACCCGATTTAGGACAAGTGTGCTCAAGTCTTCCACGCTCGCCGCCCAGCGAGTACGATGATGGGTTCCGAGGGAGTTGATAATGAACCAGATACTGCGGTTTCTGAGGGTGCTCGCGCTCGGCGCGTGGATCGGCGCGATCATCTATTTCACGGCGGTGGTCACGCAGGGCGCGTTCTCGGTCCTGCCCAGCCAGGACGAAGCCGGCTTGCTCGTCGGCTTCACGCTCGGCGGGCTGCATCTGATGGGCTTAATCGCAGCCGCGATCTTCATCCTCGCTTCCGTAGCGATGGAGAAATCGCTGAAGGCGTTCGTCGAGCCCGCCGTCATCGGCGTAATTCTGATGACGGTCGCGACGATTGCGTCGCAGGACTACGTGATCCCGCGGATGAACGTGCTGCGGACGCAGATGGTGTCGATCCAGGCGGCCCCGGGAAACGATCCGCGCCGCGCGGAGTTCGACCGCCTGCATCGCATTTCCGTGGATCTCGAGGGCGCGGTCCTGCTCATCGGATTGGTTACCCTGTTTTTGACCACAAGGGAGAGAAAGACGGTCGTCGATAGCTAAAGCTTGATCGGGGATGGACTCGTCGCGAACTTCGGCGCACGGTATCTGCCGTTGACGTGTCGGGTGCCCCATCCTCGCTTTATGAGGGTGGGTCTTCGCATCGCGGCCCCTCCAGCCAGCGTCTCGCCTTCTCCGCGCCCTCTGCGTCTCAGCGGTGAATCCTGCTTTTCTCTGTGTCCTCCGTGGCCGGCTCTGTGCCCTCTGTGTTTAATACTGCTTAGCGCGCTTCTTCGGGGCAACACGTTTTCCGGCAATGACACGCTTCTTCTTCCCGACAACTTCCCGTTTCGTCTTGCTTTTTGTGATTTTGCGCGCGGCAGGGCCTGCCAATTCGACGGCGCGCCACATGTACCAGCTCGCGACCGTGCGATACGGCCGCCAGCGTTCGCCGAATTTCAGCAACTCCTTCGGCTTGGGAATGCTTTTCTTGCGGTACGTGAGCGCCCATCCTTTTTGCACGCCGTAATCGTGGATCGGGAGCACGTCGGGTCGGCCGAGGCGAAAGATCAGAAACATCTCGACCGTCCACGCGCCAATCCCGCGCACCGAAATCAGCCGGTCTACAAGCTCCTGGTCCGACATCGCGGCGGCTTCGTCGAGCGTCGGGACGACGCCGTTGATCGTCTTCTGTGCAAGGTCGCGGACCGCCGCGATTTTCGCGTGCGATAGTCCGGCCTTGCGCAGCTTCTGCGTCGAGACGCGAAGCAGCTCCTGCGGCGTAGGGCAAAGCCCATTCGAGCCGAGCGCGTGGATACGCGAGAAAATCACCTGCGCGGCCTTCCCGGCGATGCTCTGGTGAACGATCGCCTCGAGCAGCGATTCGTACACGCTGTCGCATTCGTCGAGCTTGAATCGAAATTCGCCGACACGCTCGATCAGCTGCGCCAGCCGCTTGTCGAGCCGCGAGAGATGCGCGTGCGCCTCGACGTGATTGAAAGGCAGCGCGAGGATGCCAGTTTCCGCATTCATGGCCGCCCGAAAGCATAGCGCGCAGCGCCACAGGGCACAACGTCAGCGGTTTGGCCCTTCGCTTGAAGTTTAAAGGTAGCGCCGCGGCCTTTTTACCCTGAGAAACGAAGGGCAGCGCGGCATTCTTCGCATCGAGGCGCGCGTCGAGCATCTTGCACCTTCAGGTTGAATGTAGCAGCGGTTTTCAGCGCGTCACGGTGGAAGCGTGGGCCTTCAGGCCCTCGAAAAGGCACGTAATAAAAGGGGCTTCAGCCCCGGGGCTTTCGCTGACGCAGGCGTGAGGATCAGGAAGCCGACGAAGTCGCTGCGTGAAACGCCGATGCGACATGCAGCTTCCGCAGCATCGAGCGTTTCTTTTCCTGGTGGGACTGCATGCGCCGCAAAATATCATCGAGGATGCGCACAGCGGTGACGATGTACGGGCCCTTGTTGAGCATCACGCACTCGGCGCGCTCGCCCATCGCGGCGTCGGTGATTTCCGAGCGCGACGGCACGCCCGTTTTCGCAAGCGTTTCGAGCACTTGCGTCGCCCAGATCACGGGCATGTGCGCGGCCTCGCAGATCCAGAGAATTTCCTCCTGCACTTCCGCGAGCCGCTGGTAACCGCACTCGATCGCGAGATCGCCGCGCGCGATCATCACGCCGACGGCCCGGCTACGCATTGCCGTGAGCAGCAGCGAAGGCAGCTGATCGAAGCCCTCGCGCGTTTCGATCTTGAGAACGATGCCGAGATTTTCGCCGCCCAGAGCGGCGAGCCGCGCCTGTAATTCGCGCACGTCCGCTTCCTTGCGCACAAAGGAGTACTCGACGATATCAGCGTTCTTCACCACGAACGGCAGCGCCGCGAGATCGTCCTTCGTGAGAGAAGAGAGACAGAGCTGCGTCTCGGGAACGTTGATGCCTTTTTCGGCACCGAGCTTTTCGCCCGTGGGCCGCGCGTGCGTGATTTCGACCATCACTTTATCCGGCGCGACGCTGCGGACGATCCCGCCGATTTTGCCGTCGTCGAGCGCGATCGGCTCGCCCGGGCGGACGCAATCGAAAAATTCCGGCAGCGTGACGCCGATGCGCGCCGGGCTGATCAGTTGTTTCTTCTTGTCGTACTTCGCGGGCTGGCCCGGATCGAGCGAGCGCGTCAGGACGAGCGTGTCGCCCAGGCTGAGGCGAATCGTCTGCGGCTTCGGAGGAATCGCGCCGACGCTCGTGAGGCGCAGCGACTTTGCGATTCGGCGCCCGGCGCGCGGGTGCAGCTCCAGCGCAAGCCCGGGCACGATGTAGGACGTGCGCGTGCACTCCGCCCAGCGGCTGTTGCCGTCCACGCCGGTGATTGTGAGCGAGCGGGACGCGCCGCGCGAATCGGTGAAGCGCACGCGGTCGCCCGTCTTACTTTGCGCGAGCCAGTCGCCTGGAACCGGGATCGCGGCGTCCGCCTTCGCGGGCGCGTGCTCGGGCTGCGATGCGGGCGTGAGCCAGATGCGTGCCGGCGAAACGACGCGGCCAAAGTCGTCGCGCTGCGGACGAAACTTCAGCACGGCGGAGCCAGGTTCGATCGAGCCGGTGCGCAGCTTGGGGCCGGCGAGGTCCATCGAGATTTTGCACGGCCGGCCCGTCTCTTTCACCGCCCGGCGAAGATTGCGCACCATGCCGGACCATCCCTCGGGGCCATCGTGCGCGCAGTTGATGCGCATGCAATCCATCCCGTGCAGGACGAGATCGCGGACGAGGTCGTAGTCGGTGGCGGCTTCCGATGGCATCGTCACCATGATGCGCACGCTGCGGCCTGCCGGCGCGGGGCCGAGCAGGACCGCGGAATTCTTCTCGAGCAGCGCCGCGCCGTCGCCGATTTCGGGCGCACCGTTGGCAGGATCGAGACATGCTTCAGGCGAGCCGGCGAGTTGATTGAGCACATTCATCACCGCCCGCAGGCCGGCGATCACGTGCGATTCGGTGCGCCCGAGCGACGAAAGCCCCAGCGAGGCGAGTTGCGCCTGAAGCTGCCGGATGTCGTGGCGCCGCAGCGCGAGATAATGGATCAGATTCGCGGCGCTCGCGCGGTGGTCCGGATGGACACCCGCGGCATCGAGCGTGCCCGAGGCTTCCAGCTGCAGCATCTCGGAGCAGAGAACGTTGAGTTGCTGAATAAGCTGTTGCGGCAGTAGCTGGTTTCCGTTTTGCATTTGCCCGCGCCGAGGAAAGGTCAGGATTGTAACCCCAATTGGTTACAATTCTGTGAACGACATCACAAGACGGAATGTGACCCGCGTCACGCGATCATCGGCGCCGCATGTGGAGTGCGGCAGCTCGCCGCCGCGATTTCGCGGCGAAGCTTGCTTCGCTGTGGGGACGCGCAGCGATCATAGAGCTTAGCGCGCACAAACCTGCGCGAAGGTCTCTGTGTGCTCCGTGCCCTCTCTGTGCACTCTGTGTTAAGCGGGCGCTGAAGCTGGCGATTGCTCAAATCGGAAGACGGCCGGCGGACGGATGAATGCAATGCCCTCGCCGCGCGCCGTGCTAGTATCGAAAGCTTATGCAAACAGGAATTATCGGGCTGCCGCAGGTAGGAAAGACGAGTCTGTTCCGAATCCTCACGCGAGCGAAGGTGGAATCGCGGAGCGCGCCGAATCAGGCGCATGTCGGCATCGCGCGCGTCCCGGATGTGCGCGTGGCGAAGCTGGCCGAGGTGTTCAAGCCGAAGAAAATTACCTACGCCACGATCGAGTATGTCGATATCGGCGGCTTGCAAAAAGATCGCGAGAAGAATTCGGCGTCGCTCGTCCCGTTGCGCGAGGCGGACGCACTCGCGCACGTCGTGCGCCTCTTCGAGAATCCCGCCGTGCCGCACGAGGGCGGGTCGCTCGATGCGCTTCGCGACATCGGGAACGTCGATCTCGAGCTGATCTTGAACGATCTCGAGCAGGCTTCGAAGCGCATGGAGCGCCTCGAGAAAGACATCAAGAAAAAGAAAGATCCGCAGCTCGAAGCGGAGCTGCAAGTGCTCACGCGCTGCCGCCAGGCGCTCGAAGGCGAGACGCCGCTGCGCGAGCTCCAATTCACGCCCGCCGAGCAGAAGATGTTGACCGGCTTTATGTTCCTCACGCAGAAACCGATGATCTACGTCCTGAATCTTGGCGATGAAGATGCTGCGGAGATCGATCGCGCGGTCGAAAAGTACAAACTCGAAAAGCTTTCGACCAAGCCGCAGACCGCGGTCGTGCCCTTTTGCGGAAAGATCGAGGCGGAGCTTGCCGAACTCGACGACGCCGAAGCCGCAGAGATGATGAAGGCCTATGGGCTTGCCGAATCGGGGCGCGACCGGTTGATCCAGGCGACGTACCGGCTGCTCGGCCTGATTTCGTTCTTAACGTGCGGCGAGCCCGAATGCCGCGCGTGGACCATCGAGCGCGGCATGACCGCGCAGGAAGCCGCCGGCGCGATCCACAGCGACATCCAGAAAAATTTCATCAAAGCGGACGTCGTGAATTGGGAGGACCTGCTGAAGGCAGGCAGCTTCGCGGCGGCCCGCGAAAAGGCGCAGGTCCGTCTCGAAGGCAAAGAATACATCGTCCAGGACGGCGACGTCATCCTGTTCCGCCACGGCGGATGAGATGAGGGCCTTTCGCCTTTGACGTTCCGGGTGCTCCATCCTCCATTTGTGAGGGTGGGGCCCTTCGCATCTCACCGCAGAGGCGCAGAGAACGCAGAGGAAGAAGAAACTCTCCGCTTCGGCTGGCAACACAGATTAGAAATCTCCTGCTCTAAAAGGGCGCAAGAATGTCAGGCGAGACAACTCGGCTGTTGGTGGCGCTGCTGCTGGGGTTGACGGCGGCGGGCGCAAACGTGGCAGGCGGGCTGCTGATCGTGCGGCGGCAATGGTCGCGCCACTACCTGAAATATTTCATCGCGCTCGGCGCTGGCTTCATGCTCGCGACGGCGATACTCGAAATGATTCCGGAGGCCATACGTCTCCGGAGCGGGACGCTCAACCTGGTTTTCAGTGACGCGGACGTTGTTTGCATGTTCGTCTTGGCGGGCTATTTTCTGGTTCATTTGTTCGAGCACACCGTCGCGCCGCATTTCCATTTCGGCGAGGAAACTCACCACGCGGAAATTTCCCACGCTCATGCGAGCTACGCCGCGCTGCTCGGCCTGATGATCCACACGTTTTTCGACGGCGTGGCGATCGCCTCCGGGCTCCTGGTTTCGACGTGGCTGGGCGGGGTGATTTTCATCGCGATCTTCCTCCACAAAATTCCGGAGGGATTTACGGTATCGTCGCTGATGCTGGCGAGCGGACAGAGCCGGCGGATCGCGCTGATCTCGTCGGCGATCCTCGGCGCGACCACGCTCGGTGGAATGGTCCTGATGTTTTTGCTACGCAGCACGGTGGCGGACGCGCTGCCGCTCTCGGCGGGCGTCACGCTCTACGTTGCGGCGTCAGACCTGATTCCGGAAGTGAATCGCGAGCCGGCGCCTGCGATGGCCATCCTCGTCTTCGCTGGCGTGGCGATTTTGCTCGCCCTTAAAGCACTGTTCCACGTCTAGAATCGAATCCTGGGCTCGAGCGCCGGAGGCGCGATTGTAATTTAGCCTGGCGCGAGCGCAGCGAAGTGCAGGGGACCCCGGCGAAAACCAGCGAGTCCCGTAGGGGCGATTGGCCCCTGTGCGAATTCTGAAATCTCGGAATATGCAGACGCTTGAATCAAAATCCGATCGCGAATCGATTGCCGGGCGAATCTCCGCGCTTACTTCATCCGATCAACGGCTCTGGGGAAAAATGTCGGCGCACCAGATGGTGTGTCATCTTTGCGATTCATACAAAATCGCGCTGGGCGAAAAATCCGTCAGCATGGCGACGGGATTCCTGCAGCGGACGCTCATCAAATTTCTCGCGCTGCGAGCGCCGATGCACTGGCCGCACGGGACGCCGACGCGTCCCGAGGTGGAGCAGGGAGTGGGAGGCACGGCTCCAGTGGAATTCGAGCGGGACCGCGGCGAATTGCTTTCCATCATTGATCGATTCTGCAGCAGCGTGATCGATCCAAAGACCCAGCACCCGATCTTCGGTCCCATGACCCGCCAGGAGTGGATGCGGTGGGGCTACCTGCACGCCGATCATCACCTCCGGCAGTTTGGGCGATAGCAGAGGCCGCGCCCTGCGCGCGATGCGCGACAAACCCGCCAAAACCGCGCTTTCTTGGCTCTTTAAGGCTGATATAAGCCCCCGCTAGGGGGATGCTCCCCCCCCTCTTATTGCAATCTTTTTCGGCCGATAATGTTGTCGAGTCAACGTTCTCGCGAGTAGGCGCTATTCGGCGGTGAGGGCTGGTTCGGGCGCTTGGGCGCGGCGGCCGGCGGCAAATTTCGCGAGCGCCAGCAGCATCACCAGCAGGCAAAAGGCGCAAACGCCTGCCCAGCCGCGCACGCGCCACGCGTAGGCTCCAAGCAGCGAGCCGATCGCTCCACCCAGGAAGTAGCAGACCATGTAAAACATATTGAGCCGGCTGCGGGCATCCGCGGCGAGGCTGTAGATCCGCGTTTGATTTGCGATGTGGCCGGCTTGCGTCCCCATGTCCATCAGGAGAACGCCGACAATCAGGCCCGCGAGAATTTTTCCCGCGAGCCACATCAAAACGAAAGAGATCAGGACCGAAAGGAGCGCGAGCCCAACCGCGAAGCGCGGGCCGCGCCGGTCGGCGAGCCGCCCGAAGAGCGGAGCGCCCGCGGCGCCGCCTGCGCCAATGAGGCCGAAGAGGCCTGCCGCCTCGCTGCCGTAGTGATACGGCGGCGTCTCGAGGAAGAAAACGAGGGTCGTCCAAAAAGCGCTGAAGCAGCAGAAGAGGCAGCCGCCGAGAAAGGCAGCCTCGCGAAGATCTTTATGCTCGCGGATCAAACGGACAGTCGAGCGGAGAAGCGAAAGATACGGAAGCTCAATCGAAGGTTTGCTGCGCGGCAGAAGAAATTGGACGAGTACCACGACGGTCAACATCATCGCGGCGGCGATGACGTAGACCGAACGCCAGCCGAGATGCGCGCCGACCGAGCCGCTGAATGTTCGCGCGAGCAGGATGCCGAGCAGGATGCCGCTGAAGACGGAGCCGACCACGCGGCCGCGTTCGCGGGGCGGCGCGAGATGCGCGGCGAACGGCACGAAGAGATGCACTGTCGCGCCCATCATGCCGACGACGAAGCAAGCCAGTGCGAGCCACACGGCGTTGCGCGCGAGCGCGATGAATACGAGGCCGACGGTTGCGATGCTCATGAGCAGCGTGATCAGCGAGCGGCGCTCGCGGCTGTCGCCCAATGGCACGAAGAAGAGCATGCCGAGCGCCGTCCCGATCTGTGTGAGCATCGCGATGAAGCCGACTTTGGTCACGCCGAGGCCGAAGGCGCGCGCGATATCGGCGAGCAGCGGCTGGATGTAATAAATATTGGCGACGATCACGCCCGTGCTCGCCGCCATGAACCAGACGGTCGTGCGCGATATGGAAGTCGCTTCGGGAGCAGTGGGCGAGGGATCAGTCATCTGCAATCGAGCGTCAATGATATCCGATTCTCGACGCCGGATTTCGGTGCTGCGTCAGTCTCCTATACTCCGACCGACTAATCGGGAGTCAGTCGAGTTCCTAGATCGACTTATCCTAAGTTGTTATCCTCATTTATCTGGTATCGCGCGGAATCGAGCTACCTCGTGCGACAATGGCTTAACGTGATGCTCCAACTCCAATCGACCAAGAACGATGACCCGCAATTCGTCTGGCTCCTACAGAGTGTTGTCGAAGGGATTCTTGGTGAGGCGAAGTCTGACGATCTGTATGTCGTCACTATAGACAACTGGTTCGATCACAAATGGCTAAGGTTTTCAGGCATCGGCGTGGTCCCGTTTCAGTTCCCGGCATTCATGAACAGAGAGGATGCGTTAGGTGAGTTCCGCCAAGACAACATCACTCTGCCGCCTTTCTCACCCAAAAGAGTGATTTGCCAGAGCCATTTTCACAAGCAGGGCGCTGCTTACATCGAAACGGATCAGCCCGTACTAATTCATAAACAAGAGCGCCGACGCAGTGAGGAGAATCTGAACCGCAGAATCGGAAGGATTTCTGAGTCGGGCACTTTTGTGTGGTACAGCTCGAATACCCTCGTGAACACGAGGGCGAGCGTAATGGCGTACACAATCAGAAAAGCGCAGGTCGGGGCGTGGTTCGCTGCTTTCAGAAACGTCAACGGCTGGAAGTTGCATCTCACGAAAGGAATCAACAGAAACCGCGTGCAAGGATTCCTTGGGCAGTTCGTTCCAAGAACTTGAGTCAAGTCCCGATCAGCGCCCTAACCGGACATGTCCCGTAAGGCAACCATCAAGCGCGGTCGAATTACAAAACGGGTTTGAGCTGGCTGACGATTTCGGCGAGCCAATCCTCGAGGAGCAGACGTTGATCGCGCGTCATTTCGATGAAGGCGACGCCCATCCCAGAGTTCGGCTGGCAGTAGACTACCTTGCCTTTAGCCTCGAAGGCGCCCTGGTCCCTGAGAATCCGCACGGCGACTGGCGTTCCCTCGGGGAACGGGTTGAATGCGTCGACGTAGCAGCCGCCGAGGCCCACTTCGGAGGTGCGTGCGGAGAGTCGCGCGTCGGAATTCAGGTCGGTGACCTCAGCGGAGGCGACGAGTGGACAGCGCTTAACGGCGCGGCGTGAGGCGGGTTCCCGGGACTTGCTTCTTCGGGTCATTTTCGGATCATCAACTTCGGATTATCAACGACTGCGCGCGGCAATTTCGCCGCAGCGCAAGGCGCCTATTCCTTCAGCTTTCTTTAGCGGTACTTCGCTCGAATTCAGTTCAAAGCTACCACGACACTGGCTCAGGTTGTGCAAGTCGGTAAAGAGGGCGTTATCGCAAACTAAACAGTGCGGAAACCGGAAATTTGAAATTGGAGATTTGAGATTTGAAATGGAAACTGATTATGCCATGTTTACTCCTCACTCGCGGCTATAGGGGGCGGGGCCTTCCATGGACGCAACCCATTGAAATACAGACACTTGCGACACGCACCGTTCCCCACCTGTACCTTCGGACGGTTCGCTTTAGGAATGGCCGGGTGCGGCGCAACTTTATGGTGGGGCGGGTGTTAGATAAGCTGTGGAGGCCATGGCGAGGACTGACGTCGAGCTGATGCTGGACGTGAAGGCCGGAGACGACTCGTCCTTCGACTTTCTATTGCAGAAGTATCGCTCGCCGCTGGTGAATTTCCTCCACAGGATGGTGCGCGACACGGCAACAGCCGAGGATCTGGCGCAGGAAGTTTTTCTGCGCGTTTACCGGGCGCGGAAGCAATATACTCCGAGCGCGAAGTTCACGACGTGGCTCTTCCGGATTGCGACGAACCTGGCGCTGAACTCGGTGCGCGACAACCGGTACGCGAGACTGGCGGTGCCGCTCGATGCGCCGGTGGACGAAGACGCCGCGCCTATGGAGTTGCCGGCGCCGGTAATGCGCATCGACGAGCATATGATCGAGCGCGACCGCACAGAGTTCATCCGCAGAGCCATCGCCTCGCTGCCGGAAAAGCAACGCGCCGCCGTGCTGCTGCATAAGTACGAAGAGATGGATTACGGAGAGATCGCCAAAATTTTGGATTGTTCGGAAAGCGCGTTGAAGTCGCTGTTGTTTCGCGCTTACGAAAGCCTGCGGGTGCAACTGGCGCCGCTCGTGACGCAGCCAGTCGAGCAGCGCGCAGGTGAAGGAAGGCCATCATGAAGTGTGAAGACGTTTCGAAGGAACTGATTGCGTATCTGGACGGCCGGGCAAACGCGGCCGAGCGAGCGAAGATGGAAGGGCATCTGGCGGGCTGCGCCGGGTGCCGGACCCGCGCGGAAGAGATGCGCAAGGTCTCGATGCTGCTCGGCGAGGTGCCGGCGGTCGAGCCGTCGTTTGGTTTCGATGCGCGCGTGAGGCAGCGAGTGGCGGCCGAGCCGCGGCAGAGCTGGTTCTGGCGGCTGGTCCCCGCGCCGCGTCCGGCGTTTGCGGTGGCGCTGTTGATTGCGCTGACGGTACTGGTCGCGAAGCTGCCGTCAAACCGCGCTCCTGTGACGCCGGTTGCTACGACCAGCGCTCAGGAGCAGGAAGAGGATTTCAACGCGATCAAGAATCTGGGAGTACTCGAAAACTACGATGTCCTGACGAAGTTCGATTCGCTGGCAGAAACGGCGACGCCGGATTCGACGCAGCCGGAAGGCAAGGCGCAGCGAGGCGACGAGAGCAATGACTAGCATGAAGATTCGCGGCAAGAGACCCAGGGCTAAAGCCCCCGAAGAGTGCCTGCTTATCGAGGGGCTGAAGCCCCACGCTTCCACCGTTCTTACGGCAGGGCCGAAGCCCTGTCGTTCTACCGCGGATGCGCCGGGATTGTTGCCTGTGGGGATGTGCGAGTGAAGCGATGGCTTTCCATTTTCGCGATGTGCGCGTGGCTCCTTATGGGGCTGGCGGCGCAAACCGCCCAGGCGCAGAACGGGCAGCGATGGCGCGCGCGGCGGCAAGCAGCAGCGGCGGCGCAGAGACAGAGGAGTAGCGAGAATGGCGCCCGGCAGCCGGGTGCGAATGGCGGAGCGCGCAAGCCGAATCCGCGGGCGATGGCGGGGCTTCCGCCGAAGTGGGTCGATAACCTGCGGGACATGCCTCCGGACCAGCAAGAGCGCTTCATGCAGAACAACGAGAAGTTTCAGAGCCTTCCCCCGGAGCGCCAGGCGCAGATCCGCAAAAACCTGCAAAAGTGGAACAGCCTTGCGCCGGAACAGCAGAACCGGATCCGTGCGACCGAAAAGATGCTGGAGAATGCGACTCCGGAGCAGCGCGAGCATTTCCAGAACGACATCGTCCCGACGCTGGCCGCGATGCCGCCCGAGCGGCGCGCGCGCGTGATCGGCCACTGGCGGCGGCTGCAGGGAATGACGCCGGAGCAGCAGCAGGCGGCGTTGAACGATCCCCGATTCATGCAGGGGCTGAGCCCGGACGAGCAGGGGATGGTCCGCGACCTGAATTCGCTGGGCGCGCCCCCGTCCGAGTAATTCGCGGTTTTCGATTTCTTCTCCCACATCCACCCACCGCATGAATTTTGTAGTACGTCGTGTTGACTCTTACAAAACAATTTCGACTTTTCGCGCGTTGGAACCACAAGGCGTCGTGAAGAGGCCGAAGAGCGCCACAATGGGTTGTGTTTTTCGGGTTCGCGCGCGGAAATAGAGAGCGAAAGCGGATTTTTGGCGGCGGCGCGAGAAATTTTCTCATTTTTGAAACATTCCCCTTGACAAGAAATGGAAGGAGTCTAGAATCGGGCACCAAGTGGGATGAAGTGGTCGGCAGTGGCAGCCAGGTCTTGGGGTTCAGCAGAGGTTTAGAGAGCCAGTGACAGGCGCGAATACGCGGGGCGGCGTTCTGAAGGTCTTCGATGCTGCGGGGCAACTATCCAGCTACGGTCGACGAGAAGGGAAGAATGAAAATTCCCGCGGATTTCCTCGCCGAGCTGCGCAAGAGCGGATCGAAGTTCTACGTGACGAGCGACACGGGCGAGTACGCGCGAGTGTACACGATGAAAGCCTGGCAGGATATCGAACGCAAGCTGGCCAAGCTTTCCACTCACAACGGCGCCAAGCAGCGGTTTCTAGCGCGCGCCAACTATTTCGGGCAAGTGGTCGAGGTGGATGGGCAGGGGCGCATTCTAATTCCACCTATTTTGAGGGAATCGGCGCAGATGAAGGGTGAGGTGGACGTCCAGGGGCAGCTGACGTACCTCCAAGTCTGGAATCACGCGCGATTTCTCGAGCACATGGCCCACAACCCGATTACGGCACAAGACGAAGAGGTATTGGACAAGCTGGGCATCTAGGGCGTTCCGGACCGCGGTCGTTGTAGGGACTTGGGCCAGGGATGATGGGGCACAGGTGCATGCGGCTGGGGCGGTTTCGGCTTGCGGGAAGCTGTTGAGGGCTTTTGAGCGTTCTGCATACGCCGGTTCTGGTTGCGGAAGTCGTCGAGTGGCTCCGCATTCGGCCCGAAGGAACGTATTTGGACGCGACAGCGGGAACGGCTGGACACGCGATTGAAATCGCGAAACGGCTGACGACGGGGCGGCTGGTCGCGCTGGACCGGGACCCGCAGGCACTCGAGATCGCGCGGGAACGGCTGAAAGAGTTCGGGGAAAAGGTGATTCTGGTGCATCGAGAGTTTTCAGAGATCGGCGAAGTGGCGGAGGAATTGAAGCTGCCTCCGCTCGACGGAGTGGTGGCCGATCTGGGGGTTTCCACCCTCGAGCTCGACAGCCCTGAGCGCGGATTTTCGTTCCGCTGGGCCGGGCCGCTCAACATGAGGATGAACCCCGACACGCCGCTGACGGCGGACGAAATTGTGAACCAGTGGCCGGAGAAAGAGCTGGCCAATCTCCTCTACGAGAAGGCCGAGGAGAGGGACTCACGCAGAATCGCCAGGAGCATCGTGCGGGCGCGGCCCATTCGCGATACCGCGCACCTGGCAACGGTTGTGGCAGGGGTACGAAAAGCAAGGGGAAGGCAGAAACTGCATCCCGCGACAAAAACGTTTCTGGCGCTGCGGATAGCGGTGAATCGAGAAGAGGAGGAACTCGGGCAGTTTCTTTCGCGGACCCCTGCCACTTTGAATTCGGGAGGACGGTGGATCGTCCTCAGCTACCACTCGCTCGAAGATCGTCTGGTGAAGCACGCGTTCCAGCGGCTGGCGCAGGAAAAGAGGTTTCGCGTGCTGACGAAAAAAGTGATTCAGCCGAGCGAAGAAGAGGTGCGAGCGAATCCTCGCGCGCGCAGCGCGAAGATGCGCGTGGTGGAAAAGATCGATCCGGCCTGGCAAGGACCGGATCAGGCAGCCTGAAAATTTCGTTTTTAGGGCGTTGCGTTGGAGCCAAGGCTCCAGCTTCCGGGAATCCAGCGACCAGAATGCGCCGGATCGGCAGGAAATAGTCATGACGGAATATCACACAGTCAAGCGGATCGACAATTCACGGTTACAGCGTCCGATGGCGCAGGCGCATTTGCGGGATTTCTGGCAACGGCTGGCGGTGGGAGCCGGCATCGCGGCGCTGCTGCTGACGTACGCGTGGCAGCACTTCGAATGCATCCAGATCCGCTACCAAATCGAGCAGCTTGATGCGGCGCGAACGCAGGCCGCGCAGCTGAATCAGCAACTGCATCTTGAAGTGGCGACATTGCGCTCGCCGATGCGCGTTGATGCGATCGCGCGGAATCAGCTTGGCCTGACGGTGCCCGTGCCGGGACAAGTGGCTCCGGCAGATGCTTCGAGCGATGCCGTGGTGGCGGAAGCGCGCGCCCTGGTCGAGACACCTCGCCCGTAGCGCACCTGATTTGATACGCACCTGATTCGAAACGCCGGCCCGCTGCGGCGAGCCTCGCCGGCGGCGCGCCACGATCGGCGCCGGACGAATTCGAGAGATCGGGCGAGATAGGGTAGGCCGGATTCCATGGAGCAGCGCAACCCGCGTCTCCGCTGGCTAATTGTCTGGGTCGTGGCGGTGGTTTGGATGGCGGCGGTGATGGGCCGCCTCGCGTACGTTCAACTCTTCTGCTACAGCGAATACCTCGCAAAAGCTCAGCGTCAACAAGAACGCATTTTCGAAATCAGCCCAAAGCGCGGGACGATCTTTGACCGCAAGGGGCGCGAGCTGGCAGTCAGCCTGCCGATGGATTCCCTGTTTGGCGATCCCGCGGAAATCACCGATGTGGACATGGTGGGGCGGCTACTGTCGCGCGTCCTCGACGTGCCAGCAGACGATCTCGAGACGAAAATCCGCGAGGCCCACTCGCCGGTGCGGCTGGCCCGAAAGCTTTCTCCCGACGTGGTCCAGCGAATCAGCGACATGAACTTGAACGGCGTGTTCTTTCAGAAAGAGAACCGCCGAGTGTACCCGCAACGCGATATTGCGGCGTCGGTGATCGGCTACGTGGACATCGACGAAAAGGGCATCGGCGGAATCGAGCAATCGCTCGACAAGGATATTCGCGGGCGTCCCGGCAAAATGATGGTGATGGCCGACGGGCTGCGGCGCTGGTACGACCGCAGGGAATCGGCAGCCGATCCGGGCGCGAGCGTGACGCTGACGATCGACGAAACGATCCAGTACATTGCCGAGAAAGAACTTGCGACGGCGATTTCCGAGACGCACGCGAAGGCGGGGACCGTGATCGTTCAGGATCCGAACACCGGCGAGCTGCTGGCGGTGGCCAACTGGCCGACGTTCGACCCGAACGACGCAGGATCCTATCCGGCGCAGGCTCGCACGGACCGCGCGGTGACGGACGCATACGAGCCGGGATCGACGTTCAAGGTGATCACGCTGACAGGCGCGATCGAGAACGGCGTGGCGAGCCCGAACGAGCTGGTGGATTGCCAGATGGGGAAGATTTTGGTGGCTGGGCGGCTGATTCACGATTGGCACCCGTTTGGGATTTTGAGCGTGACGGGAATCCTGGCGAATTCGAGCGACGTGGGTGCGATCAAGGTAGCGCTGCGCTTGGGGGCGCCGAAATTCTATGAGACGGCGCGCACATTCGGCATCGGGCAATACACGGACATCGATCTGCCCGGCGAGAACCGCGGGCTGCTGCGGCCGGTCGACGAATGGTCGCCGAGCTCGATCGGATCGCTCGCGATGGGACAGGAAGTGAGCGTGACGCCGATCCAGATCGTTTCGGCAATTTCGGCGATCGCGAACGGCGGGACGCTGTATCGCCCGCGCGTGGTGCGCGAGATCCGCTATTCAGCGACGGGAACGGAACGGCCGCTCAGGAGCGCCGATCCGCAAGAAACGACGGACGCCCGGACCGCAGCGACCATGCGCGAAATGATGGAAGATGTGATGCTTGAGGGCACGGGCAAGCATTCGCAGCTCGACGGCTACACGTCGGCGGGGAAGTCGGGAACGGCGCAGATGATCGATCCGGTGACGAGGCGCTATTCGGCGACGGACTACAACGCGTCGTTTGTGGGCTTCGCGCCGGTAAACGATCCGGCGATCACGATTTTGGTGGTGCTCGATTCGCCCGTGGGGCCGCACCACGGTGGAGAAGTGGGCGGGCCCGTGTTCAAGCGCGTTGCGGAGGAGGTGCTGGCATATCTGGGAACGCCGCACGACGTGCCGTCGCCGTCGGATGTGGAGACGGCGACGAATCTGCGCGCGTCGCCGCGGTTGAATCCAGCGTCGGCGGAGACGGATGCATCGAAGGCGCGTTTTGCGGAGGCGGTAGCGCGAGGGAGCGAAGGTGGGGCACCGACGGCGGCATTCGCGGGAGACGACGAGGTCGTTGTTCCCCCTCTCGGCGGAGAGACGGTGCGCGGCGTGATGGAGGAGTGCTCGAAGGTGGGGCTGGCGCCGGACCTGATCGGCAATGGGATTGCACTTGAGCAGTTTCCGAGCGCGGGAACGCAAGTGCCGCGCGGTAGCCGAGTAACTGTTCGATTTGGCGAGCCGGGAGAGAACGATCCGGCGCCGGGGCGAGGGAGCGGAAATTGACGTCGAGCGTGAAGCAAAAGCCAGCTAATGGCAAGAGGCCGCAAATCGGCGGGCGAAGCGTTAGACTGGAAAAGTGCTCTATGAAACTCGAAAAGTTGCTGGCGGGAGTTGAGATCAGGAAAATTTCGGGCCCGACGGATGTCGAGATCCAATCGATCGCGTACGACAGCCGTCGCGCGACGGCGGGCGCGCTATTCTTCGCGATGCAGGGCGTGAAGCTCGAGGGAGTGGAGTTTGTGGAGGACGCGCTAGTGCGCGGGGCGGTCGCCGTGGCGAGCGCGCGGGAACGGCCGATTCAGTTTCCGGAGAATGCGACGTGGATCGAGCTGCTGCCGGGTTCCGAACGGCGGGGGTTGGCGCGCGTGGCGGCGAATTTCTATGGGCATCCGGCGGATGCGCTGAAGCTGGTGGGCGTCACGGGAACAAATGGGAAAACGACGACCGCGTTTCTGGTGGATTCGATTCTGCGCGTGGCGGGATACACGGATGGCCTGATCGGCACCACGGGATATCGCACGCCGAAAGGGGCATTACCTGCGCCGAATACGACCCCTGAGTCGCTCGACCTGCAGCAGATTTTCGCTGAGATTCGCGACGCGCGCGGCACGCATGTGGTGCTCGAAGCGAGTTCGCATGCGCTGGCCATGGAACGGCTTTCGGGCTGCCATTTCGCGGCGGCGATTTTCACGAACCTGACGCGGGATCATCTCGACTACCACAGAACGTTCGAGGAATATTTTGCGGCGAAAAAGCTGCTGTTCACGGGCACGGGAGCGGGCATGCCCGACGCGGGCGTGATCAACGTGGACGATCCCTACGGAGCCCAGCTTGCGGGGCTCGCGCGGCGCACGTTGAGTTACGCACTGAAGAACGCGGCCGACCTGACGGCGAAGAAATTCGCGCTGAGCTTCGATGGGCTCGAATTCACGGCGCAGACACCGATAGGAAACATCCAAGTTCGTTCGCCGCTCGTGGGGCGCATCAACGTCTACAATATTCTTGCGGCCATCGGCGCGGGAATCGCGCTCGATATTCGGAAAGCAAAAATCGAGCAGGGCGTCGCGAGTCTCGAACTCGTGCCGGGAAGATTTCAGCGAATCGACGAAGGGCAGCCGTTTCTGGTGGTGGTCGATTACGCGCATACGGACGACGCGCTGCGAAATCTGATCGCGACGGCGCGCGAGCTGAGCACGTCGGGACGGATCATCACTGTTTTCGGAGCAGGCGGCGAACGCGACCGGACGAAGCGGCCGCTGATGGGCGAGGCGGCGGGATCGTTGAGCGATCTGGTGGTGCTGACGAGCGACAACCCGCGCAGCGAGGACCCGTTGCGGATCATCAACGATGTGGTGGTGGGATTGCAGAAAGTCGATGCGAAATACCAGGTAGAGCCGGACCGCGAGCGGGCGCTCGAGATGGCGCTTGAGGAAGCGCGGCCGGGAGACATTGTGCTGCTGGCGGGGAAGGGACACGAGACGTACCAGGTGCTGCGGACCGGAATGGTCGAATTCGACGACCGGGAAAAGGCGCGAGCCATCCTGCGCCGCAAGGGCTTCGCAAAGAAGGCGAGTGGGCACGAATCGCGAAACTGAGTGACGCGGAGATCCGGCTGAGCATGAAGGCCAGCCCATTGGAGACGCAATGCGGTGGACGGTGGTTCAAGTGGCTGAAGCATTGGGCGTCCCAGTTCCCGCTGGGCTTGACCCCATGGCCCGGCTGGCCGGCGTCTCGATTGACTCGCGTACTATCGGGGCTGACGAGTTGTTCATCGCGATACGCGGACCGCGTCACGATGGACACACTTTCGTCGCCGAGGTACTGGCGCGGGGCATTCCGGCCGGGGTGGTGGCGCGCGATCGAATCGGGGAATTCGACGCGGCGATTCGCGGCAAACTCTTCGCGGTCGACGACACGCTTGATGCGCTGCAGCGGCTGGGATCGAGGGCTTGCGAAAAGTGGCGGCGCGCGCAGCCGGGGCGGCTCGTCGGCGCGGTGGCCGGCTCGGTCGGCAAGACAACGACAAAAGAGATTCTGGCGGCGCTCGTGGGCGCGCGGTTCCGCGTGCTGAAGACGCAAGGGAACCTGAACAACGAATACGGATTGCCGCTCACGCTGCTGAAGCTCGATGACGAGCACGGCGCGGCGGTGGTCGAGCTGGGAATGTCGCATACGGGCGAGCTCGCGAAGCTGACGCGGATCGCGTCGCCGGATGCAGGCGTGGTGACGCGCGTGGCGATCGAGCACTTGGAATTTTTCAGGTCGATCGAGGAGATTGCGAGCGCGGAGAGGGAGCTGATCGAAAACTTGCGGCCGAGCGCGGTGTCAGTCTTGAACGCGGACGACCCACACGTGGCGGGATTCGCACAGGCTGCGCGCGGCCGCGTGTTGCGCTTTGGCGAAAAGCCGCCGGCGGAGTTTCGCGTGGAGCGGATCGAGGAACGCGGGATCGACGGCTCGGCGTTCGATTTCGTCTCGCCGGCCGGACGCACGCGGCTGGAACTGCCTTTGATCGGGCGGCACAACGTGATGAACGCGGTGGCGGCGCTGGCGGCCGCAAGCGTCTGGGGAATCGGCGCGGAAGAGGCGAAGAGCGTTTTTCCATCGCTCAAGCCGGCGGACAAGCGCGGCGAAGTGGTGCGGTTCGAAGACGGCTTTTCGGTGATCAACGACACGTACAACTCGAGTCCGACGGCGCTGAACACGCTCGTCGAACTGCTGGCGGCGACGCCGGGATATGAGCGGCGCATCGTGGCTGCGGGGGAAATGCTGGAACTCGGCACATCTTCGCCTGAGCTGCACCGCGAATGCGGGCGATTGGCGGCGCGCGCAGGGAAGATTGACTGGATTTTCGGCGTGCAGGGCTGCTCGGAGGATCTGGTGAAAGGCGCGATCGAGGCGGGGCAGCCGCCGGAGCGCGCGCAGTTTTTCGCCAATTCGCGGGAAGCGGGTAAGTTTCTCGAAGGATTCGTCGACACGGGTGACCTGCTGCTGCTGAAAGGCTCGCGCGGGGTGCGGATGGAAAAGGTGCTGGAAGCAATTGACGCGCGGCACCGGCGCGCGCAGGCGGCCGCGCCGGAAGCGATCGAAGCAAGCTCGAAAGGGCGCCGCTGAGATGCTGTTTTATCTGTTCGCCGCGCTCCGGCCGCATTTCAGCGCGCTGAACGTTTTTCGGTACATCACGGTACGCACGGCGCTGGCGACCCTCACCTCGCTGACTCTTGTGCTGGTCTTCGGGCCGTGGATGATCGAGCGGCTGCGCGCGCTGCAGGTGAAGCAGTACATTCGCGACGAAGGTCCGAAGGCGCATCAGAAAAAAGCGGGGACGCCGACGATGGGCGGCCTCTTGATCGTCGCGGCCATCACGATTTCGACGCTGCTGTGGGCGGACCTGCGGAATCCGTACGTGCCGCTGGCTGTAGCCGCGACGTTATGTTTTGGGACGATCGGATTCATCGACGACTACAACAAGGTGGTGCGGCGGCGAAATCTCGGATTGACCGCGCGGCGGAAATTTTTCTTTCAGGTGCTGACGTGCGTGTTCGTGGGTGCGGTGCTGCTGGGCTTGCAGACCAAGGGCGTGTACTCGACGCAGCTGAGCGTGCCGTTCCTGAAGCGGTTGCATCCCGACCTGGTAATCGATTTGCTGTTGCAGCACCGGTTCATTTGGCCTCTGGCGTACGTGCCGTTCATTTTGTTTCTGGTACTGGTGATTGCTGGCCTTTCGAACGGCGTGAACCTGACGGACGGCCTGGACGGCCTCGCGATCGGGTGCGTCCTGATTTCGTCGGTGGCGCTGACGGTGATCACGTATGTATCGAGCAACGCGCGCTTCGCCGAGTACCTCGAGATTCAAAGAATCCCGGATGCAGCCGAGCTGACGATCTTCTGCGGCTCGCTGGTGGGCGCGTCGCTCGGCTTTCTCTGGTACAACGCGCACCCCGCGGAAATGTTCATGGGCGACGTGGGCTCGCTGGCGCTGGGCGGGGCGATCGGCACGGTGGCCGTGATTCTGAAGCAGGAAATTCTGCTGGTGTCGATCGGCGGCATTTTTCTGATCGAGCTGCTGTCGGTGATTTTGCAGGTGGGCTCGTTCAAGCTGACGGGCAAACGGATTTTTCGCATGGCGCCGCTGCACCATCATTTCGAACTGGTGGGATGGAGCGAGTCGAAAATCATCGTGCGATTCTGGATTCTGGCGCTGGTGTTCGCGCTGTTTTCGCTGACGACGTTGAAATTGAGGTAAGGGAGCAGAGGTGAGGGCCAAGTGAGACCGGGGTTCGACTTTGCAGGAAAGCGCGTGCTCGTGGTGGGGCTCGCGCGCACGGGAATCGCGACGGCGCTTTTCGCGGCGGGATATGGCGCGACGGTGACGGCCACCGATGAAAAGAGTGAGAGCGAGCTCGGCGACGCGGCGGAACGGCTGCGCGCGACCGGTGTGAAACTCGAACTCGGGCGTCACACGAATGCAACGTTTCTCGACCAGGACCTGATCGTGCTGAGCCCGGGCGTGCCGGTAAAGCTTGCGCCGGTGGCGTTGGCGCGAAGCCGCGGCGTGACGGTGTGGAGCGAGATCGAGCTGGCGTGGAGATTCCTGCGGGGCAAGCTCGTGGCGATCACCGGCTCGAACGGAAAAACGACAACGACTTCGCTGGTGGCGCACATTTTGAAAACGGCGGGAATCCAGACGTTCGTCGGCGGCAACATCGGCGTGCCGCTGCTGTCGCTGGTCGGGTCGACAGTCGATTCGAGCGTGACGGTGGCGGAGATCAGCAGCTTCCAGCTTGAGGCGACCGAGGCGTTTCGTCCCGAGATTGGCGTGCTGCTGAATTTGACGCCGGATCACCTCGACCGGCACGCGTCGTTTGAGGAGTACGCCGAGGCGAAGATGCGGATGTTCGCAAACCAACTGGACCGCGACTGCGCCGTGCTGAATGCGGACGATCCGGAAGTGACGCGGCGGATGCCGTCGCGGCAGCAAGTGTTCTGGTTCAGCCGGGAGAAGCGCGTGGCGGCGGGCGCGTTTTTGCGCGATGGGCAAATTATTTTCCGGCACGAAGGCTCGGAGGTGGCGGTGGCGCGGCGAGACCAGATTTCGCTGCGGGGCGAGCATAACGTCGAAAACGTGCTGGCGGCGTGCGCGGCGGCGTATCTCGCGGGAGCAACGCCGGCGGCGATTGCGAGCGGCGTGAAGACATTTCGCGGAGTCGAGCACCGGCTCGAGTTTGCCTCCGAGGTGGGCGGCGTGAAATTTTACAACGACTCGAAGGCTACGAACGTAGATGCCGCGCTGAAGGCCGTCGAGGCTTTTCCAGAGCCGCTGATCGTGATTCTCGGGGGTAAGGACAAGGGAAGCCCATACACGCCGCTGGCGGGGCCGCTGCGCGAACGGGCGCGCCTCGTGATTTTGATCGGCGCGGCCGCCGAAAAGATCTCGGTCGATCTGGGCGATCCGGTCGAAACGGTGCAGGCCGGCACGCTCGACCGAGCCGTGCAGCTGGCGAGCGAACGCGCGCGGCCGGGTGATGTGGTGCTGCTGGCGCCGGCATGTTCGAGCTTCGATCAATTCGAGAACTACGAGGAGCGCGGGCGAAGGTTCAAGGAATTGGTCGCGCGGCTCGAAGGGCGCCCAGGGCCTGCGGATACCGGCGCGCGAGACGAAAGGACGGGCGATGCCGCGCAGTCTGCAGCCTGACCGGAAGCTATTCGGCGTGACGCTGGCGCTGTGCCTGATCGGCGCGGTGATGGTGTTCAGCGCGTCGGCGGTAATGGCGCGCGACGAATACGGCAACGCCTACTATTTTCTGCTGCGGCAGGTGGTGTGGATCGCGTTTGGAATCGCAGGGATGTTCTGGCTGATGAATACGGACTACCGGAAGCTGCGGCAGCCGCGCGTGATTTTCACGGCGCTGGGCGTGACGTTTCTGCTGCTGATTGCGGTGTTCTTCCTCGACAGGTCTCACGGCGTGCATCGTTGGATCAAGCTGGGGCCGCTGAATTTGCAGCCGTCGGAATTCGCGAAGCTCGCTGTGATTTTCTACCTCGCGTGGTTCCTTGAACTGCGGCGCACGCCGCGCGGTGAGGGCGTGAACAACCTGACGCGCACGCTATTGCCAGCGATAGGCACGGTGCTGCTGATGGTGGCGATGGTCTGCAAGGAGCCGGACCTCGGCACGGCGTGCATGATCTTTTTCAGCGCGGCGGTGATGCTATTCATCGCCGGGATTTCGATCCGATACATCATGGCGGCAGCGGCGGTGGCCGTGCCGGTGGTGGCAATCGCGATCCTGAGCACGCCTTACCGGCTCGAACGCGTCAAAGCATTTTTTTCCCCGGGCGCGGACCCTCAGGGGCACGGATTCCAGCTGCTGCAGTCGCTGATCGCGGTGGGATCGGGCGGATTCAGCGGCGTGGGCTTGATGGAGAGCCATCAGAAACTGTTTTTCCTGCCGGAGGCGCACACGGATTTCATTTTTTCGGTGATCTGCGAAGAGTTCGGATTCATCGGCGCGGCGATCGTGCTAGGGCTTTTCGCGTTCTACGGATGGCGCGGGTTTGTGGCGGCGATGAAGGCGCCGGATGAATTCGGGCGGCTGCTGGGCGTGGGAATCACGGCGATGGTGGTGGGGCAGGCGCTGATCAACCTGAGCGTGGTGCTGGGGCTGATGCCGACGAAAGGGATTCCGCTGCCGTTCGTGAGCTACGGCGGGTCGAGCCTGATGGGAATGCTGTTGGCAACGGGAGTGCTGTTGAATATCAGCCAGCACGCAGAAGAGACGTGAGCCCCGATGCTCAGTCCGCTATCGCGAAGGCGGGCGCGAAGACTTTGCTGATTGCGGGTGGGGGCACCGGAGGGCACGTTTTTCCGGCGCTGGCCGTGGGCCGAGAGTGGTTGCGTCGCGGAAGTGAAGGGCCAGAAAGGCGCGTTGTGTTTGTCGGAACCGAACGCGGAATCGAAGCGCGGCTGATCCCTCAGGCTGGTTTGCCGCTCGAATTGATTCGCGTGGCCGGGCTAAAAGGTATCGGCGGTGCGAAATTTTTTCGCAATGCGGCGATGCTACCGGCGGGGCTCTGGGATTCGGAGCGGATTTTGAGGCGTTATAGCGTAAACGCGGCGCTGGGCGTGGGAGGTTACGCGTCCGGGCCGATGATGCTGCTGGCGGCGCTGCACCGGATTCCGAACGTGGTGTTCGAGCCGAATGTCGAGCCGGGATTCACGAACCGCGTCCTGGTGCGCCTGGCGACGCGCGTTGCTGTGGCGCACGCGGAGACAGCCGAGCGATTCGGGCGAAAAGCGGTGGTCACCGGCTGCCCGGTGCGCGCCGAATTCTTCGCGATCGGGAAAAAAGAGCATCGCGCGCCGTTCAATATTCTGATTACAGGTGGGAGCCGGGGGGCTTTGCCGATCAATCGTGCGGTGGTGGATTCGCTCGACCGGTTGGCAGCGCGAAAAAATCAGCTTTTCATCGTGCATCAAACCGGCGAACGCGACTATAATGCCGTTCGAGTGGCCTATGCGCGCCGCGAATTCCATGCGGAGGTTTTACCCTTCATCGAAAACATGGCGGAGAGGTTTGCCCAGGCGGACCTGATCGTCTGCCGGTCGGGCGCAATTACCGTCGCGGAGGTATCCGCCTCCGGACGCGCCGCCATCTTCATCCCCTTCGGGGCTTCCACCGACGCCCACCAAACGCGCAATGCCGCAGCCATGCAAGACGCCGGAGCGGCCCGCCTGCTGCCGCAAGACCAGCTGACGCCCGAGCGCCTGACGAACGAAATTTTTTCTCTCCTGGACCAGCCCCGGAGAATCGAGGAAATGGAAGATCGAGCGCGGTCGCTCGCGAAGCCGCGGGCCATCGAGGATATCGTCGATCTTCTGGAGAGCGTGGCCCGGGCATGAACGTCACATTCCGCAATTTCCAACGCATTCACCTCGTCGGAATCGGCGGCAGCGGCATGAGCGGGATCGCCGAAGTGCTGCTTTCGACCGGCTACGCCGTTTCGGGCTCGGACTTGAAATCGACGCCAGTGACCGAGCGGCTGCGGCGGCTCGGCGCGAAGGTCTACGAGGGGCATCGCGCGGAGAACGTCCACGGGGCGCACGTGGTGGTTGTGTCGACGGCCATACCCGCGGACAATCCCGAAATTCTCGAGGCGCATCGGCTGAAAATCACGGTGATCCCGCGAGCTGAAATGCTCGCCGAGCTGATGCGGCTGAAGATTGGGATCGCGGTAGCGGGAGCGCATGGGAAAACGACGACGACTTCGATGGTTGCGGCGGTGCTGGCGGCGGCCGATCTCGATCCGACGTTCGTGGTCGGCGGGCGCGTGAATCACGCGGGCTCGAACGCGCAGGTGGGCCGCGGCGAGTACATGGTGGTCGAGGCGGACGAGAGCGACCGGTCGTTTCTGCTGCTCGCGCCGGTGATTGCGGTGGTCACCACGATCGATCGCGAGCATCTCGACCAGTACGCGTCGCTCGAAGAGATCCAGGAGACGTTTCTGCAGTTCGTGAACCGCGTGCCGTTCTACGGTTCGGTGGTGCTGTGCCTCGACGAGCCCAACGTGCAGGCGATCGTGCCGCGCGTGAAGCGGCCGTTGATCACCTATGGCGTGTCGAGCCAGGCCGACTTGATTATCTGCGATGTAAAACTCAAGGGGCTGTCGAGCGCATTCCGGCTGCAATATCACGGGGAGGATCTGGGAGTCTTCGAGCTGGCATCGCCTCCGGGAATGCACAACGTGCGCAATGCGGCGGCGGCCGCGGCGGTGGCGCTCGCGCTGAACGTCCCGGCGGACCTGATTCGCGAAGGGCTGACGCATTTTTCCGGCGTCGGGCGACGCTTCGAGATCAAAGGCAATTTTTCGGGCGTCACGCTGATCGACGACTACGGCCATCACCCGGCGGAAATCCGGGCAACGCTCGAAGCGGCGCGCGGCTGCGGATACAAGCGGCTGCTGGTTCTGTTTCAGCCGCATCGGTACACGCGCACGCAGCACCTGTGGGACGATTTTTTGCGCTCGTTCAACGACGCGGACATTTTGGTGATGACGGACATCTACGCGGCGGGCGAGCAGCCGATCGAAGGCATTACGGGCGAGAAGCTGGCGGAAGCCATCAGCTCGGCGGGGCACAAGAACGTCGTCTATTCGAGCACGCTGCAGGGCGGGATCGAATACATGCTGCGCGAATCGCGCGCGGGCGACGCGGTCCTGACGATCGGCGCGGGAAGCGTGGGCCGCGTGACGGACGAACTCGCGCTGCTACTCGATTCGAGAATCTCGGGGATTGCGGCTCCGCATGCGGATTAAGGACACAGCAGCGGCGCGACTAAGGGAACTCGGCGTCGAACTGCGCCCGGGCGTGTCGCTCGCGGAGCAGACCTCGCTCGGGATTGGCGGAACGACCGACGAACTACTGCTGCGCAACTACGAGACGATTCCGGAGGTGATGCGCCGGCTGGCGGACGAAAAAATTCCGCACCGGTTCCTGGGAGGCGGCACGAACGTGCTGATCGCGGACGGCGATCTGCCGTATGTGATCCTGCATTTGCCCACGGCGCATCCGGGAATGCGCGTCGAGGGAAATGCGGCGTACGTCGACGCCTCGGCCGATCTCGGCGGCATGGTCACGTTTTGCGCGAAGCATGATCTGGGCGGGATGGAAGGGCTGATCGGGGTGCCGGGAAGCGTGGGCGGCGCGCTGCGAATGAACGCGGGCGCGTATGGCACGCAGATCGGGCCGCACGTGCGCGAGGTCGAACTGTATCGCGCCGCCACCGGCAAGATCGAGACGCTGCACGGCGACGACATCCGGTTCGATTACCGTCACACTTCGTTTGCGCCGGACGACGTGATGCTGCGGGTGAAGCTCGAGCTGCCGTCGAAGCCGTTCAAAGAGATTTTGGCGGGCATCAAGGTGTGCAACGAGAAGCGGCGGTCGAGCCAGCCGCTCAACCAGAAGAGCGCGGGCTGCATCTTCAAGAATCCGGCGGGCGGCTCGGCGGGGCGGATGATCGACGAGCTGGGGCTGAAGGGCCACCGCGTGGGCGACGCGATGGTGAGCGACCGGCACGCAAACTTTTTCGTCAACGCAGGCAAGGCGAGCTGCGTCGACATGCTGAAGCTGATCGAGGACGTGCGCGAGCGGGTGCGGAGCGCGTACGGCGTGGAACTCGACAACGAGGTAATCGTCTGGCGAAACTGAAAGCCATGGACGCGGAAG
Organism: Candidatus Acidiferrales bacterium; assembly: GCA_052146315.1. Lineage (GTDB taxonomy): Bacteria > Acidobacteriota > Terriglobia > Acidiferrales > UBA7541 > Palsa-295. The sequence goes on along the minus strand of JBKQNJ010000126.1, from coordinate 14,765 downwards.
TCTATCCGCAGGAAGTTCTGGCGGACGAGGAGCCGAAGTATCTGCGGCGGCAGAAGCCGCTCGAGATCAAACGGCGCAAGTTCGGCCGGAAAGCGTGGCGGACGTATCTGCGCGCCACGATGTGGGCCGCCGTCGGCCTGGCGGGCGCGTGGATCGCGTACGATCTGGGGCATTTTCTGCTGGCGTCGCCGGAAATGGCGCTGATCCATCCCGAGCAGATAGCGCTCAAACGAAACCACTACGTGACGACCGCCGATGTGCGCGAGATTTTCGCAGCCGATCGAGGCAAGAGCGTCCTGCGAATTCCTCTCGACCAGCGGCGGAGCGAGATCGAGGCAATCCCCTGGGTGGAGCACGCCACGGTGCAGCGCGTTCTGCCGAACAGGATTGAAGTGGAAGTGACGGAGCGCACGCCGATCGCGTTTTTGCGCAATGGAACCGGCATGGCGCTGGTGGATGTCCACGGAGTGGTCCTCGAGCGGCCGCTCGAGGGCAATTTCCATTTTCCCGTCGTCACCGGAATCGGCGCAGACATGCCGCAGGACGATCGCGAGCAGCGCATGCAGCTCTTCTCGGGATTCCTGCAGCAGATCGAAGCGGCCCATCCGGGGGTGAGCGAGCAGGTGAGCGAAGTTGATCTCTCGGATGCGCACGACGTGCGTGCGACGCTGACAGGCTTTCAGACGGTGAGCGCTGCAACGGGCGATGCCAGCGGGTCGGGACAAGTGGACGCGCCGATCGTGGTTCGGTTCGGCGACAGCGACTTCGCGTCGAAGTATCAGACGCTGATTGAAGATATCGGGCAGTGGCGCGCGACGACCGGCCGCGTGGAGTCGATCGATTTGCGATTCGGCGGCGAGGCGGTGGTGAATCCGGATACGACCGTTGCGCCGAAGCCCGTGGCGCAGCATGCGTCGAAACCGGTGAAATCACGCACGCATGCGCAAGCGACGAAACATTCGAGATAAGGATGCGGTAAGAGCGAGGTAATGGGCGAGGCACCACAGGGGAGCGGCGGATTTGACCAGAAAAGAACGGCACATTGTGGCGCTCGATATCGGCAGCACGAAGACGTGCGCGCTGATCGGCGAGCAGGATGATGAGGGCGGCGTGAAATTCGCGGCGCTCGGCGCGGCGGAATCGAAGGGCTGGCGCAAAGGACAGATCGTGAACCTCGATCTCGCGGTGAGCTCGATTCGCCGCGCGGTGGAGGAAGCGGAAACGATCGTGGGCGTGCCGGTGGAATCGGCGATGATCGGCGTCGCCGGATCGCATGTGCGCGGCGTGAACAGCCAGGGCGGAATTACGCTGGGATCAAGGCCGCGGGATGTGCAGCGCGAAGACGTGCGGCGCGCGATCGAAGCAGCCAAAGGCGTGACGCTGCCGGAAGACCGCGAAGTGCTGCACGTGCTGCCGCAGGAATTTTTTCTCGACAAGCAGGACAACATTCGCGACGCGATCGGCATGGTGGGGCAACGGCTCGAGGCGAACGTCCACATCGTGACGGCATCGAGCATGGCGACGCAAAATATCGTTACGGCGGTGAACCGCGCAGGCGTTCGCGTGGACGACACCGTGCTCGAGCCTTTTGCTTCCGCGGAAGCGTGCCTGACGCAGGACGAGCGCGAGTTGGGCATCTGCTTGCTCGACGTCGGCGGGGGCACCAGCGAACTGATTGGCTACGCGGGAGGCGTGGTGCGGCACACGGCGGCGATCCCCGTGGGTGGCGATCATTTCACGAACGATCTAGCAGTCGGCCTGCGGACGCCGATCCCGGAAGCGGAAAAGATCAAGCGGGAGCATGCCTGCGTATTTCGCGAGCTAGTGACGGGCGATCTCGCGATCGAGATTGCGAGTGTGGGCGACCGGCCGCCGCGCACGATTTTCGCGCGCATGCTGGCGGACATCGTCGTGCCGCGCGCGCAGGAGTTCCTGATGCTGATCCGCGACGAATTGCGCCGCGGCGGCCTCGAATCGCAAATTCCTGCCGGAATCGTTTTCACCGGCGGCGGCGCTCATCTCCGCGGATTGCCGGAGCTGGCGGAGCACGTGTTCAATCTGCCGGTGCGCGTGGCTGCGCCGCGAGGCCTGGCGCATATGAGCGAAGAGGTTTCCCAGCCCGAGTACTCGACGGCTGTGGGATTGGTCCTTTACGGTGCGCGCACCAGGCGCCTTGCGGGGGCGCGTCCCACGGGGTTCATGGGCAAGTTGAAGAGCATGTTCGCAGGGGCGTGAGCAGGGTCACGGCAGGAGCAGTGGAAGAAACCGGAACTGAGGGAGGGAGCATGTCGCCAAAGGAATCGAGCATTCGAGTTTTGTTTGCGGAAGAACCGCATGACGGCGCGAAGATCAAGGTGATCGGCGTCGGCGGCGGCGGATCGAACGCTGTCAACCGCATGATCCGCGCCAAGGTGGAAGGCGTGGACTTCATCGCCGCCAATTCGGATTTGCAGGCGCTGAAGCTATCGCAAGCGCCCGTAAAGCTGCAGCTCGGCGCGAAGCTGACGAAAGGGTTGGGCGCGGGCGCAAACCCGGAGGTCGGGCGGAAGGCGGCGCTCGAAGACACCGAGAAAATTCTCGAGGCGCTTGACGGCGCGGACATGGTGTTCGTCACGTCGGGGCTCGGCGGCGGCACGGGCAGCGGCGCGGCGCCCGTGGTGGCGAATCTCGCGAGCGAGCTTGGCGCGCTCACGGTGGCCGTCGTGACTAAGCCATTCGCGTTTGAAGGGAAGCGGCGCATGCAGCAGGCCGAGCAAGCGCTAGCCGAGCTGGTCGGTTGCGTCGATACCGTGATCGTGATCCCCAACGAGCGGCTGATGGAGTGCGTCGAGCAGGGAACCAGCTTTTTCGAAGCGTTCCGCATCGCGGACGATATCCTGCGGCAGGCCGTGCAGGGCATTTCCGACATCATCACGATTCCCGGCATCATCAACCGCGACTTCGCGGACGTGAAGACGATCATGTCCGGGCAGGGCTACGCCGTGATGGGCACGGCGGTGGCGACCGGGTCGAACCGCGCTGTAGATGCGGCGAATCGCGCGATCAATAGCCCGCTGCTCGAGGACAACTGCATCAACGGCGCGCAGGGGATTTTGATCAACGTGACCGGCTCGTCGAGCCTATCGCTGCACGAGATTCACGAGGCTTCGTCGATCATCCAGAAAGCGGCGCACGAAAACGCGAACATCATTTTCGGCGCGGTGCAGGATGATGCGATGAAGGAGTCGGTGAAGATCACCGTGATCGCGGCAGGATTCCGTGAAGTGGCGAACAAGAAGACCCACGCGCGGCCATCGTACCTGCCGAAGACGTGGAAGGCGGGGCGCGAGCCGGGGGAGCCGGCCAACGTTGCGCCGCAGCAGACGGCCGTCGTCCAGCAGGTGGCGCGAAACGTGAGCGAAGTGGCGCACGAGATGCCGGCGGATGATCTGGATGTGCCGACGTTCCTGCGGCGGCAGGCCCAGAAGGCTTAGCGTTTCCGTTTCTTAACATCGAAGAGGGCGCCGCGAGCTGGCGCCCCTACGACCTCCAAAACCTTCCCGAATTGTCCACTCGCGTTATCGTTCCTGAAGCAATCGATATAGACTGCGCTTGTGAATCTGCGGATCCCAGTGTCAGGCGACGTGTGCGCCGACCTGCTGGAGCATGCGCGACGCGATGCGGCAGCCGAATGCTGCGGGTTGCTGGCGGGGCGCGACGGCGTGATCACGGACGTGTTTCCGGCGGTGAATGTGGCTGCCGATCGGGCGAAGGGATACGAGATTGCGCCCAGGCAAATCGTGGACATGATGCGCGAATTTCGCGAGCGGAGACTGGAATTTCTTGGCATCTACCACTCGCATCCGAACGGGAAGAACGAGCCGTCGGCGCGCGACATCGAGCTTGCGTATTACTCGGAGGCGATTTACTTCATCATTTCGCCGCTGGCGGATGCGCCGAAGCCGGCGCGGGCGTTTTCGATTCGCGACGGGCGGGTGACGGAACTCGAGATCGAGATTTGGTGATGTTGGGCAGCCGGTCGGAATGCGGAAGGCTTAACACAGAGATCACCGAGAACGGCCACAGAGCGCACAGAGAAAACCAAACAAAGCGAAGAGAACCAGGATTCACCGCTGAGACGCAGAGGACGCAGAGAAACCAACACCATGCGCAGAATGCTAGGCAGGGACGCGGAGGACGAGCGCCGTGATGTCGTCGCGCTGCTCGCTGCCATCTTCGGAAAAGGCGCGTGCTTCGTCGAAGAGAAGGTCAAGCGAGTCATCCGCCGATCTATTGTAAGACTGCTCCCAGATTCCTGCGAGGCGTTCGCGGCTGAAATCTTGATCGTAGCGGTCGCGAAGCTCGTGCAGGCCGTCGCTTGCGAACAGAACGGAATCACCGGGCGAAAGCTGGGCGGAATAGTTTTCGTAAGATACGCCGGGGAAAAGGCCGGAAGGCAAGCCGCCCTCGCCTAGCGCCGTGCAGCCGGCCTTCGAAGCGATCAGAGGCAGCGGCAGGCCGGCGTTTGCGAGCGTGAGTTTGCGTGACGCGGGGTCGAACGTCGCGTAGAGTGTGACGGCAAAGCGGCCAACGACCGGGCGCACGAGCATCCGTTTATTTAGCAAGGTGAGTGCGGCTGCCGGGTTCGTTCCTTCCTTGTGAATTCCGCGGAGCAGGCCCATCACGAGCGCAGCGTACAGCGCCGCCGAAAGTCCCTTGCCGACGACGTCGCCCAAGTAGAGGCCTACTAGCCCATTGGGCAGCAGGAAGAAGTCGGCAAAATCTCCGCCGACACCGCCAAACGGCGAAAAACGGTACCCGATTTCGTAGGAAGGCGCGGCCAGCCCGCCTGCAGGCAGCAAAGAGAGCTGAATCTGGCGGGCTTCCTCGCGCTCGTACTCGGTAATCGGACCGCCCCAAACCGTAGGCATCACCATCAGTGACCTCGTTTTCTGGACGACTGGTGAAGGGGCAAATTTTCTGGTGCTGTCCGAGTGCTGTTCAGGTCCTGGTCAGGTTCCTATCAACGGGCCGTGCGAACTCCGGCGAGAGCCGCCTCCGCAGCTTCCAGCCGGCGCGTATAAAGAGGGAAATTCGAAGCGAATGCAGCAACGTCGGCGCGAACACGCTGTTCGGTCGAGGCGTCGCCGAGGTGATCGAGCACGTCGGCGATCCATCCGGCGATCTTTTCCATTTCAGGCTCGCGCATGCCGCGCGTGGTGACGGCGGGAGTTCCCATGCGAATGCCACTCGCCTTCATCGGGGGAAGCGGATCGAACGGAATCGAATTCTTGTTGATGGTGATGCCGGCGCGATCGAAGGCCGGCTGAGCGTCGGCGCCGGTGAGGCCGCGCGAGTGGATATCGACGAGGAAAAGATGATTGTCCGTGCCGCCGCTGACGATGCGGTAGCCGCGGCGCGCGATTCCGGCGGCGAGCGTCTTGGCGTTGGCGACCACCTGCTGCTGATACTCGCGGAATCCCGGTTCCATTGCTTCCTTCAGGCAGACGGCCTTGGCCGCGATGATGTGCATCAGCGGACCGCCCTGAATGCCGGGGAAAGTGGAGCGGTCGAGATCCTTGGCGTATTTTTCGCGGCAGAGGACGAGGCCGCCGCGCGGACCGCGGAGCGTCTTGTGCGTGGTGGTCGAGACGAAATCCGCGTGCGGCACAGGGCTCGGATGGATGCCCGCGGCGATTAGCCCCGCGATATGCGCCATGTCGACGAAGAAAATTGCGCCAACGGAGTGCGCGATTTGCGACATGCGCGGGAAGTCGATGATGCGCGAATAGGCGCTCGCGCCGGCGACGATCATTTTCGGCTGGTGCTCGACGGCGAGGCGCTCGAGTTCATCGTAGTCGATTGTCTCTGTTTCCTTCGAAACGCCGTAGGGCACGAATTTGTATGTCTTGCCGGAAAAATTCAGCGGATGGCCGTGCGTCAGATGGCCGCCGTGCGCAAGATTCATGCCGAGCACGACGTCGCCCGGCTGCAGCACGGTCATGTACACGCCGATGTTCGCCTGCGTGCCGGAGTGCGCCTGGACGTTTGCGTGTTCCGCGCCGAAGAGTTCCTTGGCGCGGTCGATCGCGAGCTGTTCGGCGCGGTCGGCAAATTCGCAGCCGCCGTAATAGCGCTTCCCGGGATAGCCCTCGGCGTACTTGTTGGTGAGGACCGAGCCCATCGCTTCGAGGACGGCTTCAGAGACGAAATTCTCGGAAGGAATCAGCTCGAGGCCGGTGGCCTGGCGGCGAACTTCCTCGCGCAGCGCATCCGCAATTTTGGGATCGGTTTCCGCGAGCGAACGGCTCATGCGCAGCGATTCGGGACTGTCGTGGATCATTTCAATCACTCAGGGGCGACGAACGCGTGCAAATTCTATCGGACGCAGACGGGCTTTGCAACGCACGCGGGCGCTCATGTTTCATGTTTATGGATTCGGAGCGACGCGTCCCTTCCCGGAAAGACCCGGAATATGCATGGAGTTAAGAAATGTGTGCGGCCCGCCGTAGACGAATTCGAGCGCGACGTTTTGCCCTGCCTGGCCGAGGAGGTTGTAATTGCCCATGCGGAAACCGTCCTTCGGCCCGTAGCGGCTGGGATACCAGCCGAGCGCTGCCGTCATCGCGCCCGCATAGGGGGCGGCCAGGGCCGGGAACGAGAATTCGCGGTGGCCGTCGTCGCCACGGCGCGCGGTGACGGTTGAAATCAGCGCGTGGCCGAAGCGCGGCAGGAAGCCCTTGCATTGGCAGCGGTAGTAGAGTGTGTCTTCGCGAAAGACCTCGGCAAGTCCGTAGCGCACGGTTGTCGTGGTAAGGGCGATTCCGAAGTTGCTGGCGACACGAACGCCGTAAGCGTCCCAGCCCTCGCCCCATTCGTGCGGCGTTCCATAAGCCTGCTGGATTCCGGCAGTCCCCGCCGCGCCGATGAAGGGATACGGACCGACCGTGTCGAAAATGAAATTGTGGAGCTTCACGCTTTCGGTCGGGCGAACATAGCGAACGCCGGGCTGTCGCTGAGTTGCGGCTTGCGCGCTCGAGTCGTTGGTGGATGCCCCTGTGTGCGTGGCCGCGCCTTGCTCGGACTGGGCCTGCGTGCGAGGAACGCTGAAGGCCAAAAGCAAAGCAGCACAAACGGCGACACGTAGAGCGAACCGGGCGATGCAATTCTGCATGTGCTGACTCCCTTTCGACGAAGCGGACACGACACCTGCGAGGAACATTGGCTGCATAGACTACACGCATTTGCGATGAAGCACACCAAGAAATGGAGGAGGGCCGGCAAAATTTCCAGCGAAAGCGGTCGTGGAGTTTGGTCCTACCTGCCGATTCGCGCGATCTGTGCTGATTGACTTGCAAGCGTGAGTCTCCTAACCTAAATCGTTTACGTGCGCCGACCGGTGCAATCCTATACAAGGGTGAAGAATGTCTGATCTGAAGCTGACGACGCGGGCGGAGGATTTTTCGGAATGGTACAACCAGCTCGTCCTGCGGGCTGAGCTCGCGGACTACGCCCCCGTGCGCGGTTGCATGATCGTGCGGCCGTACGGCTGGGCGCTGTGGGAAAATATCACGGCGGCGCTGGATCAACGGTTTAAGGCGACCGGGCACGTGAACGCTGCGTTTCCTCTGCTGATCCCGCGAAGCTTCATCGAGAAGGAAAAGTCGCACGTGGCGGGATTTTCACCGGAGCTCGCGGTCGTGACGCACGGCGGCGGCGAAAAGCTCGAAGAGCCGCTGGTGATCCGGCCAACCTCGGAGACGATCATCGGGCACGCATACGCGAAATGGATTCAGTCGTATCGCGACCTGCCCGTGCTGATCAATCAGTGGAACAGCGTGGTCCGCTGGGAACTGCGTACGCGCCTTTTCCTGCGCACGCTCGAATTTTTCTGGCAGGAGGGCCACACCGCGCATGCCACCGCGGAAGAGGGCGAGGCCGAGACCCGGCAGATGCTCGACGTTTACACGGATTTCGCGATGCGCGAAGCCGCGATTCCCGTAATCCCGGGGCGGAAGTCGGATGCCGAGAAGTTCGCCGGGGCCGACATTACGTATGCGCTGGAAGCCATGATGGCCGACGGAAAGGCGCTGCAGTTTTGCACGTCGCACAACCTGGGGCAGAATTTTGCGAAGGCTTTCGAGATTCGCTACCTCGATAAGACCGGCGTGCTGCAGTACTGCTGGACGACTTCGTGGGGGCTTTCGACGCGCACGGTCGGCGCGATCATCATGGTGCACGGCGACGATCAGGGACTGATCCTGCCTCCACGACTGGCGCCGCATCAGTTGGTGATCGTGCCGATCTTCAAGACCGATGAGGAAAAAGCAACTGTGCTCGAGACGGCGCACCGCCTGCGCAAGGAACTCGTGTCGGCGGGCATCCGCGTGAAGATGGACGAGCGCGAGGGAACCAGCCCCGGGTTCAAGTTCAATGACTGGGAAATGCGCGGCGTTCCACTGCGGATGGAGTTGGGGCCCAAGGACGTCGCGAAGGGTACGGTGGTGCTCGCGCGACGCGACCGGCCGGGAAAGGAAGGCAAGTCGTTCGTCCCGCAGGAGGGAATTGCCGCGACTGTAGCGGTGATGCTGGAAGAAATTCAAAAGGCTCTCTTCGATCGCGCGCTCGCGTTTCGCGAAGCGAATACCGCCGACCCGGCCAACTACGACGAATTCAAGGCGGCGGTGGAAAAGGGATTCGCCTTTTCGTGGTGGTGTGGAGGGACTGACTGCGAGGCCAAGATCAAGGAAGAGACAAAAGCCACGATGCGCTGCATTCCTCTGGATCAAACCCTTGGCACCGGCCGATCGGCAGCGGGCGGAACGGGCAAGTGCGTCTATTGCGGCCAACCGGCGAAGGAAAAGGCGATTTTCGCGAAGGCCTACTAGATTGCCGCGGAAAGCGAGAGCGCGAACTGAAACGGCAGCGCTTATGCCAACCCGAAAGCGCGTCGAACGCAACCTGGCAGCCCTCGCGGACCCGAAGCGCGCGAAGGGTCTCGCTTGGTTCTTCAAAACTGGCAAGGGCGAGTATGGTGAGGGGGATCGTTTTCTTGGCATTACCGTTCCGGAGCAGCGAAAGGTTGCTCTGCGGAATGTCGATCTGCCGCTCGATGATGTTGCCCGCCTCCTCGAATCCGCGATTCACGAGCATCGCTTTACAGCGCTCGAAATTCTGGTTGCGAAGTACGGCCGGGCGGACGAAGCGAACCGGTCGCGAATTTTCGCTTTCTACTTGCGGCATGCGGCGCGCGCGAATAATTGGGACCTCGTGGATACGTCGGCGCCGTACATTGTCGGAGAGCACTTAAAGCGGCGCCCGCGAAAACGGCTCGATCGCCTGGCCGCGTCGCCGAATCTGTGGCAGCGCCGCATTGCGATCGTCGCCACACTGGCGCTGATACGCGACGGCGAAATCGACGACACGTTTCGCATTGCCGAGAAGCTGCTTCGCGACCCGCACGACCTGATACACAAGGCCGTGGGCTGGGCGTTGCGCGAGGCAGGAAAAGTGTCACGCCCCGCGCTGTTGAACTTCCTCCGGGACCACTATTCGGCCTTGCCTCGAACGACCCTTCGGTATGCGATCGAACGCTTTCCGGCGTCCCAGCGGAAGAGGATTCTTGCAGGCGAATTCCGGTAAGTGCAGTGGTATGTTGTGCATACAGATTCTCGCCTTCCCGGGGCCGGCGTTTACTCATCGCGAACAGGGACGGAAGGACACCTGCCACCGGTGCCTTCCGATATGCTAGCTTTGACAATATACAAAAGCATAGGCGAATCCTTCGGGCAGGTTGCGCAGGTTAACAAGAGATGTTCAGGCCGACACAAACGGGCACTTCGGAGAGAGCCGGACAATGCGGCGGCTCGAAACTAAACACCCTGATCACGATCGCGATCCTGGGTGCGCTGGCCTTCGTCGCCGTGAAGATCGTCCCCGTCTACGTGAACAACTTCCAGTTTCAGGACTCGATCGAGACCGAATCGCGCTTTGCGCTGGCCGGATATCCGAAGAAAAACGTCGACGACATTCGCGATGACGTTTTCAAGAAAGCGCAGGAACTTGGGATTCCCGCAAAAGAAGAAGATATTCAGGTGACCGTCGACACCCACGACGTGGACATCGCCCTCGATTACACCGTGCCCATCAATCTGGCCGTTTATCAGTTTACTCTGCAATTTCATCCTCACGCGGACAATCACAGCATCTAAGATAAGATAGAAGCGAAAGCGGTCCGGCCGGACATGGGCGGATCGGGCCCCGGTGGCGTTGCGCATTCCCAGATGCGGCTTTGGCGAGCGGGAGCGGAAAAGAACGGAGAACCGATTGCGGATTCGAATTACCCGCAGCTTTTGGACGTCGCGTTTCGGCATGGGCGTGCTGGGCGTCGTGCTGGTGGTGCTGCTGGGCGCCGCAAGCGTCCTCACGTATTATTACGTTCAATTCGGGCATCTCATCGACCAGCGCCTTACCGGGCAGGTTTTCCAGAACACATCGAGTGTCTATTCCGCGCCAGGACACGTTTTCACCGGTGAGACGATGCACGCGTCCGACCTGAAAAGCTACCTGTTGCAAGCCGGGTATCAGGAAGGAAACGCCGCGGGAGCGCCCGGGCAGTTCAGCGTGAACGGCTCGACGGTCGAAATCCATCCATCGGCCAATTCCTACTTTCACGGCGCCAACGCTCTGCGCGTCGACTTTTCGGGCGCCGAAATTTCCCACATCGCTCAGCTTTCGGACGGAACGGCTCGCGACTCCGCCGAGATCGAGCCGCTGCTCATTACGAATCTTTTCGACAGCACCCGCGAGAAGCGGCGCGTGCTGCAGTTTAACGATATACCGCCGCTGCTGGTCCATTCCGTGCTGGCCGCCGAGGATAAGCGCTTCTTCGAGCACGGCGCGCTCGACCTGGTCCGTGTCTTCGGAGCTGCCCTCGCCGACGTCCGCCTCGGACGCAAGGCGCAGGGCGCCAGCACGATCGACATGCAGGTGGCGCGTACCTTCTTCTTCACGACGAAGCGAGACTGGCACCGCAAGCTTAAAGAAGTTCTGATGGCGGCGGAAATCGACGAGCGCTTCTCGAAAGAACAGATTTTCGAGCTGTACGCAAACGACGTCTACCTCGGCAATCGCGGCAGCTTTTCGATTCGCGGATTCGGCGAAGCCGCCGAAGCCTATTTCGGCAAGGATATCCACGAGATCACGCCGGGCGAGGCGGCATTCCTGGCTGGAATCATTCGCGCGCCGAACTACTATTCGTCGGCCGAACGCCACCTCGACCGCGCCGAAGAAGCGCGCAACCGCGTTCTCGCGCAGATGGTCGACGACGGCTATTTGACCGCCGACCAGGAGGCAGCCGCGAAGAAAGCAAAGCTGAAATTCGTGAATGGCGGCGTGGAAAGCAGCGCAGCGCCGTATTTTGTCGACATGGTGAAGGACCATCTGCTCTCGAAGTTCTCCGAGACCGATCTTGAAACGCAAAGCTACAAGATCTACACGACGCTCGATCCCAATCTCCAGCAAGCCGCGTCTCAGGCCGTCCAGATCGGCACAGAGCAGATCGACAAGCTGCTGGCGCGCCGCTATGCCATCTGGCGGAAGAAGGGCCAGCCCGTAGCGACGCCTCAAGTGGCGCTCGTCGCGATGGACCCGCATACGGGACAGATACTCGCTCTCATGGGCGGACGCGATTACGGCCAGAGCCAGCTGAACCACGCGCTCGCGCACCGTCAGCCGGGATCGGTATTCAAGCCGTTCGTGTATGCGGCGGCATTCGACAATGGGATCGAAGGCTACCAGCCGGTCGTGACGCCCGCGACCACCGTGGACGATACGCCGACGACGTTCGAGTTTGACGGCCAGGAATACACGCCGAACAATTACGGCGAGGAGTTCTACGGCACGGTGACGGTCCGCGATGCGTTGATGCATTCGCTCAATGTGGCCACGGTAAAAGTCGCCGAGATGATCGGCTACCAGCGCGTCGTCCAGTTGGCCCGGCAGATGGGCCTCGGCAACAATATTCAAGCGACCCCCGCGGTTGCGCTCGGCGCCTATGAAATGACGCCGATTGACGTGGCTGCCGGCTACACGGCGTTTGCATCGAACGGCGTTCGCGCCGAACCGCTCTTCATCCGGCGCGTCGAGGCGGCCGATGGCACCATCGAGGAACAGCAGCAACCGGCAACCCGTCAGGTCCTCGACCCGCGCGTCGCGTTTCTCACGACGAGCCTCATGGAGGATGTAATCGACCATGGCACGGGTTACACCGTGCGCGAGATGGGTTTCACTGCGCCGGCTGCGGGGAAAACCGGGACGTCGCACGATGGCTGGTTCGCCGGATATACCTCGAACCTGCTCTGCGTCGTGTGGGTCGGCTTCGACGACAACCGCGACCTCGATATGACGGGAAGCGCGTCTGCGGCGCCGATATGGGGAGAATTCATGAAGCGCGCGGTGCAGATGCCGCTGTACACCAACGCGCAGCCATTTCAGCCGCCGGCCGGAATCGTACAGGACCTGATCGACCCGCAGTCCGGGCAACTCGCGACGGCCTCGTGCCCGCAGACCGCGGAGGAATACTTCATCTCCGGCACCGAACCGACGCAGTATTGCGGCCAGCTGGCAGGGTCGCCGGGGTCATGGCTCGCGCATCTCTTCGGCAAGGGCGACAACCCGCCCCAACCCGCCCCACCGGGCTCGAATACGGCGGCTCCGGGCACAAAGCCAGCACAAGTACCAGGACAAGCCCAGACCCAGAATCCCGCCGACCAGCAGCCGGAACAGGAAGAGAAGAAAAAAGGTCTGCTCGACAAGATATTTGGTATCTTTGGCGGAAGCAAACAGCCTGCGGATGACTCGAAACCCCAGCATTAGCGACTGTCCGCAAGCGCTCGCGCATTAGGAGGACGGCGATGAAACGCCTGGCCCTCTTTGCCATTCCCTTGATTTTTGCGGTCACGCCCGCCCGGGCGCAAGAAACCTCGAACCCGCGCACCGACACACCGATCATCAATCCCGCACAGGCGGAAGCACAGTCACCCCTTACGGATCGGGAGAGAGACGAGATGCGCGCGCGGATCCTGATGGCGCGGAAGGAATATGCTGAGGCGATAAAAGCCTACGAGGAGCTTCTGAAAAAAGATCCCAAGAATGCGCCCATGCTCAATCAGCTGGGCATTGCCTACGAGGAGCTTGGCGACATGCGTGGGGCCGAGCGCGCCTACAAGAAAGCAGTCCACTTCGACAAGACCTACGTAAGCGCCATCAACAATCTCGGCGCTCTGGAATATTCAAAGAAGCACTATGGAAAAGCGATCGACTATTATCGGAAAGCGATCTCGCTGCAGGATGGCGACCGCGCCGTGATCTACAGCAATCTCGGCTACGCCTATTTTGGGAAGCGGGAATACCACGAGGCGCTGACGTCTTTCAGCCGGGCCCTGGCGCTCGACGCCGATATTTTCTCGCGCAAGAGTGGCGCGGGCGCAATCATCCAGCAGAGGTCTTCGACGGACCCCGGGATGCTCTACTTTCTTGTGGCGAAGTCGTACGCGAAGGCAGGCGACGCCGAGCAGGCGGCCCACTACCTGAAAGTCGCTCGTGACGACGGCTATAAGGAATTCACATCGGCGAAAACCGATCCGGATTTCGCGCGCGTGATTAAAGACCGGCGCGTCCAGGAAGTGTTCGATATTCACCCGTCATTTTCGACTGATGAAAAGAAGCTGTAGCAGGGCGAGCATCCCGAGCTCGTGAGACGGCGGTGGGCCAGTTTCCGATTATCCGACTTATCAGGACTAGCGCAGCGGCGTTGCCCGCAAGCATTGTGCGAGAAAGAGCGGCGCAGCCAGGCGGACGATTTTGGAACTTTTCTGGCCGATTTCCTGTCACGCTGAACCCTGGAGGAGGAAGCATCTGAGTCGCGTTCAGTCGGCCGGAGTGACGGTGACCGTGAGCGTATTGGATTTTATGAGCGTCCCGGTCACGACGTGAACTCCATCCCGTGTGCCGCCATCCCGAGCGGTTTTTTCGTCCAAGGATCTCACTCGAATTGTGTATTTGCCGGGATTGCTTAAATCGAAAAGTTTGGTGACCACGAACTGATCTTTGATTGTTTTCCCGGGACCCAAGTCGATGAGTCTAGTTCCCGCTTGAGGCAGATATGTCTCCATCCACTCGGGCTTGCCGTTTTCGGCCGGATGTTTTATCAACACGGGAGGGACATCTCTCACAGGGTTACCATTCGAGCCCAAAACGGCGATATTTGCCTTCGTAATTAAACCGACCTGGATTGGGTGATCCATAAGATTAGTCTCAACCATGTCGATTTTCAGGTCGGAGCCGGCTTTCACAGTGTTCGTAGCGGTACTTACGGTAATCGAAAAATCTGATTGCCCCGAGAGCGCTATGGTGGCCGCAAGAGTTCCCGCGACAGCAACCACCAATAACGATCGGAATAAAATTCGCATGGGCGCTCTCCTCGGCTGTCCTTCCAGGTAAACAGACCCGGTTGGGTCTGTTGAGCGATTCTCGTCCTATGATGACGCGACGTGGCATCCTGTTGTACTCACTGCGGTCAGCCGCTCTCGACGTTACGTTCAACTGAAAGTTGAGAGTCGATTGTTGGGCCAATTGGACGATTAGCGGGCTTGCTGGAGAAGTGAAGCGATACTTCATTTGATTTCATAACAATGTCGGCTCCCTCGACCCGAGTAGACTTTGGTTGCATGACGACCAAGGCTCGGGAGGAAGGAGCCGAACATGGTGATTATAGGCGTGGATTA
>JBKQNJ010000125.1:0-12033 GCA_052146315.1 Candidatus Acidiferrales bacterium | reverse complement strand
TTAAGTGAAAAGAAGCCCTGTGGCTGACGGGGCGAAGCTGTATCGGATGGCTGGATGAGCCTACCCACGACATCAACGGCGCTTTTAGTTCGTGACCTCGGTGAGCCGGGTCCAGCAACCGGCGTATGGCAACGCCCGTGCGAGCGTCCATGGTTTGCCGTTTACACCTGTGCGCAGCACGAGAGGCGCGTAGAGCAGCAATTCGCCGAACGGCACATCGAATCCTTTCTACCTACGTATGAGTCGGTTCGCCGATGGAAAGACCGACGAACGCGTCTGCGATTGCCGGTGTTCCCAGGCTATCTGTTCGTGCGCATTGCTTTGCCCGATCGATTGAAGATTTTGCAGACTCCGAGCGTCGTTCGGCTCGTAAGTTTCAACGGCCAACCCCACCCGGTGCCCGAACGCGATATTGAATTCCTGCGCAATTGGACAGCCAATGCGCTTCGGATCGAGCCGCATCCCTATCTGGCTGTCGGATCGCGCGTGCGCGTCATCCGGGGTCCACTCGAAGGGGCGGAAGGGATTCTCGTTCGTAGGAAGAATATCTACCGTGTCGTGTTGTCTTTGGACTTCATTCGCAAATCGGCCGCAGTGGAGGTCGAGTTCCAGGATGTCGAACGGATCACATGACCGGCCAACACTCAGACGCGCCCAAGGAAGATGGGCCATTTTAGCCGATCGGCACGTTCGCTCGTGTCTGGTTCCCTTTCGTGGGATCGGATTCGGCAAATCGGGTTCAGCATGGCGGACCAGGGATTCTCGGTCGGCGGGATGTTTCTCGTCAATATCGGGCTTGCGAGAACGCAAACCAAGGAAGAGTACGGCGTCTTTGCGCTTACGTACTCGGTTTTCACGTTTCTGGCGGGACTGCACAATGCCGCGATTCTGGAAGCCTACACGATTCACGGGTCGGGCCGCTATCACGTCCACTTTCCCGCGTATTCCCGATTGCTCTGGCGTAAAAATCTAGGCTTTGCTCTTGGCTTAACGGCCGTCCTGCTGCTTTTGTGGCGAGCGCTTGCCTGGACCGCGCCTGCGTTTCGATCTCGCACGATCCTGGGCATGGCGCTCGTGTGCGGCGTGCTTCTTACAGCATCCTTCGCGCGGCGGACGTTTTACATACGGCGAAGGCCGGATCTCGCGGCGAAGTTCTCTTCCATCTTCCTTGCGGTCTGCTTGGCGCTATTGTGGGTTTCGATTCGCACCGGCACTCTGAGCGGCTTCGCTGCCTTCTTGATTGTTGGGATTGCCTGGAGCGTCGCCGCCTTATTCGTTGCGAAAGAGCTGCGCGAAGATGCAGCCAGCCGAAACTTCACGGAAATGGAGCCTGGATACTGGACGGAACACTGGAAATATTCACGCTGGGTTTTGGTAACGGCGCTCGTCTTTCAGTTCACGACGCAGGGATACTATTGGCTTGCGGCCACCTTTCTCTCGGTGAAAGATGTGGGAGACCTGCGGGCCTTGTATAACGTGGTTACGCCCATCGATCAGCTGTTTGTCGCGATGGTTCTGCTGATTCTACCCATGATGTCTTTCCGGTATGCCTCGCGCCGAATAGCCGGCCTGGTCCCTCTCTGGCGGAGTTACTGCATCGCATGCATGGTAATCACCTGCGGCTTCGCAGTCTTCGTCAATCTTTTCGGCAAACGAATCATGCACGTGCTCTACGCCGGGCGATTCGACGACATTGCGCCGCTCGTGGGGATTCTTGCTTTGCTTCCAGTCGTAATGGGAATCGGCAATACAATCAACGCTGCGCTGAAAGCTATGGAGAGGCCACAGGCTGTTTTCTACGGCTATCTGGCGAGCGGCGGGGCAACATTTCTGATTGGTCTCCCACTGATCATTTATTTCGGATTGCGAGGCGCTGTCTACGGAATGCTGGCGTCCGCGGGTGTCTATACGGCCGCCCTAGGGGTCGGATTCGTCATTTGCGCCTCTCAAACGGGAGTGCGATTCGCGGACTTCGCCACCGCGGCAAAACAAGATCGTTTGGCCTAGCGTGCCGGACGAGACATCGCTTGTCTGTTCGAGTCGTGCGGAGTTCGAAAACACTTTGAGCGAAAAAGCAGGCCACTATAGGCTACGACTCTTGCTCGTAGGGGGGATATTCGCCTACGTCGCGTGCTTCGAATGGATGTATGAAAACTATTTGTATCCGATGTGGGGCTATCTCGGCTTCGACTACAATCCGCCGGCCAGAGTCTACTTGGCGCTGGCTTGGATTTTGAGCGTCACTCCGAGCCTGTGGATGCCAATCAAGCTCAGTCGCCCTTCTCAACTATCTTATTGGGTCCTGTACATTGCCGTCATAATTCCCTCGATGTTTGTACCGCTGTACCTGGGTCTGGATTCTCCGATCGACGTGACTCGCTTGATATTGGCACTCTTTGTGGGCTTCGCGATCACGGGAAGCAGCTATTTGCTGCCACTCTTCCGAATTCATCCTTGGCGCGTTCCGCGAAAACTCTTCTGGCGCTCTGTCGCGTGCGTCGCGACATGTTTGGCGCTTTGGATGGCGATGGTCTTTCGCCACCATCTGCAGATCGTTTCGTTTTTCGACGTGTACGGCTTGCGAGACGCCGCCAACGACGTGGCCGAGGGAAGCAACGTCAACTACGCCTTCATGCTGTTGACCGGAGCCGTCAATCCCTTCCTGATGGGTTGCGGGCTCTACTATCGACGTAAGTGGTTCTTTGTGGCTGGCGCGTTAGGGCAGCTCTTAGTCTATAGCGTGGGCGGTACGAAGGGATCGATCCTTTCAGTGGCGTTCATTTTCGGCTTTTATCTGCTGCTCAAGACTCGCACGTCGTCGTTTGGTCTCAAAATGACGTTCGTACCGCTCGCGCTGATTTTCGGGATGTGTCTGTCGTACGTCTGGGAGCATTGCGATCCCGGCCCGCTCCAGTCGATTGTGCTGTTCGTCGTGTTGATCCGCGTTCTGAGCATCAACGGCCTTCTCACCGCCCAATATTACAGTTTCTTTCAAAGCAATCCCCTGACCTACTTCTCTCACATCAAAGGAGTGAATTGGTTTGTGCACTACCCCTATCAATACTCGGTCGGACAAGAGATCGGGCTGGCGACTTCGGGAACGACCAGCCTCGATGCTACCGCACATTTCTGGGCGACCGATGGGATTGGCGGATTGGGACTTCCAGGCGTCCTGCTCGTGTCCATCTTCTGTGCGCTCGTCTTCTGGATGCTCGATTCCCTGACTCGGCGCCACGATCCGCGGCTCATTGCTCTGGTAACGACGTATGCGGCGTACAACCTCGCCAACATTTCGATTTTCACCGCCTTGTTATCCGGGGGGCTGGCCCTTCTCATGATGACGCTATATTTGATGCCCATCGGAGCTCCCGCACTTTCTGGATTGGCGCGATTGAAAGTCAAAGACCGCGCGTTCATGGCCTCCGAGGGAGCAATCTCTCCTAGCCCTTGAGCCTGCACAAGCTAAGCAGGTCCCCGTTAGGGACATTTAGATTAGCTCATTGCTTGCGCGCTTGGCCGTTGCAGCGATGAACCCTGGTGCAGAGGAATCTTTCGTTGGACAAACCTGAGAACCTGTCACCTGCGGCAATACGCGCCTCCATTCCCGAGGACGAAGCGGTCTTCTATGAAGACGAAGCTGCAGAAGAAGTCTCTCGGCTCAGGTCAACGGTTGGCGAGGAGATACGTCCATCGAAAAGCGGGTGGAATGTGATTTGTACTATGTCCAGAATTGGACCTTTCTGTTTGATCTAAGAATCATCCTGCTGACCATTTCCTCCGCCGTTTTCGGAAAAAACGCGTATTAGTTGGTGCATTTCACTCCCGCGCGTCGTCCTCGTTGGCACATCTCCGCTCTAAGGCAAATCAAACATGAAGATCGTTAACGTTGTTGGCGCCCGTCCCAACTTCATAAAAATTGCGCCTCTGATGCGGGAAATGCGCAAGCATTCCGAGATACAGCCCATCCTGGTGCACACAGGACAGCACTACGATGAACATCTTTCTGATATCTTCTTTCGCCAATTGGGCATCAGCGAACCGGACGTCGATTTGCACGTAGGTTCCGGTTCCCACGCGTGGCAAACCGCCGAGATACTCAAACGCATCGAACGTATCCTTCTGGACCAGCAGCCCGACCTGCTTCTGGTTGTTGGCGACGTGAATTCCACCGTTGCTGCTGCTCTAGCCGCTGCGAAGCTTGGGATACCGGTCGCCCATGTGGAAGCCGGCCTGCGAAGCTTTGATCGCTCGATGCCCGAAGAGATTAACCGGATTCTGACGGACGCTATGTCCGACTATCTGTTCGTGACGGAAGAAGACGCCGTGAAGAACCTGTTGCGGGAAGGCAAGTCAACCGGCCAGATTCATTTTGTCGGTAACGTGATGATTGACGCGCTCCGGCAGTTTCTGCCCCTTGCGGGAGCATCCCCTATCGCGGAAATCTTGGGCTTGGCTCGCAGCGAAGAAGCATCCCCGTTTGCCTTGATGACGCTCCACCGTCCATCCAATGTGGACTCACCGGCGACCCTGCAAGCCCTGCTTCAATCGGCGGAAGAAATTGCTGATTGTATTCCCGTTGTTTTTCCGGTTCATCCGCGCACCCAACTGCGTATCGAAGCCCTTAGGGCCAAGGTTCATGGCCAGGTGCGGCTCATTCCGCCGGTGGGGTATTTGGATTTTCTTTGGCTGATGAGCCGGGCCCGCTTCGTGATGACCGATTCGGGCGGCATTCAGGAGGAAACGACTGCCCTGGGCGTGCCCTGCCTCACGTTGCGCGAAAATACGGAACGTCCAATAACGGTCGAGCAGGGCACCAATCAAATTGTTGGAACCGAGCCAGAGAGAATCGTCTCGGCCGCCCACCGGATTCTTTCATCGGAACGGAGGCGAGCGCGTACACCCCTCCTTTGGGATGGCAAGGCGTCCGAGAGGATCGTGGCCGCGCTTCTGCGTGAGTTCCCCGAGCCGATCGACCACTATAGCATCAGCGCCCGTTCGTAAAGGGCCCGGGTCATCGGACACCAATGTTTTCGCGGCACGCTTCCACATTCCGCTTTAAGTTGAAAAATTTCAGTAAATCAGAACATGGGAGGTCAGTTCATTGGCTAAGACTATGGATGGTCTGGTTGTCGTTACCGGAGCTGGCGGTTTTATCGGTGGGAATCTCGTTTCTGCCCTGCGTGCGCGCGGCCACAAAGGCCTTCGGGCAGTCGACGGCAAACCCTTCGACGAATGGTATCAGCGCTTCGACGACGTCGAAAATCTGTCTCTTGATCTGAAGCTCAAGGAACATTGCGAGACGGCCGCCAAAGGCGCCCGCGAAATCTACAACCTAGCCGCCAATATGGGCGGGATGGGTTTCATCGAGCACAATAAGGCGCTCTGCATGCTCTCCGTGCTCGTCAATACCCACATGCTGGAGGCAGCCCTGAAATATGACGTCGATAAATTCTTCTATGCTTCCTCGGCGTGCGTCTACAACGGAGACAAGCAGAAGACGTTCGAGGCCCCGTCGCTCAGGGAAGAGGACGCCTACCCGGCGCTTGCCGAAGACGGCTATGGTTGGGAAAAGCTCTTCTCGGAGCGGATGTGCCGCCACTTTCTTGAAGATTTCGGCCTCTGCACCCGCGTCGCGCGTTTTCACAACGTCTACGGACCCTGGGGAACGTGGTACGGGGGACGCGAAAAGGCGCCGGCTGCGATCTGCCGGAAGGTGATCGAGGCGAAAGTCTCGGGCCGGCGCGAAATCGAAATCTGGGGCTCGGGCAATCAGACTCGCAGCTTCATGTTCATCGACGACTGCATTACCGGCATCGATCTCATCATGCATTCCGGAATTCGCGAACCGATCAATCTGGGATCGAGCGAGGCAGTAACCATCAATCAATTGGTCGATATCGCCGAGGACATCGCCGGAATCAAGCTAAAGAGGAACTACGATCTCAGCGCGCCCAAAGGCGTGAATGGCCGGAATAGCAACAACACTCTCATCAAGAAGTATCTCAACTGGGAGCCGAGCACCTCCCTGCGTGCCGGTCTTGAGGCGACATATCGATGGATCTACGATCAATATCTGGCTCGCGAAAAAGGAGAAGCCGGCATCGTTCGCGAAGCAGCAGCCGCGAGATAAGTCTCCTCGTCTCGGATTATTTCTCGGCCGCTTTCTCCAAATGGCCGCCGAAAGCAAAACGCATCGCCGAGAGCAGTCTGTTTTGATAGTCCGCTTGTCCGCGTGAGGAAAAACGCTCATATAGCGACGCGGAGAGGACCGGCACCGGCACCCCCTCATCGATCGCGGCTTTGATTGTCCAGCGCCCCTCGCCCGAATCCGAGACGCGCCCGGCGAATTGACCGAGCGATGGATCTTTCACCAGCGCAGCGGCCGTCAGATCGAGCAACCACGACGCGATCACGCTCCCTCGCCGCCATACCTCGGCGACATCACGTAAATTGAGATCGTATTGGTAGTGCACTGGATCGCGTAACGGCGTTGTCTCCGCATCGATTTCGTGCTTCTCCTTCCCAATGTTCGCGTCGCGCAGAATGCCCAGCCCCTCGGCGTACGCGGCCATGAGGCCGTATTCGATGCCGTTGTGCACCATCTTCACGAAATGCCCGGCTCCGTTGGGGCCGCAGTGCAGGTAACCCTGCTCCGCTGTGCCGCCCACCTTCTCGCGTCCCGGCGTTCGCGGTATATCGCCGATTCCCGGTGCCAGCGTCGAGAAAATAGGATCGAGGTGTTTCACCACGCCCGGCTCTCCCCCGATCATCATGCAGTAACCTCGTTCTAGTCCCCAAACCCCGCCGCTCGTTCCCACGTCCACGTAGTGAATCCGCTTCGCCGCCAGTTCCTTCGCCCGGCGAATATCGTCTATGTAATAGGAATTGCCGCCGTCGATGAGGATGTCGTCAGCCTCGAGATGGGGCAGAAGGTCGGCGATGCTTTGATCCACCACGGCCGCCGGGACCATTAGCCAGATCGCGCGAGGTTTCGCGAGTCCCTTCACGAGATTCGCCAGCGAATCCGATCCGGTTGCCTTTTCCTGCACCAGATCCTGCACCGCCTTCGCCGATCGATCGAAAACGACGCACTGATGCCCGCCCTTCATCAGACGCCGCACCATGTTCGATCCCATCCTTCCAAGACCAATCATTCCAAGTTGCATAGCTCACCCCTCTCCTACATCGTCGCGATAACTGGATCAGCGCCAAGCCGGCCAAAACAACTCAACGCACAGTGTAAACAGGAATGTGTTATATAGAAAGTGTAGCGTCTAGGATTAATTGAGCGGCGCTCTTCGAGCCTCCGCAGCGAAATCCCGGAAAGAGACAAAGATGTTGTCGCCTTAGCGAACTCCCAACCCACTAAACCCTTCGTTGATTTGGTAACAGTGCGTGCGGCGGGCTGCTGCCGCAAAGTCAGGTGACGCATGGAAATAAATTCCGCCGCCGGGAAACTGGCCGATCCGTCCATCTTGGTGAACGTTCCGAAGCTCGTCACCTCCTACTACGCGTTGCGTCCGGACCCTGACGACCCGCGCCAGCGCGTCGTCTTCGGCACATCCGGCCATCGCGGCTCCTCTTTCGACGGCGCTTTCAACGAGTGGCACATCCTCGCAATCACTCAGGCGATTTGCGACTACCGCGCGTCGCAGAAAATCGACGGCCCGCTTTTCCTCGGAATGGACACCCATGCGCTCTCCGAGCCGGCATTTGCCAGCGCCCTCGAAGCGCTCGCCGCCAACAACATCGAGGTAATGCTCTCCGAAGGAACTCCGTACACGCCCACCCCAACCGTCTCCCATGCGATTCTCCGTTACAACCTCGGGCGGAAAACCGGCCTCGCCGACGGCATCGTTATCACGCCGTCCCACAATCCTCCGGACGACGGTGGCTTCAAGTACAATCCGCCGCACGGCGGACCAGCCGATTCGCACGTCACATCATGGATCGAATCGAAGGCCAACGATTTTCTCCGGGCTGCGCTTCAAGGCGTCAAGCGAATACAGTTCGCGCAAGCTCTGCAAGCCACTACCACGCATCGATACGATTTTCTCCACAGCTATGTCGACGATCTCGAAACCGTCATCAATATGAACGCGATCCGCGACGCAAAGATAGCGCTCGGCGTCGACCCGCTGGGCGGCGCGGGCATCGATTACTGGCCCGTGATTGCCGAGCAGTACGGCCTCGATTTGACAGTCGTTAATAAATCCGTCGATCCCACATTTCGATTCATGACCGTGGATTGGGACGGCAAAATTCGCATGGACCCCTCTTCGCCCTACGCCATGCAAAGACTCATCGCGCTGAAAGATAAGTTCGATATCGCATTCGCCGCCGATACGGACCACGACCGCCACGGCGTCGTCACCAAGGGCAGCGGTCTCCTGCCCCCGAATCATTATCTTTCCGTCTGCATCCACTACCTGTTTTCCAACCGCGACCAATGGGCCAAAGATGTTGCCGTCGGCAAGACGGTGGTCAGCAGCAGCATGATCGATCGCGTCAGCGCTCGCTTCGAACGCCGCCTTTATGAGGTCCCCGTCGGTTTCAAGTTTTTTGTCGAAGGCCTCCTCGATGGCCGTCTTGGCTTCGCGGGCGAGGAAAGTGCCGGCTCCTCTTTTCTCGCGCGCGATGGCAGTGTCTGGTCCACCGACAAAGACGGAATCATCCCGTGCCTGCTCTCCGCGGAAATCACGGCGCGCATGGGAAAAGATCCCGGCGAAATCTACCGTGCACTCACGCGCGACCTGGGAGACCCGGTTTACGAACGCATCGACGCTCCCGCCACGCGCGAACAAAAGGCCGCCCTTCAGAAATTGTCGGCAGCCGATGTCCGCATCGCCGAAATCGCCGGCGAAAAGGTCGAGCAGATTCTCACCGAAGCTCCCGGAGACCACAACGCCATCGGCGGCATCAAAGTGGTTGCAGAGAATGGCTGGTTTGCGGCGCGTCCTTCCGGCACGGAAGAAATTTACAAGATTTACGCCGAAAGCTTCCGCGGCCAAGACCATCTACGCCGCATCCAAGAGGAAGCCCAGACAATCGTTTCGGACACCCTCGCACGCAGCGCGCGAGCAGCGGCTGGCTCTTAAGCCGCAGGAAGGAATCCTATATGAGCAGTCCCGCACCCACCAATCGTCCCTCCGCTGCAACTGTTTCGGATGCCCTCACCGACCTTGCTTTGGACCTGCGATGGTCTTTCAATCATTCCGCGGACCAGCTCTGGCAACGCATCGACGCCGAGCTCTGGGAATTGACCCACAATCCCTGGGTCGTGCTGCAAACGGTGTCCCGGGAAAAATTGCAGAGCGTCACTTCTGATCCGGCCTTCCAAACGCTCCTCGCCGATCTCCATCGCAAGAATCGGACCCTCGAGGAATCCGAGGGTTGGTTCCAAAAGGCACATCCGAATGCCGGCCTTTCAGCAGTAGCATATTTCTCGATGGAATTCATGTTGAGCGAGGCGCTGCCCATTTATTCGGGCGGGCTCGGAAACGTGGCCGGCGATCAGCTGAAAACCGCAAACAATCTCGGCGTTCCTGTGATCGGCGTAAGCCTTCTCTATCAGCAGGGATATTTTCGCCAGGAAATCGACGCGCAGGGTCAGCAACAAGCCTTGTATCCATTCAACGATCCCGGCCAACTGCCTATCCAGCCCGTGCGCCAATCCAATGGCGAATGGTTGCGCCTATCGATCGACTTCCCTGCCGGCAAGCTCTGGATCCGCACATGGCAGGTAAAGGTGGGCAGGGCGAAGTTGTATCTCCTGGACACAAATGACCCCGCGAATATTCCGGCGCACCGCGGCATCACCACCGAGCTCTACGGCGGTGGTCAGGAGCTGCGTCTGAAGCAGGAGCTGGTCCTGGGGATTGGAGGCTGGCAGCTTTTGAGGGCTCTCAAATTGCACCCCGAGGTATGCCACCTGAATGAGGGCCACGCCGCCTTCGCGGTGCTGGAGCGAGCCCGCTCTTACATGATCGACAATAAGCAGCCATTCGACCTGGCGCTCACGGTCACGCGCGCCGGCAACCTATTCACCACCCATACCCCCGTCGCAGCGGGCTTCGACCGCTTCGATCCTGGCCTGATGGAGTGGTACCTCAGAAAGTACGCGGAGGATGGCCTCTCGATTTCGATCGAGGATCTCCTGGCGTTCGGCCGCCGCGACCGCGCGGATTCGTCCGAGCCGTTTAATATGGCGTACCTCGCAATCCATGGCAGCGGCGCCGTCAACGGTGTCAGTCGGCTGCATGGTCAGGTCAGCCGCCGAATCTTCCAGACGCTGTTTCCGAGGTGGCCGGAAATCGAAGTGCCGGTCACGCACGTCACGAACGGCGTGCACGCACCCACGTGGGATTCCGCTCAGGCGGATCACCTGTGGGAATCCGCATGCGGCAAGGAACGCTGGCGCGAAACCCTGGCTGGCGTGGAAATCACCCTTCGTGGTGTTGGCGAATCGGACTTATGGCAGCTTCGCGCGGAAGGCCGCAAGTCTCTCGTTCACTACGTTCGTAATCGCCACGTCCGGCAAGTGGCGGGCCGCGGAGCCTCCCCGGAGGAGATCGCGCAGGCTGCCCTGGTGTTCGACCCCGACACTCTGACACTGGGTTTCGCCCGTCGTTTTGCGGCGTACAAGCGCCCCAATCTTCTCCTGCATGATCCCGATCGTCTCCTTCGAATTCTTACGAATCACCAACGCCCGGTCCAGCTCGTACTCGCTGGAAAAGCCCATCCGCAGGACGTGGAGGGCCAAAACATGATCCGGCAGTGGATCGAGTTCTCACACCGCCCGGAGGCGCGCTCGCGTGTCGTTTTCCTGAGCGACTACGATGTGCTCATGGCGGAGTGGCTGGTTCAGGGCGTCGATTTGTGGATCAACACGCCGCGCCGCCCTTGGGAAGCAAGCGGCACGAGCGGCATGAAGGTGCTGGTTAACGGCGGACTGAATCTTTCCGAACTCGATGGCTGGTGGGCGGAGGCGTATTCGCCGGAGGTAGGCTGGGCCATCGGTGACGGTCGCGAACACGATCACGATCCGTCCTGGGATGCGGCTGAGGCCGAAACTCTTTACGGACTGCTCGAGCGCGAAGTCATTCCCGAATTCTACACGCGCGACGAACACGGAATTCCGCGCGGCTGGGTCACTCGCATGCGGGAAAGCATGGCGCGGCTCACTCCGGCCTTCTCGACCAACCGGGCAGTCCGCCAGTACACCGACGAGCATTACATACCAGCTGCATCGGCCTTTCGCCGCCGTGCTGAGAAAAAAGGTTCGCTGGGAGCCGATTTGCTGAATTGGCAGGCTCAACTCGCGAAACACTGGCCGATGCTGCGTTTTGGCAGCGCTACCGTCGAGCAAAAGGAAGGACAACTCGCATTTCAGGTTCAGGTCTTTCTCGACGATCTCGACCCCGACGCCGTAAGGGTTGAACTGTACGCGGAAGGCCAAAACGCCAACGCTCCGGTCACCCACCCGCTAAGCCGTGGCGAGCACCTCGTTGGCTCGGCAAACGGCTTCACGTACACGGCCCTGGTTCCGGGGACGCGTCCCGCCGCTGAATACACGCCGCGACTCGTTCCCCAGCGCAGCGGAGCGCTCGTGCCATTGGAGGCCCCTTTCATTCTGTGGCACGACTCACCGTCCTGGCGATAACCGAAAGACGGGCACGGTGATGCCCGTCACGGGATTCTTTCGCGCATATAGTATTATGTTCGAATTATCGAACCGGAATGCCTACTGAACATCGCTTGCCGGTAAAGCACGGTTTGCCTCAAGAGCAACGGCCGCAAAACGATCTACCGAGGGCGCCACGGGTCGGCGGAAAAGCCCGCGAATCAACAAGGTCGATGTGGAGCGGCCCGACCGTCATGGCGATTCTTGCACTTGTAAGTATTGTCCTACACCTCGTCCTCCGTTATCTGTCCGGCGCTCCTAGAATTGCCTGGCAAGCCCCTCTCATCGTCGCCCTCGTTGGTGGCGGACTGCCGTTGGTTGTTCAGCTGACGCGAAAAGCCTTTACCTTG
>JBKQNJ010000124.1:0-6322 GCA_052146315.1 Candidatus Acidiferrales bacterium | reverse complement strand
GATCGGCGCGGAAGCTTTCGAGCATCGAGGCAAATTCGGAGGCGAGCGCGTTGCGGCCTTCCACGACCGACGTTTCAATCTGCGAGACCATCCGCTCCTGGAAACAATTCACCGACGCAGAAGCGCTGGACTCAAGGTTTTGCATGGCGCCCGCGGCAAACTGATCGAACTCCTGCTGGCGCTCGCCAAGGATCGCGCGGCTGCTGGCGGTGAACTGCGCGGCTTCCTGTTCGGAGATGCCGTGCAAGACCTGACCGAACGACGCTGCGGCAGCTTCGGCGGCCGCCGCCATTTCCGTGCGAGCGCGGCCAGAAAGCTCGTTCGTCACGCCGTCGAGCTCCTGGTGAATTTGGGCGATGCGCCCGGCGGATTGTTCGCTGAGCTTCGTCTCGAACTGGCGCGCGGCCTCGGCCGTCTTCTCATCGAAAGTGTTTGTTGCGGTCGCGAGCGTCTGCTCGACCAGGACCTGCATGCGCGCCCGCGCCTCCTGCTGGAACCATTCCGAGGAGCGGCCGATGGATTCGGCGGCGGCATGCGACGCGCGAACGCCACCCGCATCCAGTTCCTCGGTCCATTTCGACAATGCCTCGCGGCGCGCGGATTCGAAATCGTTGCGCAGATCCGCGAGAGTCGATGCGAGCTGCGCGGATGCCTCGTGCTGGTTGCCCTCCGCAACCTGGCGCAGGCGCTCGCGGAAAAGCCGCAAGCTACTCTCGGCCTGTAGCTCGCGCGCCGAAAGTTCGCGCAGCAGTTCAGGCACGCGCCCGATGTGCGGCGCGACTTTGGATTGCACGTCGGAAATCGTGCGCTCGGCAAGTTGCTGGCTCAGGGCGTCGAGCGCTGGGCCCAATCGTTCCTGCGCGTCGTTCGCGAGTTTTTCCACGCGCTGCCGCATTTCGTCGGTCTGCGCTTCCAGGATATTTTCGAGCCGGCGGTGCAACTCGTTGACCGTATCGTGGCTCGCCGCTTCCAGCTGTCCGGCGTAGTCCTTCAGGCGGCCTGTGGAGTGTTCGATCTCGGCAAGGGAAGCGCGCCCTTGTGCAATTTCCTGCTCGAGGGCCAATTGCACGCCGGAGAGAGTCTGGCGCGCGTCGTTCGTCAATTGCGCGAGAGGATTGCTGAGTTCGGCGAAGCGGCCGGATATTGCCTGGTCGGTGGCGCGCAGAACTTCCTCGGAACGGCCGGCAATCTGCCGCGCCATGCGCTCGACACTGTCGTCGAGCGAGAACTGCAGGAGTTCGTTCCACTGCGCCTGAGCCGCCGCCATTTCGGATTGAAGGCGCTCGCGCAAGTTCGCTGTGACTGCCTCGGCGGCTGCCGCCTCCTCTTGCGGAGCGCCGTTATGCGGCTTCGCAGCCAATGCCGCTTCGGCGGCCTCCACCTGAAGCCGCGCCTGAGCCATTCGGCTTGTGGAATCGGCTGCGGCCTCGCTTTCGGCTCGCAGGCTCGCGGCCTTTGCGTCCAGTTCATGCAGGAGCTCACGCGCTTGCGCCAGGCTGCCTTCGAATTCCGCCCGGAGCGAGCCAAGGAACTCATCCTGCTTCGCGCTGAGACCCGAGGAAAACCCTTCCAACTCTTGGATGGCCTTGCGAACGCGATCGCCGGCCTGCGCGGCCGCACTCTCAGCAGCCCGGTTGGCCTCCCGCTCGATCTCCGCTTTCCAATCCTGCAAGAGCGGGTTTCCCGGCTCTGGCACGGGTGGCGGCGCGAAAGTGGAAGAAGCGGATTCAAAATCGTTGGACGGGTTCGTCATCTCGGACATGATTGGTTCCTTTGTGGCCCAGGGATTTTCCTGTCCCGGCCGGGATGCAACGTCTCGCCAGTTCGCTGGCGCGGGATCCATGCCCCAGACGTTGGCCGGGCTTTCCAGCTCGACTGCAATTTGGAAGAACTCGCGGACGGAATGCGGCCGCTGAATCCACGCGACTCGCGCCCGCACATTGCGCATCTCGGCGCCTTGAGGAACCTCGAGCGTGATCCAACTGTTTCGCGGCAGGTGGTGCTTGGACGAGTAGCGGCATCCGTGCAGATTAAGCGCCAGCGTGGACGTGCGCTCTTCGAATGGCTGGCCGAGCAGATCGATGCCGCGCACGATCACAGGAACCGATTCGGAGATTCGCTCGCTGCGACGGCGCTGGGTGTTGGGTTGGTTCGAGTCCATGGCGCGCACCAGATTCCTCAGACTCACGAGCGCAGCATAGCACTCTCAGTCGCTCGGGTCGAGAGGCGAAAAATCGAGAAAAAAGCGACTGTCCGAAAATCCTTTTTCCGCCGCGACTACTTCTTCTTGGATTTTCGTTCGTTCACGAGGGTCGATGTTCCACCGCTCAACTGATTCAGTCCATCGAGAGTCGCCTTCGCCTGCGCCGCGTAAGGGCCGTTGGGATCGGCATCGATGCAGTGCTGGTACGCGTCGGTGAGACCCGGAGGGAACGTGTACGTCAGCTTGGTTCCTTCCTGTTTCGATGTGATCTCGTTGGCGAGCGCTCCACCGAGCAGAAACCAAGCTTGCGCATCCTTCGGATCGGCGGTCGTAGCTTTTTGCAGTGGCACAAGCGCCTCGGCAAGGTGATTCTTGTTGCTCAGCACGATTCCGAGGTTCTTCCAGCAACGCCCGGCCAAAGTGGGATCGAGTGTAGAGGCCTTGTCGCAATCGGCGCCTGCTTCGGTCACCTTTGCCGCCAGGTCGGTGGTATCCGTTTGCGCGGCAGCCGCGTTGACGGTGGCTGTGCTGAGATCGACGTAATAGGAAGGCTGCGGATTCATGTCAATCGCCTTCTGATATACGGCGACGGCGTCGCTGAAGCGGCCCGCGCCATCGTAGGCCTGTCCCAGCGTGGACAAAACGACGGCGTGATTCTTGACGTCCTTCGGCTGCACGCCTTTTTCGGCTTGCTCGAGTTCGGTGATGGCCGTCTGGTAATCCGTGTTGATTTTGTCCTGGGTCGCGGTTTTCTGATCCGCCGACAGGGTGGCCAGCTGTTTGCGAAGCGTGGCGGAGTCGTCCAGGGCAGCGCGTCCATTGTTGAAATGCGTCTGCATCTCCTTGAACGCGTTCTGCGATTCCGCTCGCTTCTTTTCTGCGTCGGCATTAGCCGGGTTAGTTTGCTGCTGCGCCATGAGTTCTTTGAAGTTGAAATCGAACGTGTTCTCGTCGTCGGGCTTCACCTGATGCTTCTCTGCGAAGTTCAGGCCAGCCGCCTGATCGGTGAGGGTAATCACATACATGCCGCCCGGTATTCCGATCTGGCTGTACTTTCCGTCCTTGTCCGTTTTCAGCGTAAAAGTCCGGCCCGTATCGCTCTTGAGTGTCACGTTGACACCCGCCCACGGCTTTCCGTTCATATCCAGCACCTGACCTGATACGCGACCCTCTTGGGCCCCCACGGTCGCGGCGAGCAGCAGGACGAAAACCAGCGCTCCCAAGGCATCCATCAGTCTTCTCATGTGATTATCATCCTCCCCCGATAGAACTCCCCCTTGGCGTATTATCGCGCAACTCGCACCCGATAGGCGATAGGGTCCCGCATTCCAGCCTGGGCGAAAGCCTGCACGCGCAGGCGGCAGCTATCGCACGTGCCGCACGCTTCATCCTCGAACTGGTAGCACGACCACGTGCGTTCGAGCGGCGCGCCCAGATCGAACCCGCGGCGCACAATTTCGCTTTTCCGCATGGCGATCACCGGCGTCGCGATCTCGATGCGCGTTTGGGGACGCGTGCCCTCGCGAATCACCGCCTGGAATGCACGATAATACTCCGGCCGGCAATCCGGATAGCCGGAACTATCCTCGGCCACCGCCCCGATGAAGATCGCCGCCGCCCCGATCACTTCCGCCCAGCTCACCGCCGCCGAGAGAAAGTGGGCGTTGCGGAAGGGAACATACGTTACGGGAATACCGGCATGCGGCGCAAGGGCTTCCCCGGATTCCGGCACCTCGATGCGGTCGTCGGTAAGAGCTGAGCCGCCGATCTGCGCGAATGCGTCGAAGCGGACGACGAGGCGTTCTCGAACGCCGTAGAAATCGGCGATTTCGTCGAACGCGCGGCGCTCGCGCCTTTCCGTCCGCTGGCCGTAGCTGGCGTGGAGCAGCGCGAGACGATGAGTCTGATTGGCGATGGCCGCCGTGACGGTTGAATCCATTCCGCCGCTCAAGAGCACGACCGCTTTAGGCTTTTCTGGCATGCGCGAGATCAAACCCCTTTCATCGCCGGGTCCCAGATGAATTTGTGCAGCTGTAGGCCAAGCCGTACCGGCAAGCCATCGGCGAGAATCCACTCGGCGAGTTCACGCGGGTTCAATCCCGGCCACTGCCCATTTGGGTCTTCGAAGACCGGAGAGAACAAGACCTGGTGCACGCGCTTCGCGAGCTCATGCCGCTCGGTGAACTCGCGGGCAAAATCGTAATCCCGTCGGCTGGCAATCACAAACTTGATTTCGTCTTTCTGGTCGACTGCGTCGAGATTGGCCGGATCGAAGGTGTCCGCTTCGCCGGAATCGGGGCATTTTACATCGACAATCTTGATGACTTCGCGCGGCAGCGTTCCGACGAAGCGCTCGCCGCTGGTTTCGATCATCACCGTGTAGCCGGCTGCGAGAAGCATTCGCGCAAGCTCCGGCGTTTCCAGCTGCAGCAGCGGCTCGCCGCCGGTGATTTCGACGAGTGTTGTCTTGCGCTCGCCATCGCCCGCGAGTGAGCGCACTCGGTCGAGCACTTCGTCGACGCTGCATTTCGTGCCGCCGTGGAAGGCGTACGCCGTATCGCACCACACGCAGCGAAGATTGCAGCCGGTGAGGCGCACGAAAATGCAGGGCAGTCCCGCGCGAGTGCCCTCTCCCTGAATGGATTTGAAAATCTCGGTGATGACCATCAAAAAGCCTCTTGCTCGAGAGACGCGGAAAATCAAAGCCCCACCCTCACAAACCGGGGATGGGGCACCCGAAACGTCAAAGGCAAACGCAGGGCCCGACGGCTCGCGCTTCCACCCAGAGAGATCCTTCATCCGACGAAAGGCAAAATCGTCGGCTTCAGGATGACGATCCTCGTCGGATCGTCACGGCCGGTAGGTGGCCGCCGTCGTTTCCGTCTCCCAAACCGTGACGCTGCCGATTCCCGCGCCGTTGGGTGTCTCGCGAATCTGCTTCGAGATCTGATCGCAAATGTAGCGCGCGATGTTTTCGGCAGAGGGATTGATTTCGTCGAAGGGCGGAAGCTCGTTGATATACTTGTGGTCGAGCGACGCGATTACGCCGCGGATCACCTGCTTGAGGTGAACGAAATCATAGAGCAGCCCGACGTGATCGAGTTCCTTGCCGGCGAGGACGATGCGCACTTTGTAGTTGTGCCCGTGCAGGTCCTCGCACTTTCCTTTGTAATTGCGGAGGTTGTGCGCCGCCGCGAATGATTCTTCAACGCTGACTTCGTACATGGGCCTTCTTTCCAGCCCCAAAAGGGGCGGCCGCGCGCCAAAAGCGCGCTATTCGGAATGATCCGCCATGAAGCGCGCGACGTGCGTGAGGTCCTGCGTGGTTTGATACTTGGGCAGGGACTCTAAGAAAATTTTACCATATTGCATGCGCTGGATGCGGTTATCGAGGATGGCGAGGATCCCGCGATCAGTCTTCGAGCGGATGAGGCGGCCGAAGCCCTGCTTGAGCGCGAGCACGGCCTCGGGCACCTGATATTCGGCGAAGGCGTTGCGCCCGTCTTCGGTGAGAGCGCGCACGCGGGCGGCGACGATCGGGTCGCTCGGCACCGCGAACGGCAACTTGTCGATGATCACGCACGAAAGTTGCGCGCCCGGCACGTCCACGCCCTGCCAGAAGCTCGACGTCGCGAAGAGCACCGCGTTGGGAGTCGACCGGAAACGGTCGAGCAGGATCGAGCGTGGCGCGGTGCCCTGCAGAAGCAGCGGAAAACTCACGCGCCCCGAAACGCGGCCGTGAATATCTTTCATTTGGGCATAACTTGTGAACAGGCAAAAGGCGCGACCTTGCGAGATTTCGAGCAGGCGCACGATTTCGTCCGCTGCGCTGGCTGCGAATGCGGGATTGCGCACGTCCGGCAACGATTTCGGCAAATAGAGCAGCGCCTGCGACTCGTAGTCGAATTCCTGCGGCAGCACTTCCTCCTGCGACGGCAGCACGCCGAGGCGCTGCTTCAGGTAGTCGAAGCGGCCGCCTACCGCGAGCGTCGCCGAAGTGAGGATTACCGTGTCGAATTGCTCGAAGAGCTTTTCGCGCAGGATGTTGCTCACGTCGATCGGCGTGGCCGCGAGAAAAACGCCGCGGCCGCGGCGCTCGTACCAGTAGACGTAGCTTTT
>JBKQNJ010000123.1:0-13224 GCA_052146315.1 Candidatus Acidiferrales bacterium | reverse complement strand
TGAAGAGCGCGCCGACCACCTGGCGGATCGTGCCGGGTAGGTCCTGGCAGAATTGCGGGGCCGGCTGAATTCTCGGCCCGAGAAACGATTCGGAGATCTTGAAACCGTTGACGATCGCCGTCGTGGTCATCCAGATTTCAAGGCCGAACGTGGTCACGTCCTGGTCCCAAATGTTTTGCTCGAGGAAATGACGCGCGAGGTTGCCTGAAAGACCCAGATCGCTCGCGATAGGCTCTCGAATTCGAACGCCGTACGCCGCGCGAACCACCGGCGCGAGCAAACCCTTGAGGAGCAACCCATCGAATTTCTGGCGCTGATATAGCGGCGCCACAAAATCAAAGCTTTCGCGATAGGCTGGTCGAACAAGACTCTCGATCCATTCCGGCGTGACGCTCAGCGAAGCCGGAGACAAAATTGCGCAGGCCTTCGCGCGCAGCAGGTCCGCCGCAACGAATAGCGTGCGCAGCGCCGTTTCCTTGCCGGGAATGCCGTGGTAGGGCGCGCTCACGCGGTGGAACGTTCTCAGTGGGTTCGAGGTAAGCATGATCTCGAAATCGCTGACGGAAGCGTTCTTGAATATTTCCGGCGTGCCGTCGGTGGAACCGCCATCCGGATTGATCAGGACGCAGCGGTCGCGGTGAAAATACTTCGTGAGGCCGATCTGAACCGCGCGCACCACTCGCTCGATCGTATCTTTATTATTAAAGGTGGGGATTCCGACGAGGACGTCTACCTCGCCGACAGCCGAGAGCTGCCGGATGAAGTCGTCCGAGAGTTGCGCGGTTTCAGCCAACTTTAGGTCCCCCAAAGGCGTTGTTTCGCGGCGTCGCTCGCGCAAGTCACAATCAAAGCTGCCGCAAGCGAAACCAATAAAATTGATACGGCCCAAGAGTCAGCAGGTAGGGCAGATCTCCGACGCGCGGAAAGGGGTTGCCGCCGAACATTTCGATGGGCACGGTTCCCTTCCAGCGGCGTAGTTCGAGTTCGGCGGCCTGCGCCTGGCTCGATAGATTGCTCACCACCAGAATCTTCGCGCCTTCGAACTCGCGCACGAAGGCCAGCACGCGATGATTGAGCGGTTGAAGCATGTCCATCGTGCCACGGCTGAAGACGCGCGTGGACTTGCGGACGCGGATCAGCTGCTTCATCCAGGAGAGCAGCGAATGCTCCGAGCGCCGCTGCGATTCCACGTTCACGATCTGGTAGCCATACAAAGGGTTCGAAATCACCGCCGAATAGAGGCGCTCGGGATCTGCAGCGGAAAAACCCGCGTTCCATCCGCCGTTCCATTGCATCGGGGTGCGCACGCCGTTGCGATCGCCGAGATAGATGTTGTCGCCCATGCCGATTTCGTCGCCATAGTAGATGATCGGCGTGCCGGGCAGAGACATCAAGAGGCCGTTGAGAAGTTCGATGCGGCGGCGATCGTTTTCCAGCAGCGGGGCAAGGCGGCGGCGTATGCCGATATTCAGCTTAGCGCGCGCGTCCTTGGCAAACTCGTCGTACATGTAATCGCGCTCGTCCATCGTGACCATCTCAAGGGTGAGCTCGTCGTGGTTCCTCAGGAAAGTGCCCCACTGGCACGCGGCGGGAATTGCGGGCGTGCGTTGCAGAACATCCACTAGCGGCTTGCGGTCTTCCAGCTTGATGGCCATGAACATGCGCGGCATCAACGGAAAATGAAAGGCCATGTGGCATTCGTCGTCATTCCCGAAGTAGGCGCGAACATCCTGGGGCCACTGATTGGCCTCCGCGAGGAACATTTTGTCCGAGAAATTCTCGTCCAGGCGGTGGCGGAGAAACTTCAGCACTTCGTGAGTCTCCGGCAAATTTTCGCAGGACGTCTTGTCGCGCTCGACGAGGTAAGGGACGGCATCAAGGCGCAGACCATCGACGCCCATGTCGAGCCAGAACTTCATGACGTTCCACATTTCTTCGCGCACGGCGGGATTGTCGTAATTGAGGTCGGGCTGATGGCTGAAGAAGCGGTGCCAATAATAGGACTTGGACGACATGTCCCACGCCCAATTGGATTGCTCGGTATCGGTGAAGATGATTCGGGCGTCCTTGTAGCGATCGGGCGTTTCGCTCCAGACGTACCAATCGCGCTTTGGATTGTCTCGCGAGCTGCGCGCCCGCTGAAACCAAGGGTGCTGGTCCGAGGTGTGGTTCAAAACCAGCTCGGTGATCACGCGAATGTCGCGGCGATGGGCTTCTTCGAGGAACGCCTTGAAATCGTCGAGCGTGCCGTATGCGGGATGAATGCCCGTGTAATCGGAGATGTCGTAGCCGTCGTCGCGCCAAGGCGAAGGATAGAATGGCAGCAGCCATACGGCGCTGACTCCGAGATCCTTCAGATAATCGAGCTTGTTGGTGAGCCCCTTGAATTCTCCGGCGCCGTCGCCGTCGCTATCGTAGAAGGCGCGCACGTGCAGCTCGTAAATGACGGCGTCCTTATACCAGAGGAGGCTGCTCTGCATTTCTCGATCCTAATTCTGTCCGCACCGATCCTGCGGCCCGCGTGCTATTCGAAATAGTCGAAACCGTGTTCGGAACGAATTCGCCGGCGAACGCGGAAAATATGGGCCGGGGCCGCGGCCGGATCGAGCTCCACGTAATTGCGCGAGCCCTGCCAGATGTAGCGCGAGTCGCTGAGCAGATCGTGCATCTGATATGGCTGGTGTTCCGACAAACCGAGAGTTTCGAGCGGCAGCGTAAGCCAGCC
Organism: Candidatus Acidiferrales bacterium; assembly: GCA_052146315.1. Lineage (GTDB taxonomy): Bacteria > Acidobacteriota > Terriglobia > Acidiferrales > UBA7541 > Palsa-295. The sequence goes on along the minus strand of JBKQNJ010000123.1, from coordinate 10,499 downwards.
GTTGTGCTTTTGGTATGGGTTCAGATTCACGACAACGACGATCAGCGACGAGCGATCCTCGGTCGATTTCGAGTAGGCGATAAAATTGTCATTGTCGATGGAATGAAATTTCAGCCCGGCATCGCTTTGCAGGCACGGGTTTTCGCGGCGGGCCCGGTTGATTCGGGCGATCCAATCCCTCAGACTGTCGGGACGCGCGATGTCCCAATTCCGCAGCTGATACTTCTCTGAATCCAGGTATTCTTCGCTTCCCTGATAGATGGGGCGATTCTCGCACAACTCAAAGGCCGGGCCATAGATTCCGTAGTTGGCCCCGAGCGTGCCGGCAAGGACCGCGCGCGCCATGAAAGCGGGGCGTCCACCCAATTGCATATTTTCCGTAAGGATGTCGGGCGTGTTCGGCCAGAGGTTCGGACGAAAAAACTCGCTGACCTCGGTTTGCGTCAGCTCGGTGAAGTATTCGGTCAATTCCCAGGGCGTGTTGCGCCAGGCAAAATAGGTGTAGGACTGTGAGAATCCGCGCTTCGCGAGCTCGTACATCACCTTGGGCCGCGTGAACGCCTCCGCCAGGAATAAAACATCCGGATAGTCGCGCTTGATTTCCGCGATCAGCCACTCCCAGAAGGGAAAAGGTTTGGTGTGCGGATTATCGACGCGGAATATGCGGACGCCGTGGCCGATCCAAAAGAGGACAACGTCCTTCAGTTCGGCCCAGAGTTCGCGCCAACGCTCCGTATCGAAATTGATTGGAACGATGTCTTCATATTTCTTTGGCGGATTCTCGGCGCATTGGACCGTGCCGTCGGGGCGAATGTGAAACCACTCGGGATGCTCGCGAACGTAAGGATGATCGGGCGCGCACTGAAAGGCGATGTCGAGCGCGACTTCCATTCCCTGCTGGCGCGTCGCATGCACGAGCGCGCGAAAATCCTCGATCGTGCCAAGCTCGCGAAGGATCGACTTGTGGCCGCCGTCGCGCGAGCCAATCGCCCACGGGCTGCCGGGGTCGTCGGGTGCCGCGACCGTGCCGTTGTTTTTTCCCTTGCGATGGACGCAGCCGATCGGGTGAACGGGCGGGAGGTACAGGACGTCAAATCCCATTTCGGCAACGTAAGGCAGGCGCGCAACGCAGTCTCGAAACGTACCGTGCCGGCTGGGTTTCGGAGAACAAGAGCGCGGAAACATTTCGTACCAGCTGCTGAAGCGCGCTTTTTCGCGATCGACCACGACGCGAAGAGGCTTGTCATAGGTGCTGCCAAGGCGCCTGTCGGGATATCGATCCATCAGCTGCGCCACCCGCTCGTCGAGTGCCTGCTCGGCGGCACAACCAAGATCGCGATCGGCATTGGCGCGCACTGAATCAGCATGCGTGCGGAGTTCCTTGCTTTCAGCGCCCAAGGCGCGCTCGGCAGCCCACGCGATCAGATCCGCGCCAATCAGCAAATCGACCGAAGCATGTTCCCCAGCTTCAACACGCTTGATCATGTCGCGGCGCCACGTCCTGAAAGGGTCGATCCAGGCCTGAACGGTATAGACGTGCTCGCCGATCGACGAAACGCGAAAGCTGGCTTCCCATCGATCGTTCTCGAGCGCCGTCATCGGAACTTCGTTCCATAGGGTTTGCCTGTCAGTGCGATGGAGGAGGACAGCCGCGAGAACTTCGTGGCCGTCCGCGAAGATGTTGGCGCTGACTTTGACTTCGTCGCCGATGATGCGCTTGATGGCGTAGCGGCCGTCGTTCAGCTGCGGGGAGACATTGGTAATCGTGACACGCTCCGGGTGGCCACCATCCGGCACGTCAATTCGCGAATGCTTCTGGCCATTCATCGCGTCGTTTTCCTCCCTGATTGGACGCGTTCCAAGTCCGAAGCGGAGCGAGCGAGGCGCAAAATACTCGCCGCTTTTATCTTAGCGTATTCGGGTGAACGTCAAGAAACGGCTTTCAGTGCACTTTCACGAAGTGAACCACGAGCCCTGCAATTGCGCCGAATAGAACGAGCCACGCCGAATTAAGCCGGAAGCGCAAAAGCGCAATGAGGGATGCGAGGGCGAGGAGCGCCGTCACGAGATCGACGATAGACGCGCGCCCCAATTGCAACGTGACGATCGCCATTAGCGCAAGAGAGGCCACGATTACGCCGTCGAGAAACGCTCCCGCAAGTTTCGACTTGCGGATGTGCGGCAGCAAAGGTCCGCTCGCTCCGACAAGCAGGAACGCGGGGAGGAAAATGCCGATTGTCGCGACCGCCGCTCCTTTGGCGCCGCCGAGGAGGTAGCCGATGAAGGTGGCTGTCGTGAAAACGGGACCCGGAGTGACTTGCCCGATCGCGACGGCGTCGATTAGCTGCGAATCCGTCAACCAGCCGCGGTGGACCACCAGGTCGGCGCGCAGGAAAACGAGAAGCACGTAGCCACTGCCAAACACGACCGCGCCGATTTTGAGAAATACGAGAAAGAGCGATCCAAGGCTGAAAGGAGCTGCCAGAGCGCCCGATCCAAGAACGCTACCGGCGAGCGCATTTGATGGCGTCGCCGCCGGACGCAGTGCAGCGAACGACGCGGCGGACGCACCGCCCCGGATGCGACTGAGCAAGTCTGGGGACGCCGCCAGCAATCCAGCAATCACGAGCAACAACAACGGGTGAAGGCCCATCGCGGCCAGAATGACCGAGACAAACGCAACCGCCGCAAGAAACTTGCTCTTGATGGCCGTCCGCCCAAGCCCCCAGAGCGCCTGGAGTATCACGGAGATGACGATGGGTTTTACTCCGTAGAGAACCGACGAGATCGCAGGCAGCCGCGCGAAACGCACATATGCCCAGGCGAGCGTCGTCACGATGCAAACCGCGGGAAAAATGAAGCAAGAGCCCGCCACCAAAAGTCCGGCCCAGCCCGCGCGGAGGTAACCGATGTGAATGGCGAGTTCGCTCGAGCTCGGGCCGGGGATCAGGTTGCTCGCGCCGAGCAGGTCGAGAAACTTCTCGCGCGAAAGCCAGTGGCGACGGCGGACAAGCTCGTCCTCCATGATCGCAATGTGCGCCGCCGGACCGCCGAACGCGGTTACACCGAGGCGCAAAAAGAAGGCGGCAAGTTCAGCGAGGGAGCCACGGCCGGGTGAGACCAACGCGGAGGAAGTCTCGTGTGCGTCTTTTGCGGACATTGGCTTGAGCGGGTTGCAATAGTCTGCCGCGAAATCATCCGCGGGTAAAACCCGCGGGGCTGCATAATGCGGTCGATCGGACGCCTTTCGCGATCAGCGAAGAAAGTGCGGCTAGCTGGATTTTTTCTTGGGCACCTTCGCGCCTCGCTTGCGCGCTTCCGAGAGGCCGATGGCGATTGCCTGCTTGCGGGTCGTCACCTTGCCGCCTTTTCCGCCCTTTCCGGACTTCAATTTGCCACTCTTCTCGAGACGCAGCGCTCTTTCGACGCTCTTGCTGGCTGCTTTGCCATACTTTGCCATGATCGCTCCTCCTGAAATTGCTCCACGCCGAGAATTAGATTACTTTCCGGCCTCGCAAGCAACTACGGGAAATGTCTGAAGCTATCGCGATCTTGCTATTGAGGCGCACACCGACCTGCTGTAGGATGCCCCCGGTTCTTGTGCAGGTGCTTATTTCGGCCACTGGGCTCGGGGAACATCGTATGGTTCGGATCTCGACTCTTGCTGTGTGCCTATGCTTCGCGGGGATCGTCGTGCCCGCGTTTGGGCAGACCTTGGACAACAAGCCGGTCGAGTACAAGCAAGTCGAGAACTACAAACCCGTCACGAATGAAATGCTGCTGCATCCCAGTCCAGACGACTGGCTGATGTATAGCCGCACGTACGACGCATGGCGCTACAGCCCGCTTTCGCAGATCGACACGAAAAACGTGAGCCAGCTTCGCATGGCGTGGGTGCGCAGCCTTCCGGATGGCGTCACCGAGACGATTCCAATTGTGCATGACGGCGTAATGTACGTGATCGCGCCCGGAGGTATGGTGGACGCGCTCGATGCAACTACCGGCGATCTCATCTGGGAATACAAGCGCGAGTACAAGAATCCGCAGATCGGCTCGACCGAAAGATCGAAGTGTCTCGCGATCTATGGAGACATGGTTTATTTCACGGCGCCCGATGGCTACGTCGTCGCGCTTGACGCGCGCACCGGCAAAGTCCGCTGGGAGACCTTCAAGACGGAAACGGCAAATACGTCCGGCCCGCTGGTGATCGGCGGCAACGTCGTCTCGGGCGGCACCTGCGGCCACGGCCGCGATACCTGCTTCATCGAGGCGGACAACGCCGAAACGGGCGAAAAAGTTTGGCGCTTTTACAACGTCGCCGGTCCCGACGATCCCGGATATTCCTCGTGGGGTGGCGGCGATAATTCGCAGGACACGGCGTCGACGTGGGGACTGCCCGGAACCTTCGATCCGGTGCGTAACGTGATCTACTGGGGCGTGGCGAATCCCATGCCGGATCAGCGCATTCTGCGCCACGGCGGCAATCCTGATGGCACCGCGCGGACTTCGCCTGCAGACCTCTATAGCAATTGCACGCTGGCGCTCGATCCGAAGACGGGAAAGCTGATCTGGTATTTCCAGCATCTGCCGGGCGACGACTGGGACACGGATCACACGCACGAGCGCACGCTGGTGAACGAACCCTTCGATCCCGATCCGAAAGCCGTGAAGTGGATCAATCCCGATGTTCCGCGCGGATCGAAGCACGATATGGCGGTGATGGTCTCGGAGGGCGGGTCGGTTTTCGCGCTGGATCGCAACAACGGCAAGTTTCTCTGGGCTATGCCGTTTCCTTACGACGACCCGAATTTCAACCTCGCGAGCGTCGATGTGAAAACGGGGCAAACCACGCTGAACTGGGACATCGTCACCAAGAAACCGGGCGAGCACCACATCATTTGCTTCTGGAACACGCGCAGCTATTGGCCGACCTCGTATGACCCGCTCACGAATTCTCTCTACGTACCGTACGTCGATAACTGCCGCGACCTGACCACCGCCGCTCCCGGCATACGCGGCTCGTGGAAAGTGATTCCGCGGCCCGGCTCCGATCCCAACAAGCTGGCCGGCCTCGCGAAAATCAATCTTTCGACGGGAGAAATGGTTCGTTTCGACGAGGGCCGCGCCCCGAGCACCGCTTCCGTCGTCACCACGGCGGGCGGGCTCGCATTTCACGGCGACATGAGCCGGCGATTCAGCGCCTTTGACGCGCGAACCGGAAAGAAGCTTTGGGAATCGATTCTCGGAGGCAACGTCTCGGTGAGCACGATCACGTATGCGGTGAACGGCAAGGAATACATCTGCGTGATGACGGGCTATAACCTCAAAGTCCCGGAATTGGCCAACGAGATACCCGACATGCATACGCCGACAGCCGGGAGTAACGCGATCTACGTGTTCGCGTTGCCATAGGCAGGTTTCGGATTTGTAACCGAATTCGATGAGCGGCAGTCTAAATGTGCATCGGGTGTAGTACAGTATCGCAGGAATTTGGTAGCCATCTGAGGGCAAGACCGTGGGGGAAAAAAGATGAAGATCAATCGAAGGAAGCTCCTGTCGTTGATTGGCGTTTCTCCGGCGATTTTGGCCGGCTCTCCGACCCTTGCCGAGCCAGCCCCTAAGAAAGCCCGTTCGATGGCGGGACCGGTGAAACTCGAGGCCTTCAATCCCAAGGGCGTGCCGCCCGGGGTTCAGCTAATCCCGATGGCCCCGCGTCTGGACACGCTTGACGGCAAAACCATTTTCCTCGTGTCCGATGGGTTCGCGGGCGCGGACCGCTTCCTGGCGCAGATCGCCATCTGGTTTCAGAAAAACATGCCTAGTGTGAAGACGGTGTACCGCCTGAAAGCCGGATCGTATTTCGATGACGACCCCAAGCTCACGGCGGAAATGAAAGCGAGCGGCAACGCCATGATCATGGCGTATGGGCATTGAAGCACCTGCACCCCAGCGACCGTCGGTCACTGCGCACAAGTTGAGAAAATGGGTCTCCCCACCGCTCCCCTGGTTACGATCGCCTTCAAGGATCTTGCGAAGTCGAATGCGGCTGGCCGTGGCATGCCTCTCGAGCGCATTTGCTTCCTGCCTCACCCGATGACGAACAAAACCGACGAGGAGATGTACAAAGTCCTCGAAGGCAATGATCCCGTCACAGGCAAGCCGCTGATGCCGGAAATCATTGCCGCCCTGACGGTTCCTCTGACGGCGGAGGAGAAGAAGACCGGCACCATCAGTCCGGATATCGGCCCGCCCACGTACACGGGCACTCAGGATGAGCTGCAGCGCCTGTACTGCGACAACAACCTGACCGATTTCATGCCCATCATCCTTCCCACCGAGGAAAAGGTGGAGGCGATGCTGAAGGGCACGAGCCACAAGCCGGACGAGGTTATCGGAACATTGAGCGCCGCCCGGGGCGCGCAAGCTTCGTGGTCGTTCACGGTCAGGCACGTGGCCATCAATGCGGTGATGGCCGGAGCGAGTCCGGAATACCTCCCCGTGATTCTCGCGATCTCTGCCACGGGCCAACCATCGCTGTTTAGCTCGACGTCGTCGTTCACCCGCATGGTGATGCTGAACGGTCCCATCTCCGACCAAATCAAGATGAACTACGGCATCGGCGCGATGGGCCCGTTCGCCGAACCCAATGCCGTCATCGGCCGCGCGTGGACGATCCTTTCGAAGAACCTCGGCGGCTGTGGCGTGGCCGGGCTCACCTACCTGGGCACCCTGGGATCCAACTTCAATTACAACAACTTGTGCATCGCGGAAACGGAAAACAAGCTGCCAGACGGCTGGAAGCCGTTCCACGTGCAAAAGGGCTTCAAACCCGACGAAAGCGTCGTGAGCATTTTCAGCGGCTGGAGCCTGAACAACGTCGCCTGGTTCCCCAACATGCCCTACCACGAACTGATCAAGAACTGGCTGACGCATTTCTTCTCGTTCGGCACGGGAGCAGCCACGGTGTTGCTCGATCCGACCATCGCCCGCGAGGCGAAGGAAAAGGGATTCAACTCGAAGGAAGAGTTGAGCGACTACTGGTCGAAGGAATCGAAGACGCCTGCGTGGCTCTACTGGGACACGCACCAGCCCCAGTTGAAGCAGGCACAGGCGGGCGTCGAGCCGTACGCCTCTTATCTGAAGATGGGCGACGGCGAGATTCCGTTCCAGCGCTTCTATCGCCGGGGCCGTCCGGGCGGGCCGCCCGATCCCAACCCCAAGTCCTCCATCGAAGTAATCGTGCTGGGCGGGGAAACAAACACGTACTGGGCCGGCGGAGATTTCAGCTACGTGACCAGCATGTCGGTAGACAAGTGGCGATAGCCGATCCCGGCCGCACGAGGACGTGGCGCGCACGGACATGAGTCTGTGCGGGCTCGTCAGCGGCCGGAAATGCAATTTGTGGCACCCACTCAGCCTCTGGAAGGGATCTCGCCCTCTCGACATCCTGCGGCTTGGGCGCGAAGCGCGCTTCCTTCCTGGTGGGACCCCATTTCTGTTCCGCGTCTGTCGCGATATCCGGCCGGTGGAAGCGTGAGGCTTTAGCCTCGCGAAAAGGCTCGTGCTAGGATGCGCGTACCTGGCTGAAGCCTGAACGCAACCCATAAAGGAAACTCAGAGATGAAGAAATCGGCAGCCTTGTTGGGATTCTTGATTCTGGCGGTTGTGCTGTCGGGCGTTTTGGTTCGCGTGCGTGCTCAAACTCCGGCGGCGGGCGACAAGGCCGACATCGAAGCGCTCATAACGGCGTATAGCGATGCCCTCAACACCCGGAATGTCGACGGGATCATGTCCTGCTACGCTCGCGGGAAGGCCCTATTCGTTTTTGATGCTGTCCCTCCGCGCGAATATCCTAGTTGGGACGCCTATAAGCGAGATTGGGAAGGGCTTCTTTCCGCTTTCCCCGGTCCCGTGAAAACCACAGTGTCGGACATAGACATTACGGTCGTGGGCCCCGTAGCCTACGGTCACGACATCCAATCAAGCACATTCACGCGCAAAGACGGCTCCTCGCTGAATGCAGTGGTGCGCGTCACCGACGTATTCCGCAAAATCAAAGGGAAATGGCTGATCGTGCAGGAACACGTATCGTTTCCGGTCGACCTCGAAACCGGCAAGGCCGATCTTCTCTCGACGCCCTAGTTCATGCGGCTTTGCCCTCCGCGAACCAAGCGCTATTTTCCAGACGGATCAATCGCGACGTAATCGAATGGCGCTGGCTCATCTCCGTCGGGCGTGCCCTCGATGCGAATTTCATCCCCCGGGCGCAGAGCGATGCCGCTGATTTGACGCCGCGTCGAAGTGTCGCCTCCGATCTCCGCGCTGGGAAGGTCATCATCAGCCACCCATGCATCCACCAACTGAGCTCCAATGAAAACGCGGAATTTCGAGTTCCCATTGTTCTGATCGAAATACTGAACGTCCATTTCGTACCACCCTGGGGACCCGTTGAATTGGAAGCTCGCGGTACATACTTGCCCTAGGGTCGGGCATTCGACCGCTTTTCCTCCCGACGCTGATTCGGCCGGCTCCACGTCGACGGGTACATATCCCTGCAGTTGCATCGATTCTGCTTCCGTGCGATCCGGATAGTGACCCACACATCCGCGAGCGTCGGGAATTCCCGAAGCGCGGTAGAACCAATTGCAGACGGCGTCGCGCCAGACCGTCGCGTGTCCGACCTGATAGTTAAGCCGGCCCAAAACGAAGGCATAGCGCTCTTCGTCGATCAAACCGCAAAGCGATTTCCATTCGCGGACATACTCCCTCACGCGTTCGGCACCTTCATAATGCGAGTCGTAAATGTATTGGATCACGGTTTCGCCGGAATGCAGGACGTAGGTATACGGCACGTGATGAAAGAACAGCAGCAGATTATCGGGTATGGCCTTCAGCGTTTCATATTGCTTCTGGACCTGCGGCGAATACTGCCCCACGTAGCCGGTACCGGTCGCGATGGTGCGATCCATTCCGACGCCTTCGTGGTCGGCGCGGTGCCATTGGCCCCAGCCATTCTTTTCGGAAGAGCCGACCCCCGGCCCATAATGACTGCCGAGAATATTCGTCAGAGTCCCTGCCCCGAGCGGCCCGGTGTAGTCCTCATACGTGCGCCACGACGACAACTGCATCGAGTCAATGGTTCGCACAACAACCGGATTATTTCCGAAAGTGAGCCGGGTCCATTCATCCACGATCACGGCCGCGCTGAGGTCCGGATTCCACGCGAGCCGCGCAAATCCGTAGAGATTCGCCATCGCCATCGGGTTTCCCAGCCAGTCGGCATCGAGGCCCACATTCGTGACTCCGGCGAAGCCGCCGAGAGTGCGATGAAAAGACCTCCCGGCGACGATGTCCTTGACGCGAGTCACGCGTCCGCCGGCGTGCATGTCGAAATCGAGGACTTCCTTCCACATGGGAGGCAGAAAAACGAGATGACGCTGCTGGCCGAGATATTCCTGCGTGACTTGCAGCTCGATCGCTTGATTGGTCTTCTCGAGACCGCCGAAGAGCGGCGATGCAGGCTCGCGCACTTGAAAATCGATCGGGCCGTTCTTGATCTGAACGATCACGTTGTCGTCAAACTTTCCATCGAGCGGGTGAAAGATGTTGTAGGCCTCTTTCGCGCGATCGTTCTTCGGGTTGCGCCAGTCGAGATGCGAGTTGTAAACGAACGCGCGATAGAACACGATGCCACCGTGCGGCTTCAGTGCTCGCGCGAGCATGTTGGCCGCATCCGTCGGCGTCCGCCCGTAACTCGACGGGCCCAAGCGCCCTTCGGAATCGGCTTTCACCAGGAATCCGCCGAAGTCGGGTATCTGGCGATAGATCTCGTCGGACTTGTCCTTCCACCACTGGGCAACGCGCGGATCGAGAGGATCAAACGTGTCGAGCTCGCCCAGCGCTTTCGGCGTGGCGAAATCGACCGAAATGGCCAGCTTGACGCCCCATGGACGAAACGCATCCGCTATGCGGGCCAGTTGCGGAATGAAACCGGCTGCCAGCATCTTGGGATTCGCATTCACGTTGTTGACCACGCACCCGTTGATGCCCACCGACGCTAGTAGCCGCCCGTAATCGCCCACCCGAATCATGTCGGCGCGAACGCCGCCATTGTCGAAAAATATCGAACGCCCGCCGTATCCGCGCTCGATGCGGCCATCCAGATTGTCCCACTCATTCACCCAGCGCACGGGAGCGGACGGCTCTTGCGTTTCATTCAAGCGGCTCAGATCCTCTCCCAGGGCAATCCTGCGAAGCAGATCGAACGTGCCGTAGAGGGTTCCTCGATCGGTTGATCCCGCGATGACGATGCAATCGTATCCATGCACGCGGCCCGTGGCCAACCAGTAGCCGTCGGGCGAAAGCGAGTGCGGTGCGCGCAAATCTGGGGCGATGGAGCGCAGGTTTTCGAGTGTTCCCAAAACAATTGCCTCCCCCGAAGGTGTGCCTTTCTCGGCGCGAAGCGTTCGTCCCAACATTCCCCGCACTCCGCGAATCAG
>JBKQNJ010000122.1:0-7183 GCA_052146315.1 Candidatus Acidiferrales bacterium | reverse complement strand
GCTTTCGGCCGAGTCGGTCACCCTCCTCGCCGTCGGATATATCTACGGTGGCATCTGGGCACCTCCACCGACAGGACTTTCACCTGTTAGAACGAAAGCTAGCTTCGCTGCACCGCCATACACAGGTCCCGCGGGCGCCGGCAGCGCCGCCACCTTGCCTAAGCGTCTGAGAATTCCGCCGGAAAATCCCGAGTTTTGGCCGTTTCGGTGCCAAGACAGGGCAGAACTGGTCAAAGAACGCCCGCGCAACAGGCCTTTGCACTCAAAAACAGGCTCGAACTTGCATTTGCAAACGTTTGAATGCCTATGCGAGTTTGAACGTCCAACATGGAGATTTCCGTTTACAGCGGATTACAGCTTTTTCTTTAGAGCCGCCGGCATGCCACTGATGAAAAGGAGCGAGGTACGTCGAATTATCAAGCGTGAGGACGAGCGCCTCTCGCGATCCACCGGGCTTTCGCTCCGTATCACCCGCCGCGCTTTGCTGAAGAATGTTGCAGCGCTCGCGGCGGCGTGGACGATCAGTCCATGGCGGATCGGCATTCCGCCCGCGTTCGGCCAAGAGACGGACCAGCCGGCGCAGACGCTCCAAGACTACGACAATACCCCGGCGATGACGCAGACGCTCGAAGCCTACGCCGATACGTTGATCCCGGGTGAGAAGCGCTCTCCGGGAGACGTGGCGATCGCCGGCGTAGTGACCGGCGCGGGCGCGGTGCAGGGCGGTGCGATCGAGATGATGAACTTCGCCCCTATCGGCCTCGCACCTGTCCTGCCTTTCCTTGCCCTGGGCATCAATCTAGCCGCGGTGCTGTATGCCTTGAGCCAGGGGATCGTTCTCGATCCGACACTGCCGCCCTTCGTCGCGCTCGACTTCGCATCGCGGACCGCGCTCATGGTTCAGTTGCTCGACCCGTCCAACAATCAACCCGCATTCGCCGGGCTCGCAGCCTTTGCTTTCGTCGCATTCAACACGGCGGGTTACCTCCCGACGGTCGTTGCTATCAGCGAAGGGCATCCCGGTTTGGCGGCGATCGGCTTTCCGCCTCCCAATCCCGACGGCAAGTGGCGCTTCCCGGAATTCTCGTACCAGCGCGTCCTCGCGAAGCCGCATCCGCGCGCGAAGCGCGACAACCCCGCGTGATCCTGGAGGGACACGATGGCGAATGAGACCACTGATGTCCTGATTATCGGTACGGGCTTCGGCGGCTCGATTCCCGGTTACTACCTCGCCGCCGGCGGCGCGAGCGTGATCATGCTCGAGCGCGGGCCGAGGTTCTCGACCGAAGATTTCACGCAAAGCATGCAGGTCGGCGGCTTCACCCGCTTCATCGACAGCATCCAGGGCAACGGCATCGACGTCACCGCGGGCAACTGCGTCGGCGGCTCGAGCGTCACCTACTATGCAGCGTCGCTGCGGGCTCCGAGCTTCGTCTTCAAGCGTCGCGGCACGCTCGGCCGTCGTATCTGGCCGGCGTCGATCACCCGCGGCACGCTCGACCAGTGGTATAGCCGCGTCGAGGACGCCTTGCCTGTCAGCCGGCTGAGCTGGAACGACGTGCCGTATGCCGGCGGCGTCTTCGCCGCCGCGTGCACGCGCGCAGGACACACGTGCCAGCCGGTCCCACTCGCCGTCGACCTGACGAAGTGCACCAATTGCAACTGGATGCATACCGGCTGCATCTTCGACGCGAAGCGCTCGATGCTGCTGAACTACATCCCGGCCGCGGAGGCATCGGGCGCCGAGATCCGCCCACTGCACGAGGTGCAATCCATCCAACCGGCCCAGACCTCCGGCTACCGCTACGCGGTCTCGTATCGGCAGCTCGACCCGAACAACTACAACATGGCTGTCGGCACTGGCACCATCGAGGCGAAGATCGTCATCGTCGCCGCGGGCACGATGGGAACTCCAGTGATTCTGCAGCGCTCGGCATCGTATATCGGCGGCATGCCGCAGGCGGTCGGGCGCAATATGTCGGCGAACGGCGATCGGGTCACAGTGGCGGCCCTGGACGAGGATAAGGTCAACAGTCTGCTCGGGCTCGAACGCGCGCCCGGTGTCTTCTACGACGCCTTCCCCATTGGCAAGCCGATCAACGCCATGACCTTCGACTACCTCGACCCGAGCGCGCCCGAATTCTCGCGCTTCGCCTTGCAGCAGCTCTACTCTCCACCGATCATAAACGCCCTCCCGGGCGTGGACCAGTCGCCGTTCTGGTTCGGCATCGACAAGCGTAACCTCGTCTTGAGCTGGCGCTCGTGGCTGGCGATCGTCGCGATGGTCGAGGACGCCAACGAAGGCGTGTTCGGCGCGCCGCCCGCGACTGGCAACTTCACGCGCATCGGGCCGGGGGCAGCGGTCGGCCAGCTACGGTACGACATCGCGCCGGAGAACCAGCACGGCTTCAACCTGTCCGACGCGGCAAGCCAGTCAATCATGGAGCTCGACGGCCTCGGCTCGCTTCATCTCGTGGCGTCGACGACGAAGATCCAGTGTGCGCATCCCCTGGCGTCGTGCCGAATCGGCGACGATCCCCAGACGTCGGCGCTCGACGATCGCCACGAGCTACGGGGCCATCCCGGCATCTTCGTCACCGACGGGTCAAGCGTACCGACCTCGCTCTGCGTGAACCCGTCGCTCACGATAGCGGCGCTCGCCGAACGCGCGTCGTCGCTATTGCTGAAGCGCGCCCATAAGTACGGCGTTGCGGTCAAGCATGGCGGCGCCATGGACGCCTTTTTCTAAAGCGCGACGCCCCGCTAGGAGACAGGTCCTCTTTATACCTATGGCGCAGCTCTGATCACCCGCTCATCCTGTGCCTGCTGAAAATTCCGAATGTGGCGAAAAGTCTGGCGATTTCGCTTGGCAGCCCATAATGTCGCCGGCATGCTCGCACTCCTGTCTGTGGCGAATTGTTGATTTTGCTTGAAAATCAACAATTCGCCACACACAGGAGGCTTAGTGAATTCTCGGACTTTCGCGCGTATCCAGTCAGCCGTCACAGCACGATAGGGACATGTGGATGCTGCTCGTCTGCCGACGTTGCGATCCTGAACTCCGATGATTACGAAACCGCCGTCAGCGTTTGCCAGACAAACCGCAGCCTCCGCCAATTCCCCACAGAGGTTCTTTTCGTCACGGCACCAGCTCTTGAACTCTAGCGTTTGCGACTCAAGTTCGCCGGCAGAACGAGTCTCAAGGTCGGTCAATATCTGCTGCAGGCGGGCAACGTCCACCCGCAGACCATTAGTACAAACCGGCGGCGCGATTCTGCCTTCCGAATTTCGGGACGACTCCGTGCAGGCAGGAGTTGAGTTGCGAGGCTCGCTTCAAGGCTCGCCTTTGAAGGTGCAATCTAGGGCCGGGGGAAGAGGCGCGTCAATTTGTTTGGCAGCATTTTGTGGCTTTTGCAGCCCAGGCGTTTGCGCAGCAGAACATCGCACCGTTGAGCAACAATCCCACACGCCAGGGCGCAGTCGGGCAGGCGGAGAAATTGCCTCCAGGCGAGAACCAGGGCGTCTATAGCGACCCTGTGTGTGGCTAATTGTTTATTTTCAAGCAAAATCAACAATTCGCCACAGACACGTACCCGGTCAGCCCTAAACCGGCATTCACGTAATCTACCTGATCGGCTTTCACAACCGCCTTCAGGTGATCGCCGACTGGGCCTGGATGTACCTGCGCAACGAACGCGGCGCCCGCGTGATCGTGGGCAATGTCGAGTCTCTCCTGAAGCGCGGAGCGTCAGACCGTCCGGCGGAACTGAAGCAATTGCACTGACGGCGCCATGCGTAGCGCCGGCTGCTACGCCTGCTTCAGCGTGGGGTCGATCGGCCAGGAAAACGAATCCGGTAGATTACCCGCGTCAACAAAGCGCGCGGTGAGGACACCATGCAGCCGCTTCCATTCGCTCCTCAGATCAGGAGTCGGCGTGCCGTGGAGCAGATTTGTCAACTGAAGCGGATCGCCCTTGAGGTTGTAAAGCTCGTATTCCACAAGCCCGTCTTCCATCCCGAAGTAAACGGCATAGGTCCAATCGCCCTCACGAATCGCCCGAATATGTCCCGCGGGCACGTCCGCAGGCATGAGGAACACATCGTCAAATGAAAACGCGGTGTGCTGCCGAATCTGTAGCGACGGATTAGTCATAATCGGCGCGATGCTTTTGCCGAGGGCGTAGGAGTTTGCGTTTGGCAAGCCCGCCAGCTCCAGGATCGTGGGCAGCAGATCGAGATGATCGTAAAAGGCATCGGTCTGCGTCGGCTCGGGATAGAGCTTGCGATTGTGAACGATCAAAGGGATGTGAATCATCTCCTCGTATACCGTGTAGGCCTTTTCGCGCATGCCGTGTGACAGCCCGCCCTCGCCATGGTCGGCGAACCTGAGAATTACCGTGTCGTCGGCGAGGCCGCTCTCTTCCAGCGTGTCGAGCAGCGCCGAGATGTGCTTGTCGACGACGGTGTGCAGGTACGCGTAGAAGTTGACGTACTCGCGGGCAGCTTGTTCGCCCTCAATCGGAGAGAGCTTCTGAAAATTATCGCGCGACACTTTCTGCACGCTCGGCTTGGTGGAGAGATCGTCGGCGTAGTTCGGCGGCAGCTCGATCCCCAGGTTCGCAAAGGAGGCGTGATCGTAGCCCACGCCCTTCCACATCAGCGGGTACACATAGACATCGTGCGGGTTCACGAGAGATACGAAGAGGCAAAATGGTTTGTCGCGCTTGCCTGCGCGCTTTTTTAGAAACTCGATCGCGCTCTGGCTGCCCGCGACTCCTGGCGTCTGGTTCCGATCGGCGGGATCCATTCCGCTGATATAGCGGCCGTCGTTGTTGGGATTGGCGCCACCGAGAGTCGAGTTACCGTTGAAGTCGCCGAACTGGGTTGGCTGGTAGCCGAGGATTGCGTTGCCGCCATCGGGGGGGTTCCATTCCGCCCATCCCCAGTTTTTTTCCATCGCAATGATGTCGTCCGGCGTCCAGTCTTCCCCGCCGTTGCCCGGCACGGCGTTCGACGCGTAACTGAGATGCCACTTGCCCTTCCAGAAGACATCGTAGCCGGCCTTGTCCTTGAGCAGGGAGGCGATATTGGGTTGACGATCCTTGTGCTGAAGACCCGGCCACAAGAAGGTCCGGGTCACGCGGTTGATGGGCGCGAAGCGGCTCGTCAGCATCACTGCGCGCGATGGGGAGCATTGGCACGCCGCCGTGTATGCGCGATTGAAATACAAGCCGTTGCGCTTGAGGCGCGGGAGCGATGGCAGGTTCTTCTCGGCCCATCCCTGCGGCCAGTGCATATGATGGCGTTCCTGATCGGTCATGATCACGATGATGTTCGGCCGCCTGGGCAATCGCGCCCCGCGCCCCGCCGCGCTCGATGAAGCGGCTTTGGGAGTGTCGTCCGCCAGCGCGCCGGCTGCGCTGGTCGATGCGGCAGAAATGGCAAGACCTGCTCCGAACTTGAGCAGACTGCGCCGCGAGATCGTTCCGTCCTTGCCATTACTCATTGGGAAGTCCTTCCTATTGAGGGTTGAACACCTTAATCGGAAACGGACGCAGCTTCGGATTGTGTTTGAGAGAATTCGTGAGAGCGTTTGCGTCGGTGACTGTAGCCGACGAAAGTATTCCGGTCGTACAGGAAGCGGAGTTGTACTGCTCCTCTGCGTTTACGGCCAGGTAGTCGCCCTGATTCTGCTCTATGGAACACGTACAATTGGCGTACGAGGAATTTCCCGGATCCACGATACAGGCAGAATCGAGGCAGTTCGCCCAGGGACGGCTGTTTGAGCAGGGGGCGTAACTCCGGATCGGAAAATACCGGGAGATCACCTGCAATCCCTGTGGAGTGACGGTCGGTGGTTGACACATAGTGGTCGCAGCCGAGTACCCTGTCTGAATGATACAGGCGCAGGAAACATCTTGATCGTTGCCGGGAATCGCGGTGCAAGGAGCACCGGTGCACAGCGCGTATGTGCTTTTACACACGATGAAGCCGCCTGGACTCGGAGGCGCGCCTTCGCTGCTCGAGCTGCCGCAACCGCAGAGGGTGCAGAGTATGATCGCAGCAGTGATAAAGGAGTAGCGGTGCATTTGTTTTTCCCCGAATCTCCTCCGCCGCCTGACGTTTAACTTCGAATAATTCTTTTCGCTTCGCAAATTCGGCGTAACGCTCGGTATTTGGCCGGAATTTCCATTTTGCCTGCTCCACATATAGACCAACCGGCCTCCCTCGTGAAGGTTTTGGCCCAGTTTTGATCCACGGTGTTACCAGCGGAAGCGGGAGTGCCGGTTTTCGCATCTGATGGGCACGCCACGCCCAGAAATGCACCTTGTTTGAACGGTTCCGCACACACATGTCCCTTGGCCCAGCGTCGTCACCGAACTTAGCTCTGCTCGGCGCTCGCCTTATCCTGCCGGCGCCGGGAGCGCCGCGATCTTCCGCAGCATGCTCCCAAAGTGCCGCCGTGTCTGTAGCGAATTGTTGATTTTACCTGAAAACGCTATTGTAGCGCGTCTTGAGAAAGCTCCTCTCAACGCTAAAGTTCGCTTTCATGCGAGAACTGTTCATCTTGATTGCCCATCTGCTGGTAACCCTGGCAAAGCTTGCCAGGCCGGGTGGTCTTGGCGCAGTAGCGGCAGAATCGCTGGCGGTCAAGCATCAGCTACTCACCATGAAGCGTGCGCAGCGCCGCGCGCCGAATCTGACCTGTCTGTGGCGAATTGTTGATTTTGCTGGAAAATCAGCAATTCGCCACACACACCTATTACAACCAACACCGCTGTCATACCGGGCTGGCCGGAGCTACGCCGGCTGATCGCAGCGGCGTACCCACGCATCGAATCGCAAGCATTACGTCACATCACTGGCGACGACACTGTCGTGGCTTATTTCAGACCTGTGTGTGGCGAATTGCTGATTTTCCAGCAAAATCAACAATTCGCCACAGACACGTGCAGGGCGATCTTCGCGCATTTTATGCAGATGGCGAGGACAGGCCAGCGTTCGCTCTTTTGTAGAAGCGGTGAAACCAACGCTTCTCAGAATGATTTCGATAATTGTACGAGCTATTACCGAAAGTTGTGGATCGATGACGGCATGAAAAAGGCGGCGTACCCTTGCGCGTAGGCAACGCGAACCCCGGTGGGAGCCGGGTGGAAGGAGGACGCCACCGATGCTGAAGGTA
>JBKQNJ010000121.1:0-9447 GCA_052146315.1 Candidatus Acidiferrales bacterium | reverse complement strand
GGCAATGAGACCATCGCAGCGAGCCCGGCGCGCGATCAGGATTCAATCAGATACCGATGTCTACAAAGCCCACTTTCGCAACCGAACTCCGCGACGAATACGCGGCGGGTTCGGCGCGCCTGCAGAGGGAATTCGCCTCGAACGCTGACGGCCGCTCCGCAGTTCAAGGCCGTACGGCCCTTGTAGAGTCCATTGCATCCCGCCTCTGGAAAGAACTTGTCTCGCCCGCCGCCGATGGCCCTCCCGGCTTTGCGCTTCTCGCTCTCGGCGGTTTCGGGCGTCGCTGGCTTTTCCCCCACTCCGATATCGATATCCTGTTCCTCCATTCCGATAGCGGGACCGGCCGGGAACTCAAGGATCGCATCCGGAATTTTTCGCAGGAAATGTGGGATCTGCGCCTCAGGTTGAGCCCCGCGACGCGCTCCCTGGCTGAATGCGAGAAATTCGACCCGAACAACGTCGAATTCGCGATTTCACTGCTCGATTGCCGCTATCTCGCGGGCGATGGCGAACTTTTCACTCGCTTGCACGACCACGCGATTCCGAAACTCGTCTCGCGCGAATCTCGCTCGATTGTGCAGCGGCTCACCGATCTCACGCGCGCCCGCTACAACAAGTTCGGCAACACGGTCTTTCATCTCGAGCCGAACGTCAAAGACGGCCCAGGCGGGCTCCGCGATTACAATCTAGCGCACTGGCTCGCGCTCATTGCCGCTATCGAGGAAAAGTCCGGCTGGCCTGATGAAGCCGAGCTCTTGCCGGCCTGGCTTCGCCCGCGTTTCGAAGCCGCCCTCGATTTTCTGATGTCCGTCAGGTGTTTTCTGCATTTTCGCCATGGCCGCGACGACAACACGCTCGCCTGGGCCGCTCAGGACGAGGCCGCCGCTCGCACCATCGGCGTTCCAGACGCAGACTCACTCACCGCTTCGGATTGGATGCGTATCTATTACGGCCACGCGCGACTGATCCACCGCGTCGCAGCGCAGCTCCTCGAGGAGTTTCCCGCGGCGCGCCCGTCGCTCTACCGCCAGTTTCAGAATTTACGCTCGCGCCTCTCCAATGCCGAGTTCGCCGTCGTGGACGGAAGAATTTTTCTCCAGCGCGAGGAGTCGCTCAAGGATCCCGAGCTACCCCTCCGCATGTTCCGCTTCATGGCGCGCCACGGTCTGAGCCTCAGCTCGGCCACCGAGCATCAGTTGGAGGAAATCCTGCCGTCGCTCGCCAAAGCGCCTCCGAAGGGTGCCGCAGCCTGGCACTACCTTCAAGAGATTCTTCTAGCTCCGCACGCAGCGGAGGCGCTCCGCGCGATGCACTCGCTCCGCCTGCTTGCGCTTCTGGTGCCGGAATTTCAGGCCATCGATTCGCTCGTCATTCGCGACTATTCGCACCGCTTCACCGTCGACGAGCACACGTTCGTCGCCATCGAAAATCTCCACAACCTGCGAAAATCGCAGTCGAAATGGGACCAGCGCTACGCGGAGCTCCTCGACGAAGTCGAGCAGCCCGACCTGCTCTACCTTGCGATCCTGCTCCACGACACCGGCAAGGGCGCCGAATCAGATAGTCACGTTTCTGCGAGCGTCGAGTTAGCGAGGGCCTGCCTCGCGCGTCTCGATATTGATCCGCCCGATCGCGAAACGGTTCTCTTCCTGATCGAGCGCCATCTCGAAATCAGCAACTTGCTCCGCCGCGATATTTTCGATCCCGGTACCGTCCGCCTGGCTGCTGAGAAGATGGGCACGCCCGAGCTGCTCAAGATGCTGTGTCTTCTCACCTACGCCGATATCAAGGCCGTGAATCCCGAAGCCCTCACTCCCTGGAAAGCCGAGAATATCTGGCAGCTCTACATCGGTACCGCCAATCTAATGATGCGCAGCGCCGACGAGCGCCTCCATGGCGACGCGGACGATGAAGTCCTCGATCATCTCCGCACGCTCGCGCCCGCCGCGGGGAAGAGAATCGACGCATTTCTCGACGGCCTGCCGCGCCGCTACCTCCGCACGCAGGCCGCCAGCGACGTGATCCGCCACATGGAGATGTCCAGCCACCTCGGCGAAGATTCCGTGCAGCTCGATCTCACGCGCGGTCGCCACTGGTACGAGCTCACCCTCGTTACTCGCGACCGCCCATTCCTTTTTGCGAAAATGGCGGGCGCGCTCGCCGCCTGGGGCATGAACATCGTCAAAGCGTCCGCTTTCTCGAATAGCGCCGGCGTCGTCGTCGACACGTTCCTTTTCACCGACCGCTTCCAGACGCTCGAGTTGAATCTCCCCGAATGGGAGCGCTTCAAGAAAAGCATCCACGATGTCCTGCTGGACAAAGCCGACCTCGATCGCATGCTGCGCGACCGCCTGCGCGCCGAAAAGAACGTCGAGCCTAAGGTGAAAATCGAGACCCGCGTCGAAATCGACGATGTCTGCTCCCCGCACACCACTCTGATCGAAGTTATCACGCAAGACCGGCCCGGGCTGCTCTACCGCATCAGCTCGCAGTTCTCCCACCAGAACTGCAACATCGAAATCGCGCTCATCGAAACCGAGGGCCAGATGGCCATCGACGTCTTCTACCTCACCTCCGCCGGAGACAAGCTCTCGCCCGAACATCAGGAGCGCATCCGCGCCGCCCTCCTCCAGGAACTCGCCACAAAATAGCCTGACTCTGTCGCCTTTGATTTTTCGGGTGCCCCATCCTCGTTTTGTGAGGGTCGGGCCTTCGGCTTCTCAGTCGTGAAAATCCTGAATCCGCCCGGCTCTCGCAAGCGTATTATTATTGAAGGGGGAGGCACCCATGGTAATCGAGAAAAAACCGGATTTGACTTACGCGGACGTCACGCCGAAGACCCTCTACATGGGCCGCCGGAATCTTCTGCTCGGCCTTTTGGCGACTACAGCCGTTGTGGCCGGCTGGAAGAAACTTCCGCGCTATTTCGCGGGCAAGCCTACTGGCTCGGTGCCCGTCAAGTTGAATGGCCTGGTGAGCAGCAAATACACGACCACCGGCGAAAACGTCACGCCCGAAAACGACGTGACCACCTACAACAATTTCTACGAATTTGGCGGGGACAAGGGCGACCCATCGCAGAACGCCAGGAATTTCGTCACCTCGCCGTGGAGCGTCTCCGTCGAAGGCGAAGTCGCCAAGCCCCGCAAGTTCACGATGGACGAAATCCTGAAGCTCGCGCCTCTCGAGGAGCGCATCTACCGTCACCGCTGCGTCGAAGGCTGGTCGATGGTCGTGCCCTGGATCGGCTACTCCTTCAGCACGATCGCGAATCTCGTCGAGCCGACGCCCAAGGCACGTTACGTCGCTTTCGAAAGCTACTACGACCCGCGCGTGATGCCCTGGGGCGCAAGCACCGGCATCCGGCTGCCCTACGTCGAAGGACTCCGCCTGGACGAAGCCATGAACCCGCTCGCGCTTCTCTGCGTCGGCATGTACGGCGAGACGCTACCGAATCAGGATGGCGCGCCGGTGCGGATGGTGATTCCATGGAAGTATGGCTTCAAGAGCATCAAGTCGCTGGTCAAGATCAAATTCGTGAAGAATGAGCCGGACACGACCTGGAATCTCTACGCGTCGAATGAGTATGGCTTCTACTCCAACGTGAACCCCAACGTCGATCATCCGCGCTGGAGCCAGGCCAAGGAGCGCCGTCTCGGCGAATTCTTCCGCCGCCCGACGCTGATGTTCAACGGCTACGGCGACTACGTCGCGAGCATGTACGCGGGCATGGATCTGCGGAAAAATTTCTAGATGAATGCGATCCTGACTAGCAAGTGGACTAAGGTAGTTGTGTTTCTCCTCTGCCTCGTTCCGCTGGGCATGCTGATCTGGCGGATGGTGCATTCCGTGCTCCTGGGCCAGCCGTTCTACGCCAACCTCAGCGCCGATCCCGTCAAGTTCATCGAGCACTGGCTGGGCGATTGGACGCTCCGCTTCATCGTCATCACGCTCGCAATTACGCCGCTTCGCAAAATCCTGCGCCTGCCGCAGCTCATCCGGTTTCGCCGCATGCTGGGCCTATTCGCGTTCTTCTACGCCTGTTTGCACTTCAGTGCATGGCTCGGCCTCGACCTCACTTTCGATTTCTCTGATATCGGGAAAGAGATAGCGAAACGTCCCTTCATCACGGTCGGCTTTTTCGGCTTCGTCTTGCTGATTCCGCTCGCGCTCACGTCCACGGCCGCCTCGATTCGCCGACTCGGCGGAAAGCGCTGGCGCATGTTGCATCGCCTGATCTACATCACCGCGATCGCGGGCGTGATTCACTACTACTGGCTCGTGAAATCCGACGTCCGCAAGCCCCTGGAATACGCCTTCCTCGTCGCGATCCTGTTGGCCTGGCGCCTCGGCTCGTGGTTCATCGACCGCTCCCGCCCCGCCACCAGCGCCGCCCCTCGTCCCGAGAGCCCCACAGCCGAATCCGCCTAGCAAACGCTCGGAGGTTGGAACTAAGGGGGTCCGATCCAGTAACCATTTTGTAGCGGCGGGTCAATCGTCGCGGCAAGAGCCCCCGCGCATTTTCGGATTCTTCTATTTGCCGCGGACAGGTAGAATCATGAGATTGCGTTTTGGCATCGTACCCAGCATACCGGGTCGCCTCAGGAGACGTCGCATTTGAAGCTCGCCGCGCTTGGGATTTTCTTAATTGTCGTATCGGCCGTTTTCGGAGGTTGCAAGTCGGATCCCCCAGATCCGCCCGATCCCCCGGCCGCCAAGCCGCAGCTCTCGGCTGCGCGTAGCGTCGTCAGCGTTCTGACGCAACACAACGACAACGCGCGCACCGGCCAGAATCTGCGCGAGACGATTCTCACGCCCTCAAATGTCAACGTCGCCAGCTTCGGCCAGCTCGGCAAGCTTCCGGTCACGGGCGGCGTCGACGCGGAGCCGCTCTATGTGCCGCAGCCCGTCATCAACGGCGCGGCCCGCGATGTGCTCTACGTCGCCACCGAGCACGGCATGGTCTACGCCTTCGATGCGGACGCGCTCGGCCCGCCGCTCTGGCAGGCCTCCGTGATTCCGGCGGGCGAAACGCCGAGCGACGACCAGAATTGCGCGCAGGTCACGCCCGAAATCGGAATCACGGCGACGCCCGTGATCGACCCGCACGCCGGTCCGAACGGCACGATTTTCGTCGTCACCATGTCGAAGGACTCCGCCGGCAAATATCACCAGCGCCTGCACGCGCTCGATCTCGTCACCCACGCGGAACTCGACGGCGGTCCCGTCGAAATCCAGGCGTCTTACGCGAGTCTCTCCGGCCCGATTGCCTTCGATCCGCGCCAATACGAAGCGCGCAGCGCGCTTCTGCTGGTGAATGGCGAGATCTACATGGGATGGAGCTCCCATTGCGATGCGTGGCCGTACACCGGCTGGATTATGGCTTACAGCGAATCCACGCTTCGCCAGACGAGCGTCCTCAACCTGACCCCCAACGGCAGCGCCGGCGCCATCTGGATGTCGGGCGGAGGCATGGCGGCCGATTCCGCGGGCAGTATTTTTCTTCTCGATGGCAACGGCACGTTCGATCCCAAGCTCGATGCAGCGGGCATGCCGGTCAACGGAGACTTCGGCAACACGTTTCTCAAGCTCTCAGCGAAGGGCAACGCGCTGCGCGTCGCCGATTATTTCGCGCCGCACGATACCATTCTCAATTCGAATCAGGATCGCGATCTCGGCTCCGGCGGCCTGCTTCTGCTGCCCGACCTGAAAGACAGCC
This sequence comes from Candidatus Acidiferrales bacterium, assembly GCA_052146315.1. Lineage (GTDB taxonomy): Bacteria > Acidobacteriota > Terriglobia > Acidiferrales > UBA7541 > Palsa-295. The sequence goes on along the minus strand of JBKQNJ010000121.1, from coordinate 3,728 downwards.
GCGGAATCACGCGCCATCTGGCGGTCGGCGCGGGCAAAGCCAATTTCAGGACGGGAAAGGCCGTGATTTACGTGGTAAATCGCGACGCGATGGGAAAATTCGATCCGCATAGCGACCAGGCGATCTATCAGAAAATTTCGAACGGCCTCGGCGGCACCGACGGCGTATTCGCGCTGCCCGCGTATTTCAACAACACGGTCTACTATGGCGCGCAGGGAGATTATCTGAAGGCGTTTCCCATATCGTGCGCCAAACTCGCCGCGCGTGCAGCTTCGCACAGCCCCACGAAATTCGCTTATCCCGGCGCCACGCCGAGCATTTCGGCTGACGGTACGAAGGACGGCGTCGTCTGGGCCGTCGAAGCGGCCACGCCCGGCGTCCTGCACGCCTACGACGCCGCGAATCTCGCGAACGAGCTGTACAACAGCAATCAGGCCTCGGGCGGCCGCGACCAGTTCGTCGAAAACAAATTCATCACGCCGATGATCGCCAACGGCAAAGTCTACATCGGCACGCCCGATTCGGTCGTCGTCTTCGGCCTCCTCAATAGCACAGGCGGCGGCCTCTCGCGCGAAGCTCACCCCAATCGCCGAACTTTCGCGGCAGCCCGCTACAAGCTCTTCGTCCGCAACGCTCCCTCGCGATAAAACCAAGGCGCCCGCCTAGAACCAAGGCGGCCGCTACAAAAGCAACGGCCACCCCGTCCGTCGTCGTGGCCTTTGTAGCGGCCGCCTTGCTTTCAGGCGGGCGTTTTTTTTCGTCTTATGAGGGCGTGCATTTAGGGCGCGCACGACATCATGGACATTGATGCCATAAGCCAGTTATAAGGGCTTATAACGGCTTAAAAGAGCGAATTTGGAAGGATTTCGCCAAATGTCCCATCGGCCGACCCAAAAGGAGAAGACGCAACGGGCTTTTCAGGCGTACCTCGATTTACTCGACGCCGCGGAGTGGTTCAAGGCGCAGATGCGGGCGCCGCTCGAGTCCTTCGACCTGACGATGGAGGGTTTTCGGCTGCTGGTGTTTCTCTACGGGGAGGGAGCGCTGCCGATCACGGAGGTGGCGCGGCGACGCGGGTGCAGCCTGCAGAACACGCACCGGGTGGTCGCGCGGCTGCAGGCGCGCCGGTGGGTGGGACGGGCGATCGTGAGCCTTCCGCGCGCGGAGATTGCGGAAAGCCGCTTACCGGTGGCGGAGCGCGGCAAGCAACGCGCGGGCCGGAAGATTGCGGTGGTGGCCCTGACAAAGCCGGGCAAGAGGTTTATCGGAGAAGTGCTGCCGAGGCATTCGAAGATGGTGAAGGCGTTGATGAGGGCGATCAGCGGGCGCCAGCAAAGAATTCTGAGCGCGATCTGCCGGCAACTGCGAGCAGGCGACATCGCGAAATTTGTGAGGGAGATTCGGATGGAGGAGGTCGAGGAAGATTGAGGCAGTCAAGAGTTGAGAGTCGAGAGTCGAGGGTCAGCAGTCGTGCGCGACGGGCGGGGGGCGGTTGCCTTCGTAGCGGCGACCTTCAGTCGGCGGCCTTTGCCTTATGGTTTGCGGGGTTGGCTTTGTAGCGGCTTGTCCTGAGCGTAGTCGAAGGGCCGCCTCGCTTCCAGGTGGGCGCATTTGTTTCTTCTGAGCGCGGTACGCGCGGCACAATTTAGCCCAGCCCGGCAGGGCTGGGAAACGTAGAGATTAAATCGCGAGCGCCGTAGGTGCGACACCCAGCCGAACATGAAAACGTGTGCCGCACCTACGGCGCTGGGCTCCCTTATATCTCGCGCACCCAGTCCTTCCGGACTGGGCTAAATTCTGCCGCACCTCCGGCGCTCAAGAAGGGAACCCCGGATGCCTGCCCACCAAACCCGGAATGGAAACCGGCCGAGGAACGGCGAACGGCCCGCCGGGCGATCGGCCACCTCGCGCACCCTTCACACAAACCGCGAAGGGTGCGGCACCCAGCAAATTTCTTCGCAGCTCGAATGGACTCGGGTGTGATTCGCTCGTGAAGCTCCGATGTATGCGCCACCCGCCAAAACGGACTCAGGCCAAGGCAGCACCCGACGAAGTGGCGCTTCAAAGGCAGGGCGGTTTCGACTACACTCGTCGCGCTACAGAATGCGGGACGGAAATTTCGACTGAATCGTTACTGAGGATCGATGCCAAAACGAGCTTTGGTGCTGGGGGGAGGCGGCGCGGTGGGGGTCGCCTGGGAATCCGGATTGCTGGCCGGGCTGGCGGAAGCGGGTTTGGATTTATCCGGCGCCGATTTCATTCTGGGCACGTCCGCCGGGTCCGTCGTCGGCTCTCAATTGGCGATGGGACGCGATGCAACCGAGCTCGCCGCGCCGGTCTTGAAAGAGAGCGCCGATCGGCAAGGCTCTTCTCCAAGCCGATCGTCTGGTTCCCCGCCGCCCGATCTTTCGGTGCTGATCCAGAAAATGGCGAAAGCTATGTCCAGCACCGGTCCGGCCGACCAGGCGCGCGCTGAACTCGGCGCATGGGCCCTACAGGCCGAAACGGGGAGCGAGGACGAGTTTGTCGCGCGCTTCGCCCGTTCCATCGGGGATTATCCCGAGGGCTCCTGGCCGGATCGATTTGCTTGCACTGCCGTTGATGCATCGGACGGGTCGTTCGTCGTTTGGAACAAGGAATCGGGAGTAAGCCTGGCGCGCGCGGTGGCCTCGAGTTGCAGCGTGCCCGGAATCGCTCCGCCGGTGACACTTCGCGGGCGGCGGTACATGGACGGGGGTATGCGCAGCCCCACCAATGCGGACGTGGCGAAGGGTTTCGACGTCGTGTTCCTGGTGGCGATCAGCGCTGCAGGCGGCGCCGGCGCCCCTACCCCGATGGCCGATGTGTTCCGCCGCCGGCTCGAAGGGGAACTGGACACGGTGCGCCAGAGCGGCAGCCGCATCGAACTGATGATTCCTGATGCCGCCAGCCTGGAGGCGTTTGGCCCAAACATGATGGACTTCGGGCGCCGACCGGGAGCAGCGCGCGCCGGACTTGCGCAAGGGCGAAGCGCCGCGGCGAAACTTCGCTCGGCGTGGCTCTCCGCATAGGCTGATTAGATCACGTTGTCGGCTCCTTCCTGCTCGGATGCATGGGCCGCCCGCCTTCGTCTGAGCGCGGTACGCGCGGCACAATTTAGCCCAGCCCGAGAGGGCTGGGAAAACGTAGAGATTGAATCGCGAGCGCCGTAGGTGCGACACCTAGCCGAACATGAAAACATGTGCCGCACCTCCGGCGCTCGAGAACGGAACCCCAAAAGCCTGCCCGCCAAACCCGGAATGGAAACCGGTCGAGGAACGGCAAACGACTCGGCGGCGATCAGCTCCCTCACGCACCCTTCACGTCTTAAGGTTCCAGTCACTAACCACTCGCTTGCCCCGCCCGCCCTGACGCAGGAAGGGAGCTTCGCGAAAGCCCACTAGCCACTGCCTTCTTTGTTCGCGGCTCGAATGGATTCAGGTGTCATTCGGTCGCGGCTTCTCGGAAGATGCGCCACCCGGCTCCAGCTGTCTTAGCATCGCCGACGCATGTCCGTTTGTAGGGTCGAGCTTCACCGCCGTTTTGTAGCTGTTGATGGCGAGAGAGAACTCGCCATTGGCCCGATAAGCCTCGCCCAAACTGTCGAAGGCGTTAGAAGACCCGGGGTGCTCAGTCGTGTTCAACTGAAGAATCGCGATCGCGTCGCTTAAGTTCTTATCTCCGTAGAGCAACGCATATCCCAAGGTGTT
>JBKQNJ010000120.1:0-2575 GCA_052146315.1 Candidatus Acidiferrales bacterium | reverse complement strand
GCCAGGAGAGCTCGGGATCCCCCTGGAATGAGGGGATCGTCGGAATGCCCCAGCCTTCGTCGGCGTTTTGGTATTGGAAGGCCGCGCCGACGGCGAACGTGGGCATCTTATCGAGGAAGAAATTCAGGCCGTGATCGTTGTAGATGACGACCGCGACATCGGGCTTCACTTTTTGCAGCCAGGCGCGAGCCGGCGGATACGCGGCGAAGAACTCCTTCCAGTAGGGATCGTTGAGGAGCTGCTGCTCCTTCGGAACCGCGTTGCCGATCGCGGGAATGTGCGATGTGGTGAGTCCGCCAACGACGCGTGCCATGGTTATTCTCCCTGTGCCTTGAGCATTTTCTTGAATTCATCGACCGAGATGCCGCGCTGTTGCGCGCCCACGTCCTGGACGGTGAGGCCGAAAATTCCGGCGAATTTCGCGAGGTAGTAGATGCATCCGCCGTTATGGATCATCGCGAGGACGTTGCGCTCGAGAATCGCCTTGCGCTGCGCGTCGGTGAGGCGATACTTGCGGCAGTAGGCGTCTTCGTCTTTCAGGAATTCCGCCCGATTCTCGGCGTTGTTGAACGAGAAGCACATTTTGTTGAGGTTGTAGCCCTTCATGGCCGCTTCACCGTCGAACATGTAGGTGCCCGGGATCGGGAGGTCGTGATGCCCGAATTCAACGGAGGCTGGTGTTGGAGTCTTTTCTGTTGTTGTCGCTACGGTCATAATGGATCCCCCCGCGAATCGGATTTGCATGCTCAGCACCGCTGCCGCCTGCCAAATTGGGCTGCCGCGCTGACGGGCCTACATTCACACTTATCGGACGATTGGGGCGGTGACTTGCGGCACAAGTTGGTGTGATCTACGTCACAGCCGGCCGAGAGCGGAGGGGCAAGCCTTTTATTTGCAGTAAGATGAGACAATGCAGATGGGCGGTGCGAGCCGAGCCGGCGGACGAATCGTAGCCGCGGTGGCGGAATCTAAACCACGTACATATGCACACATTTGATGTGATCTCTCTCGTTGTTCGCCACGGCTACCTCGTCGTCGCTCTGTTTGTGTTCGGGGAAGCAATTGGGTTGCCCGTGCCGGCGTCGCTGGCGCTGGTAGCGGGCGGCGCTGCGACAGCGTCGCACGTGCTGCGCGCGCCGGAGGCACTGCTGTTCGCGATTTCGGCGATGCTGCTGGGCGATGTGATTCTCTATGTTCTCGGCAGCTACACGGGATGGGCGCTGCTCGGGTTTTTGTGCAAGGTGTCGGTGAATCCCGAGACGTGCATCATGCGATCGGCCGAGTCGTTCTACAAGCGCGGGCGCGCGGCGCTGCTGGTCGCGAAGTTCATTCCCGGCGTGAATACGATGGCGCCGCCGCTCGCAGGCAGCATGAAGATGCCGTTCTGGCAGTTTTTCGGGCTGGATATCGTCGGCGCGAGCCTGTACGTGCTGGCGTACGGCACGATCGGTTACGTGTTTCGGGATTTTATTGCGGCGATCACGCGCGGGATTCAGACGGCGGGGCACGTGGTTGGAATCGTGGTGGTGGTGGCGGCGATCGCGTTCAGCGCGTATCGAATCTGGATTTACCGCAAGAATCGGGTCTTTCGGGTTGTGCCGCGCGTGCAGGTGACGGAGCTCGCCCGGAAGCTGCAGTCGGAAGACGCCAAGAGGGTGCTGCTCGTCGACGTGCGGAGCCACGGCTACTACGATGCGGGAGCCACGCGCATGAAAGACTCGATCCGGATCGAGCCCAACAACCTCGCGACGGAAATCAGCAAGCTGCCGAAGGACAAGGATATCTACCTCTACTGTACTTGAGCGCGCGAAGCGACCAGCGCCCGTGTGGCGCACACGCTGCGGGAACAAGGATTCAACGCGTTCGTGATTGTCGGCGGGCTGGCCGCGTGGCGCAAGGCGGGGCGCCCGACGGAGACCGTGCCGCAGAGCGATCTGGTGCTGCTGCCGACGTTCAGCCGACGGCCCCTTCCATCGGAAGCTGAGAAGGACGAGGACCAGCGTCTGGAGAAACCGATCGGGTGAGAGCGCTCGCGAAGGTTTGCGGACACGCAGGAAACAGCGATTTGCCGCCGCAGCCCGCGAATCAGAAGCCTTGCATCGCGACAACGATCATCGCGCAAAAAAACACAAAGAGAGCGATGCCCGAGCAGACGGTGAGGATTATCGCGCAAACGGAAATCCAGTCCCTGGGCCTCTGATGCGAGCGGTTGAAGAACCAAGCCGCGACGAATTGAGAGCCGGCCCCTGCCATGAAACTGTAGGCTTCGACGAGGCGAGTGTCGGTGTGAAACCACGAGGCGATCTTCGGAAACAGGGAATCGGGCAAGACGACCCACAGGATGATCGGCAACAATGCGAAGGCCACGGCGAGAATGAATAGCCGTTTTCGGCGCGCGAGTTCCATCGTCAGGACGTTTTGTAGACGGGCACCAGAAAGTACGCCTGATAATCGGCGCCGCGCGCTTTGCCCTTTGCTTCGATCTCCCAATAGGTCGGCGGAGTGGCCGCGAGATTCGTCTGCGGCTGGTCAGGGGGCACGCGGAATTCGACCGGAATCGGGCCGGTCGCGAGGC
>JBKQNJ010000119.1:0-17598 GCA_052146315.1 Candidatus Acidiferrales bacterium | reverse complement strand
CGCTGCAGGTTTCGACCGGGGCGCCCGTGGCCTGAGATTGAGAAACAGCGAATAGCACAAAAACGAACCGAATCGAGGACTCGACGATGGCCAAGATCCTGATTGTGGATGACGATGCCGATATGCGCAGTCTCCACAAGATGCGCTTGAACGACACTTACGAAATCCTGGAGACGGAAGATCCCGAGGAAGCTCTCGGGCTCGCGCTGGAGCATAAGCCCGCGGCCATTCTGCTCGACCTGATGATGCCGCGGCTTTCCGGCTTCGAGCTCTGCCACACGCTGCACACGCTGAGCTATACCTCGCGCATCCCGATCCTCGTCATCACCGGAGAGTCGGCGGCCAAGTACCAGCGGCATTGCGAAGGGCTGGGCGCAAGCGCATTTTTCGAAAAGCCTGTCGATTACAAGGAACTGAAGAAAAGGATCGCCGACGCCTTGCAAACGAACCAGCCCGAACGCCGCGCGCATGTGCGCGTGAAAATGCGGGTGGTTCTCAGGCTGCGAGGGATTGATTCCGCGGGCAAAGCATTCGAGCAACCCACAGTCACCGAGAACGTGAGTCCGGCCGGATTTCTTGCCGGATGCATGGCGTCCCTCAATCAGGGAGACGTGGTCGAAGTTTTCGTTTCCGGCGAAGCCGAACGCTTTGCGGGCCGCGCCAAGGCAGTCCGTTGCGAATCGCGTGGCGCGCCGTGGCAGCGCTACGGCTTCCAATTCATCGAAACGACCTCGGAGTGGGTGTTGCAGGCGAGCCGGTAGCCCATATCCGCTCCGGGTTTCCCCTGCATCGCACGGCCCCAAGGCGCAGGCTCCATCGAAAGTCCCCATACCCGCATGCCGACCGTGTCGCACCATGATTTCTTGAAACGTCTGTACGCCGGAGAACACAATATAGTTGCAGGGTTCGCGCGGGATACCGGATAATTTGCCAGTTGAGGCGGACTGGCGTCGAAGCTTCCCCGGCCCGTGCCATCGCCATGAATTGCCCACAGTGCAGCACCGCTAACCCGGACTACGCAGAATCCTGCTCACACTGCGGCAGCCTGATTTCCGGCAGCACGGAAACCGTTCAATTCAGCGATACAACTGTGCTCTCGGCGGGCAGTGATTTTGGGACGCGCTATCGTATCGTCTCTCTGCTCGGACAAGGCGCGATGGGCCGCGTCTACAAGGCTTTCGATAAGGATCTCGAGCGCGCCGTCGCGATCAAAGTGGTTCGCCCCGGGATGATGACGGAGTCCGATGCGCTGAAGCGGTTCAAGCAAGAACTGCTCCTGGCAAGTAAAGTCTCTCATCGAAACATCCTGCGCATTCACGACCTCGGCGAAGTAGGCGACACCAAATTCATTTCGATGGCCTACGTCGAGGGCAGCGATTTGAACAAGATCATCCGGGAAAACCCGAAGATGCCGTTCGAGCGGATCGAGCATTTTGCGGAGCAGCTTGCCGATGCTCTGGCGGCCGCGCACTCAGAGGGCGTGATCCACCGAGATCTCAAGCCGCAAAATATTCTCGTCGGAACGGACGATCACCTCTACGTTTCCGACTTCGGCCTTGCGAAGTCCTTCGAAAAAGATGCGGTCGGGATGACGCGCACGGGCGTCTTTCTCGGCACGCCGCTTTACATGTCGCCCGAGCAGGTGGAAGGAAAGCCAGCCGACCAGCGCAGCGACCTCTATTCCTACGGCCTGATTCTGTACGAAATGGCAACCGGCGCGGTTCCCTTCTCCGGCGATTCGACCTTCAAAGTGATGTACGACCGGTTGAAAACGAAACCCAAGAGTCCGCGGCTGCAGAATCCGGAAATTCCCGCATGGTTCGATCGCATCATCATGCGCTGCCTCGAAAAAGACCCAAACAGCCGCTACCAGACCGCAGATGAAATTTTCACAGATTTGCGCGGCTCGCGGGCCACGGCCTCCGCAAGCCGGTCAATCCAGATCACCCTGCCCCAATTCACGGACCGGAGCTGGATCTGGTGGACCGGCGGCGGCTTGTTGCTCCTGGCGGGGCTGGCATTTGCCATTCCTCCGGTGCGGCATATGATCCTCCCACACTCGGGCAGCTCAGGGACGGGATCTCAGGTAGCCGGCGTTCCTGCGTTGTCGGCCGGCAAGTTCGTGGCGATCCTCCCGTTCAAGGTGCTCGGAGACGAACAATCGCTTGGCTATGTCGCGGAAGGTTTGAACGAGGCCCTGTCTGCGAAGCTTTTTCAGCTCAAGGATCTCCGCATGGCGTCTGACACGAGCCTTTCGGGCGTCTCCCAGAAAGACCCAATCGAAAAGATCGCGCGAAGCCTTGGCGTGAACCTGATCGTGGAAGGCCTGATCCAGGGTGATGCGAACAAGATGTCGATCATCGTAAATCTGCACGACATCCCCGACGGGAAAGAGCTGTGGAGCCAGCAGTTCTCTGGCGTGCCCAAGGATGTGCTGTCGATCGAAGACCAGATCTCCACGCAGCTCGTCAGCGCCCTCCCGATCAAGCCGACCGACGAGGAGATGGCGCGGGCATCCGAACGGCCCACTGAAAACGTCGACGCATACGATCTCTACCTGCGCGGCCGGCAGGCTATGAAAGGCCCCGACCGCTCGAAAGCCGCGCAATCCGCCCTCGACTACTTCCAGCAGGCTATTCAGAAAGATCCTGGATTTGCCCTTGCATACACTGGCGTCGCTGATGCGTCGCTCTTCATGTATGACGACAAGAAAGATTCGTTCTGGGCCCAAAAGGCGCTGGGCGCCGCGCAAAGGGCCGAGCAGCTGAAAGAAAGCCTCCCAGAAGTGCACTTCGCGCTGGGCAGCGTCTATCAAGAAACCGGCAAGACCGCGCAAGGCATCGCCGAGCTGAAGCGCGGTCTTCAGCTCGCGCCCAATTCCGATTCAGGTTACGAACGCCTGGGAGACGCTTACGCGCAGGTCGGCCAACAGGAAGAAGCCATCGCTACGTTCAAGAAAGGCATCGAGGTCAACCCATACTATTGGGTGCTTCACAATGAGCTTGGACGCGCTTACTTCTCCATCGGCGATAACGAAAAAGCGCTCCAGGAGTTCCAAAAGGTGACAGAACTGGAACCCGATAACGTTACGGGCTGGAATAACCTCGCCACCATCTATGAGAGAACCGGCAGATATCAGGACAGCATCCCGGCATATCAGAAATCCATTGAACTCTCGCCGACTTGGCTGGCCTACTGCAACTTGGGATATGTTTACACCATGTTGAAACAGTATCCGCAGGCGATCGACTTCCTTGAAAAGTCAGTCGCTCTCTCGCCCAATCAGGAACCCTGCGTGGGCAACTTGGCGGATGCCTATCGTTACGCCGGTGAGACAGACAAGGCTCGGGCGACCTACGAGAAAGCGATCGCGCTAGCCTTTCAGGAACTGCAGGTCAACCCCCAAAACACTGGTGCGATGGGCGACCTGGCCCTCTCCTTTGTCAAGAAGGGCGAGCCGGAGCGGGGAATGGAGTTTATCCAGAGGGCCCGCGCGATCGATAAGAAGGATGTCGAGCTCATGTTCACTCAAGCAACCGTGGAGGCACTGGCGAACAAACCAGCGGACGCAGTTCGCACCCTTCATGAGGCGCTGAGTGCCGGGTATCCGATAAAGGACGTGCAGTCGAGCCCGGACTTCGCCAGCTTGTCCAGCCGCCCGGACTTTCAGGCACTGCTTCAAGAATTCAGCAAGCCCAAGCCGTAGCAAGCCGCTGCACATCCCCAAAAACAAAACGGGCCGATTCGAAGATCGGCCCGTCGAGAAATCAAAATCAGGCAAGGACTACTGCCTTACCCGCCGGCGGAGGAACGGTAGTGTCACCAGCCCGAGCATCAGGAGGGCAAGCGATCCTGGCTCCGGGAAGGGCACGAGCCCGCCGGTGCCAGTGGGTGAAACGTCAAACACGGCCCCTGAGACAAACGCTTCCGTGTTTTCATCGGTAGCACCTGCAACAGTTGCGAAAGTTATGTCGCACCCGCCACCGAGAGGTGTATTGTCAACCCCGCCGCCGGGAATTCCGAAAATGAAATCATCGGTATCGCAATCGCCGTCATTGGTAATGCCAAGTGCAGTCAAGTCGGCCAGAATAATCGTGCCTGGCGGGCCCGAAGGCATGGCAGGAGCGGTCAACGTGCAGATGTCTATTCCACCCGGAGCTGTGTTTGCCGTCGCGGAAGAGCAATTTCCGGTCTCTGTCCAGTCCAAAAAAGAAAGCGCGGTCCCCGCAAACGTCGTAGTCAGAGGAGACGTTACCGTCAATCCGTCGAGTGTGTCGGCGTTCGGAACGGCAAAGGTAATGCTCGTAACGAATTCTCCGTTATCCACAGCGCAACCGGCGGGTCCGCCGTCCGGATCTTCGATGAGCCCAGACCCGTTCGCGGTAGCTTGAAAGCCTGTGCACGAGGGACTGCCGTGAGGCCCGCTTCCCAGCACAACTTGGGAATCGCCGCCGCCAATGTCGTCGGCATGTACCACGCCCGCCGTGAACAAGACCAGCGCGGTCACTAGCAACGCATTCGTCACCTTCAATGGGCTACCCCCTAAGGTATACACGCCTCACATAGCCAGTGCACGTTGGGTGCCAACTTTCCTTGCCATAGCGCAACCTAAGTCCCCTCTTTTCAAACACCCAACCAAGTGCAAATTGCCCCAGAATCCTCAGCATGCAAACGTTTGCACATGATGGGCAGTTGCACAGCAGGCTTCGCCCCCTACGGCCCCACCGTTTTCAGCCAACCATTTGCCTCCATGCGCAACGGCAGGCGGACCCGGCGCCCGCAACGCCGCCCTGTCGCGAAACCTTCGCTGCGTGTTACAATCCCGCCGCATTCGCGCAGGGATCAAGATTCCCCATGTCTGCTGACCAAGACACGAGCATCGAACTCATCGCGCCCGATCGGTCGCGGCAGATCCTTCTCGTCGCCGCCTCTCCGTTCCTGATTGGCCGCGGCAGCGACAGCGGCAATCACCTTCAGTTGAATGACCGCCGCATCTCGCGCCAATGCGCGGCCATCATCTCCGAAGGCGGACACCACTACATCGAGAACCGCGGCCAGAAGCTCGGCATTTTCGTCAACGGCGAAAAGACCGATCACCGCCAGCTGAATGACGGCGACGTTATTTCCTTCGGCCTCGCCGATTCCTACGAAATCATCTTCCGCTCTTCGAGCAACGGCGCGGTGGTTCCCGACATGATGACGCTGATCGGGAAAATGCCGGACACGCAGACTACACCTGGCGCCGGCGCCGGCCTGAGCAAGCTCAATCTGCTTCTAGAAGCAAGCATGCTCCTGCACTCGACGCTTCCGCTGCAAGCCGTCCTCAGCACAGTGCTCGATCACGCTATCGCGGTCACCGACGCCGACCGCGCGCTTCTGCTCGAGCCTGACGAAACAGGAAAGCTCCAGCCGCGATTCGCACGTGGCGCAGGCCTCGTGCGACTGCCTTCCGAGAGCTTCTCGCCGAGCCAGACGGCGCTGCGCATGGCTCTCGAACAGCGCTCCAGCATCATCACCGAAGATCTCGCGCAAGCCGATAGCGGCCTGCAGGCCGCGCAGAGCATCGTCTCGCAGCAACTTCGCGCCGTAGTCGTGATTCCACTGTACGCTGGTGGGGGCCGCACGCAGACGTCGGAGTCGGGCACACGCCATCGTGGCGATCTGCTCGGCGCGCTGTATCTCGATTCGCGCCGCCGCGCCGCCTTCTCAAAACTCGACCGCCAGATTCTCGACGCGCTCGCCGTCCAGGCCGCCAGCATCCTCGATAACGCCCGTATGGTCGAGCGCGAGCGCCAGCGGCAGCGCCTCGAGCAAGAAGTCAACATCGCCCGCGACATTCAGCAAGCACTCTTGCCGCGCGGCCTCCGCGATTTTCCGCATCTCAAGGTCGCCGGCATCAACATCCCCTGCCTCGCCGTCGGCGGCGACTACTTCGACGTCTTCAAAATGGCGGACGGCCGCACTGCGTTTCTTATCGCCGACGTTTCCGGAAAGGGCCTCGGCGCCGCGCTTCTCACCACGATGCTTCAGGGCGCGCTCTCCGGCTTGATGCTGGGTGCGGATCCAGCGCCCATGTTCCGCCACCTGAATAATTTCCTGTGCGAGCACGCCGAAGTCGGCCGCTACGCCACCGTCTTCTTCGCGATTCTCCACAACGACGGCACTCTCGAATACATCAACGCCGGCCACCCCTCGCCGCTGCTGCTTCGCTCTGGGGACGCTACCGAGCCGTTCACCGAGGGCTCGTGCCCGGTGGGCCTGCTACCTGACGTCGAGTACCGTGTCGCGAGCATCAAGCTCCATCCCGAGGACACGCTGGTTCTCTTCAGCGACGGCATTACCGAGGCGGTCGACCCGGAGGACGCTATGTACGGTATCGACCGCCTTCGCGCGCTCTTCGCGGGCCGAGTCGACCCAGCCTTGGACTATCTGCAGCAAACTGCGCTGGCGTCCCTGCGCGAGTTCAGCCGCGGCGCCAGCCAGGCGGACGACATCACCCTGCTTTTGGTGCGTTATCAGCCATCGGCAGAAGAAGCCGCAGCCGCATCTCAATAGGCTGCATGCAGTCACGCCGCACCAATCTCAGTGTCACCAAAATTTAACATTGCCCCGAAGAAACTTTCGCTACAATCCCGCCTCATGCCCAGCGAAAAAATGCAAATCGTGACGACCGTCGGCATCCGCGATGGCCAGAAGATTATCGCCCTGAATGGCCCGTTGACCATTCACACCATCTTCAACTTTCAAGCCGCCGTCCGCGAGCAATCCACCGCCGCGGTCATCATCGACTTCAGCGGCGTGCCCTTCATGGATTCCGCCGGACTCGGCGCCCTCGTCGGCGCTCGCGTCACCATGGAAAAGGCGAATCGCCAGCTCGCGCTTGCGGCACTCAACGCGCAGGTCAAGGCGCTGCTCGACGTGTCGAAGGTGGCCCAGTTCTTCCGCATCTTCACCTCCGTCAAGGAAGCCGAGGCGGCCCTCGCCTAGGCGCGGGTGCGGCGGCGCCTTGCCGCACAGCCTCGCTCTCTTTGCGGTTTAGTTCTTGCTATTCGAGGGTTTGTTCTTGAGGAAATCGGTGACGTCCGGAATCGCGGGCTCGCCGGGATTTGCCGGCGTTCCGGAATGCGCGCCGTCCGTCGGCGGATGCGCGAACTGACTGTCGGTGGGCTGCCCGCTCGTCACCACCCATCCACCGCCCTGCCGCTCGAGCAGATACGTCATGGCCATTCCGGTGCCGCCCTGCTTCGGGCTGAACCGTGCCTGCGCGTGCGCCTGATTTCCGTTGACGCTCACGGATTCGACACTCATCGCCAGCATGTCCATGTTGACGCTGCGATCATTGCGCACATGCTCTTCAATGGCCGCGCGAATGCCCTCGGCGTCGGCGCCCGATGCCTGCTGCGCCCCTCCCGCAGTCGAGGTCGCGGCGCTATCCGAACCGCTGCCTGCCACAGCGTCGCTCGACGCCGCCTGATTCGATTTCGAGCAGCCGCAAGCGCACATTGCCGCGGCCACAACCGCGATCGCCACAAAACGCATTTTCATGGCAGTCCTTTCACGGATTGCGGCTCGCCGTTGTACACGATCACCGGAACCACCCACTCGCTGATCGCGCTCGATCTGCCGCAATCCAGACAGCCCGCTACCGCATACTGCGCGCCGCATCGCGGGCAAACTCCCTGCGTGCGAAATATGTCGAAGCCGCTTCCGCACCGCCCGCATCCCCAAAAGTTCCCGATCGGCGGCGACGTCTTGCACGAAGGGCACGCGAATCCCTGGTGGCGCGGCAGTTTCGCAAAACGCGCCAGCGCAAACGCATGCTGCAGCCCGCTCCAGCAATTCAGCACGATGAACCCGCAGATAAGGCCGTCCCACACGGACTGCTGCCAAACAGCGAATGCGATGAGCCCGGCCACGCCGATAAAGCCGATGATCGTTGCGGCCATCAGGCTGCGCGCGCGGCCCAGCACAAACCAGAGCAGCGACCGAAGAATCTGCCCGCCATCGAGGGGATAGATGGGCAGCATGTTGAAGATCAGCAGAATGACGTCGATGCCTAAGACTGCGTATACGAAGTGGAAGGCATCCGGCATCGACTCCTGCCAGCCTGCCGAACCTGCCCACGCGTAGAGCCCGTACAAAATCGGAAACAGCGCCACGTTCACCAACGGCCCCGCCGCAAGGCTCCAAAGCGTGGCGCCCGGCCGCGGCGGAGGATTCACGTACGCTACGCCGCCGAGCGGCCATAGCACGATGTGATCCGACGTTCCGCCCACCTGCCGGCCCGCCAGCGCGTGGCCGAATTCGTGCATCGTCACAATCACGAAGAGAGCCAGGTATTCGAGGATGCTCCACGCAGGCGAGGAATAGTTCTTCGCCTCCAGGCTGATTATGTAGGCCGCAGCCAGAAACCACGACCAGTGCATAAACACAGTGATCCCGGAGAACCGGAATAGCTTGATCGAACCTTGGCGAATGTTCACTAATCGAATTTTATAGCATAACGCGCGGGGCCCAAAGCGCGCTTTGCTCCTCCCCGGGTAGATGACGCGTCTCAACGAGGTGGGCCGCTTTCTCGCGAACACTCGCATCAGTACCCTTCGCCGCCCGCTTTATCTAGCAGTAGGAACTTAGAAAGACGTCTCATCAGTGCTCGCTAGCGGCTCGGAGACTCAGGCTCTGGCGTGGCTGCGGGCGGAAGCGTGGGCCCTCAATGCCCTTGCGGAAAGCAGGTCGCTGCTTTTGCGACCGCCGGTTCTAGGGTGGAAGCGTGGGCCTTCAGGCCCTCGAAAAAGCGCGCTTGATAATTGGGCTTCAGCCCCGGGGCTCGCCCCGCCAAGGTTGATTGTTTTCCTCGCACCAGCGCGGGACGCGCGGAACAATTTGGCCGAGCCCGGAAGGGCTAGGAAAAAGGTCTAAATCAAATCGCGAGGGCCGTAGGTGCGGCACTCGCCACCGTGTGGCGTCGCCACGCAGAAGCCATGTGCGAGACAGGAGACTCGCGATAAGATGAATCCGACGATACGAAGATGAAAAAGAACGAAAAACAGAATCTCACCATCCGCCTCGATCGGCAGACGATCCAGAAGGCCAGGATCCTCGCCGCCCAGCGTTCAACTTCCGTCAGTGCCCTCTTGAGAGACCAGCTCGAGCGTCTCGTAGGCGAAGACGAATCCTACAAACGCGCCATGCGGCAGGCGCTGATTCTGCTGGATCAGGGATTTCATTTGGGTGGCGTGATTCAGACCGGTCGCGGCGAACTCCACGACACATAGGACATCTATCCAAAAGCGGCGCGACCCGTATTCCTCGCGTCATGGCAGTCACTTGAAGACTATTTTGAGGCGATACGAATTCTCAGCTCTTTTTACCCACGTGGCCTGAGCCTTCGTCACCTGACAATCGTCCTCGAAAATGATCGGCAGGTAGGTGAAAGTTTCTCCGCTGCTGCCGTCAAGCGTGTCCATGACTCCGCCGAGGTAGTCGTTGAGACCCCACCGATTCAACGGGCGCGACCCATAAACCGTAAGACGCAATTCCACGGGGCCAAAATACCACGCCCGCCCAGCCATCGCATCCGCAGCCGCCTTGCGCAGCACGACGAACGTTAAGTGTCGAGGGTGGCGCCGATTTCGGATCGATCGCCACACTTCCTTGTTAGGCGGTAAGCCGGGCAGGTCAAGAATCATTGTTTCGCCGGGCGCGGGCGATGGTCGCGTGGGGAGTTGACCCGGATCATATGGCAAATAGCGTGACATGGCCTATAGCAGCTAAGGCGTCGAGCGCTGCACGCTCAACCCCAAAATCTCGCGAACGCGCGCCCGCTGCATCACATCCCGCGGCGATCGCGCGGGCCGATCGAGCCACGCGTGAAAATCCTTCATCGCCACCTGATGCTCCACCGGAACATTCGTCACCGCCACCCGCACGGTATTCGGTCCCTCGCCAATGCCCCCGACCCACTCCTCGCCGCGCAGCGACGCCAGCCCCAGCGCCACCGCCTCGTACAAGGTCGACGCCGTCACCTGCACCGAGTGCTCGGTTCCCTCTAGATCGCGGATCGTGACGCGGCAGGATCGGACCGGCATAGGGCCGAGGATATCATCTTCGCTTTATGTTCGCCAGGCCGCTTTTGCTTTGGACCGGCCCCAAAAGGCCGGGTTCGCAGGCCTGTGCCAAGTCTGTACTCCCGGCCAGCTTGACCGGTTCAGCGCAATCTGACAGCGTAGTCGAGACGACGAAAGTCGTCCGCCCCCTCGACGGGGGTTGAACGCTCTTTGACAATTCGAGATTCGGAAACGGACATCGGAACAAAGGTTTAGCCGCTCGCTCGCCGCGCCGTAGCCTGTTCTTGGCGAAGGCGGGCCCGCGCCACGAGCGACTCTCCCCGGCGTTTCTAATCGACAATCCGGCGATTAGAAACGCCCGCAACTCACTGAAAACACGCGGCAGGGGTCACTTCTAATCGACACGATAACGGGGTATTTCGAAAACGCTTTCTTGCCTCGCCAGGGCAGGCGTGAGGCAGCATTTTCGCGCCTCATCGCCGGTCCTGCGAACATCCGATTTCTAATTGCAGCTAGTGCCTGATGTAGATTCCCACATCAAAACGGTCGTGATCCCAATCGGCATGGTGCTCGCGGCACCAGTTGCGATCGGCATCCATGCGATCGATATCCTTTAATGACTGCGAGAATGGCCGCGCCGTTAGGCGGCCGCATCCCCGCGCATCGTACCTCTCTCTCCTATATGAAACAACGGACTCGACGGTCAAATTACCATCAGATCCTGCCCGACGACCACCTCGCCGGAATAAACTTTGCGGACTCCGTCAATGAATGTGGTGACCGGAAACTCGGGCTGGCCGGGTGTGGTTGTTCCCGGCACGAGGTGATTCAACACCACCATCTTGACCTGGGCTTCCGAAGCCATTCGGCCGACATCCGCAGGCGTCGAATGCGTATCGGCGATGTGCCTGTAGATATTGTCCGGGTTGCCCGCTTCGGCCGCAGCCTTCGCTCGCGCCGCCATCTCGTCGTGTATGGCCTGGTCCATCACCTCGCAGATGAAGACATCCGCCGCTTGCGCTAGATCCACGAGATTCTTCGAGTACGCGGTGTCGCCGGCAAACACGATCGAGCGAGTTTTGGAATCGAAGCGATAGGCAAGCGAGCGATAGGGCATCTTCACTTTCGAGCGCTCGGGGAAATGCGTATTTTCGACCGACGTGACACTGACGCGCTCGTCCTTGAATGTCGCGGCGGGCTTCGAGGCGGCGTCGAGGTCGTGGCCATGGAACAGGGCTTCAGGCCGCACCGTGCGCCCTTCGTCAACAATGCGGATTTCGGTGTCGGCCTTGAAGAATGCCATCGCCCCCTCGACCATCGCCGCGGTGCCATACGGTCCGTAGACGTCCGTCGGTTTCGTTCGCCCTCCGGTCCATTGATGCGTCAGGAGCGCGGCGAGATCGGATGTGTGATCGTTGTGCAGATGCGTGAAGAAAATCGTCGAGATCTCAGCGTAGCCGATTCCACAGGCCACCAGAGACCGCAGCGTTCCGTAGCCACAATCGACGAGGTACGGAACGCCGTCGACGACCACCGCGCTCGCGGTTTCGTTCCGGCTCAGATCGACGCCCGGTCCGCCCCTCGTGCCCAAAAGGATCACGTGGGTGCCACTGAGCGTGGTCCGGTCTTGTACGATGGGACCCGCTGTGCTTTGCGCGAAAGTCGGCCGCACGCCGGCAACATCCACAGCCAGACTCGCCGTCGCACCCAGAGCTGCGAAACCCGCCAATCCTCTCAGGAACCGCCGCCGGTCCGGCCTCTTGGAATCGCGTTCCCTATGCAGGTCAATTTCTTTGCGCATTAAACCTCCGACGTCGATTCTGCCCGATTGCTTTGTTTTGGCCGGCAGGTAGCATAAGCCCAAGCAGACGAGGCGTTGAAAAAAACATGTGACGCGCGGCGACTCTTGGGTATATAGAGCGAGGCTGAGAATGCCCGCTCGAAGGGCTACAGGGAAGCAGCGTTGTCAACGGCTGTCTAGTGGGAGGATCGGCGTGAAGAATAATTCTTTTTGGCACTTGCTTCTGATTCTGCTGGCGGGTTTAGCGCTCGCTCCAACGCCCGCATCCGCCCAGCAGTCGTGTGAAGGCCTTGCATCCCTCAAGATTCCGGACACCACATTAACGTTGGCGAAATCGATTGAGCCTCCGCCGGATTTCGAGGTTCCCAGCTTGCCTGGGAAGTACGGCACGCCGCCGGGGCAGAAGGTATCGTTGCCATTTTGCCGCGTGGCGGGCTTCGCCGCGCCGACGAGCGACTCGCACATTGCGTTCGAGGTTTGGCTTCCACTCGCCGCCAATTGGAACGGCTACTTCCAGGGAGAAGGCAATCCGGGTTTCGTCGGGGCCATCAGCTTCGGTGGCCTAGCGCGGGGAATTGCGCAGGGCTACGCAACCGCGTCGACCGACACGGGCCATGCCGACGCAGAGGCCACCGGCGCGCTCCCTCCGTGGGCCATCGGGCATCCGGAAAAGGTGGCTGATTGGGGTTACCGCGCGATCCATTTAATGACGGTCGCCGCGAAACAGATCATTGCTGCGTATTACGGCAAGCCCGCGAAGCTGTCGTTCTTTAGCAGTTGCCACGAAGGCGGCAATCAGGCGCTGACCGAAGCGCAGAAATATCCGACAGACTATGACGGAATCGCCGCCGGCGATCCCGCGTACGACATCACGCATCTTCAAGCGGTCTCGGTATATCTCTCATGGGTGTCGTTGAAGGACGGAGTGAATGCGCCCGGCTACATTCCGCCGAGCAAGTATCCCGTGATCCACCGTGCGGTGCTCGATATGTGCGACGCGCTCGACGGCGTGCGCGACGGCATCATCGAGAATCCGACGCTCTGCCATTTCGATCCGGCAACGATTCAGTGCCCAGCGAAAGAGGACAACGCGTCGTGTCTTACGCCGGCGCAAGTGCAGACAGTCCGGCAGGTTTACGCCGGTGCGAAGTTCGACGACGGCACGCAGATTTATCCGGGACTCGAGCCGGGCAGCGAACTCGATTGGGGCATGATGCTCGGCGGCCCGAATCCGATGGCGATCAACAAAGACTTCTTCGCAAATCTCGTGTTCGAGGATACCAAGTGGGATTACCACACGTTCGATGTGAGCCGCGATACGCGCCTCGCCGACACCAAGGTCGGCGACATGGTGAACATGACCGATCCGAATCTGCTTCCCTTCATGGAACACGGGGGAAAACTGCTGATGTATCAATCCTGGCAGGAAGCAGCGATTCCTCCCGGCGGTCTCGTCGATTACTTCGAGCGCGTCCAGTCTGCGCTGGGCGGCCCACGCAAAACCGAAGATTCCATCCGCCTATTTGTAGTCCCCGGGGCGGGAATGTGCTCCGGATTTGGAGTGCGTGGCCTGGGTGCCTGGAATGCTTTCGACGTGATCGAGAAGTGGCGTGAGACGAACGCGCCTCCGGACGAGATCATTACTTCGCACCGCGTCGGAGGCGTCGTCGATCGCACGCACCCGGCATGTCCTTACCCGCAGGCCGCAATTTACAAAGGGAGCGGCGATCCATACGACGCCGCCAGTTTCACCTGTGGACTTCCAAAGTGGTGAGCCGCACGGACCAGCTTCCTCGCGAGTGCAACTCGGGTCCGATTCAGATCATTGTTGCTTGTCGGGTGCCGGAGCGTTGGGCGCGGGAGGGTTCGCCGGGGGCGGACCGGTCCGCACGTGGTAGCCGGCCGGGACGTGCGTCAGCGTGTGGACGTAACGCAGCTTGCCGTGCTCCACGCGAAACAGGTGGGTATCCGCCAATCCGCCGACGCCGAAATTGCAGAACGCGACGACTGCTCCAATCGTCTCGTCGACGACGAAGCGCCGCGCTACGATGTTGACGCCCGCCGGCACGCCGACCGTGCAGCTATCCGTCGGAAGGCCCTTGCCGGTGCGGATACCGCCTTCGGTCCGGTTGCACGGCTCTCCCCACGGAACTAGATCGAGCTTCTTTTCGAGGAACGCATCGAGGTAGGCATTGGCGGCAGCCACGAGAGTGTCGCGAGTGTCGCGCTGGTCCGGCGGAACCACTCCCCAATCCTCGGTGGGTGACCACTTGTAGTAGTTATCGGCGTTGAATAGCCAGTCGCCTTGCTGCGTGACCATCGATTCGATCTCCGCGATTTTGTCGTGATTGACCCGGAGACGCGTGCCAAGTACGTACGGGTGAGCTTTGTCCGTCACAATGACTTCGGTAAATGTCTGACACGTGGCCGTGTCGATCAAGGTGCGATGGAAATCGATTTTCAGCGGCTTCTGAATCACGCCGGTCTTGATGTCGACCACCTGCATGTTCTCGATGTACCCGAGCCCGGTCGCCAGCGGCAGGCCGGAAGTGTCGCCCTTGGTTTGCGCGTCAAGGTAGAGATTGGTGGCAGCTTGCAGGCCGTCGCGCGTGCACGCCACCTGCGCGAAACTCGCCGCCGGCGCCAACAATACGGTCGCGAGCACGATCCACTTGCAAAGAATCCGAATCATCGAACTCCTCCCCATTTGTTTTGCAGTTTGCGAGCGAGAGTCTACCACCGAATCACGCGGTCCGAACCCTGCATCGGGGTATTCGGCAGCCATGGGTTTTCGGCAGCCCGCAGCAAACAAGACGGCGTGTCTTGACTGACTTTCACCTTAGATATAGTCTAACTTGCGAATGGACGCTGAGGCGATCAAGAGGTCCTTGGAAGGCGGCGGGTTGCGGTGCACGCCGCAGCGCTACGCCGTGATGGCCTTCTTGATGGAATGCAACAGGCATCCCACGGCCGCGGAAATCTTTGAAGCCGTGAATCGCGTGGACCCGCGCTCTTCGAGAGCGACAACTTATAACAATCTGCGGGACCTAGTGCAGGCGGGTTTGGTGCGCGAAGTGGCCGTCGAGGGGCGCGCCGCGCGATTCGACGCAAAAGGCATGCGGCATCACCACTTCATCTGCGACCGCTGCGGCAATGTTGAGGACGTGAAGTGGTACGACGTGCCCAAGCCTGCGTCGCGCTCTCTCGGTAAGCGGATTCTTCGCGAATGCGAACTTATTTTCCGGGGCCTCTGCACGAAGTGCGCTCCGCGGCACGCCTCCCGTTAGGCGGGCAATTCACTACAGTTCTTTTGACTAAAATCTTTGAC
Organism: Candidatus Acidiferrales bacterium; assembly: GCA_052146315.1. Taxonomy (GTDB): domain Bacteria; phylum Acidobacteriota; class Terriglobia; order Acidiferrales; family UBA7541; genus Palsa-295. The sequence continues at coordinate 2,402 of JBKQNJ010000119.1, read as the reverse complement.
GAATCGAAAGGAAGGAGCAAAACCTTGGCAACCGAAGCGAAGTGCCCCGTCATGCACGGGACTACGAATGTTGGAATGAGGTCGAACAGCGACTGGTGGCCGAACGAGCTGAACCTCAGGATTCTCCGCCAGAATTCGCCCCAGTCCGATCCGATGGGCGGGGCTTTCCACTACGCCCAAGAGTTCAAGAAGCTCGACTACAAAGCGCTGAAGAAAGATCTCCGCGCGCTGATGACGGACAGCCAGGATTGGTGGCCGGCGGATTTCGGCCACTACGGCGGGCTCTTCATTCGCATGGCGTGGCACAGCGCGGGCACGTACCGCATCGGCGATGGACGCGGCGGCGCGGGCGCCGGTCAGCAACGCTTCGCGCCGCTCAACTCCTGGCCGGACAACGCGAACCTCGACAAGGCGCGCCGGCTGCTTTGGCCCATCAAGCAGAAATACGGCCAGAAAATTTCCTGGGCCGATCTGATGGTCCTCGCCGGCAATGTCGCGCTTGAGTCGATGGGCTTTAAGACGTTTGGCTTTGGCGGCGGGCGCCCCGACGTGTGGGAGCCCGACGAAGTTGTCTACTGGGGCAAAGAGGAAACCTGGCTTGGCGACAAGCGCTACACGGGCGACCGGGACCTTGAGAATCCGCTCGCCGCCGTGCAAATGGGTCTCATCTACGTGAATCCGGAAGGGCCGAACGGCAAGCCGGATCCCCTGGCGGCGGCCACGGATATTCGCGAAACGTTTCGGCGTATGGCCATGAACGACGAGGAGACTGTTGCGCTCATCGCCGGCGGACATACCTTCGGCAAAACCCACGGCGCTGGCGATCCGAAGCTTGTTGGCCCCGAGCCCGAGGCAGCGCCCCTTGAGGAGATGGGCCTCGGCTGGAAGAGCAGCTATGGCACGGGCAAAGGCAAGGACGCGATCACCGGCGGCCCTGAGGTCACTTGGACTCAAACGCCGACCAAGTGGAGCAACAGCTTCTTCGCGAACCTGTTTGGCAACGAATGGGAGCTGACCAAGAGCCCGGCCGGCGCCTATCAGTTTCAAGCGAAAAATGGCGCCACGCCAATTCCGGATCCCTTCGACAAGTCGCAGCATCACGCGCCAACCATGCTGGTCACGGACCTCGCTTTGCGGATCGATCCGGTCTACGAGAAAATCTCCCGACGCTTCTACGAGCATCCCGATCAGTTCGCGGACGCATTTGCCCGCGCGTGGTTCAAGCTCACTCACCGCGACATGGGCCCGCGCGCGCGCTATCTCGGCCCGGAGGTCCCGAAAGAGGAGCTGATCTGGCAAGACCCCGTTCCGGCCGTCGACCACAAGCTGATCGACGCGAAGGATGTTGCCAGCCTCAAAGCCAAGATTCTCGCATCGGGACTTTCCATCCCGGAATTGGTCGGGGCCGCTTGGGCCTCGGCGGCGAGCTTCCGCGGCTCCGACAAGCGCGGCGGAGCGAATGGCGGGCGCATTCGCCTCGCGCCGCAGAAGGACTGGGAAGTTAACCAGCCGGCGCAGTTGGCGAAGGTGTTGCGAACGCTCGAAGCGATCCAACAGAAGTTCAACGGCGCGCCGTCCAACGGGAAGAAAAGCAAGAAGGGGAAAAAGGTTTCGTTTGCGGACCTGATCGTCCTCGGCGGCTGTGCGGCGATCGAGAAGGCCGCGAAAGCCGGCGGGCACAATGTGAAAGTGCCCTTCACGCCGGGGCGCACCGACGCATCGCAAGCGCAGACCGATGTGGAGTCCTTCGAGTATCTCGAACCGGTCGCGGACGGATTCCGCAACTACCTCAAGGCCAAGTTCAGCGTATCGGCGGAAGAGCTGCTGATCGATAAGGCGCAACTCTTGACGCTGACGGCGCCTGAGATGACGGTGCTTGTCGGCGGCCTGCGCGTCCTCGGCGCAAATACCGGGAAGTCCTCGCACGGCGTCTTCACCAAGCGGCCGGGCACGCTGACGAACGACTTCTTCGCCAACGTGCTCGACGTGGGCACGCAGTGGCAGCCTTCCGCGGGCTCGGAAGGCGTCTACGAGGGGCGCGACCGCGCGACGGGCAAAACGAAGTGGACCAGCACGCGTGTCGACCTTCTCTTCGGCTCGAACTCCGAACTGCGGGCCGTCGCGGAAGTCTATGCGTCCGCGGACTCGAAGGAGAAGTTCGTGAAAGACTTCGTGGCCGCGTGGACCAAAGTGATGAATCTCGATCGCTTCGACCTCACCTGAGCCTCCGGCGTTTGTAAGGGCTTGATCGCTTCGATCATGCCCGAGCTCGTACGTTTGTAGGGGCGGGTTTGAAACCCGCCCCTACACTCCGTGGTACATGCCGAGCACATAAAGACAAAGCAACGCCCGCCGTCACTTGCATCCCATGAGTCACCGGAGCTTGTCGCCTGAAGTCTGCG
>JBKQNJ010000118.1:0-60840 GCA_052146315.1 Candidatus Acidiferrales bacterium | reverse complement strand
CTGCGCGCCGCGCGCGACTGGTATCGCGACCGCGAAAGATGCGTCTTCTGCGATATCCTGAGGCAGGAGATCCGGCAGAAAGTGCGCGTGGTGGACAACGTCGGAGACTATTATGCGTTTTGTCCGTATGCTTCGCGCGTGCCGTTTGAGATGTGGCTCATGCCAAAGACGCACAATCATCTGTTCGAGGCGCTCTCGCCAGGCGAAAATCGCCGCCATCTCGCGACCTTGCTGGGGCGTTTGCTGCGGCGGCTGCTGAATGTGACCGGGAACTATCACCTGGTGTTGCACACGGCGCCCAATACACTGCAGACCAAGGGCGAGTTGAGCGATTACTGGCGGACGATTGCCGGAGACTACCACTGGCATATCGAGATTCTGCCGATCGTCCCGGCGCGGACGAAGTCCTACAGCATCAAGGAAGTCTATTTCAACGAAATCCATCCCGAACAGGCGGCGGAACGGTTGCGCCAGTTCGACCCGGCCAAATAGTGGTCCACCGCGAGGGAGAGCGCGGGGGAATCATCTTCAAGTTCTTGCTGCTGGTTTGCTTCGCCTGCTTCCTGTTTGTGATTTATCTGGCTCGGCATCCCTTGCTGCGGCTGGCAGGCGGATTCTGGGTGGTCGATGACGGTCCCGCCTACTCCGACGCCATTGTCGTTCTCAGCGACGACAACTACGGTGGAGACCGCGCGGCGGAGGCGGCCAAAGTGTTCAAGGCGGGCTGGGCGCCGCGCGTGGTAGCGAGCGGGCGCTTGCTGCGCCCCTACGCTTCGATCTCCGAATTAATGGAGCACGACTTGAAGGATGGCGGAGTGCCGCAGGATGCCATCATTCGTTTCGACCACCACGCCGGCAACACGAAGGATGAAGCGGCGGTGCTTCGCCAGTTGATCCTGCAACGCGGGTGGAAGCGAATTCTGCTGGTCACCTCGAATTACCATACGCGCCGGGCGCGTTATATCTGCGCGCGGACGTTTCCCCCAGGCACGGTCCTGCGGGTGGTGCCCGCGCCCGATTCGGAGTACGACCCCAATCACTGGTGGGAAACGCGGCGCGGCCTGGTGATCTTCACGCACGAGTTCGTGGGCATGGTTGTTTCACTTTGGGAAATGCGCCATCAGGATGACCAGACTACCGATTCGGCACTTGAGTTGTCCATTCGGTCATGGGGCTCGCGCGATTCGGGGATTGACACGGTTTACAGCCTCATAATCGCTGTACTATAGTGCCCGTACTGCATAGGACGCCTGCCACCCCAGCGCAGCGCCTGCGTATCTGGAGGATTCATGTGGCACAAGAACGATGGCAAGCCGTCCCCGGAAGTGGCCCAGCCGCCGGTAGGGGGAACGACGAAATCACAGGTAACGTCGGCGGAAACGCCTGCAGCATCAACGGTTGTGCCCGCGCCGGTTGCGCCGACGCCTGCTCCGCGTGTGACGATGCCTGAGCCGGCTGTTGCGGCAGCGCCCACGGCAAATGGCGCGTCGCGGATCCAGGCAGGCCTCAAAATTCATGGAGAAATCTCGGGAAATTCCGATCTATACATTGACGGCGAACTCCAAGGCAAAATCCGCCTTGGCGGCGCCCGCGTGGTGATCGGGCCCAACGGGAAAGTGCAAGCGGATATCGATGCGGGTGCGGTCACCATCGATGGCTCCGTGCAAGGCAACATCAAGGCTAGCGAAAGCGTGCGGTTGGGCGCCGGTAGCCGCGTGCAAGGGAGCGTCGTGACGCCCCGCATCGGAATCGACGACGGCGCCCGCTTGCGGGGAAAGGTGGAGATGGTGAAAGCAGGCTCGATGGCAAGCGCCTCGACAACCTCTGCCCCGGCAGCGCGATCGACCGAAACCGAAGCTCCCCGGCCTATTGCTGCACGCGCAAAAGCCGAATAAGTGGACGACATCGCGCGACGAATCGGGATATCTTAGAAGCTAGAGGCGATGATGAACTGGATGGCCAAAGCCCGGCCCAGCAACCCCGCGACGACATCGGGGAATCCGGCCAAGGCGCCCGCCTCGGCAGCTGCCACCGCAACCTCGAGAGCGGCGGAGAAACCGGGACCGACGGCATCCGTGGCGCCTGCCGGGAACGTCCGCATCTCCAATGCCCTGAAGGAATTCCTCTGGTTGCTCAGCGATGTGCCGCGCGCGCGAATCCTCGATCTCGGGCCGGCGTGGCAATCAACCGTCACGTTTTTCATTGAGAAGGGCTATCGCGTGTCGAGCGAAGACATGCTGCGCGAATGGAAGGGTTTTCTGACGACCGAGGAAGAACGGTTGCGGATGGCTCCGGTCGGCGAAGAGGTGGAGCGGCGATCGCTTCCCGCGCTGGCGGAGAAATTCATCGACACCGCCCTGAACTATCCCGAGAACAGCGTCCACGGCGTGCTGATCTGGGATCTGCTCGACTACTTCGATCCCGCGGTTGTGCCCGCGCTAATGAACCGACTCTACAACATGCTCCATCCTGGCGGGACGGTGCTGGCCCTCTTTCACAGCCGCCCGGCGGAACGCTTTCATCGCTATCGAATCCTGGACGGCCAGACGGTCGAGCTCCTGTCCGCCCCCACGCTCGCCGTGCACGCCCACGTTTTCCAGAACCGCGAGATCCTCGATCTCTTCGGGAAATTCCGCTCGTCGAAGACTTTTGTCGGCCGCGATCAGGTCCGCGAGGCGCTCTTCATCAAGTAGGTTCCCCCGCACACAATTCTTGCTTCCTGAGTTTGCGGCGCGCCGCAGCCTTTCCAGAAATTTTGTGCTTGCGCCGCCCTTCGCACGGGCGTATGACGGAGTTGCAGGAGCTAAGACACGGAGGAAAGGATGACTCCACCGGGCTTAGATTCTTGACACCGATCTGCACACCGCTTTTGCGGTGCGAACCGATGGCGCGGCTTTCAGCCCGCCACGGCACAGGAAAAGAACAAAACGGGGAGCTGCCAGGCTCTCCGTTTTGCATTTCCGGGCTGCCCGAGATCCTCGGGCTCACAAATAGCGTTTGATTGTGTCGCTGTAGCGCGAATACAGATACGAGACGATCAGCAGCGCGACGCCGAGCGTAATGAAGGTGACGAAGCGGTCCGCACGTTGCTGCCTCCAGACGTCGAGCAGCAGAATCTTCGCCACGCAGAGCAGGAGCAGGCCGAGGCCCGTCAGGCGGAAGCTGCGCTCCCCCACCATCAAGGCGAAGACGAACACGACGAACGCCTCGATGCCCCAGGACATCGTTACGCGGCCGCCGGAAACATCGTGCGCGATCAGAATCGTGAGCAGCGTGAGCGGCACGAAGAAGAATATCTGCTCGGGGCGCTGGACGAAAAGCCTCCAGGGCCGGTCCGCGATTCGCGCGCCGGGTGTCGCCTTGCGAACCCGCAGCGGAAACGCGAATGCGAGCGCGGCGAAAAGCAGCGCCACTGCCACGAGCACACGGAGCGACCGCGCACCGAGCCACGGCCAGATCGCCGCATTCGTTTCGCTGAGATTGAAGAACAACGCGCGGCAGAAGACGGCGGCGGCCAGTAGCAGGCTGTGATGCAAGAAAACCTCGCGCCGCGCCGCCCAGGCAACTGCGATCGATGCCAGCGCGAGCGCCGCCCATCCCGCTGCGACCCAGCCTGAATCCAACGCGTAGAGAAGCGTCGTCGCAAGCGTCGCGGCGGCGGCATAGCCGAGGATGGAAGCGGCGAATACCTGCTTCTCGCGCGCGAGAAAATCGCGTTCCTTGGAGAGATCGAGACGCGCGTATGCGTAGTAGAAGATCGCGGCGATTGGGAGCGTCGTTACGAGCAGATCGTGGCGCGAGGCGCCGAGATTCGCGTAATAAATTCGCAGGAAGGCGAGCGCGAACGCCGCGTAGCCCTGCAGGCGGGCGTTGACGGACTTGCGCACCATGCCGATTTCGAAAATCGCGAGCCCGAAGAGCGCCCATCCCGGTGCCACATTCAGCGGGCTTAATTCGTAGAGCAAGGCCAGGCCGACGAGCGCTGAGCCCGCCCAGTCGTACGCGATGGCGAGCGCTTTCGACCACGCGAATTCCCCTCGCGCCGCCCAGCGCGCCGATGCGTAGAAGAGCGCCGCTGTGAGGACGAGGGTCGCAAGACGCAGCGTGATGCGCGGATACCAACCGAATGGCTCTCCATCCGGCAGATTGACGAGCACGATCTGAGCCAGGCTGCCGAGAGAAAGCAGGCAGGCCTGGACGTGCAGTTCCGCGCGCTTCAGGCGGTCGCCCGCGATCAGCAACACCAGCGCGAATGCCGCCCACACGACCGCGATCCAGGGTGATGACACTTCCTTATACGCCAGCACTGCCGCGAGGATCGTGCCGGCAAAGGTGTGGATCGCGGAGAAAATGCGGGCGTACTGCGTGTCGCGCGGGCCGCTGAAATAGGCGCACAGGTAGAGCAGGACTATGACGATCGAGAAGGTGATGAAGCGCAGCGTGAAATGGTGGAACGTCTGCGTAGCGCCGATGTTGATCAGCAGCATTCGCACGAATGCTGCGAATGCGAGAAGGTGCGCCTGCACGCTGAAATCGCGCCGTCTTCGGATGAATCCGATCACCGCGAGCAATGCCGCAAACCCCGCCCATGCGACCGCCATCCAGGCCCAGTGGCACTCGTAATACGTGATCGCCACCACGATCGCCGCGGCGGCTGTGGTGTACATCTCCGAAATGCTGCCTGCGTAGCTGGCTTCGCGCGGCCCAGCCCAGCGCGCGCAAAGGTAGAAAAGCGCAGCTACCAATGAGAGCGTGACCAACCTTTCCGTAAAGCGCGTGTGGGCAAACGGCGTCGCCGCGCCGCAATTCACCAGAAACGCGGCGGCCAGCGCTGCGGCGGCGAAGGCGTGCGCCTGATGAGAGAGATCGTCGAGATCGAGCAAGCGGCCCAGCAGACAGAGAGCGAGCGCCGCTGACGCCCACGCCACGGCCATCCACACGTCCGTGAAGGCCAACCACAAACTTGCGAAAAGCATGATGCCGGCAAGGTATGAGAAGAGGTGGAAACACAGATGCTCGTTCTCCGATTCGATCACGCTCTTCCAACGCCGCGGAATCCAGTGCGCGTCCGCGTAGAAAAGCAGCGCGGCGAATCCGAAGGTTGCCGCAAAACGATACTCGGGCGATGGATGCGCGATTCCGAGGCGCGCATCGAGAATCGGCCCGGCTTCCGCAACGAGCATGTAGCCCGAAGCGAGCAGCCCGCCCAGCAATCCGAGAATGCGAAACACTCTTTCGCGCGTGAAGACGCCCGCCAGCAAGAATGCCTGCGCCTCCGCGAGCCAGATGATGGCGATATCCATGCCGGAGAATTTGAACGGGATGGCGGCGACCAGCAGGACCGTCCCGATGGTGGAGAGAATTACGAACGCCGATTTCCGGCGGCGCGTCACCGGGAGCTGCCCGATCGCGAGCTCCGCGGCACCGAGAAGCAGCAGGACGTAAAACGCGAGTTCCGGATGCACCGACTGATATTTCATCAGGGCGAGCAGCAAGCTCGTATTCAGCAGCGCCGCGGCGGTGGACACGTGTTCCTGGGCTGTGGTTTGAATCCGGCGCGCGACGTAGGACCAGCGGTAAACCGCCCAGTACATGCACAGCAGCACGGCGCTCGGGAGGAACTCCGGGAACATGTGCTTGTGGGCGCCCATCGGCTCGATCACGGTGCGCAGCCAAATGAAGTGATTCAGATACGACGCGACGAGGCCGAAAACTTCGAGCTCGAACCAGTTGCGGCGGTGGACGATGGCGACGAGGCCAATCGCGAGAATTGCTCCGGCGGTCAGGCAGTAGACCGTGTTCTGGCTGATGGCAACCGTGGTGAACGCCAGCAGGAACGCGAGGCCGGTGACAACCTGCGAGTTGTAGCGCAGCGTGTGGCCGACCATCGCGGCGGCCACGATGAATAGCAGCACCAGATCCACCCACTGCGTGTCGATCACCTGCGTGTATTTCACGAAATACATCGCGTAGGTGACGAAGAACGTGAGCGCCCATCCGCCTCCGATCAGAGCGCGCGCGAAAATGCGGTAGCGATCGGAATGCTCGAGATAAATGCCGAGCGCCAGGATCGCGAGGCTAACGGCGTAGCCGAGAATCACTTTTTCGGGATTGGTCAGCGTGGGGAATTTGTAGGCGAGAAACAGCGCGATGCCGATCACCAGAACCGTGATGCCGATTTTGTTCAGCCAGTTCTGGCCGACCTTTTCTTCGAACTCGGTTGCCCGGCGGCGGGCAAGTTCCGGCGATGCCGCCGGGGCATGCGCGCTCACCGACGATGCGCGCGGAGTCGAAAGAGTCGCTGAGAGTGGCGGCGCGGGCTTGGGCAACGGAGGCACGGGCGGCTTCGTGGGCTCGTGCGGCGGCGCGGTGTGCGCCGGAGTGGTGGGTGACGGCGGAATGACTACCGACGCGGGAGGCTTGATTGCGCTCGGCGGCAGTGGCGCCATCGGCGGAATCGAGACGGGAGGCGGCACCGGAACGGGAGCTATGGGTGCGGGTTTCGCCGGTGCGGGAGCCGGTGCTGGCGTCTCGGCAGCAGAACTTGTTCCTCGCGCTTCAGGGACCGCGGGAGGGTGAGCCTCCAACGTCTGAACGCGAGCTGTTAGCTTCTTCAGATCGGCTTCATAGCGGTTGAGCGCGGTGACCAAGCGCGCAAAGCGCTCGTCGTTCTTGCGCTCGGCCCGGCTGCGCCGGATCCACTCGATCACCAGCCATCCGAAGAGGACGACGATCCAAAACCACATAGTTCCTCAATGGAAAGGAAGCGTTGGGCCTGACCCGTATGAGCTATTTTATGCCTTGTGATGGGTGGTCGGGACTATTTGTGCGCCCCGGGCGGCGTCGGCGATAACTCTGCTTTGACGTGGCGAAACCGGAATCGCGCCAGCGCGCAAATCACGCCTTCTTGGCGCGCATTCGCCAGCCGTGAATCGCAGGCGGCAGCAGCGACAGGATGATCACGGCGGCGATGATGTAGTGAATCTTCGAATCGACGTTGGGCACGGTGCGGCCGAGCGTGTATCCGACAAGCGTCATGCCCCAGACCCAGAGAAAGCCGCCGCCAATATCGTAGACCAAGTAGCGCCGGTAGTTCATTTTCGCCGCGCCCGCTACGGGAGGGCAAAACGTCCGGATGATCGGGATGAACCGCGCGATTACGATCGCCCGGCCACCGTAGTGCTCGTAGAATTTGTGCGCTTCCTCGAGGTGGCGCCTTTTGAAGAAGCGCGAATCCTCGCGGCGGTAGAGGGCAGCGCCGGCCCTCCAGCCGATGAAATAGCCGAGCTGGTCGCCCGCGATCGCGCACAATGTGACAAGCGAGAGCAGCCAAGCGAGTTTCAGATGGCCCGCGCCCGCGAACACGCCCGCAGTGACGAGCAGCGAATCGCCCGGCAGAAAAAATCCGGCGAAGAGCCCTGTCTCGGCAAAAACGATCAGGCACACCGCGAACGTGCCGCCCCACTCGATCATCCCGCGCACGTCCGATATGCGGGCGAAAAGATGCTTCAGGAGTTCGACCATTCGCGTGTTGTCCTTGTGTGTGGATGCCGGATCGTCCGGATCAAGGCTTGGCTTTCTCGAAGAACGCGGCGCCGGCGCGCGCCACCTCGAGATCCTGGTCTTCGTTGCCGGCGCTGACGCCGATCGCGCCAACCACTTCCCCATCGACCACGAGCGGCAGGCCGCCGCGGATGGGCGTTTGCTGATCGGGCTTCGCCGACGCCAAGCCCAGCGCCAGCGCGACATTCACGTGGTCACCAGCCATCGCGGGGCCGGTGGGCGCACGCCGCATCGCCGCAGCCCCCGCCTTTACGAGCGAGATCGCGATGGACGAGGGCTTGGCTCCGTCCATGCGCGCAAAGGCCAAAAGGTGTCCCCCGTCGTCGACAACAGCAATATTCATCGAGACCTGCATTTCGGTTGCGTGGCGCTCGGCAGCGGCGAGAACGGCCCGCGCGCCTTCGAGCGTCAGCTTTGCGTGATTGCGTGTGATGAGAGACAAATATTCCTCCGTGGATTGCGGGTTTGAAATGGAAACTACGAGCCGAGCACCTCGGGATTGAGGGCGTTTGGCGGGCGGCGGCCTTCGAACAGCGCGCTGGCGTTGTTCGCCGCCATCACCGCCATTTTCGTGCGCGTTTCGACCGATGCGCTGGCGATGTGTGGCGCGAGAATCACGTCGCGGCGGGCGACGAGCGCCGGATGCACCTTGGGCTCATGCTCGTAGACATCGAGCGCCGCGCCCGCGATTTTCTTTTGTTCGAGCGCTTCGATGAGCGCAGCTTCGTCGACCACTGGACCGCGCGCCGTGTTGATCAAGTATGCGGTCGGCTTCATTTTGCCGAAAGCGTCCTTTGAGATCAGGTGCCGCGTCTCGGGCAATAGCGGAACGTGCAGCGAGATGAAATCCGATTCGCGCAAAAGCCGGTCGAAATCGACAAACTCGGCATGCAATTCCCTTTCGACGTCGGCCGCCACGCGAACCTGGTCGTGGTAGAGCACGCGCATCTGAAAACCCTGCGAGCGCCGCGCCACGCCACGGCCGATGCGCCCAAAGCCGACGACGCCGAGCGTCTTGCCCCAGACGTCGCCGCCCAGAAGCTGATCGAGATCCCACCCGGGCCACGTGCCCGAGCGCGTCCAGGCGTCGCCTTCGACCAGGCGTCGCGCAACTCCCATGAGCAGCGTCCAGGCGAAGTCAGCCGTCGTGTCGTCGAGCACTCCGGGCGTGTTCGTCGCCACCACCTTGTGGCGCGTGCACGCGGGCACGTCGATATGATCGAAGCCCACCGAGACGGTGGATGCGACGCGCAGCTTGGGCGCCGTAGCAAGCAGCTCCTCGTCGACTTTTTCGGTGAGCAATACGACAAGCGCATCCTTCTCCGCCACGCGCGCCAGCAATTCTGTCCGTGGAATGCGCTCCGGCCGCGTCCAGTATTCGACGTCGAAATGCCGATCGAGGATCGCGCGCGCCTCTGGAAACAGCGGCCGCGCCACAAGAGCTTTTGGCTTGCTCACGTACACACTCCGCCTGGCGATTTCCCCGGCCCAACAGGATACACCAGAGCGAGGGTTCGTTGACGCCCACTCGCGCGAGCGACTATAGTGGCCGCAAGACCACTCATGGCGCTCGCGACGATCGATCCACGGCTCCTTCGTGACCTGCAAAAGCTGCTCGGGCGCGGCGCCGTCCTGCACAAGGCTGAAGATCTGCTGCTTTACGAATACGATGGCTCGGTCGAGGTGGCACGGCCGGATTGCGTCGTTTTTCCGCGTAGGGCCGAGGATGTGGTCGGCATCGTGCGTCTCGCGAAGCAGCACAAAACGCCTCTGGTGGGCCGCGGCGCTGGCACTGGGCTTTCGGGCGGCGCGATTGCACGTAACGGCGGCATCATCACGTCGTTCGCGCGGATGAATCGCATTCTTGAAATCGATGCGGAAAATCAGCGCGCGCGGGTCCAGCCCGGCTTGGTGAATTCGGATTTGAGCCTTGCCGTTGAGCATCTTGGGCTGCATTTCGCGCCCGATCCTTCGAGTCAGAAGGCTTGCACGATCGGCGGCAACGTCTCCGAAAATTCCGGCGGGCCGCACACGCTTGCTTATGGCGTGACGACGAATCATGTGCTGGCGCTCGAGGTCGTGCTGCCGAGCGGCGAGCTCATTCATTTTGGCAGCGCCGCGCTCGATCCGCCCGGTTACGATCTCACTGGGCTTTTCGTCGGCTCCGAAGGCACTTTCGGGCTGGTGACCGAAATCACGGTGAAACTTACGCGGCTACCCGAAGCGACGAAGACGCTGCTCGCGATCTACGAATCGGTCGATGACGCAACGGAGACCGTCGTCGAGATTACGGCGCGCGGCGTCACGCCCGCCGCGTGCGAGATGATGGACGGCTGGACGATCCGCGCGGTCGAGGATTACGTTCACGCGGGATTTCCGCTCGATTGCGCGGCCGTGCTGCTAATCGAAGTCGATGGCCTGCGCGAAGTCGCCGAATACGAAGCGGCCGAGGTTGCGGACGTTTGCCGGCTGCATCGCGCGCGCGAGGTTCGTGTGGCCCGCGATGCGCGCGAACGCGATCTGCTGTGGAAGGGGCGCAAGAACGCGTTTGGCGCGGTCGGGCGGCTTTCGCCCACGTACTACACGCAGGATGGCGTGATCCCGCGCACGAAATTGCCCGCGACGCTGCGGCGCGTGAGCGAGATCGGCGAAAAGTACGGCTTCTCGATCGGCAACATTTTTCACGCGGGCGATGGCAACCTGCATCCGATCATTCTGTTCGACGCGCGCGATAAGCGGCAGTTCGCGAATGCGGTCGCGGCGTCCGATGAGATCATCCAGTTTTGCATCGACGTGGGCGGATCGATTACCGGCGAGCACGGCGTTGGGATGGAGAAGGACCGGCTGATGCCCCTGCTCTTCAGCGAGATCGATCTCGATCTGATGCGGCGCGTGCGCGATGTCTTCAATCCCGAGGGCCTGCTGAATCCCGCGAAAGTCCTGCCGACCGCGAAAGGCTGCGGCGAAATTCACGTGCGGCCGGCGGCCGCCACGATGGGCCCGGCCTCGGCATGACCGCAGCGAGTACAACACTTCCCGCGCGGATCGCTGAGATTGCGGGCTCGCAGAATGTCATCAGCGACCCGGCGCAACTAGCCGCGTACGAGATCGGCAGCAAGATTCCATCGGCTGCTGTCCGCCCGGAATCGGCTGCGCACATCGCCGAGATTGTCCGATTCGCGGCTGCCGAAAAGCTGGCCATCGTCACTTGCGGCGCGCGGACCAAGTTCGGCATGGGCATGCCGCCGCGGCAATACGATCTTGCGCTCGATATGACGCGGCTCGATCGCGTGGTTGCGTACGATCCCGGCGACATGACGCTCAGCGTCGAGCCGGGTATTCCGCTGCGCCGCATCGAAAACGCGCTCGTCGAGCACCGCCAGTTCCTGCCGCTCGTCGTGCCGTTCATGGATCGGGCGACGACGGGCGGCACGATCGCTTCAGGCGTCGATTCGCCGCTGCGGCAATTCTATGGCACCGCGCGCGACTATGTTCTCGGGATCGAATTCGTCACCGGAGATGGCACTCTGGCGAAAAGCGGCGGGCGCGTGGTGAAGAATGTCTCCGGCTACGATCTGCACAAGCTGATGATCGGAGCGCTCGGCACGCTCGGCCTGATGACAAAGATCAATTTGCGCACGTTTCCGCTTCCCGCTGCCACTCGCACGATCGTCGCAACGTTCAAGGACGCTGCTGGCGCAATCGGCCTGCGCCATGCGATCGCGGGTTCGGCACTTCGTCCGCTCGTGCTTGAAATCCTCAGCCCCAGCGCCGTCGAAATGTTTTCAGTTGTCGGCTCGCCCTCCAATCCCGGCTGGTCTGTCGTCACGAGTTTTGCTGGAACTGCAAACGCCCTCGAACGCTGCGCGCGGGAGCTTAGCCAGATGGCCGAGCAAAATGCCGCCATAGCGTTTGCTCCGCTCCAAGAAGAGCGGCTCCTCGCTGCGTCGCGCCGCATCGGCGAGTTTGTCTCCGTCGTCCTGGCATCGTCGCCCGCCGCAGCGATTCTCAAGCTCAGCGTGCTTCCGACGAACATGCACGCGATTCTCGACGCGGCGGCGAAAGCCGCTGACGCAGCTACCCTCCGGTGGGCCGCGCTCGCGCGAGGCATCGGCATCATCTACTTTGCGCTATTGCCCGTCGAGCGGAACGAAGACACGCTGACCCGCGTCGCCCGTGCCACAAATGACATTTCCGCCCAGTGCGCCGCGCTCGCTGGAAACGCGACGATTCCCTGGTGCCCGGCCGAATGGAAAGCTGCGTTGCCGATCTGGGGCCCGGAGCGTGCCGATCTCGGTCCCATGCGCGCGCTGAAGCAAGTCTTTGATCCGCATGACGTCTTCGCGCCGGGCCGATTCATGGGAGGCATCTAGCGTCCCGAGCCAGAAATTCGCAGCACAGTTTTTCAGGAGGCCGGGGCTTCAGCCCCGGCGTAAGTCGCGCAAACACAGTGGGCTTTAGCCCCTGAAGCAACTCCGAGTTTTTTGTAGAATCTCTGATTCGGGACAATAGCCGATGGCCTCGCAGCCCAACGGATTTTCCGGCGCCGACAAACCGGCCTGCGCCGACTACTCGCGGTGCGTTCACTGCGGCTTGTGCCTGAATCATTGCCCTACGTACCGGCTGTGGCACGAGGAGGCGGATTCGCCGCGCGGGCGGATTCGGCAGATGCAGCTGGTCGATGAGGGCCGCCTCGAGCTGGGCGAGGGGTTCGTCACGCACCTCGACCGGTGCCTCGACTGCCGCGCCTGCGAGACAGCGTGCCCGTCGGGCGTGGAATACGGTAAGCTCGTCGAACTGGCGCGCGCGCAGATCGAGCAGAACTACCGCCGGCCTTGGACTTCGCGTCTCGCGCGCGATTTCGTGTATCGGCGGCTGCTTCCCTATCCGCGCCGCATCGCCACGGCCGCACGGCTGCTGCGAATCTACCAGCGCTCGGGCCTGGCGGCGCTCGCACGCGGCACTGGCATCCTGAAAGTGCTCGGCCTGGCCGATCGCGAGCGCTTACTGCCGAAGATCGACCGCGACTTTTTCTTCGATGAGCTTGGGCAGACGTTTCCGGCAAAGGGTGCGCGCCGCGCGCGCGTGGCGTTCTTTGCGGGTTGCGTCGCGCAGGTCACTTTCAGCGAGCTGAACCGCGCGACGATCCGCGTGCTGCAGGCAAACGGCTGCGACGTGGTAGTTCCGGCAGCGCAGGTTTGCTGCGGAGCTCTGCCCGCGCATGCGGGCGTGCGAGACGTGGCGCGCGATCTGGCCCGCGCAAATTTCTCGGCATTCGCCAGCGACGATTTCGACGCCACTCTCACTAACGCCGCGGGCTGCGGCTCGACGCTGAAGGAGTACACGCACCTCTTCGCAGCGGACGATCCGGTGCAGGCGCAGGCAGCGCGATTTACGGCGAAGATGCGCGATGTGACGGAGTTTCTCGCCGAACTCGGGCTTGCAGCGCCGATGCGCGAAGTGCCGCTGCGCGTCACCTATCAGGATTCGTGTCATCTCGCGCACGGCCAGAAGATCCGCGAAGCGCCGCGCAAACTGATCCGCGCCGTGCCCGGCGTCGAATTCGTCGAAATGCCGCTCGCCGACCAGTGCTGCGGCTCGGCCGGCGTCTACAACGTGACCGAGACGAAGACGTCGCTCGAATTGCTGGCGCTGAAAATGGAATCGGTGGGCGCGACGAAGTCGCAGGCGATCGTGACCGCGAATCCCGGCTGCATCCTGCAGCTTCGCGCCGGCGCCGCGATTCATCGCACCGGCCACGAAGTTCTGCACGTCGTCGAGCTGCTCGATCGCGCCCTTGCTGCATCTTCCTAGAAAGCGAATTTACTTTTCGCCGACGAGGTAGCGGCAGCCTCGCGGGCCCATGAGGGCCGAGTGCGTGGCGCCTGCGGGGACGTCGCAGCGATCGCCCACGCGGTACGTCTGCGATGCGCCGTCCATTGTAAGCGTCATTTCGCCGTCGAGAATGATGTGCGCGGTCAGGCCTGCGTGCGTGTGATCGGGGTAGAAGGCATTGGGGCCGTCCTGCCAAACGAAGGTGCCCTCGAAGCCTTCCGCTTCGAGCTGCTTTTGAAGGTCGCGTTCGTTCGTCGCCGCCATCCGTTTCGGCAAAGTATAGCAGCGACCGTTATTCGGAGGATTGCCAAAGGGGGGACTTGCGGGCGGAGCGTGGTGGGGGAGCCGCCCGCAAGTTGGTGCCAGGAGAAAAGCGATCGCGCGAGTATCGGCTTACTGCTCCAGCCGGCCTCCGGCGCGGAAGGCGAAGTTCGACGGGCCCTGCTTCACCGTGTAACCGGACGGCACTGCGAAGAGGCTCGCCTCCGGCTCGCTGCGTTGAATATTGGTGAGCTGCGTGATTGTTTCGCCGGTGCGCGGGTCGCTGTGTTTCCGCAGCACCACCATCTGCAGGTCGGGCGAATACCATTTCTCGGTGGTGATCACGATCGGGTTCTCATTTCCGATCGCGCCCGCCGGGATGGTGCGCGTGTAGCGTGTGCCCTCGGCCTGCACGCCGTTGATCGTCTGCGTGCCGAGCGATGTCGTCACCACATCTCTCTGGCGCCGCCCCGCGTTATCCGCGTCGGCATCGTCCGACGGCGGCGGCGCACCCCTGCGC
This sequence comes from Candidatus Acidiferrales bacterium, assembly GCA_052146315.1. GTDB lineage: Bacteria > Acidobacteriota > Terriglobia > Acidiferrales > UBA7541 > Palsa-295. Next base: position 46,661 of record JBKQNJ010000118.1, on the reverse strand, counting down.
TCGAAGGCGCCCTTCCGGCCACCACGATGACGCCCGGATGGCGGCGGCACCTGGTGCGCAATCTTGGCGTTGGGATTGAGGATGTACTGCGTATTCGCGACGACGTCGTTGATCATGATCACGTGCGGCGCCGGCTTGTCCGACGCTGCCCACGGTCCGATTCCCGCCAACGTCACGTCGCGGCGCGTGCGGCCCTGGCTGTCGCGCGCAATGGTCCCGGTCGTGCTCCGCTGAATCTGGTTGCCGTCCGCCAACGTCTGAGTCTGCTTGGTCCCAAACGTCGCGGTGAAGGGCGCGCCCGTCACCGTCTTGCCGCCAACGCTGCCTTCAAAGCCCATGATCGCGATGGCGTCATCCGGGCCCATGCCGAGCCCCGACCCGTCGCCGCCCCGGTAAGGACGCGGTCCCTGCTGCGCGGGCGCCGCGCCCGGCGCCAGCAGCGCCGCGATCGCCAGAAGTCTAATCCACGCTCGCGTCATCTTATTATTCGCGTTCATCGCTAATCTCTCCGCATCGACTACGTCGAGCCCGTGGCCCTGGAATTTTCTAGTTCGCCGATTCCTGAGACACCAGCCGGATCGCCTGCGGCGTTCCGTCGTCGCTCACCAGCAGGTCCGCCGAAATGCTGCCGGACGATCCCGCCAGGCTCACGGGCATCCCGAGCGACACGAGCGCCGAACCGGAAAGTTCGACGCGCACCACCGTGCCGCCATCTGATCCGTCCGGGTCGTCCGCGTAAGGCAGGGCGATGAACCCCGAGGCGCTTTCGACGGCGCTCTGCACATTCTCGCCCGCCGTCGCGGCAATCGAAACATTCGGCTGATCACTTGGTCCCGCGACGGGCGCTTTCACGCCCGGCTGAAAATGAAAGAGCGAGACGCCCGCAACCAGCAGGACTGTTGCGGCGATGCCGAGCGCCGCGACGTGCCGCCCGAGGCTCGACCTGGCGGCGCCCGCCTTCGCATCGCGAAATTCGCGCAGCAGCGCGGATTCCAACCACGCCGGCGCTTCCTGCTCGCCTTCCGTTGTCGCTATCGCGTGCAGCGCCTGATCGAGCGATTCCGTTTCGGTGAGAAGTTGCGCGCAATGGGCGCACGACTCCGCATGAGCCAGCGCGCGTTCGCGCAGAGCCACGCCGTGCGTTCCCGGACGATCGAGATCGTCGACGATTTCCTCGAACTCCATGCACCGCATCGAATTCATCTCTTCCATTTCACTCATGTGCGCACCGCCGGAACGCGCCGCGCTGGATGCGCGTCGCGCAACTTCTCCAATAAAATTGCCCGAGCCCTGTGCAGCCGCGAGCGCACCGTGCCCACCGGACAGCCGAGCGCCGACGCCGCTTCCTCGTAACTCATCTCCTCGAGGTCGCACAGGACCACAATCTCGCGGTAATTTTCCGGCAACGTGGTTACGGCTTGCCGCACGCGGCTGATGGTCTCGCGCGTCGCAAATTCGTCGCTGCCCGCCGCGCCCGGAAAACCGTTTCCATTCGCATGCACGGCGTTACGCGACGCGCCGCCACCAGTCCCGTTGCCATTCGGCGAATACCCTCCGATTTCGTTGGCGTCGCCATCGAGCGCTACCAGCCGCCGCTCCTGCTCCCAACGCTTCCTCAGAAAATTCCGCGCGACGCCAAAGAGGAATCCGCCGAGCGTGCCGCGCGCCGGGTCGAATCTTTTCGGGTCGCGAATCAATGTCATGAAAACCTCTTGCGTCACGTCCTCGGCGATGGCCGCGTTGCCGCTCATGTGCAGGGCAAACCGGTAGATGGACGGGTGCTTGCGCCGATAGAGGAGCGTGAACGCGTCCTCGTCGCCGGCGATCATCCGGCCAAGCAGGCCGTCATCGGTCAACTCGGTGGCCTTGGTCATCTAAGGTCTTTTCGGCAGCCTGACCGGGTATTCACTACATATTCCCGGGCGCGGTACCCTTAGTTCCAGAAATTAGGATGCGCTCTCTATGCTTAACACACAAGCGGAGCTGCAGTTGCGGGCCCCTAGCCGAAACCTTGACTGGCAGGCTTGACCAACGCGCCCGGCTCCAATAACGTATTGCCCGGCCAAGGGGACCCCATCACGCCCAAGCGGTGGCCCGGCGGTAGGTATCGCGAGGAGGAACCAATGCTGGAGTTCGATCCCCACGTTCTCGATGAAAAACCGATCCCGCCGCCCGAGGAATTCAGCAAGCGCGCCCACGTAAAATCGCTCGAAGAATACCGCAAGATGTTCGAATACGCCGAGCGCGATCCCGAGGGCTTCTGGGGCGAGCAGGCTAAGGCGATCGACTGGTTCGAGCCTTACTCGCAGGTGCTCGAATGGAAGCTACCGCATGCGAAATGGTTCGTCGGGGGCAAGCTCAACGTCTCCTACAACTGCCTTGACCGGCACGTAGAGAAGGACGCCAACAAGCCCGCCCTTTTTTGGGAGGCCGAAGATGGCGCAACGCTCGAGCTGACTTACGCGGAACTGCTCGAGCGCGTCTGCCGCTTTGCGAACGCGCTGCTGAATCTCGGGGTGAAGGCCGGCGATTGCGTCGCGATCTACCTGCCGATGATTCCCGAGCTGCCGATTTCCATGCTCGCCTGCGCGCGGATCGGCGCCATCCACTCCGTCATCTTCGGCGGATTCAGCGCCACGGCGCTCGTCGATCGCATCGCCGATGCCAAGTCGAAAATTCTCGTTACTGCGGATGGCGGCTACCGCCGCGGCAAGGTGATTCCGCTCAAGGACACCGCCGACGCCGCTCTCAAGAATTGCCCGACCATCGAAAAATCGATTGTCGTGAAACGCACCGGCGAAAAAGTAGCATGGGAAGACGGCCGCGATCTCTGGTGGCACGCACTCGAGGAAGCCGCGTCGAAAGATTGCCCCGCCGCGCCATTCGATTCCGAGCACCCGCTCTACATCCTTTACACCAGCGGCACAACGGGCAAACCCAAGGGCGTGCTGCATACCTCGGCCGGATATCTGCTGCAAACGATGTGGTCGACCAAGCTCGTCTTCGATCTGCGCGACGACGATGTCTACTGGTGCACCGCCGACATCGGCTGGGTGACGGGCCACAGCTACATCGTTTACGGCCCGCTGGCCAGCGGCGCGAGCGTCGTGATGTACGAAGGTGCGCCCGATCATCCGCGCAAGGATCGCTTCTGGGAGATCGTCGAGCGCTACAAGGTCACGATCTTTTACAGCTCCGCGACGGCCGTCCGCGCGTTCATGGCCTGGGGAACGGAATGGCTCGAGCGCCACAATATTTCGAGCCTCCGCCTGCTCGGCACGGTCGGCGAGCCGATCAATCCCGCGGCGTGGAAATGGTATTTCGAGGCCATCGGCAAGAATCGCTGCCCTATCGTCGATACCTGGTGGCAGACAGAAACCGGCGCGATGATGATCGCTCCGATTCCCGGCGCGACGCCGACGAAGCCCGGCTCCGCCACGCTGCCACTACCCGGCGTAATCGCCAAGGTCGTGAACCTGAAGAACGAGCCCGTCGGTCCCGGCGAAACCGGCTACCTGGTCATCCAGAAACCGTGGCCATCGATGTTGCGCACCATCTACGGCGACGACGAGCGCTACGCCCGCGAATACTGGCAGCGGATTCCCGGCGTCTACTTCGCGGGCGATGCGGCGCAGTGCGACAAAGACGGCTACATCTGGGTGCTCGGCCGCGTCGACGACGTCATCAAGGTCGCCGGGCACCGCCTCAGCTCAATGGAGATTGAGAGCGCACTCGTCAGCCACACGTCCGTGGCGGAAGCGGCCGTCGTCGCGCGGCCCGACGAAATCAAGGGCGAGGCCATCGTCTGCTTCGTCACGCTGCGGTCGGGGCAGTCGCCGTCCCCGGATTTGCGCTCGGCGCTCATGGAACACGTGTCGGCGACGATTGGCACAATCGCGCGGCCCGCCGACGTGCGGTTCTGCGACGTGCTGCCTAAGACGCGCAGCGGCAAGATCATGCGCCGCCTGCTGCGCGAACTCGCCCACAAAGGCGGCATCTCCGGAGACACGACGACCCTCGAGGATATGGCGGTGATCGAGCGCTTGGCCGCCGCGCAAGGAAAGGAAGACGAGTAATTGCTTGGCTCAGGCCACGGCTGGGCCACGGCTGAATTTACGCGTTAAGCGTCGCGACTCCGGTTTCCGCTAGCGTCAACGGCAACAGGAATTCCTGCAATCGGCCGCTGTCGGCCGCCGTCAGGTTGTTTAGCTGAATCGCCATCCGATTGCCGGAGAGAATCCGCATGACGTATCCCGAACCGACGATCGGCTGCGCCTCCGGTTCAGGCGAGAGATAGATGCTCACATTCACGGCCGATCCAGCGGGAAAGTGGCCTTCCGCACGGACCAGCATCCCATTCAGGCTGATGTCGATCGTTTCGGCTTCCAGCTTCCGCTGTGCGAAAGCCAGGTTCACGCGGGATTGCAGGACCACGCGGCGAAACCGCCGTTTCTTGGGGGCAGCGACGCCGGAAGTGGCTTGCACCAACTTCAGCAAGCGCGCCTCGTCGACCGGCTTGTACAGGAAGAAGCTCACGCCCGCCTCGAATCCGCTGGCGACCGCGGCCGTACTCTGATCGTTGCTCATCAGGATGATCGGCGTGGCGCGGTTGAATCCCGATTCGCGAGCCTGGCGCGCCAGCGCGAGCGCATCCAGCAGCTGGTCCAGATCGAGCACAAGCATCGCAAATTTTTCGTTGTCGAGCAGGACCGGCGCGTCCGCGCTCTTGGTTAGCGTCACGGCATCCATATCGACCGACTTCAAGACAGCCTGGATCAGGTCGGACACCGCGGGACCTTCATCCACGACGACGAGTGCGCGTTTGCCCATCACAACCCCCTTTTTCATATTCTAGTTCTCTTCGCCCTGCGGCTGTCCCTTAGAACTAAGGGACAGGTGACCAATCGACAGATAACTAGATGGCATCAAGAATGGCGCCAGGGATCCGAGCCCGGCCGCCATTCCGGCGGGACAGGCGTCAAGTCTTGGCGACGATCGCCGTCCTCTTCTCCTGTAGAATCAACGGCAAAAGGAACTCCTGCAGCCGTTCGCTGTCGGCCATTGCCAGCCGTTGCAGATGAATTCCCATGCGGTTCCCCGGGAGCGTGCGCATCACCAAACCGAAGCCCACAATGGGCCTCACGCCCGGGATAAGGTGCAGCGTCACCTGTACCAACGACCCGGCTGGCACGCTCCCTTGTGCCTGCACCAGCATGCCGTCCAAACTCATGTCAATCGTCTCGCCGCGTATCTCCTCATGACCCGCTAAAAGCTCCACCTTCGACTGCAGGGCCACGCGGCGAAATCTGCGTCTCTCGTGTTCGATGGCGCCTTGCATCGCCCGCGCCAGACTGAGCAAGCGGGTTTTGTCGATCGGCTTGTAGAAAAAGAAACTTGCACCGGCCAGGAACCCTTCCGAAAACGCCTTCGTGCTCGTGTCGTCGCTCAGCAGGATGATCGGGGTCATCTGATTGACGCCCGAGCCTCGCGCCTGCCGGGTCAGCTCGATGCCATCCGGGAATGGCATGCGCAAATCAAAAAACAGCACCGCGAATTTTTCCTCGCGCAGCAGCTCCCTGGCCTCGTCGCCTGCTCTTAGTGCCAATACTTCCATCCCCGTCGACGTGAGCACGCTATGGATCAGTTCGCAGACGGCCGGATCGTCGTCCACGGCCAAGCCACGCCTCTCCCGCTCCATGCACTCCTCCTAATCTGTCTATCGGCGGTCGGGCAAACTTCTGTAGTCGTCCAGGGACGAAGGCCAGGCGAAATACGATGGGCGGGAATCCGGTTGGCAGGGGCCTGCCGGGGGCATATACTGCGTCGGTTTGCGGCGAGCTGTCGGAGTAGCTAGCTGATTGCGGCCGCTCGCACGACAAACGACCAACCTCGGGGGGGATCATTGGTGCGCTTCACGCAAACGTTATTCTTTGCCTGTGCTGTTTTGTTCGTTGTGTCCGCAAGTCCCGCTCAGGCCCAGGATTCTCGCGGCGCTGCGGACTGGCCGATGTACAGCCGCGATCTGGCGGCCACGCGCTATTCGCCGCTCACGCAGATCAACACCTCAAACGTCGCGCAACTCAAGGAGGCATGGTCGTATCTGCCGCGCGCCGGAGGGGACGGGCCGGCTGCGATCACCTTCAGCGAAGTGACGCCGATCGTGGTGAACGACGTGATGTATCTGGCTGCCGGCAATCGCGTCGTCGCGCTCGAGCCCGAAACCGGCAAGGAGATTTGGCACTTTCAGGTGCAATCGGGCCTGGTCCCGCAGCGCGGCGTGGCTTACTGGCCCGGTGACGCCGATGATCCGGCGCGGATCATCTTCACCAACGAGCATAAACTCGTCGCCATCGATGCCACCACCGGCAAGCTCGATCCGAAATTCGGCGACGGCGGCGAAGTGACCATGGACGTGCCTTTCGCCGAAATCCCCACGATCTACAAGAACATCATCCTCGTCGGTGCCAACGTCTACGGCCCGGGCGAGACCAACATGCACCCCCAGGACACATACTGGGAAGGCGTCCCCGGCGACTCGCGTGCCTACGACGCTCGCACGGGCAGAAAGCTCTGGACCTTCCACACGATTCCCTGGCCCGGCGAAATCGGCCACGACTCATGGCCTGCAAACGGCTGGAAGGGCCGCGGCGGCAACAACGTCTGGACGATCACGATGTCTGTCGACGAAAAGCACGGCATCGTTTACATGCCGGTCGGCGGGCCTGCGGCGAATTATTATGGAGGCGATCGCCCCGGCAACGATCTCTTCTCAAACACGCTCGTAGCCGTTGACGCGAATACGGGAAAGTTGAAGTGGTACTTCCAGACGGTGCACCACGAGCTCTGGGATTTCGATCTGCCGCCCGAGCCTGTGCTGCTCGATCTCGACGTGAACGGCAAGAAAATTCCGGCCGTCGTCCAGACCGGCAAGAGCGGCCACATGTTCATCCTCAATCGCCTCACGGGCAAGCCCGTGTTCGGAGTTGAGGAGCGCCCGGTGCCTCAGGGCGATGTTCCCACCGAGGTCTACTCACCCACGCAGCCGTTTCCCGTGAAGCCGCCGCCGCTCGCGCGCGTGACCATCACCGAAAACGATATCGTCACACCCGAAGACACGACGCCCGAGCACTCGAAGGCGTGCCACGAGCTGTGGGACAAGAGCAACTACGACGCGCGCGGACCGTTTACGCCCTGGGCCTTTCACGCGACTCCCAGCGACACGAAAACCACGCTCATCTATCCGGGAGCCACCGGCGGCGCCAACTGGGGTGGCACCGCTTCCGACCTGAAACTCGGCTACGTCTTCGTCAACATGCAAAATCAGGGCTCGACAGGCTGGGTCGAGAAAAATCCGCAGTACGATCCCGCGCATCCCGGCAAGGAAGTGGCTTATCAGCGCGGCGCCGGCGCGGGCAGCCAATTCGGAATGTTCAGCGCGCCCGCCAAGGATGCGAACGGCAAAGTCCTCGGCAATTGGCCGTGCCAGAAACCGCCATGGGAAACACTCACCGCCGTGAATGCGAACACGGGCGAGATCGTCTGGCAGGTGCCGCTTGGCATCACCGAGCAATTGCCCCCGGGCAAGCAGGACACCGGGCGTCCCGGCGCGTTTGCCGGTCCCATCGCTACGGCCGGCGAGCTCGTCTTCATCGGAGCGACAAGCGACGACTACTTCCGCGCGTTCGATTCGAAAACCGGCAAGGAACTGTGGGAGACCAAGCTGCCGTACCAAGCCAGCGCCGTGCCGATGACGTATGAGGGCAAGAACGGCAAGCAGTACGTGGCGATTGTCGCCGCGGGCGGCGGCTCGGGCGATCAGCAGGGCCTGATGGTTTACGCGCTGCCGTAAGTGACGGCAACGTTGCGGGGCGAAAGGTTTAAATGTAGGTGCCGCGGCCTTAAGCGCGGCACTCTTTGTCTTTGATTTGCCATGACTCGCTATCTCGCAAATGCTCGCGCGGCAACCTCCCGTCGCGATTTTCTGCGGCTGGCGCCCGCCGGCGCGGCGCTGGCCGCTTTCGGCGCCGGGTCTTTGTTAGCGGCGCAAAGCCAGCCAACCCTCGGGCTGATCCTTCCTCCGGCGAACCTGCCCGTCCCGCCGGAAGCCTACGAGATGTATCCGGCGGGGGTGCAATTCTTCGCGCTCGGCCTCGGCCTCGAGCGCATGACGCCCGCAGGCTACGACCACGTCGTCGGCCGGATTGTGCCGGCGGCAAGAAAGCTCGCCTCCAATGGCGCGAACGCCATCGACGTGATGGGCACGTCGCTGACATTCTACAAAGGCGCGGCGTTCAATCAGCAGCTCAAGGAAAGCATCACCAAGGCTACTGGGTTGCCGACAACCACGATGAGCACTGCGATCGTCGAGGGCTTGAAAGCGGTTGGCGGGCATCGCCTCGCCGTCGCGACCGCCTACAACGACGAGGTCAACCGTCGCCTGCACGCGTTCCTCGATGAATCCGGCTTCGAGATCCTCGCCATCAAAGGCATGGGCATCGAGCGATTCGAGGATCGCCCGCCCGTCACGCAAGCCGAGTTGATCAAATTCACCACGAGCGTCTGGAAGACCGCGCCGAAAGCCGACGCGATCCTCATCTCCTGCGGCGCCCTCAAGACGCTGGAGATTCTCGATCCGCTCGAAAAGCGCTGCGGCGTCCCGGTGGTTTCGAGCCTGCCGCATGCGCTGTGGGCCGGCGTTCGCTTGCTCGGGCTCAATGGCCGCGCGCCCGGCTACGGCATTCTTCTCTCGAAGGGCTAGCGAGTCGTCGCTGCCGGCTTACAAACCTTGGACGAGCACGGCGCGATACTTTGCGCCCTTGAATCGATGCTCGCGCGCCTCGCGATAAGCCGGGCTGTCGTACCATTTCTTCGCGTCCTCGAATGTTGGAAATTCGACGATCACCACGCCTTCCACGTTCGCGCCCTCGAGGACTTCCTGCTTTCCGTATGCCGCGAGCATTTTGATTGGATGCCCCGCTCCGGATGCGCGGGCCATCGGCGCGTACGTCTCGAGCTCTTTCGGATCGTTCGTGCTATCCCGCTGAAAAACGATATAAGCCGGCATGTTTCCTCCCAAGTTTCAGTCGTCTAAGATACACGAAGAGCGTTCGGCAATCTCGCGCGGTCGAATTTTTCTGCAATAAGAGGGGACTGGAGCACCCCCCTAGCGGGGGCTTAACCGGCGCAAATTGGTCGCGAAAAGGCGGGTTTTGGCCTTTCTGCCGGCGCGGGCGATGCGGCGTTCGAAGATTCGCCAGGGAGGCATACTTTCCCTGCCCTGGGCGGGGGTGTTAGCTTACGTCATGCCGAAATTGAGCGCGGGTTTGCTGATGTATCGCAAGCGAGGGCGCGCCTTCGAGGTTTTTCTGGTTCACCCGGGCGGCCCGTTCTGGAGGAAGAAGGACGCCGCAGCGTGGTCGATTCCCAAAGGCGAATACTCGGAGGGTGAAAGCGCGATTGACGCCGCCCGCCGCGAATTCCGCGAAGAAACGGGATTTGAGCCGGGAACCGATTTCGTCGCGCTCGGCGAAATCCGCCAGCCGAGCGGCAAGATCATCAGCGTGTGGGCATTCGAGGGCGATTGCGACCCCGCCGCGCTGCGCAGCAATACGTTCTCGATGGAATGGCCGCCGAAATCCGGCCGCAGCCGTGATTTTCCCGAGGTCGATCGCGCCGAGTGGTTCCCGCTCGACGCCGCCCGCGCCAAGCTCCTCAAGGGTCAGCTCGGCTTCCTCGACCGCCTCGCCGCAAAGCTCGAAAAGGCTCCAGCCCAACAAGATCTATTTCGCGGTTGAATCGTCCGGGCGCATCATCTTGGCCGCCATTTTGGCGATGAAACGGCGTGGCGCGAGGCGCTCGGCCTCGACCATCAAGTTGTTTCGCGCCCCGGAGATTACGCAGCTCTTCCCCGCGGCGAGGCCTTCGAGACCGACTCGCGCCACTTTGTCCGCCGTTTCGGCCACGCGAAAGGCGCGATCGGGCTGGTGGGCGACCTGCTGGAACTCCGTAGTCGTCGATCCGGGGCAAAGCGCGCATACGCGGACGCCGAAAGGCCGCAGCTCTTCCGCGATCCCCTCGGCGAAGATCAGGTCGAAGGCTTTCGTTGCCGCATACGCCGCAATGAACGGCACCGCCTGAAACGCCGCCGTCGAGGCCACGATCATCACGTCCCCGTGCCGCCGCTGGACCATGCTGGGCGTGTACAGCCGCGTCAAATGGACGACCGCCGCGCAGTTCACCTGAACCATCTCGAGCAATCGCGCTTCGTCGTCCTCGTGGATGTAGCCGAAGACTCCGAAGCCGGCGTTGTTGATCAGGAGCTCGATCTCGATCCCCTTGCCGGTCGTGAAGGCGTAGATTTCCCGCGGCGCGCCGGGCTGAACCAGATCCGCGGCAAACACCTCCACCTGCACGCCGTGCTTCGAGATCAAATCCGACGCCAGCTTCTGCAGTCGGTCGGTCCGCCGCGCCGTCAGGACGAGATTCGCTCCCCCGGCGGCGAGCTGTTCCGCCAGCGCCCAGCCGATTCCGGCGCTCGCTCCCGTCACCAGCGCCCATTTCCCCGCCCAAGGACCGCGCGACTTTCCGTTTGCATTGCCGGACACGAGTGCCTCCCGTCGACGCGCCCCCAAAACTTCAACCCACGAGTGATTGGTGGCCAACGAAAGGATGAAAGCACACTTGCAGATGCTTCGAAAGCGGGAAAAACGGCTGGTAGACCTAGAGTGGCTTCAGCCACGTCGGCCGAGAACAGTACATGCTGCGGATGAACCTGCGCAAAGGAAGCGCGCTTCGCGCGCGTTGTAATGTCGGACCTGGAAGGTCCGACCCCCTAAGGCCGGAACCCTGTGCTGAAGCCCATCCGTTTAGGTGCGCTTTTCCGGAAGCCTGCCCTTGGACTTCGCCTAGGGTAAAAAGGATCGTGCTTCCGGTCGCAAAGGCGGCACCTGAGCGCTTGGACACACCGGGAAGCGAAAAAAGAAGAGTTGCGGCGCCTCCAAGCTACCATTGCCGTGAAGGAGGAAGTGTGCGGAAGACGGCTAGCACGATTCTGATTGCCGCTTGTATCGGATTGTTTGTGCTGCAGGTCTTGGCTCAAACGCAGATATCGGCTCTTTTCCGACAGCTGGAATCGAGAAAAACGACAGATTCCGCGGCGGCTCAGCTTTTGCAGCTCGGGCGCTCGGATCCGAAAGCGAGACACTATCTAGCGATTCATCTACCTCCGCTGATCGCCGGCGACCACAGGCCCGAGACCGATAATGAGTTCATTCGTCGCCAATGGGTGAACGCCGTTGTGCTGGCCGGAAACCTGAAGCTGGCCGAGGCTGTGCCGACTCTGGCAAACCAAATCGATGTTCGAAGCACCCCGCTCAATCGTAACACTGACAGTCCCGCGCGCTGGGCGCTCTGCCGGATCGGTGACCCTGCCGTCCCTTCGGTGCAGCGGCTTCTCAACGACGGCAATCAAGAACAACGGATATCCGCATTGGAGGTGCTAGAAGAAATGGACTCCCCGAAGGCGATGGCCGCGCTTCGAGATTACGGAAAGAGTGGAAAGGACCCTTGGGTGGTGGACCGCGTGCGAATCTACTTTCAGAGCAGACCGACCGTCGAACGAGGCCCTGACTGCATGTAGTGGTAGAGCAGATTGGAGAAATCGAGCCGCGCGCGCAGCCTAGGCGGCGCGGTCTGCCGGCGGAAAGACAGTGTTGCGGAACCGCTCGCCTTGATGCTTCACGTGATCGAGCAGGCGCCGCGCCCACACGAACTCAGCCGCCAGCACACCGAGCGCGACGAGAATCGTAAGCGTGCCGGGGCCCGGCGTGACGATCATAACAATCCCGATCGCAAGCAGCGTGAAGCCGAAAACGATCCGGAAGATCCGCTTCGCCTGTTGGATCGTCTTGACCATCATCGCCGCTTCACCCTTCGCCCGTGACCTTGTTCATCACCTCGCCGCGACCTCGCTGTCGGTTGCTATCGGCTGACCGCCAGTTTCTCTTTACTTTGCGTCCACCGTGCCGATCTTCTTAGTTCAGCCGACATTCGTTTCGATGCGCCATCTCTCACAAGTGACTCATATTTTGTTAGCACGCGTGTTGCCAATGCATCGCCGGCTTGCGCTAGTCAGATATGCTGCTGAATAATGGACTTCGCCTGTTGTTCGACGTGGGAGTTCTCGATCACATCCCAAATGTGGGAACTTTCTTCACCCTGAGGATGAAAAAATGGAGTTGCTCAGTATTCGCATGCAGATTCCAGACGACGCAAATCTGATCCTGGGTCATTCGCACTTCATCAAAACCGCCGAAGACCTGTATGAAGTCATCGTCAACACTGTGCCAGGCGCGAAATTCGCCGTCGCTTTCAACGAAGCCTCCGGCCCGTGCCTGGTCCGCGTGGAATCAAACGACGGCGAACTACGCTCTGCCGCGATCGCCAACGCCCAAGCCCTCGCCGCAGGACACGCTTTCGTGCTTCTGATCCGCCAGGCGTACCCGATCAATCTGCTGAGCCGGATTCGCGACTCGTTCGAGGTCTGCTCGATCTTCTGCGCTACCGCCAATCCGGTCGAAGTGATCGTCGCCGGCACGGAACAGGGCCGCGGCGTCCTCGGCGTGATCGACGGCGGCTCCCCCAAGGGCGTCGAAACCGCGGACGACGTGAAGGTGCGCCGCGAATTCCTACGCAAAATCGGCTACAAGCTGTAGACAGGTGAAGATCCGTACGGAGAACCCGCGCCGATTTCTAATCTTTGAAGACCAAGCCGAACGAAATCTTGGGGCTGTACTGGTAGGTGCCGTAGAGGAGCGTGCCGAGCATGTCGGCTTCGAGGCGCAAGCTCACACGCAGGCGGCGCGGCGAGACGTCGATTCCGCCACCCAACTCGTAGCCGAACCCATCCTCGCCGCCATAGGCCGTCTGCGGGGAGAAATGCGCTTCGCCCGCCAGACCGTGAATCCACACAGCCGTCTGGCCCACCGGATGCCGGTATCTCAATCCGCCCATGCCGATAAAAAACTGCGAACTCTGTCCCGTATACGTGCCGCCTGACACTGCCAACTCGCCGTCCACAGCAACCCTATCGCGGAAGTAGTAGGCCACCGAAAAATCGAGGCCGTTCGTGTTGTTCTCCACGCCGGGAATCACGTAGAAGCGGATAAAGGTGTACCCGACGTAGACCTGCCATTTGTAGCTCGGGAAAACTCCAAACACTCCCACCGGAGGCGTGTCCGCGCCCGACCCAGCTGGCGGTGCGTTCTTCTGGAAGGCAGGCATCGGCGCTGCTGCGGGCGCCGCGGCGGATGCTATCGCAAACGACGGGATGGCCGGCACGCCGCCAAACTGAGCCACGAGCGGGTCCTGGGTTGTTGAGCCGGGCGTCGAGCTAAACGTCGCCGCGTTAAATGCTACCGGGTCGCTCGCCACGGTTTGCGCCGACGCGGCACACGACATCATTAGAATCACGAAAACAGCTCCGCATACCACAGCAGCCTGTTTCATGGCCTGCTTCCCCCAGTGTTCGCCCTGCCCTACCCCTCGATTAGAACTGGCGGCGCAATTGACTGTCTACTCATTTGAGCGGCTAGGTCGCGAGGGAATTACTGGCCGGAAGCACAGGGAGCCTCAGCGGCCCCTTGGGACAAACGAGAAGAACTTGAGGGCCAACATTCCGTTGACGCCTTCAAGATGCAGCCCCTAAGATGAATTCGCGTTGATGGAGTCCGATCCCTTTCTCGGCCAGAGCGTGTCTCACTACCGGATCGCCGCCCGGGTGGGCGGCGGCGGGATGGGGGTGGTATACCGCGCGGAAGACACCACGCTCGGCCGCGAAGTCGCGCTGAAGTTCCTGCCAGAGGATCTCTACCGGGACCGGCAAGCCCTCGAACGCTTTCTTCGCGAGGCTCGCGCGGCTGCCGCGCTGAACCATCCGAACGTTTGCACGGTCTACGAAATCGGCGAACACGACGGCCGCCGCTTCATCGCCATGGAGCTGCTGCAAGGCCACACGCTGAAGCATCGCCTGGCCGCCGGGCCGCTGCAAATGAGTCTGACGATTGATCTCGCCCTCCAGATCGCCGACGCGCTTGACGCCGCTCATTCGCGCGGCATCATTCATCGCGATATCAAACCCGCGAACATTTTCGTCACCGATCGCGGCCACGCCAAGCTTCTCGATTTCGGTCTCGCCAAGCAGGTGACGCACGACCGGTCGCCTGCGCTCGCACCCGTCGGCGAAGGAACGACCGAGAACGATGAAACTCTTCTCACCAGCCCCGGCACCGCGCTCGGCACGGTCGCCTACATGTCGCCCGAGCAGGCGCTTGGCGAGGATGTCGACGCCCGCAGCGATCTCTTCAGCTTTGGCCTGGTGCTCTACGAGATGGCCACGGGCAAGCAGGCTTTTTCCGGGCCAACTTCCGCGGCCGTCTTCGACGCCATCCTGCACAAGGCGCCGACGTCGCCAGTGCGGCTCAATCCCGACGTGTCGCCCGAGCTCGAGCGCATCCTGAATAAGGCGCTCGAAAAAGATCGCGCGTTGCGCTACCAGCACGCGTCGGATTTGCGCGCGGACCTGAAACGCCTGCAGCGCGATTCGGATTCGGGCCGCCAAGCTGCGACTGCATCAACCGGCGTCACGCCGGTTTCGCCATCTATGGCAGAGCCATCAGCCGCTCCGCCCATTTCACCGGCTGCGGGCACTCCAACAGTCTCGACGGCAGGCGTCCGCCCTCCTGGACCGGTCACCGAAGCGGGGGCGCCAAAAAAAACCAAACGCTCGCTCGTGACTGCATCGGCGCTGATCGTCGTCGCGGCTCTCGCCGCAGGCGCCTACTTCCATTTCCGGAAGGCGCCCATGATGACCTCGAAGGACTCGATCGTGATCGCCGATTTCGCGAACACGACTGGCGATCCCGTCTTCGATGGCACGCTGCGCCAGGGCCTTTCCGCACAGCTCTCGCAAACGCCTTTCCTCAACATCGTCTCGAACGACCAGACCATGCGCACGTTGCGCCTGATGGAGAAGCCGCCCGATAGCCACCTAACGCCGGACGTGGCGCGCGAAGTCTGCCAGCGCGCCAACGCCACAACCGACATCGAGGGCTCGATCGCCGCGCTCGGCACGCAATACGTCATCGGCCTCAACGCCGTGAATTGCCAGACCGGCGTACCCCTCGTACAGGAGCAGGTCACCGCCGACGGAAAAGAGAAAGTGCTAGCCGCGCTGGGCGATGCCGCCTTCCAGCTCCGCGCCAAGCTCGGCGAGTCACACACCTCGATGATGGCGTACAACGCCCCGCTCGACCAGGCCACCACGTCCTCTCTCGAAGCTCTGCAGGCTTATAGCCTGGGCAGCCAGGCAGCCATGAGGGCGGACTTTTCCGCGGCGATTCCCTTCTTCCAGCGCGCCGTAGACCTCGATCCGAATTTTGCCATGGGCTATCTCGGCCTTGGTGTCGAGCAGGCCGATCTCGACGACGCTCCCTTGGCTGCGAAAAACATAAAGCGGGCGTACGATTTGCGCGATCGGGCCAGCGATCGGGAAAAACTTGAGATCTCGGCGACCTACTACTTGGAGGTCACCGGCGACTTGGAGAAGGCCGCGCAGGCCACCGAGTTCTGGGCAAATAGCTATCCGCGCGATCCAATCGCACACAGGGAGCTGGCTGTCACTTACGGGGAATTGGGCCGGTATAATCAGGCCATTCCCGATCTTGTCGAAGCAACCAGGCTTGATCCGACATCGACATTAAACTATGGCGTACTCGCTGATTACTACGCTGCCGATGGACGTTTGGACGAAGCGCAGACGACAGTCCAACAGGCACAAGCCCGGCATCTCGATTCTCCGGTATGGCCTTCGTTGTTGTATAACCTCGCATTTCTCCAGAATGACGCCGCGGGGATGGCCCAACAAGCGGCTCAGGCGATGGGCAAACCAGGGGTTGAAGACAGGCTGCTCGGGCTCGAATCCTTTACAGCCGCCTACGCCGGTCGGCTGTCCACCGCCCGCGATTTCTCGCAGCGCGCCGTCGCATCCGCCAAGCAGCAAGGCAACAACGTAATTGCGGCCGGCTACCAGGTGGACGCCGCGCTTGTCGATGCCCTCTTCGGGAACTTCCCGGCCGCCCAGAAAGGCCTGCAGGATGCCGGCAACGTCGTGGCGGATCGAAATGCTGAGCCGGAATCCGCGATCGTTTGGGCTCTCTCAGGTGACTTGGCGCAAGCTCAGAAGCTTGAAGATGACCTAAGCAAGCGCTTCCCCGACGATACCTACATTCAGTTCGGCGCGCTCCCCGCGGTCCGCGGCGAGATCGCACTTCGCCGTGGAAACGCGCAAGAAGCGATCGAAGATCTGCGTGCCATCACGTCGCACGAATTGCTTGCGATCGGCCACATGCTGCCGGTTTACATCAGTGGAGAAGCCTACCTCGCGGCTCGTCAGGGAACCCAAGCCGCGACGGAATTTCAAATGATTCTCGACCATGCGGCCGTGGTTGGAAACGAACCCACTGGCGCGCTCGCGCATCTCGGCCTCGGCCGCGCCTACGTGCTCACCGGCGACACCGCCAAGGCTCGCGCCGCCTACGACGATTTCTTCGCGCTTTGGAAAGACGCAGACCCCGACATCCCCATCCTCGTGCAAGCCAAAGCCGAATACGCGCAGCTGCAAACCCAGCTGCAATAACTCGCTCGAATTCAGATTGGACGGCATCCCCTTGCCCC
Organism: Candidatus Acidiferrales bacterium; assembly: GCA_052146315.1. Classification (GTDB taxonomy): domain Bacteria; phylum Acidobacteriota; class Terriglobia; order Acidiferrales; family UBA7541; genus Palsa-295. The sequence goes on along the minus strand of JBKQNJ010000118.1, from coordinate 29,930 downwards.
GCGCCGGGCTTTCTATTGACGGATTTACGCGGTTTTTGCTAGGATTTGCACGCTGCTGACGAGGCAGCGCTTATCCAGAGTGGCTGAGGGGACAGGCCCTGCGAAGCCACAGCAACCTGGTGCAACTGCCAAGGTGCTAATTCCTGCCCCTAACAGGGCTCCCAGGTCGCCGGCGAGGCGAGCCTGGGAGATCAGGGAGAGATAAGATCCTCAACTGATCCCGGGCCTCGGGGTCTATTGAAGATTCAACTCCCAAACTGAAGTCGAAGAGAGTGGCGATCCGCTTTGCGGATTGCGCATTCATATACTATGGCGCACCGGCGTGCGCGGGCTTTGGCGCATCTGCACAGCCCGCTATCCGGCGCCGGGCGCGAAAAAGGGAGTGACGCTGATGAAGTTCTCGACGAAAGCAATCCACAAGGGCCAGCCGTCGGAGCCGGAAACGGGCGCGCTCGTCGCGCCGATTTTCCAGACCTCCACGTACGAGCAAGAGTCGCCCGGCCACGATAAAGGATTTTCGTATTCGCGCACGAATAATCCCACGCGCCAGCGCCTCGAAGGAATCCTCGCGGAACTCGAGAACGTGCCGTACTGCGCCGCTTTCTCCTCGGGCATCGCCGCGGAGAACGCCGTCCTGCAGGCGTACCTGCGGCCGGGCGATGAAGTGGTGATCCCGCACGACGTGTACGGCGGCACCTACCGGATCCTCAATCGCGTGTTTCAGCCGATCGGCGTCGTGGTCCGGCAAATCGATACGGGCGATCTCGCTGCCGTAGAAAGCGCAATCACGCCGAAGACGCGCTTCGTCTGGATCGAGTCGCCCACCAATCCGCGACTGCTGATCACCGATATCGCGGCCGTCGCCAAGCTCACGCACGCACGCAACGCGCTGCTCGTCGTCGACAACACGTTTGCCACGCCGGTTTTCCAGCAGCCGTTCGAATTGGGCGCGGATATCGTGGTGCACAGCGTTACGAAATATTTGGCCGGGCATTCTGACACGGTTCAGGGCGCGGCCCTCGCAAAGGACGCGGCCGTTTTTGAGCCGATCAAATTCCTGCAGAATGCAACAGGAGCCGTGCCCTCGCCCTTCGATTGTTGGCTCACCTTGCGCGGATTGAAGACACTCGAGCTGCGGATGCAGCGCCACCAAGAAAACGCCATCGCCATCGCGAAAGCGCTCAACGGCCAGCCGCTCGTTCGCCGCGTCTACTTCCCCGGACTCCCCGATCATCCGGGCCACGAAATCGCGCGCAAGCAAATGACCGGGTTCGGCGGCATGGTTTCCTTCGAGCTCGATGGCTCGATGGATGAAGTGATCGCGTTCGCGTCGTCGCGCCGCTATTTCGCGCTGGCCGAGAGTCTCGGCGGAGTGAAGGCGCTGATCTGCCATCCGGCGACGATGACCCACGCGTCGATTCCGGCGGAGGCTCGCGCGCAGCTCGGCCTCTCGGATTCGCTGCTGCGCCTTTCGCCCGGCTGCGAGAACGCCGAGGATCTCGTCGAGGACCTGCTCGAAGGCCTCACCGAACTCGAGCGCGCTCGCGCGTCGCGCAAACCCGTCGGCGCCACCGCGCGGTAGCCATTCGCCGGGGCGGGCGAAGGCAAAGCAAATCCAACCTGCTCCGGCGGGCGGAACAATGATGCTCCCGTCGGGCGGTTAGACGTGGCTCGAGTGGCGCTAAAAGGTCATACTTGGATGATTTTGCCGCTGTAACCGACGCGCCCCCATATCCCTTGCCTTTCCCCGCCCCTACGACCAGTCAGTCCGGGTTGCCGAAAAGATGAAATGACGTACCTGGGATAGAATGCGGCTGCGTGCGCCATCGGCGGCGCGAGGCGGAGGCGGCTGTGGCGCGACGAGTTCGGTGGGGAATTCTAGGGGCGGCGTCGATTGCGGTGCGGCGCGCGATTCCCGGAATGCAGAAAGGCGAATGGTGCGAGATTGCGGCTATCGCCTCGCGCGACTTGGGGAAGGCGCGGCAGGCGGCTCAATCGCTTGGCGTTGCGAAAGCTTACGGCTCGTACGACGAACTGCTCGCCGATCCCACCATCGAGGCAATTTACAATCCGCTGCCGAATAACCTGCACGTTGCATGGACGACGCGGGCGGCCGAGGCCGGGAAGCACGTCCTGTGCGAGAAGCCGATCGGCGTGAGTGCGGCGGATGCGGAAGCTTTGATTGCCGTGCGCGACCGCACCGGCGTGAAGATCGAAGAGGCCTTCATGGTGCGGACGCATCCGCGGTGGCTGCGCATTCGCGAGCTGATTCGCGGCGGGCGGATCGGGACGCTGCGCGCCGTCTCCGGTTCATTCACCTATTCCAATCGCGATCCGAAGAATATCCGCAATTCGGTCGAGTTTGGCGGCGGCGCGCTGCTCGATATCGGGTGCTATCCGGTGACGCTCTCGCGGTTTGTGTTTGGCGAGGAACCGGCGCGCGTTCTTGGATTGGTCGAGCGCGATCCGGAGATGAAGACCGACCGGTTGACCTCAGCGATCCTCGAGTTTTCTTCCGGGCAGGCTACGTTCACGTGCAGCACGCAGCTGGCGTATCACCAGCGGATGACGCTGCTTGGAACGACCGGACGAATCGACGTCGAAAGGCCGGTCAATCCGCCGAATGACCAGCCGAGCCGCATCCTGATCGACGACAATCCCAGCGATCCGACCGGTGCAGGCGTTGGGGCGGAAATGATTCCTACCTGCGATCAGTTCACGATTCAGGGCGATCTCTTTTCGCGGGCGATTCGCGAGGGTGGTGAAGTCGCGGTGCCGCTCGAGGATTCGGTGCGGAATATGCGGGTGATCGATGCGATTTTTCGGTCGGCGGAATCGGGGCGGTGGGAAAAGCCGTGAAGCCCTCGGTTCAAGCCAAGAAAGAAACAGCAGATCCCTCTCTACGTCCCGCGCCCGCAAACACCGCGCGAAAGGCAAGAGCGCGGGACTTCGCTCGGGATGACAGCGCACACTTGCGCTCGGGCTGACCGCCGGCTCCGCCCCCGTTCCCTCAGGGCTTGCGGGCGGTGATGACGCTGTAATCTAGGACGACATCGCGATAGTCGAAATGCGCGAAGCCGGCAGCTGCGAGATACTCCTCGATTTCTCCGATGGAATAGTAGCGGCCCTCCGTGCCTGCCATTAGGAAGACCGAATGCGCGGCGATGCGCAGCGGGCCTGTCTTCTCGCGATTGAGGTGGCGATCGTGGACCACGATCATTCCGCCTGATGGCAGCGCCGCGAAGGATTTTGCGGCGAGCTGTTTCACCGTGAGCGCGTCCCAATCGTGGAACGCGTTCGACCACAGGTGGACGTCGCAATCGCGCGGCAGCGGATCGTGGAACATGTCGCCTGCTGCGACGCCGACGCGGCTGGAGTAGCCCCGCTTCGCAATCAGTTTAGCGGCGACTTGATCGACGGGCGAGCGGTCGTAGACGGTCGCCTCGATGTGCGGATGGGCGGCCACGATGCAGCAGGCATAGATGCCGGAGCCTCCCGCGATGTCGAGCACGTGGCGATGGCTTTTGAGGTCGAGGCGCTCGGCCATGATTGGACCGACGTAGACGCCGCGCGCGTCCATCGAGCCCGTGAATTCCTGAGCGAAGGTATCGTCCTGCATGGCTTCCGCCCACGGCTTTCGCGCTCTCGCGCCGGACCAGCCGCCGGGCTTATCCGTGCGCAACGTTTCGAGCAGCCCCTGATAGACCGGGCGTACCTTGAAATAGGCGAAGTAGGGGCCGACGAACCAGGGCGAATCACTCACAAGAAACTCGCGCGCGAGTTCCGTGGGATGGAAGATCTCGTTCTTCTTTTCGAGGTAGCCCATCGCGCAAAAGAGGGTGAGCATCACGTCGACGGGACGCGCCGCAAGACCGAGCGAGGCGCAAATGGCGGCTTGATCGGCGGGCGATTTTTCGAGCCAGGAGAAAAAATCGAGGCCGAGGGTTGCGGCAGCGACGAGTTCCGGCGCGTACATCGCATCGCGTTGAACGTAAATGCCGGTCGGATCGGTTTTGGGCCTGCGAGTGAAATCTTCCGTGGGAAAGATGATAAAGCATGCAGCACGAAGAACCCACCCTCACACAGCGAGGGTGGGGCAAATGTGCGGCTAAGGGAGAAGGGTCGGAGCGGTGTCTGAGAAATCGATCACGCGACAGCAAGCGGGGCTTGTGAGACTTGCAAGAACAAGCCGCAGGGTCTCCGCCGATGTCGCTGGAGGCCGCTCTGCTGCGAAATTCGTTGTGGAGGGGGCAGCAGCCAAGTACAATCCGCCAGAAACTGAGCCAAATCGGAAATCCCGGGTTGAGGCTTTCCCCGAAGGAGGTCAGCTAGTTTGAAATCCGCGTCTGGTGGTGAATCCTTAGCGTCCCCAGAGAACATCCCTATTGATAGTTTCCTAGAGTTAGTCCGCAGTCGCCGGAGCGTTCGCTCTGGTTTCTTAAAGAACGCGCCAGTCTCCGATGAACACATCGAGAAGATCTTAGAAGCAGCGCGATGGGCGCCTTCGGGTGGAAATTCTCAGCCGTGGGAATTCGTTGTCATCCGGGACCCTGAGATGCGAGACAAGATAACGGGTGTGTACAAGGCCCAAATGCGCGACAAAATTGAGATCGAGGAGACGGTGCGTGGCCGCCGTTCGATCGTTGACCCTGGTTTGGCCTTTCGGTACGCGCCCGTCTTTGTAGTCGTCCTGGGCGACCCGCGAACGATCGACGCCTATCCGGTGCGAACCAAACTGGAAAAGTGGGAGTCCCATTTCTATAGTAGTTTGGCCAACTGTGTGCTGCAATTGATGTTAGCTGCTCATGTGTTGGGACTCACTACGATTTACGTCAGCGATGTTTCTTCACCGTATTTCTCGGTGATGATCAAATCGCTCCTTAACATTCCGGACCCATTGCAGGTTTACCAGCTGGTTCCTGTCGGCTTCGGCGAAAAGAGTCCCACGATTCATCATCCACGCAGGCCACTCAAGGACATAGTCCACCACGAAAAGTATGATTCGTCCCTTTTTCGCAATGACGCGCAAGTGCAAACCTTCATGGAGGAGATGTCGATTCGAGGCCGCCAGTATCGGTTTTGATGGTGGCGAACGGCGGCCTCCATCCCTCGCGCTGCTGTGAGCGAGCGCGGGTTCAGAAATATTCGGTTGACGCTCGCTCGAAGGAACACGTACGCGATGCGGTGGTAGCCCGCTTGTCCGATTCCTCAGCCTCAAGAACGATTCCCACCCGAAAAATCAAAATCCCGTCTCGAATTCAAATCGAGTATGTGTGATCGCTCGCGCTCGTAGTATCTTTGAAAGCCGACGAGGACCGCTACCGATGGACATTCGCCACGACTGGACGCGCGAGGAGATTCGCGGCATCTATCATCTCCCGCTTCCCGAGCTGATTTTTCGGGCGCAGACCGCGCATCGCGCTTTTCATAAGGCAGACGAAGTCCAGCTCTGCCGCTTGCTTTCGATCAAGACGGGCGGATGCCCCGAGGATTGCGCCTACTGCTCGCAGAGCGCTCACTACAAAACGGATGTGGTGCGCGAGGAGATGATGAATCCGGTTGCGGTACGCGAAGCTGCCAAGCGCGCGAAGAGCGAAGGCGCGACGCGATTCTGCATGGGCGCAGCGTGGCGGCAGGTGACGGACGGCGAACAATTCGAGCGCGTGCTCGATATGGTCCGAGCCGTCGCGGCGCTCGATATGGAGGTGTGCTGCACGCTCGGCATGCTGAGCGAATCGCAGGCGAAGCGACTGAAGAGCGCCGGGCTTACGGCATACAACCACAATTTGGATACATCGCCGGAGTTTTATGGCGAGGTGATTACGACGCGCGTATACGAGGATCGGCTTCGGACGATTGCGCACGTGCGCAACGCCGGGATCACCGTATGCTGCGGCGGAATTTTGGGCATGGGCGAGACGGACGAGGATCGCGTCGGGCTGCTGCACGAGCTTTCGCGGCTCGTTCCGCATCCGGAAAGCGTCCCGATCAACATGCTGGTGCGGAATGAGGGCACGCCGCTTGCGGATGTGGAGGAACTCGATCCGCTGGTGATGGTCCGCGCGATCGCGACCGCGCGGATTCTGATGCCGGCGTCGCGCGTGCGGCTGGCGGCGGGCCGGAGGCAGATGTCGGCCGAGGCGGTGACGCTCTGCTTCCTTGCGGGTGCGAATTCCATTTTCACGGGCGAGAAACTGCTGACGACGCCCAATCCCCTGCCCGACTCCGACCAGCAGTTGCTCGAGAATCTTGGCATGAAGGCGATGCAGAGTGCCTGACGCGCGCCGGAGCGCGATGGAACGACGGATCGCGCGCGAACTCGATGCGCTGCGAGATCAGGCGCAATTTCGTACGCTTGAGATATTGGACGGCGCGGGCGGCCTGAATCTTTCCTCGAATGACTACCTCGGGCTTTCGACCGATCCTCGGCTCAAGCAGGCGACGATCGAGGCGGTTGCGAGCGCGGGGCGCGTCGGATCGACGGGCTCGCGGCTGCTTTCCGGCAATTCGCGCGAGTGGGAAGAGATCGAGGCGGAATTCGCAGAGTTTGCGGGCACCGAAGCGGCGGTCTATTTCGGCTCGGGGTACCTCGCCAACATCGGGCTGCTCAGTTCCCTGCTGCGGCCCGGCGACACTGTTTTTTCCGATGCGCGCAACCACGCCAGCCTGATCGACGGCATGCGGCTTTCGGGCGCAACAAAAATCATTTACCCGCATGGCGATCTGGAATTTCTCGAAGGTGCGCTGCGCGATTCCGCGCGCAGCGCGGGCGCGCGCGTGATCGTAAGCGAGACGGTGTTCAGCATGGAGGGCGATGTTGCGCCTCTGGCGGAACTGGTGGCGCTCGCGCGCAAGTATGATGCCGCGGTGATCGTCGATGAAGCGCACGCGACTGGAGTGTGGGGGCCCGAGGGGCGCGGGGTCGCGGCGGAGCTTGGGCTCGAACGCGGGACGCTGGCGATCGTTCACACATGCGGGAAGGCGCTGGCGAGCGCGGGGGCGTTTGTGTGCGGCAGCGGCGCGCTGCGAGAACACTTGATCAATCGGGCGCGGACATTTATTTTCAGCACGGCGATGCCGCCGTACATGGCGGGGCAGATTCGGGCGGCGCTCGCGCTGGCGCGCGGCGCGGATGCGGAACGCGCCCATCTGCGCGCGATTGCGGCGGCGTTGCGCGAAGGGCTCGCCGCTGCGGGATTGCGCTGCGGCACGAGTTCGACGCAGATTGTGCCAGTGGTGCTCGGCACGAATGAGGCGGCGCTGCATGTCGCGAGCGAACTTCAGCACGGCGGATTCGCGGTGAAGGCGATCCGGCCGCCGACGGTTCCGGGTGGGACCGCGCGGATACGCATTTCCCTGACGAGCAAGATCACGGTGGACGATATTCATCGGCTTGTCGCCGCGATCTCTGCTGCACACAAATCTTTGCCGCAATCGATTCCTGCCAGCGTGGTACATGCCTAGAAGCAAAGGCCCCACCCTCACAAAACGAGGATGGGGCACCCGAAACGTCAAAAACGAAGCTGAAGCTCGTGTCCGAGTCTCTCGAAAGCGTTCCTCGAAATGAGCGCGAGGCGATTTTTTGTTACCGGGACCGACACGGGCGTGGGCAAGACGGTGGTTTCGGCGCTTCTGTGCGCGGCGCTGGACGCGATCTATTGGAAGCCGATACAGACCGGGACGCGCGATGGGGCCGATCGTCCTACCGTGATGCGGCTCGCGGGATTGCCGCGCGCGAGGACCGCTCCTGAGGCTTACCGCTTTGCACCGCCCGTTTCGCCTCATCTGGCGGCACGGCGCGCGGGAGTGCGCATCGATCTGCGCAAGATCAAGATGCCGCGGATTGGTCCGCGCGAGAACCTGATTGCCGAGGGCGCGGGCGGGGCGCTGGTTCCGATCAACGAGACGCAGCTGATGACCGATATGATGCGGCATTTGGGGCTGCCCGTGCTGCTCGTGACGCGAACCACGCTCGGCACGATCAATCACACGCTGCTTTCGCTTGCGGCGCTACGGGCCGCGCGGCTGGATGTGCGCGGGGTCATCATGGTGGGCAAGGCGAATCGCGACAATCGCGAGGCGATCGAGCGCTATGGACGCGCGGCGGTGATTGGCGTGGTGCCAAGGCTTGCGCGGATCGATCGCGGCGTGCTGCTACGCGTTTTCCGCGAACATTTCGACGCGAAGGCGTTCGGCGCATGAACCGCGATCTGCAAATCTGGCATCCGTTCACACAGGAGGCGCTCGACCCGGCGCCGCTGCGGATTACGAAAGCCGAGGGCGTCTATCTCTACACGGACGACGGGCGGCGGTTGATCGACGGGATTTCTTCGTGGTGGGTGAACATTCACGGGCACGGGCATCCGGCGATCGTCGCGGCAATTGCGAAGCAGGCAGCGCAAATCGATCACGTGCTGCTGGCTGGATTTACGCACGATGCGGCCGAGGAGCTGCGGGCGTGCCTGCGGAGGATTTTGCCGGCGAATCTCTCGCACATCTTCTTCTCGGATGACGGATCCACGGCCGTGGAAGTCGCGCTCAAGATGGCGGTGCAGTACTGGCAGAATGTAGGGCGGCCGGAGAAGAAAGCGATTGTGGCGCTCGATCACGCGTATCACGGCGATACGGTGGGAGCGATGTCGGTGGGCGCGGCGTCATCATTCACCGATCCGTTTCGGGAGATGCTGTTTCCCGTGCTTCGCGTGCATTCCGCTTATTGCTACCAATGTCCTGTGGGGAAAACGCGCGCGACCTGCTCGATCGACTGCGTCGATCAATTGCGGAGGCTGCTCGAGGAACAGGGCGGCGAGATTGCGGCGGTGATTGTTGAACCACTGCTGCAGGGCGCGGGCGGGATGATCGTTCATCCGGTGGAATTCCTGCAGCGCGTGCGGCGACTGTGCACGGCGCACGAGGTGCTGCTGATTGCGGACGAGGTTCTTACCGGGTTTGGGCGATGCGGCACGATGTTCGCGTGCGAACTCGCGGACGTGGAGCCCGACCTGATGTGCCTATCGAAGGCGATCACCGGCGGCGTGCTGCCGATGGGCGCGACGATTTGCACGCCGGAGATTCACGAGGCGTTCGTGAGCGAGGATCGCGCGCGCACTTTTTATCACGGGCATTCCTACACGGGAAATCCGATTGCGGCCGCGGCGGCGGTGGCGAGCTGCGGGATTTTCGAGCGCGAGCCTGTGTTCGAGCGGATCGGAATGATCATTCAAATTCACCGCGAGCGGCTGATGGCGATCAAGGACCATCCGGCGGTGGGCGATGTCCGCGCGATCGGGACGATGGCGGCGATCGAGCTGCGCGCGGACGATCCCGGGTACGCTTCGAAGCTGCGGCCGAAGCTTTATAAATTCTTTCTCGATGCGGGCGTGCTGCTGCGGCCGCTGGGAAATATTGTTTACATTCTGCCGCCTTATGTGATTAGTTCCGATGAATTGCATTCCGTGCACGACCGGATCGCCGAGGCGCTGGAGCTTTGCCGAGGGTGGGCGTGATGACAATTGACGGGGGGAGTCGATGAGTCCTGCGCATAGCGCGACGCCGCTGATCGTCGGGATCGGCGGGACGATGCGCGAGGTGTCGTCGACCGACCGCGCGCTGCGCGTGGCGCTGGGCGCGGCGAAGGAAGCGGGAGCGCGCACGGAGATTTTCAGCGGGCCGGCGCTCGCGCGGCTGCCGCACTACTCACCCGACGGGCGCGAACGCAGCGACGAGCAGCGGCATCTGGTCGATATGGTGCGGCAGGCGGACGGGCTGATTGTGGCGAGCCCCGGGTATCATGGCGGCGTGTCGGGGCTGGTGAAGAATGCGCTCGATCTGCTGGAGGATTTGCGCGACGACGAGCGGCAGTATTTGGATGGGCGCGCGGTCGGGTGCATCGTGACGGCGGCGGGATGGCAGGCGTCGGTGACCACGCTTGAGGCGCTGCGGGCGATCGTTCATGCGCTGCGCGGGTGGCCGACACCGTTTGGCGCGACGCTGAATACGTCCGAGGCGATTTTCGATGCGGCGGGCGGGTGCAAGGATCAGAAGATTTTCGACGCGCTCAGCGTCGTCGGGCGGCAGGTGGTGGAGTTCGCGCGCGTGCATGGACGGTCGGTGTGAAAGGCCCCGCTCTCAGGAAACGAGCACAACACCAAGACCCAGGTTCCCACACCGAACCTGGGGCACCCTCCACGTGTCTATCGTCGCAGGACAACATAGGGAGATCGAGGATGGCGGAGAGGGTGGGACCTCCTACGTCCTTCGGACTCCGGAGGTTAAAATTCGCTTTCGCAATGTCGCGATGCCAGATCCACTCTTTAAATATTTTTCGAGATTTCGTGCCACCGCTTCTTCACGGACAGCGATATACGCCTCCAGCTCAAGCGGTCTGCGATGCCGTGTGGATTCACAAGCGCCATCGTTATGCTCTCGGAGCCGGCGCTTGAGGTCGTTGGTCGATCCAACATAGAGCTTGTCGTCGACCTGGCTCCTCAAAATGTAGACGTACCACATGTCGTGCCGCCTTTGAAGGATGGCGGTCCATCCTTCACGATCACACTGCTCTGGATGGCGCGCCGTCCGAAGCCTTGGCGAAGGATGGCGGAGAGGGTGGGATTTGAACCCACGGTTGAGTTTCCCCAACACACGCTTTCCAAGCGTGCTCCTTAAACCGCTCGGACACCTCTCCGTTGTGAAGGTGTTCAGAAGCCTAACAAATTGGGGGCGGAGCGGCAAACGGCGGAATCGACTGCGCGCTGCGAAGGGATCAAATCGAGAGCTTGTCTGCTACACTTTCTGGGCTACTCCGGGGTAGTGCAATTGGTAGCACGCCAGCCTTTGGAGCTGGTTATCCTGGTTCGAGTCCAGGCCCCGGAGCCATTCTTGAGAATCGAGAGGTCCCTCGCCTGGACCGCTCGGGATTTCGCCTGCCGGCTCCCGCTTCGCTCACGCCCGCAATTCGGCTCAAGTTCGAGTCCAGGCCCCGGAGCCATTCTCCTGCATATTGGGCGCTTAGTGCTGCGCCCCCGGCGGGGCGGCAGGCGCGGGCGGTTCGTAGGTCCAGTCGGTGTCGATGATCTGCTTGTTCTGCCAGGCATCGTTGCGCTGATCCAAGACCAAACTTTGCACAGCGATAATCGTGGCCGCGTTTTTGCAGGTGACCGCTCCCTTGTAGCTGTGTATTTCTGCGCGAGAAACTTGGTGAATGCGGTGGACCACGCCGCGCTCGATGGCAGGCCCGCTGTATCGAACGGGTCGCTCAAGTAGATCGTTGGCTTGTGCTCGTCGGAGAAGCAGTAGGAGGCGCGGGGTTCAGGTCCGGTGGATATCGCCGGAGCCGAAGGTGGAGCAGCGGATGCGGGCGGCGCGGCGGCGCCTCCGGGGCCGGGCGCGGCGGAATAGATCGAGGCTGCCGAAGAACTCGCAGATTGTCCCGGCCTCCAGGTGACGTGCACGACTTCCCAACCTTGCCGCTTCCAAGCGGTTTCCTCGGCGGCGAGAGCCTGCTCCTGCATCGTGGAATTCATGCCGAAAGGTTGGCAGGCTGTCGATGAAATGGTCGCCGTGTGATAGGTCGCCTTGATGTACGTGGCCCAAGCACCAGCCAGCGCGGTATGCTCGCTCAGTTCCATCGGAATGAGCTGACTGACGTAAATCGTGATATGCGGCGCGTTCGGCGCGACCGACGTGGCGATGCATTGAAACGACCTCATCTGCTGCGTCGAGGCGCTCGGAGCCAGCGCCAGAATCGAAAGGATAGCCGCCACCGCGAATGAAGCCTTCATGCCAGTTGACCTCGCGCTTTGACTTTCCGGGTGAGGGGCGGGATGTTTAATCCTGTCGGATGAAGGGCGTCAACCCTGACAAAGGTATCGCCTCTTATTTCTGTGCCATCTATCCTCGTGGGTAAGGCGTGGCGCCGCTCGTAACTCATGGTGATTATCGCGCCGCGAGCCGCCGCCCGCGAGCTATTGCGGATTGGGGCCCTGGGTGACCTGCACAAGATCATCGGGGCGAATCCATTTCGCGAAGGCGGCTTTCACCTGCTCGGGCGTGAGGGCGACGTAGCGCTGCGCTGCGATGACGGGCTCGTCGAGCGGAAGGCCGATTGTCGCGCGGCGAATCCAGCCGCCGGCGATGCTATCAACGCTCCCTTCCGAGAGCGGCACCTGGCGCAGCAGCGTGGCTTTGGCCTGGCGCAGCTCGTCGTCGGTGACAAGAGTCGACTGAATCGCCTTCAAGTCGCGCACGACGATCGCGCGCGCTTTCGATACGTTTTGCGGGTCGCAGGCGTAGTCGACGCTATAGATGCCGCGCGTCTTTCCTATGTTGAACGAAGAGCCGACGAAGTAGACGAGGCCGGCATTTTCGCGGAGGTCGCGGTAAAACCACGTCGAATAGAAACCGCCGCCGAGGACGTGATTGCCGAGCTCGAGCGCGTAGTAATCGGGATTGAAGCGGTTCAGTCCCAACGTTTCGCCCAGATCCACATTCACCTGCACACGGCTCTTATCCGGAACGGCGGTAACATGCGGCTCATTCGGCGGGACGGTTGGGAGGTCGGTGGGCGGCGGCGGGCCGGAGGCTTTCCATGCGCCGAAATATTTTTCGACTTCGGCGCGCGCGCCTTCCGGCGTCACGTTGCCGATCACCACGATGGTGGTGAGATCGGGGCGGAAGGCGCGATCGTAGTAAGCCTTTACGTCGGGAAGCGCGAGGCCCATGACCGTTTTCGGCGTGGCTTGCCGCAGCGACGGATCGGAGGGAGGAAACAGGCTCGCGTCGAAGGCACGGCGCGTGAGGTAGTCGGGACTTTGCAACTGCCCTGCGACGGATTGCGCGGTTTCCTGCTGGACGACTTTAAAGGCCGGCTCGGGCAGCGCGGGATTCAGTTCGTTGTCGGCGAGCAGTTGCATTCCCGCATCGAAGTGATCGGGCAGCACCGCAAGCGAAAAATCGGTGCCGGCGGATTCGTTTGCGCCGATATCGTCGAGCGCTTTTTGGTAGGCGATGCGGTCGAGGGTCTGCGTGCCGTAGGAGAAAAGCCCATCGAGGACGCCGTTGACGCCCTCTTTACCCGGTGCCGCTTCGAGATCGGCATTGTTCTTGATGTGCCCGGTGACGGTGACCGAGTTGCTGATGGTCTCCTGCTGCACGATCAGCTTCACGCCGTTCGGCAAAGTACTGACGACGGGATTCGCGGTGAGCTTCGGGATATCGAGACGCTCCAGAGCAGCTGACGCCCATTCCGGCAGCGCGACGGGGCCCGTGGGACTGCCGGCGAGCGATTCGGCGCTGCCAAACGATTTTGAAGAGATGGGCTTACCGGAAGGCTGCGGCGTGAGGACGGCGGTGATCGCGACATCCGGATTCAGATATTTCCTCATCACGTCGTTCACTTGATCGACGGTAACTTTCTCGATCGCGGCGATGTCCTCTTCGGGAGACTGGCGTCCTTCGACGGCTACGGCGTTCGACCATTCCATCGCGAGGCCTTCGATCGAGTTCTTCTGGAACTCCTCGTCGGCAACTTCGTGGCGCTTGGAGGCGTCAACGAGATCGGCGGGCACGCCATTCTTCAGATCGTCCGCGATAATCTGCGAAATCTCCTTGGTGAGCGCGTCGCCATCGGCTCCCTGCGGAAACGCGCCGATCGCATACGCCAACCCTGCCTTGGGCATCACATCCAGCTGAAAGCCCGCGTACAAGGCCTTGCCTTCCGGCACCAGCGAATACAGCGTGCCTCGCTGGCTGCTGAGGACGTCGCTCAGGATATTGAGCGCGGCAAAGTCGGGACTATCCGACCCGGGCACGCGGAAGGAAGTAACCGCGAGGCCGTAGGGCAAATCGGTATCGAGTTTCAGCGTGGCCGCCTTGACGGCGCCCAGCTGAACCTCGGGGCGCGGCGGAATCCTCTTTGAAGGAATATCGCCGAAGAGCGACTTGATTTCGTCGAGAGCCTTTTTCGAATCGACATTGCCCGCGATGATCAGGACGGCGTTGTTGGGCGCGTACCATTTGTCGTAAAACTCGTGGAGCATCGCGCCGGTGGTCTTGTCGAACGACGGCCGGGTGCCAAGCGCATCATGATCGTAGGGCGTGCCGTGAAACATCGCGTCGAGCAGCTTGGTGTAGAAGACGTAGCTGGGATTTGAGAGGTCCTGCGCCACTTCCTGTTCGATCGCGCCGCGCTCTTTGTCCCAGAGGGCGTCGGTATCGAGCGTGCCTTTCATGCGCAGTGCTTCGATGTGCAGCGCGACATCGAGATCCTCACTCGGCACGGTGAAAAAATACTGCGTGACGGTCTGCTGCGTGTCCGCGTTGAAATCGCCGCCCATCGCCGCCGCGATCGCGGCCAACTGGTCGGCCGAGAGATTCGGATTGCCGCGAAACATCATGTGCTCTTGCGCGTGAGCCATACCGGGAAATCCGTCGGGCGCTTCGTCGGAACCGGCCATGTAGTTCATGACGGTGGTCGCCACCGGCGCCAGCGGATCGGGAACGATGATGACGCGCAGGCCGTTGGGCAGCGTGACGCGTACTACGTCAGACGCCTGGGGTGGCCGCGCCTGGATTCCGGGGCAAACGATGCATAGCGCCAAGGCCACCACCGCAAGGGCTGCCAATATCGCAAATCGATTCCGTCGCAAGCGTCCGTTCATAGTCTATTTTCTCCAGCGTGCAGATGGGTATTCCTTAGATTTGACTCTCCAAGCGCCCTTTTGGCTCTCGCGGTTTCAACTATTCGGCGTCGAAATAGCGAGGCGCGCGGTGGGACACAACAATCCTCGCGCAAAACGGGCAACTTTCCAAGTTGAAGCGTGGATTTATCGGGTGATCGAAAAGGGCGGCTTGCGCGTCAAGGGATGCGCCTTCAGTGGCGGGCGCTGGTCGGTCGTGATCTCTGAGGCGCGCCGGAGCAATTTTTCGAATTCGCGATCGCGGATGGATACTTCGAGCAGCCGGCCTTTGCGTTTCATAGCCACCACCTACCCCCTCACATCGAGGTTACACGACGATGCTAGTGCCGCGGAGATTATTCCCGGGCCTATAGCGTGTCAAGCGATTTTTGCCGCGTGCTCGCGCGAGCAAAGGCGAATCCCTTCGACAAGCTCAGGACAGGCGAGCTTCGCCCGGGAAGGGCGGCGGCAAGCCGCCGCACCCAAACGGCTGAGGCGGCAAATTGCGTTAACGGTGATATTCTCTGACGCTTAATTCGGCGAATGTTTCTAAATGCGGAGGGGACATGCTGCTGAAGGGGAGAAACGCAATTGTTACGGGCGGAGGGCGAGGCATCGGGCGCGCGATCGCGCGGAAGTTGGCGGGCGAAGGCGCGGCGGTAATCGTCGCGTCGCGGAGCGGCAAGGAGATCGACGCTGTCGCCGCGGAGATTCAACAGGCCGGCGGGCGGGCCAAGGCCGTGGCCGCCGATGTGTCGAAGGCGGCGGAGTGCGAGAAGATCGTGCGCGCGGCGCGCGAGGCATTCGGCGCGATCCACATTCTCGTGAACAACGCGGGCATTCTCGGGCCTGTCGCTCCGGCCGAAGCGACTACCCCGCAGCAGTGGGACGAAGTGATCGCCATTGACCTCACGAGCGCCTTTCTGATGTCGCGGCTGGTGGTTTCGGAGATGTACGAGCGCGGTTCAGGGGCAATCTTGAATATTTCGAGCGTGGCGGCCAAAGCAGCGTATCCGATGAACAGTGCCTATGCTGCCGCGAAAGCGGGCCTGCTGGGGCTTACGCGGACGCTGGCGGCGGAAGGAGCGAGGAAGGGCGTTCGCGTGAACGCGATCTTGCCCGGACCCACGGGCGACACAAATATGTGGCAGGAGTTGGCGGGACAGCTCGGCCCCATGAGCGCGCACGTGACCGATGGGATTCTGCAGGGACGGCTGCAGACGACCGAGGAGATCGCCGCAGCCGCCCTATTCCTTGTTTCCGATCAGGCCAGCTCGATTACTGGGCAGACTCTGAACGTGGATGGCGGAGTGGCCTTTTACTGATTTCTTCTTCGAGCGCCAGGTATCCGCGTTTCGCCGTTCCGGCGATCGCCCGCAGGCCGACTTCGGTCCACGCAAGCCCCCGCTCGCCAATGGACCCGAGCACGTAGGCGATTCCCACCACCGCGAGAATCACGAGAAAGAACAGCACGAAAATGAGTTCGGCGGCGATCAACGCGCGCACGAAATAGAGTTGTAGAACGAAAAACGCGGCGGCAATGGACAAGAGTCCCTTGCGCACTTTGGCTTTTCGAATCAGATCCTTTGCAAATCCCCCCACCCGGTCTAGTACCGTGTTCATCGACTTTCGACTACCTCCACTTGGCTTTGATGCAAAGGGGGCACCAAAGGAGTCGGGAGTAACCTATTGCAATGAAATGAGCTACGAAAATCTCAGAGTGAAACAATGGAAATCTGGTTCCGAAAGAGGGAAATGCGAGAGGAAGATGGTACAAAAGCGCAGAGAACGAGACTCAAAATGGCACGGCGTCAGTCCGCGGCTAAACGAAATACTGCAGTACGATCAGCGGCCGTCGAAGGGATAGCGATCCTGCGCGAGGACGGCATCGGCCAGGCGGCGGCGAATCGCAATCGCGTCGATCGGCGCGTGCTTGGCGAGGCGGCGCAAGGCTGCAAGCTGCGTGGTGAGCGTGTCGCCATCGGCGATCGCGGCGAGCGCCGTGCGCGCTTCTTTTTCGATGCGATCCATCGCGTCGTAGGTGAACGCGGTGGTCGCCTCGGCCATCAGCGCAGCCGACTGTCCTTTCGCGGCAGCTGATTTTTGCGCGCGGCGCAGCGAGGATTCGATCGCGTAGACGTCCATT
This sequence comes from Candidatus Acidiferrales bacterium, assembly GCA_052146315.1. Taxonomy (GTDB): domain Bacteria; phylum Acidobacteriota; class Terriglobia; order Acidiferrales; family UBA7541; genus Palsa-295. The sequence continues at coordinate 13,109 of JBKQNJ010000118.1, read as the reverse complement.
ACAATGTTGGCCAGGGCGCCCACGATTTCCTGCTCATCGGCCAGCTGATCGCGGAATTTCTGTACGGCAGCTCCCGCGGCCAGAAGGAAGATTTTCTTGGCCTGCGCGAGGGATTTTTCCTCCTCAGCAAAGGGGCCGCTGGGCGCGTCTTCGAAAGATGGCCCGGAGAGGAGTTCCTCGCCGAGCTTCATCGCGGCGGGAATCAGCGGGAGGACGCCAGACATCGCGCGCTTCATCAGCATCTGGATGATGACGAGGCGGTTGATTTCGTTGGTGCCCTCGAAAATGCGATTGATGCGGCTGTCGCGGTACATGCGCGCGACCGGATAGTCCTCATGGAAGCCGTAGCCGCCGAAAATCTGCACGGCTTCGTCGACGCAGTAGTCGAGGGTTTCGCTGCCGACCACCTTGCTGATCGAGCTCTCGATCGCGTACTCCTCGAGAGCCTGCATCGCCTGTTGCACTTTGTCCGTGCCGGCGCTTGCAACCGCGCCTTCGATTGTTCCCGAAGTGCGATAGATCATCGATTCGAGCGCGTAGGTGCGGATCGCCATTTCGCCGAGCTTGGCCTTGATCAAGCCGAACTCGGCAATCGACTTTCCGAAGGCGGTGCGTTCTTTCGCGTATTTCGAGGCGATCGCCAGCACGTTCTTGGCTCCCCCCGCGCAGCTCGCCCCAAGCGAAAAGCGGCCCGCGTTGAGCGTGTTGAAGGCGACGATGTGGCCGCGGCCGATGTCGTGGAGCAGGTTTTCCTTGGGAATGGCGGCATTCTCGAAAAAGAGCGGGACCGTGGAGCTGCCGCGAATTCCCATCTTGTTTTCTTCGGCGCCGACCGAGAAGCCGGGCGTCCCGCGGTCGACGATGAAGGATGAGAACTTGTCTCCGTCGACTTTCGCGAATACGACATAAACGTCCGAAAAGCCGCCGCTGGTGATCCACATTTTCTGGCCGGTGAGGAGCCAGCTCTTGCCGTCGGGCGAGAGCACGGCGCGCGTGCGCGCGGCGAGCGCGTCCGATCCCGCTTGCGGCTCTGAGAGCGCGTAACAGGAGAGCAATTCGCCGGCGGCGATCTTGGGCAGGTACTTCTTTTTTTGCGCGTCGGTGCCGAAATAGATGATGGGGATGGTTCCGATGCCGGTGTGCGCGCCGAACGAGACCATGAACGAGGGATAGGCGCTGAGCTTCTCGGAGACGATGGTCATCGAGATTTTGTCGAGGGCCGCGCCGCCGTATTCTTCGGGAATGCCCGCGCCCAGCAAGCCCACCTCGCCCGCCTTGCGGATCAACTCCGGCATGAGGCCTTCTTTGTGCTTCTCGAGCTCGGGGATGTGCGGAATCACTTCTTTGGCGAGAAACTCCTCGATCGTGCGGCCGAGGAGGCGCTGATCGTCGGTGAGATCGGCGGGCGTGAAGACGTCTTCCGGGCTCGTCGATGAAACGAGAAATGCGCCGCCGCGATTCAGGGTCTGGGAAACCGATGTTGTCGCCATGTTATTCCCCCCGCTTGTGACAAGACTTGTGTGCACAGATTCTCGCGCCGATGAAGGCGGAACGCAATGGGCCGGTGGCGCGCGCGATAACTCGAAGATCATCCTAGCAGGCGCGAAGCCTCGGATAGCATTGGCGCAGTGCTAAAATTCGTCAAGGCGCAACCAAGTGGGAAAACGAATTACGATCGCCCTCAGGACTGATCTCAGCGTCGAGGAGTGTCTCCGCCGGCTTCGCGAAGCAAGTGACATTGGCGAACGGACGATCTTTTCCTTTTCGGGATACAAGGGATCAAAACTGGTGCTTTCGAAGTTCAATGAAAACGAATTCAAACTCTGGAAGCGCCGTTACTACAGGAATAGCTTCGCGCCGTTTTTCTTTGGAAATCTCTCGCGGGAAGAACGAGGTACGCACGTTGAAGGACGTTTCGGCATGGATCCTTATGTGAAAGGATTCATGATCGTCTGGCTCAGCCTAGCGATCGTAATGAGTCTACCGATCTTGCTTTCGACACTTGCCCACCCGATTCACGGTGACGATTGGGCCGGCGTCCTGATCCCGGTCGGCATGGTGTGCTTCGGAATCCTATTGCCCAAGTTCGGACAGCTAATCGGAAAAGGCGAGGAAAGGTATCTTCGCGAATTCGTCGAAACAACCCTCGCGGCGAGAATCGACGAGAGCGGTCTCGCTCTTTCGGCACGCGTCATCGAGAACAAGCCGCTTTAGGAACAGCTAGGCGGCGCGCTCGAAGATGCCGGCTGCGCCCATGCCGCCGCCGATACACATGGTGACCATGCCGTAGCGGGAGTTGCGGCGCTCCATTTCGCGCAATATCGTGGCCAGGAGCTTTGCGCCCGTGCACCCGAGCGGATGGCCGAGGGCGATCGCGCCGCCATTGACGTTGACGCGCGCCGGATCGAGGCCGACCGTCTTGATGACCGCAAGCGACTGCGCCGCGAAGGCTTCGTTGAGCTCGATCACGTCGATCTGATCGAGCGTGAGGCCCGCGATCTTGAGCGCTTTCGGGATCGCGTAGACCGGGCCGATGCCCATCAGCTCGGGCGGGCAGCCCGCCGTGGCGAAAGAGACGAAGCGAGCGAGCGGCTTCAGACCGAGCGTGCGCGCGCGCTCGGCGCTCATCACGACTGACGCTGCGCCTGCGTCGCTCGTTTGCGAACTGTTCCCTGCCGTGACGACGCCACGCGCATGAAAGACGGGCCGGAGCTTTGCCAGCGCTTCGAGCGACGTATCGGCGCGGGGGCCTTCGTCGGTATCGAAGACGACTTTGTGAGCTTTCGGCTTCGCTCCGTTGCCCGAGCCGTTTGCGCCGCCCTCGATCGACGTGTAGTTCACCTCGACCGGAACGATTTCGTCCTTGAACTTGCCTGCGGCGATTGCGGCCAGCGCTTTCTGGTGGCTCGCGTATGAAAACGCGTCGGCCTCCTCGCGCGTGATGCCGTATTTTTTCGCGACGTTTTCGGCAGTGAGCCCCATGTTGAGATAAGTGTCCGGGTAGTTGTCCATCAACCACGGATTGGGCGCGATTTTGTGGCCGCCCATCGGGATCATGCTCATCGATTCGGCGCCACCGGCGATCGCGACATCTCCCTGGCCCGCCATGATGCGCTCGGCGGCGAGGGCGATGGTCTGCAGGCCGGAGGAGCAGAAGCGATTCACGGTCATGGCCGAGGAGCTGACCGGCAAGCCCGCGCGCAACGATGCAATCCGCGCGAAATTCATCCCCGCCTCGCCCTCGGGCATAGCGCAGCCGATGATGACGTCTTCGACTTCGGCAGGATCGAGGGCTTTCACGCGCGCCAGCGCTTCTTTGATGGTCAGCGCGGCCAGATCGTCCGGACGCGTCGCGCGCAACGTCCCCTTCGGCGCCTTCCCTACGGCAGTCCTCACCGAGCTAACAATTACGGCTTCACGCATAGTTCACCTCGTTTCGCGGCGCAACTCGCGCCCCGAAACTATTCCATTGGATGACAGCAGAGAGAAAAAAGCAACCGCTGGGAGAAGAAGCACAGACAGGATTGTCTGTGCCACCAAGAAAAACAGAGGTTAGCGAGGGATCCTCAGCGGTGGAACTGGATCGTCACCAACATTTCGAGAGAGATCGGACGGCCGTCCAGCTTCGACGGCACATATTTCCTGTCGCGCAGCGCGCTAACCGCCGCATCGCGCAGCAGCATCGGCCCGGAGATTGCTTTCGCTTCGGTCACCTTGCCCGATTTGTCGATCACGATTCGCACCACGACATCACCCCCGATGCCGGCCTGGCGTGCCATTTCAGGATAGACAACCGGGGGCGCCGAAATCAGCCGCGGTGGCATGATGTCGCCTCCGACCTGCACCGGCGCTTCGGACGTGGGCGCTTGCTGCTGCGGCGGTGGCGGAAGATTTGCCGGCATAGACTCCGTCGAAGGAAGCGCAACGTTTTGGCCGCCAGCGAGCGCTCCTGCATCGATCGATGGAGCAGTCCCGCCTCCCGAGGCGTCTGTGTGCACTGCCGTAGTGGGGTGTGCATTTAGCGCGCCGAACATGTCGGGCACGGCGGGCGCGGCCTTCTGCTTTGCCGATTGAGAAACCTTTGATTGAAATGCTGATTGAGCCGGCTTATTGGGTGCAGACTCGCTCACCTGGCTGCGTTCTGGTTCGCGCGAGTGGGCCACTGGCGACGGAGTTGCCAGTGAAGTGCCGGTCGGCTCGGCTGCGCCCGGCGCGGGAGTGGCGGGCGCTTGCTCGATGGGCGCTGGACTCGCCGCCGTTGGATTCGAGACTGGATTTGCAGCGACAGGCCCTTGCGGCACGGCGGGAGCCGTGATGGCCGCACGCTGCTGATTCACGGGCCGCTGGCGGACGAAGAGGAAGTAGTAGCCTCCGCCGCCTGCCGCCGCCAGCAATAATCCGACGCACGCCGCGATGAGCGCCCAGTTCTTGCCTTCCTTCTGATTCTTGTCCGCCGAGGTTCCGAGCGGGCTGTATTCGAGGCCTGCGCCAAAGGCTGGGCGTGCCGGCGCATGATCCTCGTCAGCCGCAGCGCTCGCGGCAAAGCGGCCGAACGTTGAAGGCTCGTGCGCGGCCGGAGCTTCATTTGCCCCGGAAGTTTCCGCCCCGCAATAAGTTTCTGTTTGGTGGGGCTTACCGTCTTTCACTTGCTCGGCGATCGGGAACGGTACAAGGGGCGCTGCGCTCGTATCTCCCCGCAGTTGCTCGAGCGAAAACGATACCGAACCTGCCGTGCTCGCGGGCTTTTCGATCACGGCGGGCGCTGGCGGAGCGGCCTTCTGTTCGTTGGTTTCGACCTTCGGAATTTCAGGCTTGGGGATCTCGGTCTTCGGCACAGGCGTCGCAATCGGAGCCGCTACAGGCGCCGGAGTAACGCGCGCCGGGGCGCTCGAGGCGGCCGCTGCGGGCGAAGCCACTTTCGGGGTCGGTTCGGGCCCATCCGACTGAAAGCGAACGCCCCAGTATCCCGGTTGAGGATGCGAGAACTCGACTTCGACGTAGCAGTGCAGGTTGGGATTCGTGCGCGTTTTGATGACGCGGCAAATTGCGTCCTGGCGCGTCTTCAGATTCGTGAGGACGATCGCTTGCCCTACGCTGACCTGCGTGTTCATTTTGAGCACGCCGCCGAGCGGGAACACGATCATGGTGCTGGTCTGTTCTTCGAATGGCTCCGTGTGAGAAGTAGTTCCGCGGACGACTTCGACGACGCGCGATCCATGCACCTTCACCGGCACGTCCAGCGAAACGGCGTCGGACCGCAGATGGCCGGAGTCCGGCTTCGGGCGGCTTCCCTCCTGGGAAGCCGGGACTTGACCAACCTCCAGCGTTTCTTTCAGTGGAGTCATAATGAATAATGAGTAGTACGAACGGCCCAGCGCCTTCCCCTCAAATGCATCGATTTTCCCTGGGCTATTTCGATTCTCGAAGCGAGGGCGTGGAGCAGCAATAGTACTTTGGTACTTGGGTGTGGCCGCTTATGACACGCGGAATTTTCGCGCGAAATTTCTAGAACTGCCGTAAGACGATGCCGGTCGCTACGCGCTGTCTATCGATTTCGATTGCGAGGGCCGTGGTATTGTCCACCACGTAGTAGGCGAGCGCGTAGGATGCGGGTTTCGCATCGAGAGTGAGGGTCCCGCGGCCGTTTACAGGCGCCACAATCGTGCTGGTATTTTCGATGGGCATGCCTGAGGTCAACGTGCCCCTGTCGTTGATGTCGATATTTCCCTGCGGGACGAGCGTGCCGCCCGGCACCGCAACCTGGCCGATCACGTCTTCTTCCTCGAACGAGCTTGTGTTCCCATTACTCGTCAAATTGAAAGCGAAGCTTCCCTGCGGAACGCCCATGCTGGTTTGCGGATAGGCCGTGCCGCTGGCCTGAAGGTCCGTATCGAGCTCGATCATCTCGACCGTTCCGCTCGACGTTGCGTAGCCGGCGAAATAGCGTGTGGTTGATCCGATGGTCGTCGTGAAAAGAATCCGGCCGAGGCTGATGTCGACCGTGTAAGAAGAAGTGGTGAGCGTGACGTCGGTTCCCAGATTCCCATCGATCACGCCTCCGCTGACGCTGCCGCTTCCACTCGTCTCGAGAACGCCACCGATTGCGTATGCCTTCGTGCCGCTCGGGTTCGAGCCATTCAGCGTGAAAGCGTAGTTCCCGTTCAGAATCTTGTCGGAGAACGCTCCGTCGGTGTTCGGCGCGCTAAAGAGATCGCCGGCAAGCTGAGCTGTAGCTTTTGCGTCGGTCTCGACGACCTTCAGGTGGGTGCTGTCGACGATGTAGAAAGCGAAGGTAAATGTGGTGTTATCGAACGTCGTGACCCCGGCGGTGGCGCCGTAGATCAGCTGCAATGTGCCGCGCCCATCTGTGCCGAGAGTCGTGGGATTGGCTGTATCGGCCTGAAAGAGCCCATGGAGCGTCGTATCGGCCGCAGCCTCGGTGTTCGTGCCAGCGTCGTTGATGTCGTCCTCACACAGGCCCGGTGCGATCGTTCCGTTCGCGCCGTCCGCATTGAGCATGCCCGTGATCTGCAGCGGCTTACTGCTCTTGTCGAGGCCCGAAAGATTGAACGCGTAATTCTGCTTGAAGGATCCGAGTGCGAACTTCGTCTTGTTCTGCGCATCGGCTTCGCCGCTGCCCGTGGCTGTCTTGTCGAACCGGACCAGGAGCGCGCGCGGTGACGCCTGTCCCTGCGCGCTTCCGACGAGCGTGAGATTCCAGGTCGCCGAACCACCCGCCGCGGCATCGGTCAAAGTAGCGGTTGCGCTGCCGTCCGGATTCACAGAATACGTCCCGCTCACGGGAGAGGCAGTGACCGGAGCCTGGGCGGTGCTGTTGTAATCCTCGATGCCGGTGATGGAGGCCGCCGCGGAATTTGCCGTGAAGCTGCCGGCGACCATCAATGGGCCCTTGCTGTCCTCGCCCGAATACGAGAATGCGTACTGGCCGCCAAGCGATGCGTTCGAGAAAACGACAACTACCGTCGCGGTGGCCGAATTGCCGCCGCTCAGGGCTGTGACGGTGGTCGAGCCGTCCGGAGGAGGCGTGAACGGCGCCGTGTAGTTGCCGTTCGGTCCGATGGTGCCGTGGACCGAATCGCCCAGCGTGATTCCCGCGACTTGCCAGGTCGGCGTGACCGGATTTCCGTTCGCGGTCGCGGAAAATTGAAACGACCCGCCTGCGGGCACCACCACGGCGGCGGGAGTGATCGCGACTCCGCCTGCAGGCGCCGCGACGATCGTCAGCAGTGCCGTGCCCGAAACGCTCGAACTCTTCGCGGTGATCGTCACGGTGGCAGGCGATGGAATCGAGGTCGGCCCGGTGTACAAACCACTCGCACTGTCGATCGTGCCGCCGCCCGATACGCTCCACGTAAATGTGGCGGTCGGATCACTCGCGAGGAATGCGCTGAACTGCGCCTGCTCGCCAACGGGCACACTCACCGTTCCGGGAGATATCATGATCGGGCCAGTGGCGCTGGGCGTCGGCGTGGGCGGAGGGGGAGTGGTGCTGGTACTCCCACCGCCGCAGCCCGCCAGAAAGAGCAGCCCCGCCACAACCACCGCGGGCACAAGCCGCCCGATATGACTCCGCATCCTCATCTTCATTCGCCCCTGTTTTTCGCTTTTATGATTGAAGAACCCGCGAGTTGCGCGCGCCCGGATTTCCGCACGCTCCTAAGACTCTGCCGCACTCAAAAACGTTGCATCGTTCAGACAGAACTCAGGCCGCCGCCCCGGCGGGCCGGTGCTTCCATTCCTTCCAGATCGCAAAACCGGCGACAGAGCCAAAAAGAAACGAAAAGGGCATGCACGCTGCGACTGCGGACGCCCCGAACGAAGCGAATTCGATCATCAGCATCATGACAACGACGGGGATCATGCCGACGCCGGGCACATGCACGGGACTATGCGGAGACGCAGCCAGATAAATCGACGCCAGAACGTAGAAAGCCTCGAAGCCGCAGAAGGTAGCCGCCAACCCATACAAGCCAGCCTTCGCCATTGTTTCAAGGGGCCGGGCAGCGGCTCGCCTGAGCGTCTTGCTCAGGAATCTACCAAGAAAGAAAGCGACCGAGACTCCGGTGGCCAGTGGAATGCCGATATTGGTCAAAGGCGCATCAACGAAAGTCCGCGAATCAGCTGGCGAGCTGGCGTAAGCCAGATGCACATACAACCTCCACGCCGAAAGGTGTAGGAGCGCGCCAAAGGCGAAGAATGCCGCCATCCACAATGCCCGGTCTTTTTCGATCCTAAAGCTATTCAATCTGGACTCACCAGCGTTTGAGCCGATAGAACCTAGCATAAAGCCAAAAATTGAAATGTGCTGCTAATTCCGCAGCGGCTTCCCCGTCTTCAGGGTGTGGGCGATGCGCTCCTGCGTCTTGCGCTCGCCGCAGAGGCTGACGAAGGCCTCGCGCTCGAGATCGAGCACATACTGCTCCGGCACGGCCTGCGCCGCCGTGATGCTGCCGCCAGCCATGATATAGGCGAGCTTGCGCGCGACGACGCCGTCGTATTCCGTGGCGAATTCGCCGCGGACCAGCATGTGGATCGCGAGCCTCGCCGCCGCGAAAAATTCCTCGCCGAGGACGCGAATCTCGGCCGGCGCAGGCGGATGATACCCGGCGCGGACCATCGCGAGCGCCGTTTCCTTTGCGTCGGCCACCTGGCGGTCGCGATTCATCGCGATCAGATCGGACGGCCGGAGGTAGCCGAGCGTGCGCGCCTCTTCCGCGCTGGTGGAAACTTTGGCCATGGCGATATTTTCGAAGAGCGGCCGCAGCGCATGCATTAGATCGAGATTGTCGCCGCTCGCCGCGTGCTCGTTCGCACGGATGAGCATTTCTTTCGTGCCGCCGCCGCCCGGGATCAGGCCGACGCCCACCTCGACGAGGCCGATATACGCCTCCGCAGCGGCGTGAATCCGCGCGGCGTGCAGATTGACTTCGCAGCCGCCGCCGAGCGCGAGTCCCTGCGGCGCCGATACGACCGGACGTGGCGCATATTTCAGCGCCATATTCGCGCGCTGGAACTGGCGGACGGCGAGGTGAATATCGTCCCATTCGCCTTCCTGCGCGGTCATCAGCAGGAGCATCAGATTTGCGCCCGCGGAAAAATTCGGCGCCTGGTTGGCGATCACCATGGCCTCGAATTCTGTTTCGAGGCGCGCGACGCCCGCCGTCAGCATGGCGAAAATGTCGCCGCCGATCGCGTTCATCTTGGCGTGGAATTCGCAGCAGAGGACGCCATCGCCGAGATCGATCAGGCTCGCGCCGGAATTCTCCTGCACGACTGCCGTGCGCTCTTTGAGCGATTTCAGAATGATGATTCCGGGCGGCTCTTCGAGCGGCCTGAGCGCCGCTGACGCAAAATCGAAATAGCTCGTGCGGCCTTTTTCCGACTGGTAGAAGGATTTCGCCGGGGATGCGAGAACTTTCATGACGAGCGGCGGCAGCTGCTTGCCTTCGCGCTCGATCGCTTTTGCCATGCGCTCGACACCAATCGCATCCCACACCTCGAATGGGCCGAATTCCCATGCGAATCCCCAGCGCATGGCGCGGTCCACGTCGACGACGCTGTTGGCGATTTCGGGAATGCGGCGCGCGGCGTAGAGGCAGGTCTCGCTGAGGCAATTCCAGAGGAAGCGGCTGGCTTTATCACCGCCCTTGCCTTCAAGCGCCGGCGCGGTGAGCATGCGAATCCGCTCGCGCGTGTCTTCGATCGCCTTCCCCGCTTCGATCGAGCCGAGTTTGCCTTTTTCTCGCTGGCGATACTCCATCTTTTTCCAGTCGAGCGTAAGGATCTCGGAGTCTCCACCCTTCTTGACTCGCTGGTAGAAACCGCTGCCCGTTTTTTCGCCGAGCCGGCCTTTCGCGATCAGTCCTTCGAGGAGCGGCGGAACACGATACATTTCGCGCGATTCGTCGTCGGGAATGGTTTCGTAGAGATTCTTCACGACGTGCGCGAGAACGTCGAGGCCGACGATGTCCGCGGTGCGGAACGTCGCCGAATTGGGCCATCCGATCGCGGGGCCCGTGCAGGCGTCGACTTCCTCGATCGTCATATCGAGCGCCTGCATTTCCGAAAACGCCTTCAGGATCGAGAATGTGCCGATGCGATTGGCGATGAAGTTCGGCGTGTCCTTCGCCACGACCACGCCCTTGCCGAGCGTGACGTCGCAGATTTCGTCGAGTGCGCTGACCACTTCGGGCAGCGTCTTCGGCCCCGGAATCAGCTCGACCAGTTTCATGTAGCGCGGCGGATTGAAAAAATGCGTGCCCGCGAAGTGCTTCTGAAAGTCCTCGGACCGCCCTTCGGCGATCAGATGGATCGGCAGGCCGGAAGTATTGGTCGTGACGAGCGTGCCGGGCTTGCGCACGGTTTCCACGCGCTCGAAGAGCTTGCGCTTGATTTCGAGATTCTCGGCGACCGCCTCGATGATCCAATCCGCGTCGCCGCACCACGCGATGTTGTCTTCGAGATTCCCCGGCATGACGAGGCGCGCGGTTTCCGGCGCGAAAAACGCGGCGGGCTTCGACTTCTTCGCCGCTTCGAGCCCGGCCAGCACGATGCGGTTGCGCACCGCCGGATGATCGAGCGCCAGCCCTTTGCGCTTCTCTTCGGCGTTCAATTCCCGTGGGACGATATCGAGCAGATAGACGGGAATCCCCGCATTCGCGAGGTGCGCCGCGATTCGCGCGCCCATCGTTCCGGCGCCGAGCACCACCGCCTTTTCGATTGGGCGTCTCATAGAACCGCCTTTCGCCGTACGCGCGTCTTCTCCCTTGTCGCCATTTTCGCCATTCTATGCTGGGGCACATGGTTGCAAAAGCGCCAACGACGGTCAACCCCAATCCCCTGCCGATCGCCAACTTTGGTAAAGTTGAATGCGGTGGGTGAGGGTAACGGCACATGGGCCAGGGGTCGAAATGGCTGACCAGGGCCGTCCAAGGCCTTAGGTCATTCGCTTACGCGGGCGACGAAGAACGCCCGAAAATAGGCGTCGCGCTGGGCGGCGGATTCGCGCGCGGGATCGCCCATATCGGCGTCCTGCGCGTCCTCGAAGAAAACGAAATCCCTATCGACTACATTGGGGGCACGAGTGTGGGCGCCCTAATTGCCGCTAGCTACGCGAGTGGTACGCCGCTTGAGACGATGGAGCTGCACGGCAGCGAGACCACGTTCCGCGATTTCGGCCGGTGGACGCTTTCGCGCATGGGCATGGCTTCCAACGAGCGGCTCGAGGATTTCCTGCATAAATTCACGACCGTGAACGACTTCAGCGAGCTGAAGAAGCCGCTCAGCATCGTTGCCACAGACATCATTGCCGGCGAATCGGTCTATTACACGGAGGGCCCGATCGGGCCGGCATTGCGAGCGTCGTGCGCCTATCCGGGGCTGTTTCTGCCCGTCGAATACCGCGGCCGCATTCTGGTGGATGGATTCTTGACGGAGGCGGTGCCTTCGCCGGCAGCACGAAAAATGGGCGCGGACGTCGTGATCGGGGTTCATCTCGAGCCGGGACTGATCGGCGGCCGGCCGCGCAACACGATCGAGGTGATCAGCCGGTCTTTCTCGATCATCCAGATCGGCGCGATTCAACCGTGGCGTGCCGCCACCGATATCCTCATCGAGCCCAACGTCCATCACGTGCTGTGGGATGAATTCGCGAAGACGCCGGAGCTGGTCGCCGCCGGAGAAGCCGCCACGCGCGAGGCGATGCCGCGAATCAAGGCGGCGCTTGCCCGCCGGCCGGTGCCCTACACCGGCCCCGAGCGACGCGCCATGCGCCGTTTCTGATCCCGGTGTTCTTTGGCCGCCGAGCGATGCGCCACGCGCCTTTTCTGATCCGGGTGTTCGTTAGCCGCGGAGCGGCGACCGTAGTTAGCCCGGCACGTAGCGCGCCCGCTCGTGCGTTCGCGGGTCGCCCGAGCGCCGGAGGCGCGATTGTCATTAGCCCGGCATGCAGCGCAGCGAAGTGCCGGGAAACGAAAAGGCGGAGCCGCAAGTCCCGGAGGGGCGCTTGACGTACGCGCATCCAGATTGCGTCACCTGAGGGCGATGGGTGCCATCAGGCGCCCGGTCGTACGATCGCGGCCGCCTGAGCGCCGGAGGCGCGATTGTCATTAGCCCGGCACGCAGCGCAGCGAAGTGCTGGGAAACGAAAAGGCGGAGCTGCAAGTCCCGGAGGGACGGTTGGCGTAGGCGCATCCAGATTACGTCACCCGAGGGCGATGGGCGCCATCGGGCGCACGGTCGTGCGATCGCGGCCGCCTGAGCGCCGGAGGCGCGATTGTCATTAGCCCGACACGCAGCGCAGCGAAGTGCCGGGAAAGGAGAAGCGGAGTCGCAAGTCCCGGAGGGACGGTTGACGTACGCGCATCCAGATTGCGTCACCTGAAGCCTGAACCTTGAAGGCTAACCATCCCGTCGCTGCGGCGTCAAAGCTACCAAGAGGGGCTGGACTCGCGGCGGTGACCGCTGCAACGCCCCAATCATCGCAAGCGGGTCCAGCTCCTCGGCTTTGCGTGACCTCCAGACCTCAACGCGCCCTGCCTTTGAAGTTTCGGGTGCTCCATCCTCGTTTTGTGAGGGTGGGTCTTCGCATCGAGTCTCTGGAGTATTTGGGGCGGGATCACTATTCTGCTAGGCGTATCACCACAGTGACCGGCTTTCCGTTGCCTTTCCCGCGTTTCGTGAACCACTCGCTCATCGCGGCCGCGAGCCGTTCCCGATCAACGTTCAATCCGGCCTCGAGCCGTCCCTCGGCTGTCGATAGCGTGTCGTCGAATTCGCCCGAGCCTGTGAAATTGCGCATGCAAAAGCTATCGAGCCATTCGAGTGGCACCGGCCGCCGCTCGCCGCCTATCTCCATCTCGGCTTGTAACTTCCGCGCGTACATCGCGGCGCGAGTATAGCATCCGTCACCCGCGCGCAGCTTTCGTCCCGGCACTGGGTCAGTTTCCGATTATCCGACTTTATCAGGCACTATAGCGGCACGCGTTACTCGTCTTGTGGTTATATAGTGAAAGCGCTGCCATAATTTCGGTCGCGCGCACAGACATGCGTGCACTGTTCGCATCTGCGATTCTGATCGTCGGCCTGTC
>JBKQNJ010000117.1:0-82777 GCA_052146315.1 Candidatus Acidiferrales bacterium | reverse complement strand
GTTCGCTTGGCTTCATAACTTTCGACGCGTCGTCATTCGCTGGGAATACTACCCAGAGAATTTCCTCGGGATGGTGCAGCTTGCTTGTGCCGTCATCCTCTTGAGGCATTTATGAGATGGCTTCTAGCCACTTCCGCATGTATCCTTGCTGTTTCCGCCCATGCCAACGAAGCGAATGGCGAGCTTGCCCGGCACCACCGACCGGCGCATCGACGCGCTGCTGACCCTGCTCGCCGAAAACTCGACGATCGTCATCAGCGGCGCCAAAATCGCCAAGGAAATCGGCGTCACGCGCCAGCAGGTGTGGCGCTGGATCGAGCAGCTGCGGCAGCTTGGCGTGCGCGTGAAGGGCCACCCGCGCACCGGCTATCACATCGAGCGCGTGCCGGATATTCTCGTCCCGCAGATGCTGAGCCATCGGCTCTACGGCACGCCGTTTGCGCGCCGCATCTTTCATTTCTTCAAAGTCGACTCCACGAATTCCGTCGCCATGCGGCTTGGCGAATCCGGCGAGCCGCACGGCGCCGTCGTGCTGGCCGAGGAACAAACGGCGGGCCGCGGCCGGGCGGGCCGCTCATGGGCGTCCGAAAAATCCGCGGGCATCTATTGCAGCATCCTGCTGCGCCCGCCGATCCCCCCGGCGCACGCGCCGCTGCTTACGCTTGTCGCGGGGCTCGCCGTGCGCGACGCAGCCGCTGAAGATCTCGACGCGCTCCCCGACATTCGCTGGCCCAACGACCTGCTCGTCGGCAGCCGCAAATTCTGCGGCATCCTCACCGAGATGCACGCCGAGCCCGACCGCATTCACTACGCCGTCGTCGGCATCGGCATCAACGTCAACCAGTCGAAGATGCCCGCCGATCTCGCCGCGATCGCCACGTCGCTCCGCATCGAAAACGGCAAGGCGCATTCGCGCTTCGAGCTGCTGATTCGGTTGCTCCAGTATTTCGATCGCTACTACAATCAGTTCCTGGCGGATGGCGCGCCGCCGGTTCTCCGGCGGTTCGCGCAAGTGTCGAGCTATTACGAGGGGAAGCGCGTGCGGATCACCATGGCAACCGAAACTTTTACCGGCACCACGGCCGGCCTCGAGCCGAGCGGCGTGCTGCGCGTGGCGCGCGACGACGGCCGCGGCACCGAAGCCATCCTCTCGGGCGACGTCGCGGAGGCCCCCTGATGCTGCTCACGCTCGACGCGGGCAACACGAACACGGTCCTCGGCGTTTTTCGCGGCCAGGAACTTGTCGCGCACTGGCGGCTCAGCACGGCGCGCGATCAGACCATCGACGAATACGGCATCCTCACCCGCAATCTCTTTACGCTCGCGGGCCTTGAGCCGAGCGAGATCAACGGTGTCATCATCAGTTCGGTTGTGCCGCCGCTCAACTCCGTGCTCGCCGGCATGGCCGAGCGGTACTTCTCGCGCAAGGCGCTTTTCGTCGAGCCGGGCATCAAGACCGGGATGCCGGTGCAATACGACAATCCGCAGGAGGTGGGCGCGGACCGCATCGTCAATAGCGTCGCCGCGTTCGACAAGTATGGGGGCCCGTGCATCGTCGTCGATTTCGGCACGGCGATTAACTTCGACGCGGTCTCCGCGCGCGGCGAATATCTCGGCGGCGTCCTCGCGCCCGGCATCGGAATTTCGGCGGATGCGCTCTTCGCGCGCGCCGCGCGCCTCTTCCGCGTCGAGATCAAGGACCCGGGCAAAGTGATTGGTACCAACACCGCTGCCTCGATGCAATCCGGGCTTTTTTACGGATACACTGATCTCGTCGACGGCATTCTCGACCGCATGAAGCAGGTGATGGGCGCGAAAACGAAGGTGATCGCCACCGGCGGCCAGGCCGCGCTCATCGGCGGCGCCTCGCGCCACATCGAAACCATCGACGAATTTCTGACGCTGCATGGCCTGCGCATCATCTGGGAACGCAATCAGTCGGCCGGAGGAGAAAATCCCGCGCCCAAGCGCGTTTCCGGCCGCCACGCGCACTAGCTACGTAGAAAGTTGTCCCGGTCGTAGGGGCGGGTTTCAAACCCGCTCGGTTTTCGTCCATGGAATCCTTCAACTATTTCAACTACTTCACGGAAATCGAGGACTACTTCTGGCGCAAGCGCGGCGCGCACTTGTTGGTGTCCCCGCTCGATTGGGCAATCGTCGAAACCTGGCAAAAGGCCGGCATCCCGCTCCCGGCAGTCCTCAAGGGCATCGACCGCGCCTTCGAAGCTTGGGGACGCTCCCGCCGCGCCGCCGGCGGCCGCCAACTGAAAAGCCTGGCTTATTGCGTCGATGCCGTGCTCGACGCCGCCGCCGAAGCGCAGGAAGCCGCCGCAGGCACCGGCCCGGAAGTAAAAGCAAGCCGCCCGGCGGCCGAGCCGTTTTCGCGCGATGAGTTGAAAAAATACCTCGAGCGCAACGCCGCCCGCATCCGCGCGGCAGCCGCAAAACGGCGCACAACGCACGCCGCGCTCGCGGCCCGTCTCGATGAAACAGCGAAGCGTATCGACGATGCTCTGCCGCTCCTCGATTCGCCCGGCGCGCTCGACCTCGAAGACCTCGAACGCCGCCTCACCGTGCTCGAGGAAAAACTCAGCGCCGCGCTCGCCGCCGACGCGGACGACGAATCCATGCTCGCCATCCGCCGCGAAATGGACCGCTCGCTCGCGCCCTACCGCCGCAAAATGTCCGCCGAGCAGCTCGCGCAGCTCGAACGCCAGTACATCCAGAAGCGCCTCTTCGAGCAGTTCGATCTTCCGCGGCTGAGCCTCTTCTATCTCGCGTAAGCGCTTTACCGTGCGGTCCCGCCGTAGGTATTTTCCGCGATTGACGCCGCGCCCAACCCCCGCTTTAATCACAGCTTTCACGCCGCGAATGAACCTCGCTACGCGATATCTGCTTGCGTCGTGTGATAGCGTGGAATCACACAATGGACATCACAATCGAAAAGCTGATCTATGGTGGTGAAGGCCTCGGCCATCACGATGGCTCGACCGTCTTCGTGCCTTTCGTTCTGCCCGCCGAGCGCATCTCCGCCGAGCCTGTCGAGCAGAAGAAGAAATTCGTCCGCGCGCGCGTCGAGCGCATCCTCGATCCATCGCCCGAGCGCGTGGCGCCGCGCTGTCCGCATTTTGGCGTCTGTGGCGGCTGCGATTACCAGCACGCGCCCTACGAATCGCAGCTCCGCTACAAAGCCGCCATTCTTCGCGAGACGCTGGGCCGGATCGGGCGGATCGAGTGGCCCGGCGAAATTACCGAGCACGCGTCGCCGCCATGGGGCTATCGCAATCGCGCGCAATGGAAAGTTCGGTCGCTCGAAAGCGGCGATGGCGCCGGGAAACTCGCAATCGGCTATTTCCGCGCCGGATCGACCGCGCTTTGCGACGTCGAGGACTGCCAGATCCTTTCACCGTTGCTGCTGGAGACGCTGCTCGCTCTGCGTGGCGCGCTGGCGGCCGGAGCGCTGCCGCCCGAATTGCGCGAGATCGAGACGTTCGCTGGCGCAAGCGATTCGAAGCTGCTGCTCACGGCCACATTCGCCCGCTTCCCGAAGAAGGCGGAGGAAGCCGCGAAACTATTCCGCGAAATCGCGCCCGAAATCGAAAGCTTGCTCTTCCACGATCCGGGACGCGACCGCATGGAGCTCGACGGCCCCGGCTTCCTCGATTACCAAAGCGGCGCGACGACGTATCGCGTCGGCCACTTCTCCTTCTTCCAGGTGAATCGCTTTCTCTCCGATGATCTGGCGCGCGAAGTGACGGAAAACGAAGAAGGCAAGCTTGCGCTCGATCTCTTCGCGGGGGTTGGGCTCTTCTCGATCCCGCTCGCAAAAAGGTTCAGCCACGTCCTGGCCGTCGAATCGAATCCGGCCGCGTCTCGCGATCTCGAGTCCAATGCCCGCACGAGCAGCGGAATCGAGATTCGCACCGCCGAGGTCGAACAGTTCCTCGCCAAATACAAAGGCAAGCCCGACCTGATCGTCCTCGATCCGCCGCGCGCAGGACTGGCCCCGGCTGACGCAAGGCATCTTCTGCGCATCTCGCCCGAGCGCATCACCTATGTTTCCTGCGAGCCTCCCACGCTGGCCCGCGATCTCGCCGCGCTCACCGGGGGCGGCTACGAAATCACGGCGATTCATCTCTTCGATCTTTTTCCGCAGACATTCCATATGGAGGCGGTGGTTCGTCTCCGCAGAAAGCCGTGAAACAGCCATGAAGCTTCCCGCGCTTTGGATCGCCGCGTCGTTCGCGGCCGGAATCGCGATTGCGACGCGCTGGCCCGGGCCGCTGAATCTGTGGCTTGCTGCCGCCATTGCGGCGATGCTTCTCGGCGCGGTGCTGCTGTGGCGTGCGAAAACGCGAGCGGCGTGGGTGCTCGCGCTCGTCGCATGGACCGCGCTTGGTGGGCTCGCAATCTGCAGCGAGCGCGCCGCGATTCCCGCGAACCACGTCACGCGCCTGATCAGCGTCGGCCGCTTGGACACAACCGAGCCGCTGCGCTGGCAGGGCCGCCTGCGCGAAGATCCGATGGCGCTGCCCTGGGGGCGCCGCTACGAAATCGATCTCGAGCAGGTCGAAGTCGGCAGCACGACCGTGCCGGTAAGTGGCGGCCTACGCCTGAATCTCTACGGTGCGGAGCATTTCGAAGGCATGCCGCGCGGCCTGCGGGCGGGCGATCGCGTCGAAGCGCTCGTGCGGGCGGGTCCGCCGCGCAATTTCCTCGATCCGGGCGCATTCGACGAGCGCGGCTATCTGGCGCGGCAGAAAATCGACCTCACCGGGTCGTTGCGCAGCGGCGAGTTGCTGCAGTTGATCGGCCGCCCGCGCCTAACTTTCTCTCAGCGCCTCGCGCGCGTTCGCGGCATGCTGCTCTCGCGGCTGGGCGCTCTTTTCCCGGGCGAGCCGCAGCGCGCGGCCGTGCTGCGGGCGATGCTCCTCGGCGACCGCAGCTTCGTCGATTCGCAAGTGGTCACGGCGTTCCAGAAGACGGCTGCGTACCACGTGCTCGTGGTTGCAGGTCTGCACGTCGGCGCGCTGGTAGTTTTCTTCATCTGGGTATGCCGCAGGTTGCGCTTCACGATCTTTGCCACGAGCTTACTGACCGTGATCGCACTCGCCGCCTACGTGGGCGTTGTGCAGGACCGCCCGCCGATCTTTCGCGCCGCGCTGATGGCTGCGCTCTATCTCTGTGCGCGGCCGCTCTTTCGCCGCATCGAACTGCTGAACACGGTCGCGCTCGCGGCGCTGGCGATTCTGTTCTGGAAACCTTCTTCGCTCGCGGATTCGAGTTTCAAGCTGTCGTTCGTTGCGGCGGGCGTGATCGCGGGCCTTGCGGTGCCGTGGATGGAGCGCACGAGCGCGCCATATCATCAGGGATTGCGCCATCTGGGCGATGTGACGCGCGACGCACAGCATCCGCCCAAAGTCGCGCAGTTCCGCATCGACTTGCGCGCCGCCACCGCGCGCATCGCATCGCGATTGCCGCAATGGCTCGCGCCTCGCGCCGGCAAACTCGTCACGATGCCGGTTCGCGCCGGCCTGAGATTGTGGGAGATCGTGCTGCTCTCGGCCGTGATCCAGTGGGGTATGATGCCTTTGCTCGCGATGGATTTTCATCGTGTGAGCCTGTCTGGTCCGATCAGCAATATTCCCGCCGTGATTCTGACGGGCTTCATCGTGCCGCTCGGCTTTCTTGCGCTGGTCGCAACGTTTGCCTGGGCGCGGCTCGCATCCCTCCTTGCGAAGGCGCTTGGATTCTGCACGGGAATGCTGCTCGCGATTGTCGAGTGGTTCAGCCGCTTGCCGCACGTCTCGTATCGCATCCCGGGACCGCCAACGTGGCTCTGGCTGGCATTTTTCGCGGCGTTCGTTGCGCTTGCGGTTACCGCGCGCGCCGCCGCTGCCCGGCGAGCGAATCGAATCGCTCGGCGCCAACTGTCTCCGCCCATCGCGCCCGCCGAGTGGGCATCCGCTGTCGCCCTCGCCGTGCTCACGCTGCTGGTGGCCACGCATCCGTTTCGCCCGAATCTCGATCGCGGAAAGCTGGAGGTCAGCGTGCTCGACGTCGGCCAGGGCGATTCGATCTTCACCGCGTTTCCCGGCGGCCGCACCATGTTGATCGATGGCGGCGGGCTTCCCGGCTCCGAGTGGGTCGGCGGATACCGCTCCGGCACGGATGTCGGCGAGGAGGTTGTCTCGCCCTACCTCTGGTCGCGCGGGCTGAAACGCCTCGATGTCGTCGTGGCGACGCATGCTGACCACGATCACTTGGATGGCTTGTACAGCGTGCTGGAAAATTTCCGGGTCCGCGAGCTTTGGATCGGCAGCGATGACCCGCGTCCGGAACTTCAGCGTTTGCTCGCCGAAGCGCGCTCGCGCGGTGTCGCCATCATCCATCAGTCACGTGGGACGGAATTCAATTGGCAAGGTGTCGAAGGCAGCGTGCTCTGGCCGCCTGCGGATGAGCCTGCCGGAAAAATCCCCAACAACAATTCGCTCGTCTTACGGCTTTCCGACGGCTCAGTCGACCTCCTGCTCACGGGCGACATCGAAAAGCAGACCGAAGAAGAGCTCGTTGCCGAAGGAGTGCCGCTCACTTCCGATTTCCTGAAGGTGCCGCACCACGGCAGCAGGACATCTTCAACGCAGGCATTTCTTGCGGCGGTTGCGCCGCGCGTCGCCGTGGTGTCGGTAGGCGCGGCGAACCCGTTTGGTCACCCGGCGCCCGAAATTGTCGAGCGCTACGAGGACGATGGCATCCGCCTGCTTCGCACCGATCGCGACGGCGCAATCACTGCGCTCACCGGCGGGCAAAATCTCTCCGTACACGCCTATGCGGAACAGCCATGATGTCCGCGCGCGGGTTTCGCCGAGCCATTGCGGATTTCAAAGCGATCCCTTCGGAAGAGGACGCGAGTACTATTGTGCCGGTGCCAGACGCGGTTCATAATGTTTTTACGGCCATGGAAACCGCGCAAGATAGTCCGGCGTCTTTTCCCACCCAGGAGCAGATCGACGAAGAGAGCAGGCGCATCCGCCGCCTGCGCATCCTGGTCCGCTTGACGCTTGAAACGATTGCCGAAGGCGGCCTTTCCCCTGAAGAAGCCGCAGGCATGATCGCCGCCACCCGGCGCGTCGCGCTCGAAATGTTTCCCGGCAAAGAGCGCGCGTTTGATCTGATCTATCGCCCGCAATTTCAGCGGATGATGAACGCGGTGTATCGCTTGCAGTAGCCACGTGAGTCAGTAGCCGAATCGCCGCCGAATCCACATTCGCAGGAAGAGTACGAACAAGCCGGCAATCGTCCCGATCAGCGCTTTGTATTCGCGGTTGCGGCGATACTGCGCCCAGGAAAACTGCTGCACCGCTTCGCTGCCGGCTGTTCCCGCATCGGCGCGAGCGAACCAAGGGAAAAAGAGCGGAACGCGCGCCGCGTACGCGTCGAATGCCTCGCCAAATCGGCGATGCAGATCCTGCTCTTCGTTGCGCATCACCGCGTAGTAAAAGATTCCGAAGTACGCCATGACGAGCAGACCGGCCCACCGCGACCCTCCCGCGATCGCAAAGCCCGCAGCGAGGAACGCGCTGCCGAGATAGAGCGGATTCCGCGTGTAGGCGTACGGTCCGGAGGTGGCGAGTTCGCGATCCTTGCGCAGATGGCCCGACGACGCGCCGCGAATGAGAAGCCCGATGGCTGCGACAATTGCTCCGGTCAGGATCCACCGCGGCTTCGGATCCGCGAGCACGAGATACACCACGGCGACGGGATAGCCCGTGCGGACGCGCCAGCGCATCCAGAATTTTCTCGGCTCGCTCAAGAAGCGTTTCCCCAGCGGCGCGCGATGGCGCCGGCAACCTGCGGCACGCCGAGCGACAGCATAGCAGGCGAATAGGTTTTGCCACGGCGATACGTGGTCTCGCAATTTTGCGGGTTGCGCAGAACGATATGGCGCGAGGGATCGAGCGAATAAGGCCCGTTGCGCGCGGGATCGGTGGGGCCGAAGAGGCCGACGACCGGCACATCCAGAGCTGCGGCGAGATGCAGCGGCCCCGTATCGGCGGACACGACGAATCGAGCGCGCCGCATCAGCGCCATCAGCGGACCGAGACCGAGCAGGATTGCGGCGGGCGCAGGATCGCCCGCAGCCTGAACCACTTCGCGCGCGAGGCCTTCTTCGCCGGGTCCGAATGTGACGACGCCGCGCCAACCGTAGCGTGCGGCGAGCGTGCGATGGAGTTCTCCGTAGCGCTCGGCGGGCCAGCACTTCGAAAGCCAGCCGCCGCCGGGATTCAGCACGTAGAAATCCGTGAGCGAGTGCGCGGCTAATTCGCGAGCGGCCCGCTCTTCGTCTTCCGCGCGAATCGCGAGGGGGAAACGCGGCGCGGACTTTTTCGCTCCGGCAAACTCGGCGAGAGTGAGATTGTGGTCTACTTTGTGCGGGCCGCTCGGATTGAGGCAATCCGTGTAGAAGAGCGACGCAAGCCCTTCGCGCGCGTAGCTGCTCTGAAATCCGACGCGGCGCGGCGCTCCCGACGCAAGTGCAAGCAGCGCGGACTTGTACAGCGCCTGAAAATCGATGGCGCAAGTGTATTTTGCGGCGCGCATTTTGCGGGGGGCGAAGATCACGCTACCGGCGCTTTTGCGATCCGCGGCGATCACTTCGGTGAGGTCCGGATTTCCTTCGAGCAGCCGCGCCCATTTCGGGTCGATGGCCCAGTCGATGCGCGCATCGGGAAAAGTGTCGCGAAGAGCGGATGCGGCGGGGATGGCGTGAATCACGTCGCCCATCGATCCCAGCCTGACGAGCAGAAACCGCGGGTCAGCCATCGCTTTTCCGGCGCACGCGATCCAGCAACTCGCGAGTGGAGTGGCGCTTGGGATCACCGACGATGGCGACGCGGATGCCGAGCAGCGCGGCGAGATCGCGTTCCGGCACCGTATCCAACGTGTAGTCGGTGCCCTTCGCGTGGACGTCCGGCTGGAATTCGCGGAGGAGCGATTCGACGTTGAGTTCGTCGAAGATGACGACATAATCCACGGCGGCGAGTGCGGCGACGAGCGATGCGCGGGCGCGCTCGGTGAGAATCGGGCGGCCTTTGCCTTTCAGGCTCCGCGCGCTCGAATCGGAATTCACGCCCACGATGAGGACATCGCCTTCGGCCTTCGCGGCCTGCAAATAGCGCACGTGGCCCACGTGGAGGAGATCGAAGATGCCGTTGGCGAAGACAATCTTGCGGCGAGCGCGGCGATGCTCCGCGATCAGGTCGTCGAGGCCGCCGCGGGAGAGAATTTTATCGCGCGTGTCCATTTGATCGTGTTGATCTTGTGCGAGCCGATGACCGG
The DNA here is from genome assembly GCA_052146315.1 of Candidatus Acidiferrales bacterium. GTDB lineage: Bacteria > Acidobacteriota > Terriglobia > Acidiferrales > UBA7541 > Palsa-295. The sequence continues at coordinate 73,438 of JBKQNJ010000117.1, read as the reverse complement.
TTGATCGTATCGAATTGGCCGTGAAGGCCGGCGATGCTACCGTTGCGCGGTGGCCTCGCGCCGAAGCGCGGCCTCCAGCTCCGCGCGCGTCACGGTTGCGGTGCGGCGCTTCATCACCACGATGCCGCCCGCGTAATTCGCGAGGTGCGCTGCTTCCGCCCAGGAAGCGCCGGCCGCGCGCGCAAGCGTGAAGACGGCAATCACGGTGTCGCCCGCGCCGGTGACATCGACAGGCTCATCCGAGCCATAAATCGGGATATGCCGCGGCGACTCGGCGTCGCGTTCGAAGACCGCGAGGCCGTCCTTGCCGCGCGTGACGAGCACGGACTCCACACCCAAGTCGCGCAGCGCGCGCGCGCCAAGCTCTTCGAGTTTTTGCTTGTTGGTGCCGATGCGCGCCTGATATGCAGCCTCGATCTCGGGCTCGTTGGGTGTGGCAGCGGTGACGCCCGCATCGCGATAGTCGAGCAGACGAAAGCGCGAGTCGAGCGTAATGCATTTCGCGCGAAGGCTTTTCACCAGCGCAGGCGTGGCGGCGCCAAGTCCGTAATCAGAGACGAGCACGGCATCCGCCCGCCGCGCGGCGGGCCGTGCCTTGCGCGCTACGGATTCCTGCACCTGTGCGGGAAGCTCTCCCGATGGCTCGCGATCGACGCGCAGGACTTGCTGCTCGGTCGTGTGCGTCCAGCCGGCGAGGAAACGCGTTTTCGTCGTTGTGGTCCAGCCGCGGACGCGGAGAATGCGCGAGGTGTCGACACGCTTGCGGCGAAAATAGTCGAGCAGGGCGCGGCCGCCCTCGTCGTCACCTACCACACCGACCGGGACAACGCGCGCGCCGAGGTCGGCGAGATTGTTGACCGCGTTGGCGGCGCCGCCCGGATAGATTTCGCTCGCGCGGCGGCGCAGAATCAGCACCGGCGCTTCGCGGGAGACGCGAGAAATTTCTCCGGAGACAAATTCGTCGAGCACGAAATCGCCGATCACGCAGATTTTCTGGCGTGGGAATGCGCCGACGATGTCGAGCAGGCGGGTGAGATCGACACTGCTGTCGGCCGCGCGGCCGGCAGAGGGGCGCGGTGCGCGTCTTCGTTGTTTCGGGGCGGAACTCAAGTGTTCTCCTTGAAAACGCGGCGCGGAACGGCCGCGCGAGAAAGTATCATAGCGACGCCAAAGGCGGCAAATGCCTGGGGCGAAACGCCAGCACCACTCGCGGCAGCTTGATTCATGAGGCCGAACCGGCGCTCGATCCAGTCGCAGCTTTGACGACCTTCCAGAATTCGTCTTCGCGGCCGATGCGAAGGCCGATGCGGCAATACCAGATATCGACCGCACGCCATTTCACCCCGGCCAGATTGAAAATATCCTTCTCGGTGCAGATCAGGCCGTCGGCCCCGGCGGCATGAGCCGCGGCTTCGACCGATTCCAGGTCGTGCTGAATGTAGCGATGGTGGTCCGGGAAAAACTGGTGTCCCACCACGCGCAAGCCCCAATCGTGCAGATCGGCCAGGAAGGAGTCCGGATTGCCAATACCGCAAAACGCGAAGAATCTTCGAAAGCGCGAGCGCGGATCTTCTTCGTCCGAATCGCCGCTGCGCAGGAGACGGATCGAATCTAGCCAGTTGCGCGCGTAGAAGATCGGAGCGTCGGTATCGCGGCGCAGGGTCGCTTCGAGAGCGGGCGCGTGATCGCTGCGAGTGATGACAATGGCGTGGGCGCGCTTGAGCGCCGACCGAGGCTCGCGCAGGCGTCCCGCGGGCAACAGGTGGCCGCCGCCGAACGGATGAATCGCATCGATCAGGACGATATCCACGTCGCGCGCGAGCTGCAGATGCTGGAAGCCGTCGTCGAGGATGAACCATTCGATGCCACGCTGCGCGAGTTCGCGCCCGCGAGCGAAACGATCCGCGCCCACGCCGAAAAGAACGCGATCGCCGAGGCGTTTCGAGAGTAGTTGGACTTCGTCGCTAGTCGAGCCATCTGGCAGGAGCTTGCCGCCGTATCCGCGCGTCAGAATTCCCGCCGTCATTCCTTCAAAGAGCAGGCGCTCCGCGATCCACAGAACCATGGGCGTCTTGCCGGTGCCACCGGTCGTGAGGTTGCCGACGCTGATCACGCGGCCATCGAGCCGCTTCCGCCGCAGAATGCCCTTGCGATAGGCGAACGCGCGCAGGCGGACGTACGCGCCATACGGCAGCGTAAACGGCCACAGAAGCCAGACGGACGCTTCCCGGAGCGTCACGCCGCGTGCCTCCTTCCGGCGAGCACTTCCGCGATGCGATCGAGCGACCGCGCGGTGGCGCCGCGATTGCGTTCGGAAAGCTGCAACGCCGCTTTGCCCATGCGTTCGCGAAGAGCGTTGTTTTGGATGAGCTGCACCCAAACCGCGCCAAGCTGCGGGCCGCTTGAAACCTGCACGGCCGCTTGCGCGGAAAGAAATTGCGACGCCATGTCGCGGAAATTCTCCATCGACGGCCCAAACACGGGCGGTTTGGCAAACCACGCTGGCTCGAGAATGTTGTGGCCTCCCGCGGGAATGAGCGAGCCGCCGACGAAAGCGGCGTCGGCCAGCAGATAGAGTCCCGCGAGTTCGCCGATCGTATCGAGCACGATCACGTCGGCATTCTCGTCGAGCGGAGCATCGAAGTCGATACTGCTTCTGCGCACGGCGTTCCATCCATCGGCGGTCGCAATCGCTGCGGTGGCTTCGAAGCGATCCGGTTTGCGCGGCGCAAGAATCAACAAAGCGTGGCGCCACTGGCGCTGCACGATGTCGTAAGCCGCCAGCACCGCTTGTTCCTCTTCCGCCACCACGCTCCCGGCGATTACCACGGGCCAGCGTTCCTGGCGGCGAATCTGATCTTCGAGCCACACACCGAACGGCCCGATATTCGGCTGCTCGCCGTCGTATTTCAAGTTTCCGGTTACTTCGACCGAGCCCTCCGGCGCGCCCATTTCGCTGAGCCGCGCCGCGTCTTCGGGAGTCTGAGCGAGGAAACACTCGCCATCTTGAAGGACGCGGGCGAAGAATTCGCCGACGAGGAACTTCCAGCGGTTATAACGCGCGAAAGATCGCTCGGAGATTCGCGCATTGGCGAAAACGACGGGAACATTGCGATGCCGCGCCTCGCGCAGGAAATTCGGCCAGATCTCCGTTTCCATCACGACCACGAGCGCGGGACGCATCGCGCGCAGGGCGCGGCGAACGGGCACGATCCAGTCGAGCGGAAAGTAAAAAATAGAGTCGGCCGATTGCAGGCGTTCGCGCGCGAGACGCTGGCCGGTTTCGGTGGTTGTCGAGACGAAAACCGCGCGCTCGGGAAAGCGTTGTTTCAGCCCCTCGACGAGCGGCTTCGCCGCGAGAACTTCGCCGACCGAGACGGCGTGAATCCAGATGGGCCGCGCGGCGAAATTTTCGTCCGACGAGGTGGTGCCGGCACCCAACGCGATCTCCGGCGGCAGGCTGCCGAGGCGCTGGGCCAGCGCGCGCGAGGGCTCGCCGCGGCTCCAGGTGCGCAGCGCGTAGTAAGGCACCAACAGAAGCATGCCAACCGCCGTAAGAATCCGGTAGAAAAAGTACATGAGAGAAGGGGCGCGCGGCCCGACACAACCGCAGCGCGAATCAGCCTCCGGCGTGCAGGTTCTGTAGTATAGCGTGCTCTGCGAAATTCGGGCCGCAGCGGGCCAATTGCTTATGCGACTACGCAGCGGCCAAGGGCTCGCGCGGGCGATGCTATGGCTTGTTGTTCTTCGTCAAATACGCCGAGATGGCCGCCAGGTCCGCGTCGCTGATCTCGGTTTTGCGAAATGTGGGCATGAACAGAACGCCGTGCCGGACGAACGTCTTGATCATCGGCGCGGTCAGATCCGTGCGCTCTTCGAGCACGGCCGGCTTCTGGCCTCGCGCCGCGAGCGAAGCGGTGCCGGGCTTGTCCGCGCCGGGGCCATGGCACGGGTAGCACCACTTCTGGTAGACCTTGTGGCCGCGCTCGATCTGCTCATCATCGGGCGCCGGCGCCGGGAACGCCTGCGCCGCAAAGATGAGGGTCATTGCGACGAGTAGACCAGCTCTCACGCTTTTCATCTTAGGCCTTCCTCATGCTTTTGGGCCAGATGCCGCACTTGCCCGGCGAAAGAATTCCGTTCGGGTCGACCGCATCCTTGATCGTTTCGTGGAGGCGCCGCAGCGCGTGATTGTTGTACGAGTAGGCGTCGGAAACGGTGCCCATGAACGCCGTGTGCGTCCGGTATTCGCCCCAGCCGTGTTCAGCCGCCACCTGGATCAGGCGCTTGAAGTTCTCACGATTCTTTCGGTTCGTTTCCACGTCGTGTTCCACGGGAAACCCGAAAAGGACGAGAAAGCAGCGCGGATAATTGGATGCGGGGCCGATAAAAAACATCGGACCCACAGCCATGCCCATTTTCCGGTAGGCGTCGGTGAACACCTGCTGCGCCTCGAGGATGGCCTCGCCCGTCATCGGGATGATCGGCGAAAACCATACGTGCCCGTGGCTGCGGGCTCCGCCGACGCCGAATACCGAGAGGTTGGGTATGCCCATGGCGACCGGCGTCGGAAACGACAGCGGTTCGTTGGGGTCCAGCGGAAACCGGCGCAGGGGCCCTTCGCGGAATTTTACGCCGTCGATGGAGGAAAGCTTTTCCTGCGTGTGTTCCCACTGCGCAGAGACAACTTTGGCCGGCCCGTAGAACGGCAGCTCGACGCTCCAGTAGCCGAGATTTTTCTGCTGCGCATACTGCTCCAGCTCTTGCGTCGAAGGACCGCCTGGCTTCGAGTAGAGCGCCGCGAGCGCCGGGTCCTGCCGCGCAAACGTCAAAGGGCTGGCCACGTTCGTAGTGCCAAGGACGATGCTGGAATTCATCAGGTACGCGAGCGTCGCGACAAGCGGAACGAGATCATCGCGCTTGAAGACGGTCACCGTGCCGGTGAGATAGGCTTCCGGCTCGGGAAACAGCCAGATTCCCATCTTCGTCACGATACCCAGGCTCGACTGCGAGAACATCCCATCGACGTACGGGCCGAACCCGTACTTGTATTGCTGCCACGTCTTCGATCCCGGCAGCGCGCCCATGCCGGTGCGCATCAGCTCGCCGTTGGGCAGCACGACCTCCATGCCGCACTCCGCGTCGAAGTGGTCCCGCATCGGAGTGCGCCCGCCGCCACGATCGAGGGCGTTGCCCATGGGGCTGCCCCAGCCGGGATCGGCGGGATCGATCCACACTTTCAGGTTGCGATCCTGGATGTAACGATAGAGATCGAAGTAACTGACGCCCGGCTCGACCAGCGCGTAGGCGTTCTTTTCGTTTACTTCGAGAACGCGGTCCATGCGTTTTAGGTCGAGGACCATCGTGCCGGAAAGCAGCGGCGCTGCGCCGCCATAGCCGAGATTCTTGCCCGTCGAAATTGTCCAGAGCGGAATTTTGTACTGGTTGGCGATTTTGACGATTTTCTGCACGCCTTCCACGCTGTCGGGCGCGACGGCGGCGGATGGAATCGGCTCTTCCTCCTCGTGCCAGAAGGGCGAGTAGGAATCGCGATAAAGATCGACGTCTTCGTCGGACGAGAACACCCATTCCTTGCCGATAGCTTCCTCGAACTGCCTGAGGGCATCGGAAAAATCCTTCGCGCTAAGCCCTGGTGGGAGTCGCCGCATTTACACGTCCGCCTCAATCTTCACGTTCGTGCCTTTCGCATGCGCTCGGGCCAGATTCCCGATTTTCCCGGCGAGAGGATGCCGTTGGGATCGAGCGCCTCCTTCAACGTTTCGTGATAACGCCTCAGCGCGTGATTGTTGTACGAATAGGTGTTCGCGACCGTGTCCATGAACGCGGTGTGCGTCCGATATTCGCCCCAGCCGTGCTCGGCGCCAGCCTGGGCGAGACGCTTGAAGACCTCGCGCGTCTTTCGATTCTTTTCAACATCGTGCTCGATCGGGAACCCGAAGAGCAGGACGAATGATCTCGGGAAATACGACCACGGCAGCGCAAAGAATGTGTTCTTCGGCTCGACGCCCATGTCCGCATACACCTGGCCGAAGACTTTCAGCGACTCGAATACCGCCTCGCCCGTCATGGGAATAATGGGCGAGAAGCCCAGGTGCCCGTAACTCGATTGCAGCAGGCCGAACACGGAAAGATCGGGAACTCCAAAGGCGACGCGCGGTATGCCGTCTCCCTCTTTCATCTCGAGCGGAAAACGATACGACCGGCCGTCTTTGAATGTCGCGCCGGGAATCGCCGAGAATTTCTCCTTCGCGTATTCCCACTGCGCGTCGACCACCTTCGCGGGGCCATAGAAGCGCAGCGGGCAGCTCCAATAGGCGAGATTCTTGTCGCGGCCGAGCTGCTCCATCTCGGCCACCGAGGGGCCGCCGGGCATGTCGAGCACGCTGCCGCCTTGCGACGCGCGGTAATCGAGCAGCCGGCTATCGAGCAGAATCGTGCTCTGGACGATCTGCGAGTTCATCAGATACGAGAGCGTGTCGACAAACGGGATGAGGTCGTCATGTTTCTGCACGAAGACGGTGCCTTCGCGGTACGCCTCCGGGTCCGGCAGCAGCCAGAAGCCCATTTTTGTGACGACGCCAAAATTCGATTGCGAAAATATGCCGTCGACGTAGGGCCCGAAGCCGTAGCGATATTGCTGCCACGTTTTCGAACCGGGTAGCGCGCCCATTCCCGTCCGCACCACTTCGCCATTTGCGAGGACCACTTCCATGCCGCAATGCGCTGCCCAGTGATCGCGCATCGGCGTGCGCCCGCCGCCGCGTTCGAGCGAATTGCCGATCGGGCTGCCCCAGCCGGGATCAGGAGGATCGAGCCACACTTTCAGCCCTTTGTCGTGAATGTAATTGTAGAGATCGAAGTAGCTGACGCCGGGCTCGACCAGGGCGTACGCATTTTCCTCGTTTACCTCGAGGATTTGGTTCATGCGTTTCAGGTCGAGCACTACGCTGCCGGATAGAAGCGGCGCGGCGCCGCCATAGGCGAGATTCTTGCCGGTCGAAATCGTCCAGAGGGGAATTTTGTAATCGTTGGCGACCTTGAGGACCTTCTGAATTTGCTCGACGTTCTCAGGAGCGACCGCGGCGGACGCGACGGGATCCTCCGGCTCGTGCCAGAAGGGCGAGTAAGCGTCGCGGTAGAGGTCCGTATCCTCGTCGGAGGAAAAGACCCACTCCTTGCCGACCGCTTCTTCAAATTGCTTGAGCGCATCGGCAAAATCTTTGGCGCTGACGCCCGGGGGAAGCCGCATTCAAACTCCTGTGTGCCGGTGCTACTTCTTGTTGTTGCGTGTGAGGTACGCCGCGATGGCATCCAGGTCGGCGTCGCTGATTTCCGTCTTGCGGAAGATCGGCATAATCGAGAGACCGTTCCGCACGTACATCTTGATGAGCTGGGGCGTCAAATCCGTGCGATCCGCCAGCAGCGCAGGCTCCGCGCCTTTGTATTTGGCCTGCAGTGCCATCGTGCCGGGCCTTCCCGGTCCTTCGCCGTGGCACATCGAGCAGTAATCCTGATATTGGACGTAGCCTTTTGGCTGGCCCTCGCCCGAAGCGGTGGCTCGCACCCACGCCGATTTCACCCTCACGCCTTGCGCCGAACTGTCCTGCGCCGATGCTGCCTGTGCCGCGAGGAAAAAAACGAACGTCGCGGCCAAAATCGCGCCGATGATCTTCATGCCTTGGCGTCCTCCCTGAGATGTTTGGGCCAGATGCCGTACCGGCCCGCGGAGAGAATCCCGTTGGGATCGACCGCGTCTTTCAGCGTCTCGTGGAATCGCAACAGCGCGTGGTTATTGAAGGCATACGTGTTCATCACCGTCGCCTGGTAAGCGGGTGCCGTGCGATATTCGCCCCAGCCATGCTCAGCGGCCATTGCGACGAGCTTCTTGAATGCGGCGCGGTTCTTCTTGTTGGTTTCGATGTCATGCGTAATCGGAAAGCCGAAGAGGAAAATGAACGCTCGCTCCCAATAGCACGTGGGAAGGCTGAACGGCGGGATCGGCAGGCCGAGCTCCTTTGCCGCCTGCCGGAATACGCGATTCGCTTCGAAGATGGCTTCGCCCGTCCTCGGAATAATTGGCGAGAACCAGACATGCCCTTCACCCGGAGTCGGGTTGGTGGCCGAGCGCGCGCCGATCGAAAACATCTGCAAGCTCGGGATGCCGAATTGGGGCAGGTTGAATTTGGCCTGCACCTCGGGAGTCAGCGGAAGCTTATACGCGCCGTGCAAATCGAACTTGGCGCCTGGGATCGTCGAGAATTTTTCTTTCGCGAATTCCCAATTTCCTGCGTTACCCTGCGGCCCTCCATAGAAGCTCACCGTGCAGCTCCAGTGGGGGATCCCTTTCTTCAGCGCGTACCCGTCCATCGCGTCGGGATCGGGGCCGCCGTCCCTGTCGAGCAGGGCTGTAAGCTCGGGATCAGGCACTGGCCCGGCCTGTCCAAGTGGGCCGCGCGCGAGGAGGGGGCTACCGAAGAAGGGCATGCCGTTGGTGCATCCGGTATTTTCGAGGTAGCCGAGTATGTCGATGAGCGGGCCGAGGTCGTTGTAACGCGGCACCGTGACGGTGCCCGCCAGATACGAATCCGGCGCGGGGCACATCCAGAATCCCATTTTCGTCACGACGCCGAAATTCGATTGCGAAAAGATTCCATCGATCCACGGCCCGAAGCCGGACTTGTATTCCTGCCACGTTTTCGCGCCGGGCATCGCGCCCATACCCGTGCGCAGCAGCTCGCCATTCGCGAGGACGACTTCCATTCCACAGTGCGAATCGAAGTGATTTCGGAATTGCGGAAGCAAATAGCCGCCGCCACGATCGAGAGAATTGCCAACCGGACTGCCCCATCCGGGATCGGGGACGTCGACCCATAGCTTGATTCCATTTTCCTGAATGTAACGGTAGAGGTCGAAGTAGCTGACGCCCGGCTCGACGAGGCAGTAGGCGTTTTTCTCGTTGACCTCGATAATCCGGTTCATTCGTTTCAGGTCGAGGACCACGCTGCCGGAATATGCGGGCGCGGAACCGCCATAACCGAGGTTCTTGCCGGTCGAGATCGGGTAAATGGGAATCTTGTAGGTGTTCGCGATCCGTACGACCTTTTGCACCTGCTCGACGCCATCCGGCGCGACCGCAGCGGATGCAACGAGTTCGTCGGGCTCGCCCCAGAATGGTGAGTAGGCGTCGCGGTACATCGCCACGTCTTCGTCGCTTGTAAACACCCACTCTTTTCCGACCGCCTCTTCGAACTGCCGCAGCGCGGACGAAAAATCCTCGCTGCTCACGCCGGGTGGAACTCGCATTCGTCAGACTCCTGTGCGTTCTATGCGATGGTTGGCCCGAATCATATGGATTCGGGCGCTACTTCTTGTTGTTCCGCGTGAGGTACGCCGCGATGGCGTCCAGGTCGGCGTCGCTGATTTCCGTCTTGCGGAAAATCGGCATGATCGAGATGCCGTTGCGGACGTACATCTTGATCAGCTGGGGCGTCAAATCCGTGCGATCCGCCAGCAGGGCAGGCTCCGCGCCTTTGTATTTGGCCTGCAGCGCCATCGTGCCGGGCCTTCCCGGGCCTTCACCATGGCACATCGAGCAATAATCCTGATATTGGACGTAGCCCTTCGGCTGGCCCTCGCCTGAGACGGTGGCGCGCACCCACTCCGACTTCACTCTCACACCCTCGCCCTGCGCGGACGCCGGCCGTGCCGCGCCAAGGACAAACACGAAAGTGAGTGCCACAATCCAACGAATATCCCAACGCATGCCCCAACATATTCCGATGTTCTTCACGCCTTGGCTCCCTCCCTCAAATGCTTGGGCCAAATGCCATACCGGCCCGCGGAGAGAATGCCGTTCGGATCGACCGCGTCCTTCAGCGTTTCGTGGAAGCGCAGCAGCGCGTGATTGTTGTAGCCATATGTACCCATGATCGTGTCCTGATAGGCGGGAGCCGTGCGGTATTCTCCCCAACCGTGCTCGGCCGCCCTCTGGACCACTTTCTTGAAAGCCGCGCGGTTCTTCTTGTTCGTCTCGACGTCGTGCGTAACCGGGAAAGCGAAGATGAATATGAAGGCCCGCTCCCAGTAACATGAGGGCAGACTGAAGGAGAGGACCGGCAGGCCAAACTCCTTGGCGGCTGCGGCGAATACGCGATTCGCCTCGAAAATTGCTTCGCCCGTCCGCGGAATGATTGGGGAAAACCACATGTGGCCGCTCGTCGGCTGGGGGTTAACCGGCGACCGCGCCCCGATGGAAAACATCGCGAGGCTCGGTATGCCGAACTGCGGCAGGTGGACTTTTTCACGCTGCTCCGGCGTCAGCGGCAGCTTGTATGATTCATTCTCTTCGAACTTGGCTCCGGGTATCGCCGAAAATTTCTCCTTCGCGAATTCCCAGTTGGCGGAGTTCGTCTTTTCCGGCCCATAAAAACTCAGCTTGCAGCTCCAGTAGCTGATCCCCTTCTTCAGCGCATATTGCTCGAGTTCGGGAGACCCGCCGCCTTCAGACTTCGCCAGCAGCGCCGAAAGCTCGGCATCCGGCGGAGGTGGCCCCTCCCCCTGATTCCATTTGGCGATTTCCGAAATCATGGGTATTGAGAGCAGCGGGCTGCCGAGGTCCGGCATGCCGTTCGTGACCCGCGTGTTCTCCAAGTTGGTCATAATCTCGACGAGCGGGATCAGATCGTCGTGTCTCGGCACATAGACAGTGCCCGAGAGGTAGGCGTCCGGCTGGGGCATCAGCCAGAAACCCATCTTCGTCACCACGCCGAAATTGGACTGCGAGAAAATGCCGTCGATCCACGGTCCGAAGCCGGTCTTGTACTGTTGCCACGTCTTCGCGCCGGGCATGGCGCCCATTCCCGTGCGCAGCAGTTCGCCATTGGGCAGCACGACTTCCATCCCGCAATGAGAGTCAAAGTGGTTGCGATACTGCGCCATCAGATAGCCGCCGCCGCGGTCCAAGGAGTTCCCAACGGGACTGCCCCAGCCGGGATCAGGTACATCGAGCCACAGCTTCAAGCCCTTTTCCTGAATGTACCGGTAGAGGTCGAAGTAGCTGACGCCTGGCTCGACCAGAGCATACGCATTCTTTTCGTCGACCTCCAAAATCCGGTTCATGCGCTTCAGGTCGAGGACCACGCTGCCCGAAAAGACTGGCGCCGAGCCGCCATAGCCGAGATTCTTGCCCGTTGAGACCGGGTAAATCGGAATCTTGTAAGTGTTCGCGATCCGTACGACTTTCTGCACTTCCTCGACGTTGTCCGGCGCAACGGCCGCGGACGCCACGAGTTCGTCCGGCTCGCCCCAAAACGGCGAGTAAGCGTCGCGATACATCGCCACGTCCTCATCGCTCGTGAACACCCACTCTTTTCCGACCGCCTCTTCAAATTGCTGCAGCGCGGTTGAAAAATCCTCGCTGCTGACGCCGGGTGGAACTCGCATCTCTCACACTCCTGTCGGCCTGGCTGCGTGGAGGAACTAGGCTCTGCGCATGATGCGCGCACCCGCAACGGGCGCGATGACCCACGAGATCAGATCCTCCGCCTCGGTGCTTGCCGGTGCAGCCGCACGAGCGCGGATCGTGGCTTTCGCGGGCGTGGAAGGTCCTTCGGGGACGCGGGCCACAAGGTTCGCGACGCGTATAGCCCAACCATCGCCGTCATCTTGCAGGCTGGTTGCCTGATGCACCACGTTCTCCGGGCCCGTAACGACGTGCTCGATCACGCCAAGCGGCTGATATTGGTGGTCGCCGCGGAAAACGACGCGCATGCCGTGATCCCACGCCAGCCTCTCGAGGCAGAAAAGCGCGCCCTGCGCTGTCAGGCCTGCGACGGCCACGGGCTTCCTCTTCCATTGCGCATCGAGCTCGTGAAACCAGAGATCGGTGATGTCGCCGCGAATCGAATGCGTAGGCAGGCCCAGTCTTCGCGCTTCCGTGCCAAACGCGACGCTGGCCCGAAACCTTTCGTCGAAAACCACTTTGTAGAGCGGTGTGACCGGAGCTGTTTTCTCCGGCGCGTCCGCTGCGGGCGACAACGCAGCGTGCGCCGAAATCGGCAGCGCCAATGCAGCAATGCCTACTTGCAGAAATTCCCTACGGCTGGCCATCGGATCCTCCCCTTTAAGCTCGCGCCACCCTCACGATCAGCGGAAACCAGGCGCGTGCTTGCTTCCTGCGGTTCCGATTCCTTCTGTTTGCGCAAACCGATACACTAGCCGCTGCTTTTGTGTCAAGCTGAGTTTCATTTTAGGCCTAAAGCAGGCCCGGGGCGGATGCGCGTCAGGCACGCACAACTTCCGGGTCGTCAAGGGCATCGGACAAGCAGATCATGATTCAAAGAGTCTCCATCGCTGCCGTTATCTTACTTGCTTTCGCGTCCGTGCAAGTGCATGCGAATTCGCCTGCCCAGGCTGCTCATCAGGCGGACGATTCTCTGCCGCACGATCGGCACGAAGGCCTGGGCGTCTCGGCCGACGCCTACTCCGATCCCGGGCGCGCGAAGGAGAAATTCGGCAAGTCGGCCGATCCTTTGCCGATGGGGATTCTGCCGGTGGAGGTCTTCCTGCGTAACGAAACGGACCTACCAATGCACGTGGACCTCACCACGATCCAGCTCGACGTGCACCCGCAGGGCGGCGCCCGCGACGAGGATATCGACGCAATGTCGCTTCACGATGTGGCTGCCGCCATTGCGCATCCGCACGGGCCATCGGCCCCGCATGCGTCCCGTTTCCCCGTGGGCTTGCCTTCGTCCACCGACAAAAAGGCCGACAAAGTCGCAGACGTCCTGGGTCCTCTCGCACTGGATGCGGACATCGTGCCGCCCCATGGCATGATTCACGGCTTCTTGTTTTTCGATCTGGGCGACGAGATGTCACTGGCCGAAACGGCCAGCGTCTACGTCCCGGACGTAACGATCGTGCCGTCGCAGAAGGCGCTGATGTTTTTTGAAGTGGCGGTTGGCAAGGGATCCCGCGAGTGAGCGAAATGCATCTCGGTGGTACTGGAGCTTCCGGCCTATTTGCTTCCCGCCATACCCGCGCGTATTATGGCTCTTTTATGCCCAGCCCGATCAGGCGCACATACGCGGTCCTGCTTGCGATTTTGGTGGTGTTTTGCTGCGTCTTCACGGCTCGCGCGGCCGATGGTCCGGCGCTCTTCCCGTTGAGTGAAATCAAACCCGGCATGAAGGGTGTGGCCTACACGATCTTCGAGGGCGACCAGGTGGAAAAGGTCGATCTCGAGGTGATCGGCGTGCTCAACAACGCCGTCGGACCGAAGCAGGACGTGATCCTGGTTCGCCTGCTGGGCGACAAAGTGCAGCAAACAGGCGTCGTCGCTGGGATGAGCGGCAGTCCGGTGTACATCGACGGCAAACTGGTTGGCGCGCTAGCCTTGAAACTCGGCACGTTCACGAAAGAGGCGATCGGCGGCGTAACGCCCATCGAGAATATGCTCGAAGTCGAGCATCTGCCCGTATCTCCGGCGCCCGCCGCGCCCGGATTGCCGGCGACCGCTCCGGCGAAGGGTTCGACGAGCGTGTCGCCGACGGCTGCTTTGATTCCCGGCGCGTACGGCACTTCGATTCCTCTGCCGGATGAGTTTGCCCAGCGCGTCGACGTCGGCTCGGGTCAAATGCTGGTGCCCATTGAAACGCCGCTTGTGGCTGCCGGCCTCTATCCGCAGACGCTCGCCTTCTTCGGCAAAGAATTCTCTTCGTGGGGAATGACTGTGATGGCGGGTGGGACAGTGCCGCCGTCGCCCGCGGATGCCGAACTCAAGCCCGGCGATATGGTCGGCTTCGATCTGGTTCGCGGCGATCTTTCGCTGAGCTCCGGCTGCACCGTGACGACCGTCGACGGCCCCCTCATCCTGGCTTGCGGGCATTCATTGTTCGGGTTTGGCCGCATCGAAGTGCCCCTATCTCGCGCGCACGTTTTGATGACGCTTGCCTCTTCGCAAGCCTCCACGAAAATCATCACCACAAGCGGCACCATCGGGACGCTGACCCAGGATCGCCAGACCGCCGTGATGGGAAAGCTTGGAGTGGGGCCCCCAATGATTCCCGTGGACGTGACGCTCGAGACGCCTTCCGCCAACAAGAAATATCACTTCGAGGTGATCGAAAGCCCGCAATTGGCACCCACGCTTGTGGCAACGGCCGTGTACAACGGCATTATCGGCAGCCCGGTCTATGGTGAAGGCTCGACGCTTGAACTCGACGGCACGATCGACGTCGAAGGCCACACGCCGGTCGAGCTCGAAGACCTGTTTGCTCCCACCGACCAGCCGGTGCCCGCGGGATTTTACGTCGCCACCGAAGTGCAAAGCGCCTTTTCGCTGATCTATTCAAATCCCTACGAGCAGCCGCAGATCAAACGGGTCGACCTTCACGTGAAGACGCTGCCCGAAAAGCGCTGGGCGACGATCGACAACGCCTGGGTTGAAAAGAGCGAAGTGCATCCCGGCGAAACGGTGGCCGTGAAAGTCCTCTTGCGGCCCTACCGCGGCGAGCCATTCATCCAGGAAATTCCCGTGAAGATTCCGGAGCAGGCCGCGCGCGGCACGCTCGAGCTGGCCGTCAGCGACGCCGAATTCCTCAACCGGAACGTGCAACTGCAAGCCGCAACCTCGCAGGGACAACTTGCCGGCCTCCAGGAACTGATTCAATTGCTCAACCGCCAGCGCCACAATGATTGTCTCTACGCCACTCTTCTCCAGCCCACGCCGACCATGCTCGTCGAAGACAAGGAAATGCCCAACGTCCCCGCCTCCGCCATCAACGTGCTCGATCAGCGCCAGAATCTCGGCGACACACGGCTGCTGTGGCAATCCACGGTGGGGGAATGGTCGGTCGAAATGCATCAACTCATTGCGGGCCAGCGCATGCTGGCGATCACGGTGAAGTGAAGCCGTATTCAAAGGAGACGTCGATCGCATGAATCGGCGAAATATTCTTGCGTGCTTGCTGGTTGTGGCGGTTGGCGTGCCGATTGCGGCGCGCGCGGAGCACACGCGCTACTGGCGGCAAACGGATTTCTCGGAGTTCGAGAAAGGAACCGCCCACGGCGTCGCCATTCGCAGCGACGGCAAGCTCGCGCCCGCGCTCAAGTTCGATTCATTCGCCGATCCGAATCTTGCGTACGTTTGGGCGGTGCGGCTCGATTCACACAACCGCCTTTACGCGGCCGGTGGATCGGACGCCAAAGTGATCCGGTTCGACGATTCGGGCAAGGCCACGACCGTGTTCGAATCTCAGGAGCTTGTGGCGCAGGCGCTCGCGTTCGACGCCAAGGACAACCTCTACGTGGGGACTTCGCCCGACGGCAAGGTTTATGAAGTCACACCGGACGGAAAGAAGAGCGTCTTCTTCGACCCGAAGACAACATACATCTGGGCGCTCGCGTTTGATTCTCACGGAACTCTGTTTGTGGCCACGGGCGACAAGGGGCAGGTCTTCACGGTCGAGCCGGATGGCAAGGGACAGCTCTTCTATCAGAGCGAAGAGCGCCACGCGCGCTCGCTGGCTTTTGATGAGAAAGGCAATCTGCTGATCGGCACCGAGCCGGACGGCCTTATCCTGCGCGTCCCGATCGAACGCAAAACGCCGCAATCCGCTCCGACGGCGGGAGCGCCCTTCGTGATCTATGAGACGAACAAGGCCGAGGTCACCTCACTGCTTACGGACGCTTCCGGAAACATCTACGCTGCATCCATCGGCGAGAAGAACCGCACGCCGATGATTCAGCGAATTATCGCTCCTCCAGCCGTATCTCCGACAACCGCTCCCGCCACGTCTACGACGAACGCAACCATCGTGATTGGGGGTCAGGCACAGACCGCTCAACCCCAGCAGCAGTCGATCACGTCCTACTCTTTTCCTCCTATTTCCTCGACGGGCGGCGCGGAGGTGGTGAAGATCGCGCCGGATGGCTCGCCGGACACGATCTGGACCTCACGCGACGACCTCGTGTTTGCGATGGGGCTGCCGCCAACGGGGAAGGTTCTCTTGGGCACCGGCAATGGAGGCGCCATCGTCCAGATCGAGGACAGCGAGGTATACGCGAACGTCGCCAAGGCGGAATCGGCTCAGGTGACGGGCTTTGCCGTGGCGCCCGACGGCAGAGTTTTTGTAGCCACCGCGAATCCCGGAAAAATCTTCATCCTCGGCCCGGGCTATGCGACGGACGGAAGCTTTGAATCGGACGCGTTCGACGCCAAGATTTTCTCGCACTGGGGCCGCATCACATGGTGGGGAGAAAACGGCGCCACCGAAGGCAAGGTCGCGCTGTACCTCCGCTCGGGCAACACGTCGAACCCCGGCGAAAACTGGAGCGCCTGGGCGGGCCCTTACAAGGACGCCAACGGAGCCGAACCGGATTGCCCACCGGCGCGTTTCGTCCAATGGAAGGCGGTTTTTCTCGATACGGACAAGGGCTTGCCGCCGGATGTTTCTTGGGTGAGTCTCGCCTACCAGCCGAAGAACGTCGCGCCCGTGCTTGACGATATCGTGATTCAAGACCCTGGCATTCGCGTCGTCGGCTTCCCGATGCAACCGAGTGGTCCGGGAACCGCCGTTCCCGTGCAGCTTCGCTATCCGCACAGCGCGAGTGGCGCCTCATTCGCGACCGTAAGTGCCGAAAACATGAATCAGGGATCGCAGATCGAGGTCCCGCCACAGGGATTTCGCGACAAGAGTTACCAGAGCGTGCTCTGGAGCGCGCACGACGACAACGACGACGACCTCGTTTTTTCCGTCTACTACCGCGGCGAGGGCGAACACAACTGGCGCTTGCTGAAAGACAAACTCACGCAGAAATACTATTCGTGGGACACGACCACGATGCCGGATGGCGCTTACTATTTGAAGATTGCCGCGTCCGATTCGCTTTCCAACCCGGTGGATCAAGCGCTAACAGCCGAGCGCGAGAGCGATCGCTTTCAAGTGGCCAACACGCCGCCCCAGATTCTCAATCTTCGCGCCGGCTCGGGCCTGCTGAATACGAAGGCTTCGTGGGATGCAACGAGCTCGTCCGGCGCGATTGCGCGTGCGGAATACAGCATCGATTCCGGGGATTGGAAGATTCTGTTTCCAACGGATCTGCTATCGGATTCTCCCAAGGAGAGTTACTACGTTCAGCTCCCCGGATTGCCGCCCGGCGAGCACACTCTCGCGGTTCAAGTCGCCGATCAATTCAACAACACCGCCGCGGCGAAGGTGACATTCACCGTGGAGCCGCACGGAGTGTCGCAACAGCACGCGCCCTGACGCACACAAGGCCGCCGCACATCAACGGCGGCCTTATGCGCATCATCACGCTCTGCATCTTCGACCTCAATTGCCCCAGTTACGAGACATCGCGACCGTTTCGTAACGATCCACGATCGCGCCAACTCCCTTCACCCCTTGCTGCGGATAGATCTCGTCCACGTGAACCACCCGCGCTCGGCAGCGTACCGGCTCAGGACCCCGGCCCGTCAATTCCCGCGGGATCGTGAGATAGATCTCAAGGGGCTCGCCGATGCTCAGTTTTTCGCGCGCGGTGAAATAAAGCCCGCGCTCGGACAAGTTGAGAGCTTTGCCCTCGTACGAGGGAGAATAAGCCGACACTTTGTGTGCGAGAAGCTCCTCCGGCGGAGCAGTGGTTTCTGGCGCGTGGGATCCATTTCCGTTTGCGAGAATCCGAAACCGGAACGGAACCGCACATTCCTTTCGGGGCGAGTCGCGACGTTCTCGTTTTGGCATGACACTTCCTCCTGATGGCCGTTCTGTCTGATTGGATTTCTACCGGAAGGGGTTTTCCGAGAATCGCACTGGGCAAAAAAGGAGTCAACATTTCTAATGTTTTCGCCTTGTGAAAACGAAAACAATTCTCCGCGCGCGTTCCGTAATGGAAGAGGGATGCGTCACTATGCGATCGAGGAGTGATCCGTCGCGGCTCATGCGTCAAAATGCGTCGGATTTTTAGAGATGCCGCACGAGCCGTCGCGCCTGCCGCGCTACAGATCCTCGGCGCGCCAGTTGGCGGGAGGGAAAGCGATTTTCCAGAAGTCAGCCACGGGCGGATCGAATTCCAGCGCCGTGTGGAATCCTTCCGGCATTTCCTTGGCCGGGCGCACCACCTTGCATGCGGCACGCTCTTTCGTCCCGCGGTGCTCGAGTACCAGGCGCGTGTCCTGCGGCAAATTTTTGTTGATCACGACCAGCGCACCCTTCGGGTTCACGCTCAGCGTGTTCGCCTCGAGGGTCGTCGCGGGTCCTTGAAGCGCGACGTGGATCAGTGCGCGTATGCGCAGCAGCACTCGCTGGCCGCGGCGACGATCCTGCTCCATGATTGCGTGCCTTGGCGGCGTTCGCTCCCGCGCGTGCTTTGCCGCCGCTGTGCCCGGCGTAATCGTGCTAGTGCCACCCGGCGCAGCGGAGGACTTCGCCGGGGTAAAGGTTCGAGAATAGTTTTTCAAAGTTCGAGCCCCCAGAAATTCAAATCCGCCCCAACAAGCTCCACGCCCAAATCCCATCCATCCGGCCGCTGCGTCCCTTTCCAGACGACCACCCCTTCAGCCATTTGTCGCGTCGCCAGATTCGTGAGGCGAAGCCGCTGTTGTGCTTCAACCTCATGGGGACTCACGAGCAGGCAGCCGTACGTATTGACGACGCGGGTGAAGCCCGCCTCGAAGCGTAGCGGGCCGCCGCCGCCGTTCCATTCGATGGTCACCGGGACCCGCGAATTTACCCGCGGGCCGCGTCTTTTTGCGCGCATCTTGATATCGTGAGGCAGGTTTTCGCTGAAGAGCATTCCGTTCGAATCTCCCAAACACAAACATATGCAAACAAACGGTTTATGGGTAGCCCGTTTGTGTTTCCGAGCGCTTTTTGCGCTGAAAGATATGTTAGATAGGCCGCCGAAGAGGGTCAATGGTACGAGAAGACAGGCGAAGGTCAGTCCGCCGAAGCAGGCCCTTCGGCCACTTGCGGCCGCCCGAATCCCGCGATCCGCCCGAAACGGCGCTCGAGCCAGCCTTGGAACGAGTCCATGTAGGTATAAAACACGGGGGTCAGATAGAGCGTCACCATCTGCGAGAAAATCAGGCCGCCGCAGACCGCCACGCCGAGAGGCCGCCGCGAGTCCGCGTTTGAACCCGAGCCAAGCGCGATCGGCAACGTGCCCATGAGAGCCGCCATGGTGGTCATCATGATCGGTCGGAAGCGGACCAGACAGCCCTGGTAAACCGCCTCGGCCGGCGTCGTGTGCCCTTGCCGCTCGCGGTCGATCGCGAAGTCCACCATCATGATCGCGTTCTTCTTCACGATTCCGATCAGCATGATCACGCCGACGAAGCCATACAGATCGAGGCTGTAGCCGAATATCTGCAGCGAGAGGAGCGCGCCGAAAGCGGCCGAAGGCAATCCGGAAAGAATCGTGAGCGGGTGGATAAAGCTCTCATACAGGATCCCGAGCACGATGTAGATCACGAGAATCGCAATCAGCAGCAGAATCCCAAGCCCGGTCAGCGAGGACTCGAAGGCCTGCGCGTTGCCCTGGAACTGAGACGTGACGGTCGCGGGAAGAGACCGCTGCGCCTCGTCGTTGATCTCGCTTACCGCTTGTCCGATGGCAACGCCCGGCTTCAGGTTAAACGAAATCGTCACCGCCGGAAGCTGCCCGAGGTGGTTGACACTGAGCGGTCCAAGATTTTCGCCCACGCTCGCCACCGCGTTCAACGGCACCAGATTACCCGTACTCGACCTGACGTACAGTAGCGAAAGCGCGGATGGATCTTTTTGGTACTGATCTTCCAGCTGCATCAACACCCAATATTCGTCGTTCGGAGCATAGATCGTGGAAATCTGCCTCTGACCGTACGCCGTGTAGAGTGCGTCCTCGACCTGCGACGCCGTCACACCCAGTGCGGACCCTTTGTCGCGATCGATGTTGACGTCCACTTGCGGGTTCTGGATCTGCAGGTCGCTCGTCACATCGGTGAGACCCGGCAGCGTTTCCATCTTCTCTTCGAAACTCGTGGCCTCGCGATACAGTTCTTCCGTATCCGGGCTTTGCAGCGTGAGTTGATAAGGACTGTTTGAAACCTGGCCGCCGATCTGGATGGGAGGCGGATTCCGCAGGTACACGGCAAGGCCGGGAATCGAATTCACTTTGCCGCGGAGCTCCTGAAGCACTTCGGTGATATCGGGATGGTGCCTGAACAAAGGCGCCGTCGTGCGCAGCACGCTCCCTACCACCGGCACATTCCCGTATTCGCGGATCAGGCGCAGCATCGTCTGGCTCGGCACTTCCGGCCGCTCCGATGGCGGCAACAGGTGCATGAAAATGAATCCCGAGTTGGTGCTCCCGCTCACTGTGCCAAGGCTGGAAAAGAAGCCTTTGCGGTTTGGGTCGGCCATCAAGATCTTATTCAGCTCATCCTGATGTTCCTTCATCGCGTCAAACGAAATTCCCTGCTGCGCCAGCGTGTATCCGTTCAGGCTGGACGAATCGACCTCGGGCAGGAAGCCTTTCGGGATCGACATGAATTGCCAGACCGTGATGAAAAGAATCACCACGGAGAAGAGCATCACGAAGGTCCGGTGGCGTAGCGCCCATTGCAGCGAGACGTCATACTTTTTCAACAGGCGGTCGAAAAATTTTTCCAGCGCCATGTACACTCGGCCGTGTTTCCGGTCATGCTGCGGCCGGATGAAGCGGCTGCACAACATCGGCGTGAGCGTCAGCGAAACAAGGCCCGATACCAGCACGGCCACCATGATGACCACGGAAAATTCGTGCAGCAGCCGTCCGATAATTCCGCCCATAAAGAGAACCGGAATGAATACGGCCGTCAGCGACAGTGTCATCGAAACGATCGTGAATCCGATCTCCCGCGACCCTTTCAGGGCGGCTTCCATCGGGCCCTCGCCCATTTCCATATGACGCACGATGTTTTCGAGCATCACGATCGCGTCGTCCACCACGAATCCCACCGAAAGCGTCAATGCCATCAGGGATAAGTTGTCCAGGGTGTAATTCAACAGGTACATCACGGCGAAAGTTCCGATGATCGACATCGGAAGGGCGAAGCTCGGGATCAGTGTCGCCGAAAGGTTGCGCAGGAAAAGGAAGATCACGAGGATCACGAGGCAGACCGCGAGAAAAAGCGTGTCTTTCACTCCGTTGACCGAGTCCTGAATCCCCGCGGAACGGTCATAAATCTCGACCATCTCGATGGAAGGGGGCAGAATGGCCTCGAATTGCGGAAGAATCTGTTTGACCCCTTTTACCACTTCGACCGTGTTCGTCCCGGGTTGCCGCCGGATCGCCAGGATGACGGCGTGCCCGTCGTTGTAGTAGTTCGAGATTTTGTCGTCCTGCACGCTGTCGTACACGTTCCCGAGCTCGTCGAGCCGCACCGGCGATCCGTTCCTGTAGGCGACGATGAGGGGTTTGTAAAGCGACGCGCGCGTCAGTTGTCCGTTGGCCTGTACGGTGAACGCTTTGTGCTCGCCAAACAGCGTGCCCGTCGGTAGATTGACGTTCGAGTTCTGGACCGACGAGGTTACCTCGTCGATCCCGATCTGGCGCGCCGCCAGCGCCCTCGGATCGAGCTGAATTCGCACGGCGTATTTCTGCGCCCCGAACACCTGCACCTGCGCCACGCCCGGCAACATGGAGATCCGCTGTCCGAGGATCGTCTCCGCGTATTGGTCCACCGTGTAAATCGGCTGCGTGGTTGACGTGAGAGCCAGAAAGTAAATGGGCTGGTCCGCCGGGTTCACTTTCTGAAATGTCGGCGGGGTGGGCATGTTCGGCGGAAGCTGACCCTCCGCGCGCGCAATGGCCGCCTGCACGTCCTGTGCGGCGCCGTCGATGTTCCGGCTGAGCTCAAACTGCAGCGTGACCTGCGTGCTGCCGAGTGTGCTCGTCGACGTCATCGAATCGATGCCCGCGATCGTCGAGAACTGCTTCTCGAGCGGCGTGGCTACCGCCGCGGCCATCGTATCCGGATTTGCGCCGGGCAGGCCCGCTGACACCTGGATCGTCGGGAAGTCTACGTTGGGAAGGTCGCTGACGGCGAGCGTGCGATAACCCAGAATTCCGAACAGGAGGATTGCGGTCATGACGAGCGTCGTCATGACCGGGCGGCGAATAAACGGTTCGACGATATTCATGGTCCGTTCAGCTCCCCGCCGGATTCTTCAGAATCTGCACCTTGATGCCCGGAAGCAGCCGGAGCTGGCCGTCGGTCACGACGGTTTCGCCGGGCTCGACCCCGCTCGAAATCACAGAGTCTCCGCCGATCGAACGCGCGACTTTTACGGGACGCTCTTCGGCCGACATGTCGGATTTCACCACGTACACGTAATCACCCTTCTGCCCGGTCTGCACCGCCTGGGACGGAACAACCGTAGCATTTTCGTCCTGCGCCAGCCGCAAGAGCACGGTTGAGAACTGTCCCGGCCACAGGCGATGGTCCGCGTTTTCAAATGTCGCTTTCAGCTTGATCGTCCCGGTCGTGTTATCAACGGAGTTGTCGATGAACGTAAGATATCCGGTCTCCGGCCGCGTATCCCCATACGGCGTGGCTTCCACTTGCAGTCTGTGCTCCGCCATGAATTTCTGCACCGCCCCGAGGTATTGCTCCGGAATCGAGAAATCGATGTAAATGGGGTTCACCTGATTGATCACAATCAGAACCGGCACGTCATTCTGCTTGACGATGTTTCCCGGATAGACCTGCAGCGCTCCGGTCCGCCCATCGAGCGGGGAGTAAATTTTGCAATAACCCACCTGTAGCTGCGCTGCGTCGACCGCAGCCTGGTCGGCGCGCACGGCGGCCTGCTGCGCGTCCGCATTGGCCTTCATGGTGTCGAGCTGCTCCTTAGGCGCGACACCGGCCTTGTAGAGTTGCTCGTAACGGTTCGCCTGGACATTGTCCAGTTCCTCCTGGGCTTTGTCCTTCGCGAGATTGGCCTGCGCCTGCTCCAGCGCGGCCTCAAACGGCGCCGCATCCAGCGTGAAAAGCAGTTGGCCCTTCGTGACGAACTGGCCTTCCTTGATGTGCACCTCGTCGAGCACTGCGTTTACCTGCGCCTTGATCGAAACCGACGAATTCGCATCGGCCGAGCCGATGGCCGTCAAATCGATTGGGATGTTCTTCTGCGTCACCTTGGCCACTGTCACCGGAACGGCAAAAATCGGCGGCGCAGTCTGCGCCGTCTTCGTGCAACCGCTGGTGGCGAGTAGTGCGAAAACACCAAGGAGAATCGATAGCCGCGTGCGATTCCTGTTCATTTCGATGACTGTGTCCCTATTCCTTCCGCTACGGGTGACCCTTCATGGTCTAACGGCGAGATTCGATGGGTGGTGCCCGATAATTAAGCTCCGCAGAACTTATATGATACCGCGCACCTGCGGCAGATGCACAATTCGATTCGCGCGCTTCCGGAGATGCAAACGCCCCTAGCGAAACTTGCCCTCTGGAGTACTTCGACTCGACAGCAATTAGACGCGCGGGGTGCCACCGGGTTTCAGATAAGCGCTTCTATTTCAGCCGCTAGCCGCCTGGTCCAGCAACCACAGTGCCCCGCCGGCAGGCCTAATCCGGGCTGCCGGATACTGGCTGGTCTTGGGCTCCGGCTCATTTCGCAGAGCCGCCAAAATCTCGCGCTTGTCCGCCCCGGCCACCAGAAAGAAGGTGTTTCGCGCTTGGTTTAGTACTACAGGCGTCAGCGTCAGCCGCCGTGGCGGCTTCGCGGGAGCTTCGACCGACAGCACCCATCGCTGCTTCTCCTCGAGGGCGGGCGAGCCCGGGAAAAGAGACGCCGTGTGCCCCTCGACGCCAAGTCCGAGCAGTTGCAGATCGAACGCCGGCGCATTGCTACCGAAAAATCCCCGTAAATCAGCCTCATACGCCTCGGCCGCCTTCTCGGGCGTCGGCAGATTGGTCGCCACCGGATGAACGTTGGCCGCCGGAATCGCCACGTGCTCGATCAACGTTTCTCGCGTCATCCGGTAGTTGCTCAGCGGATCATCCTGCGCGACGTACCGTTCGTCGCCCCAGAACAGGTGCACCCGGTCCCACGGCGTCCGCACGCCATGATCTTTTGCATGCGCCCACAGCGCGTATAGCTTCGCGGGTGTATGCCCGCCGGAAAGCGCGATCGCGAACCGGCCTCGCTGCTTGATCGCGTCCTGCATCACGCGCAGCAATTCTTCGAGTGCGCCCCGGCTCAGCGCATCGATATCGGGAAAAATGCGTGTCTCCATCTTCATCGTGAATTCCTGTCTTCGAGTTCGATAAAATCGACCTTCCATGTTTGCGCGCGCAAATCGAGATGCGCCACGCTGATCGGCAAATTGAAGCGCCGGGGTCCCGCGCTCCCCGGATTCACGTAGAGAACGTCCGCCTTCTCGAAACGAGCCGGTTTGTGCGAATGCCCGCTCACGACCACGTGAAATCCCGCCGCAGCCGGGTCGAGATCGAGCTCGTGAATATTATGGAGGACGTAGATCGTTTTTCCATCAATTTCAGCCAGTGCCGTCGGCGGCAGCGTCTTGCCCCACGCGCCGTCATCGATATTGCCTCGCACGACGACCACCGGCGCCAGCTCCCGCAGCGCATCGAGGATCGCCGGCTTGCCCACATCGCCCGCATGGATGATTAGCTCCGAGCCGCGCAGCGCCTCAACTGCCTCTTCGCGCAGCAATCCATGCGTATCCGAGATCAGCCCGACCATTCTCGTGTTCTCGCGTTCTTTGCGGGTGCGAGTCGCCGCGAGGAATCTGCCCCGGTCGGCTCCGCCCGCGCCGTCATTCTGAGGCTGGTTTTCGGCCGAAGAATCTCTCTTGCGGTTTCGGGCCGCTACTGCGTGTCCGCGGTAACTCCGAGCCGTGCCAAATCCTCCCTCAGCTGCTCGACGTTCTGAAATTGAATCGCGTGCATCCCCATTTCCTTCGCGCACTCGAGGTTCAGCCCGCGATCGTCGATCATCGCGCATTCGTCCGGCGCCGACTGCGAGATTTTCAACGCCAGGCTGTAGATTCCGCGGTCCGGCTTGCGCACGCCGAGGTAGCACGAACTGAAAAACACCTTGAAATAATGGCGCAGCTGGAAGGTACGGATGCGGTAGTCGTTGATCTCGAGCGACTCGTTGTTGAGCGCCGCCGAAAAATAGCGTCCTGTCGCCGTCAGCTTCCGCAGAAAATCGAGCGATTCCGGAAACGGCTGCGACTGCGAGAACATGAACTTCTTGAAATCGTCCGGCGTGAACGCGCGCTCCCTGTAAAAAACCGTCCGCCGCAGATACTCGTCGAGGCTCGCCTGCCCGCACTCGAACGCGTTCAGCATCAGCTCGTGCCGGTCTTCGAAATCGGCCCAGTCGAGGTTGAACGTCTCGACGGCATTCCGCCGCGATCCGCGATCCCATCCGTTCGTCAGGATCACGCCGCCGTTGTCCCAGAAGAGCACCTTCACTTTTGCCATAGGTCCTCGCGCGCGGCCCGACGCTTGCCGCGAGCAGTCATTATCCTCGCCCCGCTATCCCCGCAGAAGCGGAATCTCCCGGCAACCCCGCCGGGTGTAGTGTCACGAGGTCGCTCCTCCTAACCGAGGCTCGCCTCGGCCAACCGCGCCGCTACAGAAGATGCGGATTTCATCCTTACGCTATGATGAAGCGTAAACCGATGACGTCTCGCAACAAGGAAAATCCGCTGACGGTTTTCACGATCGGCCACTCCACGCGCCCGATCGACGAATTCATCGATCTGTTGCGCACACACGCCATCCGTCAACTCCTCGACATTCGCACCATCCCGAAATCGCGCCGCAATCCTCAGTTCAACACCGATTCGCTCGCCGCCTCTCTCGCTGCCGCCGAAATCAAATACATCCACATGAAAGATCTCGGCGGCCTGCGCCATCCAAAACGTGATTCGATCAATCTCGCCTGGCGCAACGCAAGCTTCCGGGGCTTCGCGGACTACATGCAGACGCCGGAATTCGCCGCAGCACTCGGTCAAGCCATACAACTCGCGGAAAAAACATCGCCGACGGTCTTGATGTGCGCCGAGGCGGTCCCGTGGCGCTGCCATCGCTCGCTTGTCGCGGACGCGTTCGTCGTGCACGGCATTCGCGTCCTCGAAGTCGTCAGCCCCGCGCAGCCGAAAGAACATACGCTCACGCCGTTCGCCCATGTTCGCGGCACGCGCATCACCTACCCCGCCGATCAGCGCTCATTGCTCGATCCGCCTTCGGACAGCCGGTAGGCGGGACCGAAACACCGTCCTGGCCTGCTTGACAGACAGCGGTCCCGGTTGCAGAGTATTTGACTGGAATTACAGCGCCAGAAAAACAAGGGAGCCGGGGAAAAATCATGGCCGTCGAAACCGCAGCCGCACCGATTCAAATCACCGATGCCGCATGGCAAGCGATTGAAGGCGCATACGATCTGCAGGTGCACGTCGCGCCCGACGTGATCGCCCGCCGCATCGACGACCTCGACCTGGCGAAGGAATTCTTGTCGCGCAAGCTCAAGGGCTTCGTGCTGAAGTCGCACTACGCGCCCACCTACGAGCGCGCGAAAGTCGTGACGAAAGCGGTTCCCGGCATCCAGGCCTTCGGCGCGATCACTCTGAATCACAGTGTCGGCGGACTCAATCCCGTCGCGCTCGAAATCGCAGGCCGCTCCGGCAATAAAATCGTGTGGATGCCCACCGTCGACGCCGCCAACGAAACCGCTGGCCGCACCGACGGCCCCACGGACAAGCTGCCCTTCTGGGCGAAAATTCAGCGCGAACTTGCGGCCACCGGAGTTTCGCCCGCGCCCATGACCGTCCTCGGTCCCGACGGCAAAGTTAACGCGGCTGCCCGCGGCTGCCTCGAAATCATCAAGAAATACGACATGATCCTCGCCACCGGCCACCTCAGCAAAAGGGAAATCCTGCAGCTGGTGAAAACGAGCAAAGAGATGGGGCTCAAGCGCGTCGTCGTCACCCACGCCGAGTTCCCGTCGCAGAACATGACGGCCGCCGAGCAGCTTGAATGCGCCGATCTTGGCGCGCTGATCGAGCACTGCTTCACGACGATGTACACGAATAAAGCGCCCTGGGAAGCTTACTTCGATAGCGTCCGCAAGGTCGGCCCCGAGCGCGTGGTCCTTTCAACTGACCTCGGCCAGACAATCAATCCCCCCGTCGCTGAAGGTTTCGCCATGTTCGCGCAGAAGATGCTCGGCGCGGGCTTCAGCGCCGCCGACGTCCGCTGCATGGCCGTTATCAATCCGACGAACCTCATTTCCTGAGACCTTCTCGGCGAGAAAGCCGTTTCGAAGAGCGACGCCGGCATGGGAGGTTGTGGGGCCGATTGCGCCATGACGCTCGATGTGAACGCCAGAGTCGCGAGCAGGAAAATGGTTCGTCGCATGATGCGCACCCATCCGTCCTTCTGGATAGCCTCCGAAATATCACGAGCTTTGTCGATCGCCTATGGTAACTGCCAGATGTGTGATTGTATTTGCGCTGTTCCGGCCACAGAATAGCGGGCGTGAAAAGGGGACCCATCGGCGTTTACTTCAGCGTTGCGTTGGCGATCCTTTGCGTGGGTTGGTGGGCTGGATGGAAAATTGGGGAGAGAGTCGCCGCCTCCCGCGTTCGACGTCAGATGGCGAGGATGAACACCCCTGAACGGGCACACCTCGAATCCGAATTATGGGACTTGGCCGACGTGGAGGCCCTGCGATTCTTTGCTTCCTCTTTGGCGCATGACAAGGCAATAAGAGACGATGATTTACCCAAGAACATAGAAGTATTCCGAAGGTTTAGTCGGCGACAGCGGGCTCCGGAGTTGCAACCCGCAATCGATTTCAATCTTGGAATCGTTTATGTGCAAGCCGCGATGGCGGCGGAAGATGACGGCGAGACCGCGTTGAAGGCCAAGTACATGAGTGCGGCGCAGCCCTTATTTCGATCCCTCGGCTGGCAGGATCGCTCGGAGGAAACGCTGAAATCAATGGCCAAGCGCGAGCCTCTGCCGTTGAACCCGCTAGCGCCGGAGGAAGCATGGGGAAGATGACGCCCGCCGCGAAGGTAACGTATTTCGCTGCACTCCTGATGGGCCTGTCGATCGGAGCGATCTGGGGATTCCGCGCTACCGCCATTCGTATCGAGCGGAACTGCGACTTCAGGCAGGCGGCAGCGCCACTCGTGCTGGACGATTTTTCATACATGCAATATAGACATGCGGACACCGAACACGGCATCGCAGCGCAGCAAACCTACGCGGCGTTTTTGGAGGAGATGGAAAATCAGAGTCCGAACAAGTCACAAAAGTTCGAACTGGCTTCCGCGTATACCCGTCTGGCGTTGCTCGAGGACGACGCGCACAATCCCAATCAATCGCGCGCTTACATGACGAAAGCCTGGTCTTGGTATACAGCCGCTGGCGGTCAGGCCCACTCGGAAGCCGAACTGAAAGCCAGCCGGAAAGCCTTGGACGAGCGCATGGGCCGATAGAGCGATTTTGTCTTGATATGGCTTGAGACGATCTCTAAGAGCGCCAAAATCGCATCTTTCACTTCAAGTGTTGACCAGCCTAACCTGAGCCCACGCAATCGCTTGCGCTAATCGACAATGGCGTGTCGATTTGCATGGTGTGATAGCGTGGATGTAGAGAGGAACGGCGAAATATGGTCGGCCAAAGAACAAGAAGTTGGGCGCGGGCGACTGAGGACGCGAAAGCGCAGTCGATTCGCCGATCCATGCTTCCTTGCATCCCTGCCTCTTTGCCTCTCGTTTTTCTCGATTTTCTAATCGACATTCGGCGATTAGAAATCGCTGCAACTTACAGAAAACAAAAGATGGCGACCCATTCTAATCGACACAGTAAGAGAGGGTCAGCACTGTGACCCAAGCCGCCGAAAATCGCCTGAAAAATTCCGCGAGCCCATATCTCCGCTCGGCTGCGCATCAGCCCGTCGACTGGCACGAGTGGGGCGAGGAAGCCTTTGCCAAGGCACGCGCGGCTGGCAAGCCCGTTCTCCTCGATATCGGCGCCGTGTGGTGCCACTGGTGCCACGTGATCGATCGCGAGAGCTACGAAAATCCCGAAATCGCGGCGATGATCAACCAGCTCTATATCCCCGTGAAAGTCGACCGCGACGAACGCCCGGATGTCGACGCGCGCTATCAATCCGCGATCAGCGCGATTTCCGGCCAGGGTGGCTGGCCGCTCACCGCGTTCCTCACGCCCGACGGCAAACCATTTTTCGGCGGCACCTATTTTCCTCCCGACGACGCCATGGGCCGCCCGGGCTTCAAACGCATTCTCGCCGCGATTTCCGACGCCTTCGAGAAACGCCGCGCCGAAGTGGACAACTCCGCGCACGCGCTTGAAGAGGCTGTCGCGAGGGCCGAAATTTTTCACGGCGCGCGCGGCGAGTTCGATGCGCGTGTCGTCGACGCCGTCGTCGATGCAGCCGTAAAGCGCTTCGATCCCGCGCACGGCGGATTCGGCGACGCCCCGAAATTCCCGCACTCCTCCGCGATTGATCTACTTCTGGAGCGCCAGAAATGGCCCGGCGGCGAACAGCTTCAAACAATCGTCGAAAAGACGCTCGACGGCATGGCCGCCGGCGGCTTCGCCGATCAGATCGGCGGCGGATTCCATCGCTACTCGGTTGACGAGCGCTGGTGCGTCCCACACTTCGAAAAAATGTCGTACGACAATTCCGAGCTGCTGAAGAATTATCTTCACGGCTATCAGTCGCTGCGCCTGCCGCATTACAAGCATGTGGCCGAGGATCTCATCGCCTGGGCCGGCGAAGTGCTTTCCGATCCCGCGCGCGGCGGCTTCTACGCGAGTCAGGATGCCGATCAGACTCTCGACGACGACGGCGACTATTTCACCTGGACGCAGCAGGAAGTCCGCGCGGTCCTTACGCCGGAAGAATCGCGCGCGATTGAGCTCTATTACGACGTCACGCCGCATGGCGAAATGCATCACAACCCTGAAAAAAACGTTCTCTGGATCGCTGAGCCAGTTAAAGAAATCGGCCGCAAGCTGCGCGTGCCGGAAGATCAAGTCGCGCTGCTGCTCGCCCGCGCGAAGGGCAAGCTGATCGCTGTGCGCCGTGAGCGCCGCCCCACGCCCGCCATCGACGAAACGATCTACGTCGCATGGAACGCGATGTTCGTCTCGGCGTATCTCGAAGCGGCGCGCGTCCTCGATCGCCCCGATTGCCGCGAATTCGCGCTGAAGACCCTCGACCGCATCCTTGCCGAAGCCTGGGACGAATCGAAAGGCTTCCTGCACCGAGTGGGCGGCCCGCGCCTCGAAGGCTCGCTCGACGATCAGGTCTTCACCATCGCCGCGCTGCTCGACGCCTGGGAAGCAACCTTCGACCGCCGCTATTTCGAAATCGCCGAGCGCGCCATGCGTCTCGCCGTCGAACGGTTCGGCGATCCCGATGGCGGCGGCTTCTTCGATCGCGCCAAGGACGCCGCGCCGATGGGCGGCCTCGAAGTCCGCCGCAAGCCGCTCCAGGATTCGCCCACGCCCGGCGGAAATTCCGTCGCCGCAATCGTCCTCGACCGCTTGCACGCCCTCACAGGCGAGCGCCTCTACCGCGAGTGGGCCGAGAAAACACTCGAGGCCTTCGTCGGCCTGATCCCGCAATACGGACTCTTCGCCGCGACCTACGCTTTGGCCGCGCTGCTCCACGCGCGGCATCCGCTGCAAGTCGTCATCACCGGAGCCGCGGCCGACCCCAAAGCCGCCAACCTCGAACGCGCCGCGCACGAAGTTTATCGCTTCGGCAAAGTAGTCCTGCGCGTCACGCCCGAGTGCCTCGCAACTGGCGCGCTCCCAGCCGCATTGCGCGAAACCCTGCCTCACCTCGACGCAACCGTGCCCCAAGCTCTCGTATGCGTCGAGACCACATGCTTCCCACCCGTCTCCGATCGCGTTCAGCTGACGTCGTTGCTCGCCGAAGCCGCCACCGGAGCCAAGGCGGCGTCCAAATGAGAGGGTTTGGTTCGGTCGACCCAAAGGAATTGACGCGTGGCGAGCGCGGATGCGATAATCTCCTGCTTTGCTCGATCCTAAAGTGTGTGCCGGTGGTGCGCAAACCGGAACATCGCAACACCTATATTAAAATTGGAGTAGCCGCAGCGCTCTCTTCCTGACGATGGAGATTCTCCACCAACTCGGCGAGTTGTTCCTCGAAGCTGTGCCCACGGTCGTCATTGTGCTTTTGTTTTACGTCTTCATGCGCTGGGCGTTTTTCGGCCCGATCCAGAAAGCGATGGCCGAGCGCGCAGCACGTATCGAAGGTGCGCGCGCTGAAGCAGCTTCCGTTGAAGCCGCCGCGAAGCAGGAACTCGACACGTATCATGAAGCTCTTCGTAAGGCTCGCGCCGAAATCTACGCCGAGCAGGAAGCCGCGCGCCAGGCCGCTCTCGACGAGCGCGCCAAACTCCTGAAGGTCATGCGCTCGCGCTCGCAGGAAGACGTCGCAGCCGCAAAGAAGAGGATCGCTGCGGATGTTGCCGCGGCCCGCGCTGAAATCGAACGCCAGGCTCCGGCGCTCGCCAATCAGATTGCCCGCACGATTCTCGATAAGCCGTCGTCGTTGCGCGGCGGAGCGACGCGATGATGTCCGCTCCCGTATCGCATTCGGCGCGAGCGCGGCAGGCCGCTGCTTTTGCCGCATTTTTCCTGTTGCTGGCGCTGCCTGTGTTCGCGCAGGATGAGCAGCCTTCACCCGCCGACTCCACTACGGGCTGGGTCTTCCGCTGGCTGAACTTCGCAATCGTTCTCGGGCTTTTCATTTACGCATTCGGCAAAGCTGCTCCCTACTTCCGCCGCCACGCGCAGGAAATCTCCGAAAAGATCGCGGAAGGTACGCGCGCGCGCGAAGCCGCCGAAGCGGGTCGCCGCGCGGCGCAGGCGAAACTAGCCGGAATCGAGACAGAAGTGGCGGCCCTGCGCGTCGAAGCAAAGCGCAGCGCTCAGACCGAGGGCGAGCGCCTACGCGCGCAGGCCAGGGCCGAGGCGGAAGCCATCGAGCGGTCCGCGCATGCGGAAATCGCGGCAGCGGAGCGCGCGGCACGCCTGGAGTTGAAGGCGCTTGCGGCGCGCATTGCCGTGGAGCACGCCGAGGCATTGCTGCGCTCGGAGCTCACGCCGCGAACGGAAGCGACGCTCTTCGGCAATTTCGTTGCTGAACTTGAGGGGAGCCCCAGTTGAACGGCGTGCTCGCATCGCGGTACGCAGCGGCTCTGGCGGACGTGGTGCTCGAGCAGGAGTCCGGCGACCGCGTGAAGAAAGATCTCGCCGCCTTCGTCGACACGTTTTTCGGTTCGGCCGACCTGCGAAATTTCATCGAGAGCCCCGCCATCGGCCCGGAGATGAAGCACAAAGTGATCGAGGAGCTGGCGGCGAAAATGGATTTGGCGCCGGCCGTGCGCAATTTCGCATACGTGATCGTGAATCATCGCAGGACGGAAATGCTTCGCGAAATCCAGCAGGCGTTCGAGATCGAATTGAACGCGCGGCTGGGCATCGCGGAGGCTGAAGTGACCTCGGCGCGCGAGCTGAACGCTGCCGAAAAAGAACGGATGACGAAGGCGCTCGAGCGGCGCACCGGAAAGAAAATCGAAGCCCGCTTCCGCCAGGATGAATCCCTCGTCGGCGGCGCCGTCGTCCGCGTGGGATCGACCGTATACGACGGTTCGGTGCGCGAGCAATTGACGCGGCTGCGCGAGCGGCTCGAAACGGAATAGGAGCAGGAATGGCGAAGATCAAAGCTGACGAAATCACAAGGATCCTGCGCGAGCAGATCGAAAACTACCAGCAGACGGTCGCCGTCGAAGAGGTCGGCTCGGTGATTTCCGTGGGCGACGGCATCGCGCGCATCCACGGGCTCGACCGTTGCATGGCGGGCGAAATGCTCTCGTTCCCGCACGATGTTTTCGGCATCGCGCTCAACCTCGAAGAGGATCAGGTCGGCACGGTGCTGCTCGGCGATTACACGGAGATCCAGGAAGGCGACACGGTCAAGCGTACGAAGAGCATCATGTCCGTGCCCGTTGGCGATGCGCTCGTCGGGCGCGTCGTGAATCCGCTCGGCCAGCCGCTCGACGGCAAAGGCCCGGTGCAAACCGATCATCGCAATCCGCTCGAGCGCCTCGCGCCGGGCGTCGTTGATCGCCAACCGGTGCGCGAGCCGCTTCAAACCGGCATCAAGGCCATCGACTCGATGATTCCGATCGGCCGCGGGCAGCGCGAGTTGATCATCGGCGACCGCCAGACGGGCAAGACGGCGATCATTCTCGATACGATCATCAATCAAAAGGGCGGCGACATGATTTGCATCTACTGCGCGATCGGGCAGAAGCAGTCGACGATCGCGCAGGTGATCAAAACGCTCACCGATTACGGCGCCATGGACTACAGCATTGTGGTGGCGGCGGCCGCTGCCGACCCGGCCACGATGCAGTACATCGCACCGTTCGCTGCAGCGGCGATGGGCGAATATTTCCGCGATTCGAAGCGGCACGCGATCTGCTTCTACGACGATCTTTCGAAGCACGCGCAGTCCTACCGCGAAATTTCGTTGCTGCTGCGCCGCCCGCCGGGCCGTGAAGCGTTCCCCGGAGACGTATTCTTCCTGCACTCGCGCTTGCTCGAGCGCGCGTCGAAATTGAACGATGCGCTCGGCGCGGGCTCGCTGACCGCGCTGCCTGTAATCGAAACGCAGGCTGGCGACGTTTCCGCGTACATTCCGACGAACGTGATTTCGATCACGGACGGCCAGATTTATCTCGAGGCCGACCTCTTCAACGCCGGCCAGCGCCCCGCGATCAACGCCGGCATTTCGGTGAGCCGCGTCGGTGGCAACGCCCAAATCAAAGCCATGCGGCAGGTGGCCGGCTCGCTGCGGCTCGACATGGCGCAATATCGAGATCTCGCGGCGTTCGCGCAGTTTGGAACGGAGCAGCTTGATAAAACCACGCAGCAGCAGCTGGCGCGCGGCCAGCGGCTCGTGGAAGTTCTCAAGCAGGACCAGTATCAGCCGCTGCCGGTCGAACGGCAGGTGCTGATCATTTTCGCCGGCGCGAATCGCATCCTGGATGACCTGGAAATTTCCGAAGTTCGCCGGTTCGAGCTCGAAATGTACCCCTATTTCGAAACGAATTATCCCAACATCTTCAAGACGCTCCGTGAGAAGAAGGCGATCGACGACGCGCTCAAGGCCGATATGCTCGCGGCGCTTCAAGCATTCAAGGAAACGTTCCTGGCGAGCGCGGCGCCCGCCGCAGCCGCGGCCGCGCCTGCTGCGAGCTAAGACTGACGATCGATGGCCACACTCCTCGATTTCCGGCGCCGCATTCGCTCGGTGAAGAGCACGCAGCAGATCACGCGCGCGATGAAGTTCGTCGCCGCGGCAAAGCTGCGCCGCTCGCAAGAAGGTGTGTTTGCGGCGCGGCCCTACGCCCGCGAAATCCTCCGAGTGCTGCGCTCGGCCGCTGCCCGCGTCGAGTCGACCACGCATCCGCTGCTCGAAAGGCGCCCCGAGGAGCGAATCCTGGTGATCGTTTTGACGGGAGATCGCAGCCTCGCGGGAGCGTTCAACTCGAACGTGATCCGCCGCGCGATGATCTTCCTGCGCGAGAACGCCTCGAAAAAGACGCAGGTGATTCCCATCGGCAAAAAGGGCCGCAATTCGCTGAAGCGAGCCGGATGGACGTTTGCCGCCGAATACATCAATGTGTCCGGCAACGTGGACTTCACGATCGCCAAGGAAATCGCCGGCAAGATCGCCGAGCTCTACGTGGCGCGCGAGGTCGATGCCGTCTACGTGGTCTACAACGAATTCAAGAACGTGCTGGTGCAAAATCTGCGCACGGAGAAGCTGCTGCCGATCGACCCGTCGGTGCTTACGTCAGAACGCCCCGAGGCCGCCCACGCCGCGACGCCGGAGCAGGAGGAAGCGCTGCCGCACGACTTGGCAGCCAGCGGAAAGTGGCTCGTCGATTACATCTATGAGGAGCCTGTTGCCGAGATTTTCAGCGGCCTCGTGCCGCGCTACCTCGAGTCCGAGGTATTCCGAATCCTCCTCGAATCGTCTGCGGCGGAGTGGGCCGCGCGCATGACCGCGATGGACGCGGCCACGCGCAACGCCTCCGAGCTCATCGACAAGCTCACACTCGAGATGAACAAGATTCGCCAAGCGGGAATCACGAAGGAGCTGATCGAAATCGTAAGCGGAGCCGCTTCCGCGATGTCGTAGGCGCGAGCGCCGACCACGGTAGCTTTTTTAACGAATCACGAGTTGTGAGTCACGGATTTCACGGAGAGCTGAAATGGTAAGCGACAACAAGAAAATCGGCCACGTAACGGAAGTCATCGGGCCTGTGGTGGACGTCGTATTCGAGGAAGGCCATCTGCCGCTGATTCACCACGCGATTCGCATCACGAGCGAGGGATTTGATGTGCCAGAGCCGCTCGACATCGTTGCCGAGGTCGAGCAGCACCTCGGCGAGGGGCGCGTGCGCGCCGTAGCGATGAAGCCGACTGAAGGCATCGTCCGCGGCATGAAGGCCGAGGATCTCGGCGAGCCGATTTCCGTCCCGGTGGGCCGTGGCACGCTGGGCCGCGTGATGAACGTGCTCGGCGAGCCGGTCGACAAGCTCGGCCCGGTGAAGTACGAAAAGCGCTACCCGATTCATCGCCCAGCTCCGTCGCTCGAAGAGCAGTCGACGAATCTCGAAATGTTCGAGACGGGCATCAAGGTCGTCGACCTGATCGAGCCCTACCTCAAGGGCGGCAAGATCGGCCTCTTCGGCGGCGCGGGCGTCGGCAAGACGGTGCTGATTCAGGAGCTGATCCACAACGTCGCGATGAAGCACGGCGGCGTGTCCGTGTTTGCCGGCGTGGGCGAACGCACCCGTGAAGGCAACGACCTGTGGCTCGAATTCCAGGAATCGCACGTCATCGAGGCCGGCAATCCGGAAAAATCGCGTTGCGCTCTGGTCTACGGCCAGATGACCGAACCGCCCGGCGCGCGTCTTCGCGTCGGCTTGACCGGGCTGACCGTGGCCGAATATTTCCGTGACGAAGAGCATCTCGACGTGCTGCTCTTCATCGACAATATTTTCCGTTTCGTGCAGGCAGGATCGGAAGTATCGGCGCTGCTCGGCCGCATGCCGTCGGCCGTGGGTTACCAGCCAAACCTCAACACCGAAATCGGCGAATTGCAGGAGCGCATCACCTCGACCAAGAGCGGCTCGATCACCTCGGTGCAGGCAATTTACGTGCCCGCGGACGACTATACCGACCCGGCGCCGGCGGCTACCTTCACGCACCTCGACGCGACCACCAACCTGAGCCGCCAGATCGTCGAGCGCGGCATCTATCCCGCCGTCGATCCGCTCGCGAGCTTCTCGCGCATTCTCGACCCGCGCATCCTGGGCCAGGAACACTACACCGTGGCGCGCGCCGTGAAGGGCGTGCTGCAGCGATACAAGGAATTGCAGGACATCATCGCGATCCTCGGAATCGAAGAGCTCTCGGACGACGACAAGCAGGTGGTAGGCCGCGCCCGCAGGCTCGAGCGCTTCCTCTCGCAGCCGTTCTTCGTGGCCGAGCAGTTCAGCGGCCTCAAGGGCACGTACGTGAAGGTTGAGGACACGATTCGCGGCTTCAAGGAAATCGTCGAAGGCAAGCACGACGAGCTGCCCGAGCAGGCGTTTTACATGGTGGGCACCATCGAAGAGGCGCGCGAGAAGGCTGAGAAAATGGCGGCTGTAGCCTAGACCGCAAGCGGGCGAAACGGGAACGAACGAATGGCGCTACCTTATGCGATCGAACTGCAAGTCGTGACGCCGCAGAGGCACGTCTTGCAGGAGACCGTGCAGGCGATTGAGATACCCGGCAAAGAAGGCTATCTCGGCATTCTGCCGGGCCACGCGCCGCTCATCACCGAGCTTGGCATCGGAATTCTGGCGTATCGCAAGAGCGGTGAAACGCGCTACGTCACCGTGATTCACGGTTACGCCGAAGTATTGCCGGATCGCGTCATCGTGCTGGCCGAGCTCTCGGAGCGAGCGGAGGAAATCGACGTCGCGCGGGCGAAGGCCGCTCACGAGCGCGCGCAGGCCGAGCTCGCGAAAACCAGCGCGGGAAGCCCGGACTGGCAGGAGCGGAAGCTCGCGGTCGAGCGCGCACTTGTGCGGACGCAAACTGTCGGTAAACTGGCGGGCGCGCCAGGAACCCACAAGTAAAGCGCATGACGCCTCCCCTTCAACCGTTATCATCTCGCGCACGCATTGAATCCCGCCTCTTTTCTTCGCATCGAATGATCAGGACGATTGGAAATACCCGGAATGAATGAAGCTGTCACAATTTACAGCACCTCGTGGTGCTGCGATTGCCGCCGCGTGAAGCATTTCCTACGCGATCGCAAAGTCGCGTTTCGCGAAGTGAATATCGACGAAACGCCCGGTGCCGAAGAGATCGTCCTCCGCGTGAATAACGGGCGCCGCAAAGTCCCCACGCTCGAGGTGGCAGGCCGCTTTTTCGCCTGCAGCCCGTTTGACCCGCATCGCCTCGCCGAAGAATTGAAAATTCCGCTGAATTCGTAGTCGCTGCCCGTGTGCAGCAACCGCTCTCGGTCTGTCATTCCGAGCGAGGCGAGAAATCTGCTCTTCTGATAGAAGGTGCTACGACTTCAG
Organism: Candidatus Acidiferrales bacterium; assembly: GCA_052146315.1. GTDB lineage: Bacteria > Acidobacteriota > Terriglobia > Acidiferrales > UBA7541 > Palsa-295. The sequence goes on along the minus strand of JBKQNJ010000117.1, from coordinate 35,689 downwards.
TCCACCGAGCTTGCGAAGTTCCTCTTGTTGTTTGGCGCTCAGGGATTTCTTTCCGAAGATAAAGATCGTGTTTGCCGCGAAAAAAATGAAAACTCGTTCGTCCTCTCCTTTGATTTGCACCGCGGGCCATTTCACGCTCCACTCGCAGAGCTCACTCGCGACATGGAATCCCTTTTCGTCTATGTCGGCCTTGTACGACTGGCCGACCAACGCAGATGATCCGTACGCCCGGCGGAAATGTCTGGCGGGGAACAACATGCGTATTCCGCCATAGATCCACGAGATCCCAAACGCTGCAAGGATGATGAGAGGCACCGCCGAACTGTCGGTAGCCGCCCAGGCGGATGTCTTGACAGTAAAGGCCACGACAACGAAGGCCGCACCGAGCAGAATCCAAAATGCCGCCCGCCCGATGCGGTGGTCGCTCTTCCGAAGTTTATGGTAGAGAAGCTGCGCAGCAACGTATTCGTCGATCGGGATTTCGTATTGGAATTGCAGTGAGCCCATCGGCCACGTTCCAGTGATCACGCGAGTCCCGCGCCGCGCGTCATCACGCCCACTACGCGCAGATCCGGCGTCAACGCGACAAGATCGGCGTCCGCGCCGACGGCGATAATGCCTTTTCTGCCGGCGAGGCCGAGGCGGCGCGCTGGGAGAACCGTTGCCATGCGAACCGCATCCTGCAGCGGCACGCCAATCCCGACGATATTGCGCAGCGCGCGGTCCATGGTCAGCGTGCTGCCCGCGAGCTTGCCTTCGCTGCTTCGCGCGACGCCGTCCTTTACGGACACCTCGAAAGTTCCCAGCCGGTACTTGCCGTCCGGCATGCCTGTGGCGGCGATACCGTCGCTGACCAGCAAAACCGTGTCGAATCCCTTCGTCCCGACCAGCACCTGAATCGCCGGCCCGGCCACGTGCACTAGATCGGCGATCACCTCGGCGGTCACCTCAGGATCGGTGAGGATTGCGCCGACCACACCCGGATCGCGGTGCCCGAAGGGCCGCATGGCGTTGTACATGTGTACCGCGTGGCGCGCACCTGCGTGTATGGCCGCGCGCGCCTGATCGTAATCGGCGTCGGTGTGGCCGATCGCGGCGACGATTTTGGCGGCGACCGCTGCCGCAATCAGTTCGAGCGCGCCCGGAAGCTCGGGCGCCAGCGTGACAATTTTCACCAGGCCGTCCGCCGCCTCGATGAACTTGCCAAGCGTCGCCACGGAGGGCTTCGCCAACGCATCAGGCGGATGGACGCCGCGCCGCGCCTTGCTGATGAATGGCCCTTCGAGGTGGATGCCCAGAATTTCCGCGGCGAGGCCATCGCTTTCCACGTTCTCATGCGCGCGAATGTAGCTGGCAATTCCCTGCAGGCTGCGGCACGTTTCTTCGACGGGCGCGGTGACGGTCGTCGCAACGATGGACGTGGTGCCGTGGCGCGCGACCGTGGATGTGATGCGATCGAGCGCGCGCGCGTCGGCTTCCATCACGTCATGCCCGCCGGCGCCGTGGATGTGCACGTCGACGAAGCCGGGGACCACCGTCATGCCGGTGGCGACGTAATCGATGGCGTCCGGCGGCAGGCGCATCTCGTCGCGATGGCCGATCGCGGCGATGCGGCTGCCTTCGACGACGATCACGCCGTCGCTGATCTCTTCGTCCGGCGTCAGAATGCGGCTGGCATGGATGGCCGTAGTCGGCATAGCTCCGGAACCTGTCCTGAATCGGTACTTGAGCGCCCAACGAAAATGCTACTCGAATTCGGCGGCGAAAAACACGGCGAGCTTGCATCTTGTTGCCTCTCCGCTACAATCGGATGTCACGCATTTCGAGAGGAAAGAGGATCGGATGGCATACGATAAGCGTTACGTCGCGCAGAAAAGGCAGCGCCGCCGCCGCAAGACGGCGAAGGCCAAGATGAAGCTCTACGAACAGGGAAAACTTCCGCACGACAAGCTTCCGTCGCTCGCCAAGAGATTTCTGGCCCGCAAACAGCGGGCGCTCAGCAAAGCCGAATAAGCATCCTCGAAAAAGAAAAAGGGCGTCCGCTTTGGCGGACGCCCTTTTCGTTCCTGACGCTTGCATTGGCCCCCAGGGACCAGGCAAACGGGATTCGTCAGTTGCCGGCGACCTGCGCGTGCGTCGTTCCGGCCTTCGGCACGCTCAGGTAACCGCTGATCTTGTCCTTGCCCACCGCATTGACCGTGAACTCCATCGGTGCGCGGCTGCCATTCGTCAAGAAGTAGATCGGCTCGTTCACCGAGCGATTCTTCTTCTCGTAGCGCTGGTCGTCCGCATAGATCGCCACCGTATAGAGGTTCTTCTTCGGGTTCACGCTGCGGAGTTCGACCATCACGTCGCCCACCTTCTCGCGCTGGCCCTTCTTCGTGATCGTGAACTCGTAGTAATCGCGCTCGCCGAGGCGCCGGAGTTCGTCGATCTCGTCGTGGTTCTTCGCGATCAGAGTGCCGAACTCGCCGTGTTGCAGGTTCAGGCTGTTCTTGGTCGCTTCGAGGTCGGTGCGGACGCCATTCACGTCGGTTCCGAGCTTGTTCACGTCGTCGACGCTGGCTTTCGTCGCCAGTTGGCCGTTGACGTTGTTCTGAAGATCGGAGAGTTCCTGCGCCTCTTCGGCCTTGATCTTTTTGGTCTGCGAGCGCGCCCGGTCCAGCTCGGACTGGGTGAGCTTCATCTTGTCGGTTACCACGCTGAGCTCACCTTGAAGCTGCGCGTTCGTGTCTTCGGCTTTCGCAAGGCGCTGATTCAGAATGTCGTCGTTTTGCTTCGTCTGCGTCGTCTGTGCGGCGAGAGTCTTCTGCAATTCGTTCGAATGCGTCGAGGCCGTCCAGCCGACACCCAGAGCTGCGAGCGAGACGATAGCCAGGATTACGACGGCGATCCCAATCCACCGTGGCGCTGCTTCTTCGTGAATTACTTCGTTCTTTTCTTCGAGCATTTTTTTGCCCTCCGTGGAAACCCTTGCTTGGGTGTGTAGGAGCACGCCCTGAACCAAACCGTTCCAAACGCGGGCAGTCCCGTAACACACTATGAATAATAGGGTTAAGGTGGCCCTCTTGGGAATGTCCGGGATCGGGAGGTTGCCAGACCCTGCAATTTTTACGCGGCCAGCAAGGGTTTCTGCTTAGTGGAGATTTGGATAAGACTTAGTACTACTAGAACTGCACCGAAGAGGCCGTTAGGATCGAACTCGTGAAATTTAGCGTCAGCGCGTGATGCTCATTTGGCGCAGTCTTGCGATGCGATCCTCAAGCGGAGGGTGCGTGCTGAAAAGGCCGGCCATAAGATGGCGCGCGCTCAGCGGAGCGACGATGCAAAGCGCCGCCGTGGATGGCGGCATGTCCGTGGGAATCCGTTTGTTGTACGCGCCGAGTTTTTCGAGAGCGCTGATCAAGCCGTTGGGATAGCCGACCATTCTCGCGCCCGACGCGTCCGCCTGATATTCGCGTTGCCGTGAAATACCAAGCTGCAAGAGCATCGCGGCGATCGGTGCCGCGATCAACATGATGAGAGCAGTGATTCCGCCGCCCTCGCGGTCGCGGTTGCCGCCGCCGAACCAGAATCCCATCCGTGCCACCCACGTAATGGCCCCGGCGAGCGTGGCAGCGATCGACGACGTCAGAATGTCGTAGTTGCGGACGTGCGAAAGCTCGTGCGCGATCACACCTTCGAGTTCGTCGTCATTCATCAGCTCCAGCAATCCCTGCGTGACGGCCACTGACGCGTGGCTCGGATTGCGGCCGGTGGCGAAGGCGTTTGGAGCTGCCTGGGGAATCAGGTATAGCTTAGGCATGGGCAGATTGGCTTTGGCCGCGAGGCGCTCCATCACGGCGTAGAGCCGCGGCGCTTCTTCGCGGCTGATCGGGCGCGCGCCGCTCGAGGCGAGGGCGATCTTATCCGAGAAGAAGTACGCCACGCCGTTCATGACGATCGCAAAGCCAAGCGCGATCGTCATTCCATTTCGCCCGCCGAACGCTTGCCCCAAAAAGAGAAGCAGGAGCGTCAGAGCCGTCAGCAGGAATGCCGTCTTGAACGTCTTCATCGTTGGTTACCCGGACCCTTTCTTACGCAACCCCCGCCTTCGCAGTCGCGGGTTGAAACTTCATCTCGCCGGTTTTCGCGTCAGCATCGACCTTAAGTTCGTCACCCGGCTTCACCTCGCCATCCAGAATCTTGAGCGCCAGCGGATCCTGAATCAGCCGCTGGATCGCCCGCTTCATCGGGCGGGCGCCGTATGCCGGATCAAAACCTTCACGGAAGAGCAGCGTCTTCGCCGCCGGCGTCAGGTGCAAAGTGATCTGCCGCTCGGCCAGCAGCTTCACCACGTTGCGCATCTGCAGCTCGATGATCGTCTCGATCTGATCCTTGCCGAGCGGCTTGAACAGGACAATGTCGTCGATCCGGTTCAGGAACTCGGGCCGGAAAATCTCCCGCAGCGCAGCCATCGCTTCTTCGCGCGCTTTCTTTGGGTCCTTGTCGGCCAGCTCGAAGATGGATGCCGAGCCCACGTTCGACGTCATGATGATGACCGCGTTGCGGAAATCGACCGTACGTCCCTTACCATCGGTTAGACGTCCGTCTTCGAGAATCTGTAGCAACACATTGAACACATCCGGATGCGCCTTCTCGATTTCATCCAGCAGCACGACCGAGTAGGGGCGTCGCCGCACCTGTTCGGTGAGCTGGCCACCCTCTTCGTAGCCAACGTATCCCGGAGGCGCTCCGATCATCCGCGCCACGGAATGCTTTTCCATGTATTCGGACATGTCGAGCCGAATGATGGCGCGCTCGTCGTCGAACAAAAACTCGGCGAGCGCCCGCGCAAGCTCCGTCTTGCCGACGCCGGTCGGACCCAGAAACAGGAACGAGCCGATCGGGCGATGCGGATCGCTGAGTCCCGAACGGCTGCGGCGAATCGCATTTGCCACGGCAGCCAGCGCTGCATCCTGTCCGACGACGCGTTGCCGCAGGCGCTCCTCCATGTGCACGAGCTTCTGCACTTCGCCTTCGAGCAGCCGCCCAACGGGAATCCCGGTCCACTTGCTGACGATTTTCGCGATCTCTTCCTCGCCCACCTCTTCCTTCAGCATCGGGTGGTCTTTCTGCAATTCCGCGAGGCGATCCTGGGCTGCCTTTAGTTCCTTCTCGGCGGCCGATAGCTTTCCGTAGCGAATCTCCGCAACGCGCGAGAGGTCGCCCGCGCGCTCGAAGCGCTGTTCCTCACCTTTAAGCCGCTCGATTTCTTCCTTCTGCTTGCGGATGCGACCGATGGCGTCCTTCTCGGTCTGCCAATGAGCCTTGAGCGCGCCCGACTGTTCGCGCAGCGTGCTCAGTTCTTTTTCGATCTGCGATAGCCGCTCCTTCGAATGCGCATCGGATTCCTTCCGCAGCGCCTGGCGCTCGATCTCGAGCTGCATCACGCGCCGTTCGATCAGGTCGATCTCGGTCGGCAGCGAATCGATTTCCATACGCAGCCCCGCGGCCGCTTCGTCGACAAGATCGATCGCCTTGTCCGGCAGGAAGCGGTCCGTGATATAGCGCTGCGAGAGCATCGCGGCGGCAACGATCGCTGCGTCCTTAATGCGCACGCCGTGATGGACCTCGTAGCGTTCCTTCAGGCCGCGCAGAATCGCGATCGTGTCTTCTACGGACGGCTCGCCAATCATCACGGGCTGGAACCGCCGCTCGAGAGCTGGGTCCTTCTCGATGTACTTGCGATATTCGTTGAGCGTCGTCGCGCCGATGGCACGCAGCTCGCCGCGCGCGAGTGCAGGCTTCAGCATGTTCGAAGCGTCCATCGAGCCTTCTGCCGCGCCCGCCCCTACCAGCGTGTGCAGCTCGTCGATGAAGAGAATGATCTGCCCTTCGGATTCCGTAACTTCCTTGAGAACCGCCTTGAGCCGGTCTTCGAATTCGCCTCGATATTTGGCGCCCGCCACAAGGGCGGCCAGATCAAGCGCCACGATCCGTTTTGGCTTCAAGACCTCGGGAACGTCGCCGGAAACAATTCGCCCAGCCAGTCCTTCCACGATAGCGGTCTTGCCAACGCCCGGCTCGCCGATGAGCACGGGGTTATTCTTCGTGCGGCGCGCGAGAATCTGCATCACGCGGCGAATCTCTTCGTCGCGCCCGATCACCGGGTCGAGCTTCCCTCGGCGGGCCGCTTCAGTGAGGTCGCGTGCGTATTGCTCGATCGCGCGATATGTCGCTTCGGGATTTTGCGAAGTCACGCGGACGTTGCCGCGAATGGACGCCATCGCCTGCAGAATCGCGTCGTGGCTCGCGCCGTTCTTCGCCAGCAGCTGGCCGGCGGGATCGCGATCCGCAGCCGCAATCGCAAGCAAAATATGCTCGGTCGAGACGTACTCGTCCTTCAGCCGCTGCGCCTCGCCGAACGCGTGCTCGAGAACGTCGTTCGCCGCGCGGCTCAGCGACTGGTTCGAGACGTCGCTCACCTTCGGCAGCCGCCCGATCTGTTTTTCCGCCTCGGCGGCGAGGACCGTTGGCGACACGCCCAGCTTTTGCAGAAGGGGCGGCACAACGCCGTCGCCCTGGGCCACAAGCGCCCACAGAAGGTGCAGCGGCTCGATCTGCTGCTGGCCCGAGCGCGCTCCCATTTCCTGCGCGGCTTGCAGCGCTTCCTGCGCCTTCACTGTTAATTTGTCAAATCGCAGCATGGCGAAATCTTCTCACTTTGCCCCCGGATACTCCAGATCCCTCCAAGGGGGCGAAAAAAAGGGGCTGGCCGGTATGTCCGTCCAGCCCCGGAGACCGCAAACAAGACCGCGTCAGTTGCCGTTTGTCGTTACGTTCACTTTCACCTGTCGCGGCTTCGACTCTGCGCGCTTCGGCAGTTGCACTGTCAACACGCCATTCTTGTACTCGGCGTGAATCGACTCCGTGCTCACGGTCGTCGGCAGGCTAAAGCTCCGGCTGAACGACCCGTAGGTCCGCTCGATCCGGAGGTAATTGTCTTCCTTCACCTTCTGCTCAAACTTCCGCTCGCCGCGGATCGTGAGCATGTTGTTCTCGACCCGGACATCGAGGTCCTTCTCATTGATGTCGGGCAAATCGGCCTTGAGGACCAGCTCGTTCTCGGTCTCACAGATGTCCACAGCAGGCGCCCAGGCCGTCAAATTCGAGCTCTCGGCACGGCGACCAGCCAACGGCGCCTCAAAGAGACGGTTGACCTGATCCTGCAAGGTGGCCAGATTCTGGAATGGGTCCCATCGGGTAATTGACATTGTAACTTCCCCCATCGAAATTTGGCGCTCTGTATTAGCGCAGTAGGAGCATAAAATATGCGTGTAATATTGTCAAGTCTTTTCTTGACACAAAAACTATCCGGGCTCGTTGTCGAAGTCTATTCTAAGGCTCTTACTATAAAGCACTTAAGGTAGTGCGTCTCCGGCATGGTCAGCAGAATCGGATGGTCCTGAGCCTGCGTCCTTCGCTCGGCCACAACGATGGCCTTCTTGGCGTCGTTTGCGGCCTCGGCGAGGATCTGGAGAAAGAGCGGCTCGGTAATGTGGTAAGAGCAAGAGCAGGTTAGCAGAAAGCCGTCGGGCCTCAGCAGCTTCAGCGCGCGGAGATTGATCTCTTTGTACCCGCGTTGGGCGGCGGGGATACTGTCGCGGTTCTTCGCGAACGCGGGTGGATCGAGGATGATCATTTGGAAGCGGCGGCCGGCGTCATCGTATTCCTTGAGAATGTCGAATGTGTTCCCTTCACGGAAGTCGACGTTCGAAATTCCATTAGCCTCCTGATTGCGCCGCGCGGCCTCCAGCGCCGCCGGGGCCATTTCGATTCCTTGGACGTGCGCGCACTTGTCGGCGACCGTCAGCGCGAATCCCCCCTGATAGCTGAAACAGTCGAGGACGTCTCCCGAGGCATACCGCCGCGCAGCCTGATGGTTTTCGCGTTGATCCAAGAACGACCCCGTCTTCTGCCCTTTCAACAGGTCGTGAACGAAGGTAATACCGTTTTCCTGAGCCGGAATCTCGGCTGGAATCTCGCCATGAAGGACGCTCACGCGCTGCTCCAGGCCCTCGAGAAGCCTCACCTTTGGATCGTTGCGCTCGAGGACGCCGCGCGGCGAAAACATCTCGACAAGAATCTCGAGAATAAGACCCTTGATGTGCTCGGTGCCCTGGCTCAGCGTCTGCACCACCACATAATCCGCGTAGCGGTCGACGATCAGGGACGGCAGCAGGTCTGCCTCACTGTAGACGAGCCGGCAAGCTTGCGAGTTTTCGACCACGAGGTCACGATACGCAGCGGCGCGGCGAATGCGATCCGTGAAGAACGCGCGATCCACGGGCCGGTCTTCGCGTGTGAGAAGGCGCACCGCGATCTGCGATTTGTCGCTGTAAAATGCGCGGCCCTGAAAGTTTCCGCGCTCGTCGACCAGTCGGACGATGGCGCCCGCTTCGCTCTGTGTCGACCGAATATCGCTCCGATAGATCCACAGGTGTCCCGACCGCAGGCGCTCGACGCCTCGCGGGCTGATCACGACCGTGGGCTCCTTTGCCGCACGGGGGGACGTTGGAAGGCTGCGCTGGATCTTCGGACTGGGTTCGGAGGCCACGTTGTGTGCCTAGCCTCCGAGCTTGCGCTTGCGGTGGAGCTTCTGGGCGGACGAGCGCAGTGTCTCGGGAACGTTCTTGTTCGCCGTCAGCTTCAGGAGGTCGGTGGCCGTGAGCCGGGGAAAAAGATGCAGCGAAACGTCGAGCGGCGTCTTGGGGTTATTCGTGAGGTTCCGCACCACCGAGTAATTCTTCATGAAGAGCCGCGTGAGCGCGATTGCCCTCAGCGTCTCGCCCGGCAGACTGCTCATTGAGGCGAACGCTTCTATTTCGGTGTCGGTGAGACGCGGCGACTGCAAAACGCACCTTTGGATGAGCTTGTTGGGATCGCGAATCAAAAGCATGCGCTCGGAGCGGCCGCCCTTCAGAGCGAGCGTGAGGCGCTGGACGACGTTCATGTGAGCGACGCGCTGCATCAGGCTTTCCCGCTTCACGGGATCGGGCTCGATCTGCTCCGCTGCGTCCTCAATTTCGGTGATGGCGGCTGCGCTCTTGTGCATTTCGTCCAATAGTCCTCGCTGCTCGGCATTCGCGGCGGTGGTTTTGGAGACGGCGATCACGAGTCGCGGATCGGAGATAAATCGCTCCAGATTATCGAGCAAGGCCTGAATTCCTTCTGTCGTAAGCCGCGACGCGACGCGCGTGACGATCGCCGTCGGGCACGCCGCGTTCTTCGCCAGCGCGTCGGCGATACCCGGTTTTTCGGCCAGGTTCTCGGCGCAGTAGGCACAGAGACGAACGTCGGCGTCGGGCCGGTTGGCCGCTGCCAGAAAATGCCGGACGCTCTGGGTCAGCAGAATACTCTCAGCGCGTTCGGAAACGGATGGGTCCGTATCGACGGCCAGGATGGCCAGCATCTCGACCTGGTCCTCCGGGCTGAGCGGCACGCTGCCCGCGCAGATGGCGAGTTTCTGTTCCGGGCGTAGGTGCCCCGATCGGGCCTGTTCGCGCAGCTCGGTGCTAATAGCAACCTCCCAGGACGATCTGAGCCTTGTCTTCAGGGCTCGCGCCCGCAAGAAATATGCCGAGCGCGCTGTGAGGAACCTCCGACATGTGCCGGTGGAAACGCGCCGCAATCGTCGCCCCATACCGGTGGTAGACAAACCACCCCGCCAAAATGATTAGGAAAATGGCAATCACGGCGAAGATCGCCGGCTGCCACTTTCGAGGAATTTTGGCTGGATGCTCGGGTGCCGGGCGAACGTCGTGCGCGCCCTTCGTTTCGAGCGCATATTCGGCCACCAGCCCGTCTTCATCGAGGCCGAGAAAGCGCGCGATCGAGCGAATAAATCCGCGGTTGAACACGCCGCCCGGCAGCTCATCCCACTTCTCATTCTCGATCGCCTCGAGGAAACGCGTGCTGATGCGGGTAGCCGCTGACACCTCCTGGAGGGAGACGCCGCGCATTTCGCGTTCGCGTTTGAGATGTTCGCCGAAAGGGGTCGAGGGCATTCCGAAGAAACCAAGAAAAATATAGGCGTGGGTGGAAGGCGTGTCAATGCCGCCCGGAAGGCAGGCGTCCCGGGAGCCATTGGCCTTTCGGCAATCATCCAGGAATGTCCGTTGCAGCGGGCGAAATGCGTTCACTATAATGCAACTATTGTCCCGAGAATCCCAAGACGTCGGCACCACCGGAACTGGCGCTGGACGTACGCGCCGAGCAAGCGACGCGAAGCCGTTCGAGGGCATGGAACGCCGTCGCCATCCGGACATCGAGCCGCCCGCGCCCGATAGCCACGAGGTTAACGTTTTCCACGAGTTGGGCAAGGCCCTCACATCATCCCTGCAGCTCGATCAAGTCCTTCGCACCATCATGGAAAAGATCAACGAAGTCCTGCGCCCGGATACTTGGTCGCTGCTGCTCATGGACCTCGACAAGCACGAGCTCTACTTCCAGATTGCCACGGGCCAAGGCGCCGAGGCGCTGAAGGACGTCCGCATCAAGGTGGGGCAAGGCCTCGCCGGATGGGTCGCCGAATCGGGCGAGGCGGTCGTCGTGGCGGACACCAGCAAGGATTCGCGTTTCTTCGGCCAGGTCGACGAGCGGACGAAGATGGCTACGCGCTCGATCGTGGCCGTTCCCGTGCGCTTCCGCGAACAATGCCTTGGCGTGATCGAGCTGCTCAACTGCGTCGGCCCCGAAGGTTTCAGCCAACGCGATCTGGCGCTTCTCGAAGCCCTGGCGGATTACGCCGCGATCGCCATCGAGAACGCGCGCCACGTCCAGCGGATTCACGAGCTCACGATCACCGACGACTGCACCAGCCTCTACAACGCGCGGCACCTCAATTTCATGCTCGACACGGAAATCTACCGTTCGCACCGCTACGCGTTCGAGTTCTCGCTGATCTTCATCGATCTCGACCATTTCAAGAACGTCAACGACACGCACGGCCACCTCGTCGGCTCGAAACTGCTTTCGGAGATCGGTGAAGCGATCAAGGAAAAGTGCCGTCTCATCGATCTGGCTTTCCGCTATGGCGGTGATGAATTTGTCGTCCTGCTTCCGCAGACCTCCAAGGAAAACGCGCTCGGCGTCGCGCGCCGCCTGCACAAGCTCATCCGCGAGACGCCATGGCTCAAGGACACTGGCTTGCATATCACTATGACAGCGAGCATCGGAGTCGCCTCGTATCCGACCGACTCCCGCACCAAGGCCGAACTGCTGCACCTTGCCGACGAAGCGATGTATGCCGTGAAAAACTCGACTCGCGACAGCGTCGCCGCCGCCGGCATTGGCATGCTGCCCGCCGGCTAAGCCTCCCTCGGCGGATGGGTTGTTGTCCCCCGCAAACCAAGTCCTTATACTCAGCTTCTAATCACGTAGGAGGCTTTCAAGTTGCGCAACCAGGAAGCCGCGCGCTATGCGCGTTGGGCTGCGATTGCGGCGGGGCTCGCCGCACTTGCCGTCGCGGGCGTGTACGTCAACCGCTCGATCAGCCGCGCGCGCGCGTTGCGCCTCGGTCCTGCGGCGGTTCCTGCCAGCGTGGCGCAACAGTCCGACCAATTCTCCTTCTCGAAAGTGGATCAGAATCGCACGCTCTTCACGGTTCGCGCTTCGCACCTCACTCAATACAAGGATCAGAATCGCGCGCTCCTCGAGGACGTTTGGATCACGCTCTACGGCCGAGATGGCAGCCGTAACGACAACATCCACACCCACGAATGCAGTTACGAATTCGATAGCGGCCTGGTGCACTGTCAAGGCGCAGTGGAGATTGACGTGGACGGCGCGAGTCCGCCCGCGCACGGGGCGGCCGCTGCGGCATTGGCCAATGCGCTGCAGGTGAAAACGAGCGATCTCGCCTTCAATCGCGACACGGGCGAAGCTTCCACCTCGGCTCCGGTGCAATTCAGCTTTCCCGGCGGCCAGGGACGCGGCGTCGGCGTCAGCTACAGCACCAGCGATTCCATCGTGCGCGTCGAGCGTGCCGTGGAATTCGATCTCACCGCTTCGCCGAAAACGGGCAACATGCCGGTCAGCGCCACCGGCAGCAGCCTCGCGATCAATCGCAACCAGCGCCAAGTTGTGCTCGATGGTCCGGCGATCGTGCGCGAGGGGACTCGCGAGCTCGTCGCTGAAAAGATTGCCGTCGATCTCGACGAGAACGACCATGCGCGTGATGTAATTGCCGAAGGACACCCTCAGCTGAATGCGGATCAGGGTGGGGGCAAGATCAGCGTCACGGCGGCGCAATTCGAAGGCTTTCTCGACTCCAGCGGCCAGGTCGAGCGCGTTGTCGCGGACGGCGGCGTAATCGGCACGCGGCAAGCTCCTTCGGGTGCGGACCGCTTTTCCGCGCAACACGTTGAAATCGCCATGCTGCCGGGCCAAGACCTGATTCAAGACATGACGGCGACTGGCGACGTGATCGCGGAATCGCGCCAAGGAGCGGATTCGCGCGTGCTGAAGACCGCCGCATTGCGCGTAAAGTTCAGTGCTGGCGCGGCGGCCAGAGGATCGCGCGCGGAAGCAATCGACCAGCAGCGAATCGAGAGCGCGGAAACCCTCGCCCCGGCAACCATCGAATCGCATAGCGGCGATGCCACAACCACGCTCGCGGCGAAGAAGTTCGTCGCGCAGATCGCCGACGGCAAGCGGCTCGACAAGCTCTTCGGGCACTCGGGCGTCGAAGTCCGCAGCCAGACTGGCGCCGCCGCCCCGCAGGTGATCTCGGCCGCCGAAATGGCGGTAACGTTTGGCGCGAGCGGCGACTGGGAAATTCTCGATGAGACCGGGGGCGTGCATTTCCAGCAGGCAGACCGCAGCGCGAACGCGGACCACGCGCGCATCGTGCAATCCACGAACACGATCACCCTCGACGGCTCGCCTGTAATTTCCGACGCGGTCAGCCACACCACGGCTTCAAATGCCACGGTCAACCAGAAGTCGGGCGATCTCCGGCTCTTGGGCGGCGTGGCGTCAACCTATCTGCCGGCGAGCAATTCTCCCAAACAAAGCGACGCAGTCGGTTTCGGCGCCGGCGCGGCCCACATTTCTGCCGATACGCTCGTCGGTTCCACCACCTCCGGGCACGTGGTTTACGCCGGCCACGCGCGCCTCTGGCAGGGCGAATCGGTTCTCGATGCCGACCGCATCGAGCTCTGGCGCGACGATAAGAAACTCCAGGCGACCGGCCATGTGGTCGCCGTTTTCCCGCAAGCCTCCGGGCCATTCAGCACGCCATTTGGCGAAGCAGCCGAGGCGCGAAAACCTGTGCCGAGCCATGCGCCAGTTTCCGCTGAATCGTCAGGTCCCACGCTTTGGAAGGTTGTCGCGCCGGTCCTGACCTACTGGGCCGACCAAGGCAAGGCCCATCTCGAAGGTGGCGTGATAGCGAGCTCTGACCAGGGGTCCCTCGAATCGCGCACCTTGGATGTTTTCCTTGGCCCCGCTGCCCCGGGCGCGTCAGCGCCGTCAACCTCCGCCAGCGCCTCACCTGCAACCGGTAGCCGCCAACTCGACCGCGTGCTGGCCCAGGGTGGCGTGATCGTCCGCCAGGGCGACCGCAGGGGCATGGCCGAGCAGGGCGAGTACACCGCCGCCGACGGAAAATTCGTTCTTTCGGGCGGGAAGCCCACGGTAAGCGACAGTTCTAGCAACACGGCAACCGGCCGTTCGTTGACCTTCTTTGTTGCGAATGATACGATTTTGATTGATTCGCAAGAAGGTTCGCGCACGCTGACCAAACACCGGGTTGAGAAATGAACCGGCATGTTGAAACTTCAGGCCGCCGATCTGCGGAAATCGTACCGAGGTCGGAAAGTTGTCGATGATGTCAGCCTGGAGGTTCAGCAGGGCGAGGTGGTTGGGCTGCTCGGGCCGAACGGCGCAGGAAAGACCACGACGTTCTACATCCTGGTCGGCCTCGCACGTCCGGACTACGGTCGTGTTTTGCTGGACGCCGAGGATATTACCGACCTCCCCATGTACCTGCGGGCCCGGAGCGGCATCAGCTACCTTCCTCAAGAGCCTTCCGTCTTTCGGAAGCTGACGGTCGAAGAGAACCTCCTGGCAATCCTGGAGACTCTGTCTCTCACCGTCGAACAGCGGCGCGACCGCGTGGAGGAGTTGTTGGCGCAAATGGGACTCGAAGGAGTTCGTTACAGCCGGGCGTACGTTCTATCGGGCGGAGAGCGCCGTCGCCTGGAAATCGCGCGCTCCTTAGTGCTTTCGCCTTCGTTCGTCCTGCTCGACGAGCCCTTCGCGGGTATCGATCCGCTGACCGTGATCGACATCCAGAAAATCATCGCCGATCTAAGCGGCGCCGGTATCGGGGTGCTCATTACGGACCACAACGTCCGCGACACGCTCGCCGTCACAACCCGCGCGTATATCATTACAGAGGGAAAGATACTCGCTTCCGGCACGCCTCCCGAGGTGGCTGCGAATCCCGACGTTCGCCGTCTCTATTTGGGAGAAGGATTCCGGCTCAACTGAATTTATGAATTGGCTCGCACCCAAACTGAATCTCCGCGTCGCCCAAAAGCAGATCCTTACGCCGGGCCTCGTGCAGATGGTCAGCGTTCTCGCGCTCAATCGCCTCGAGCTGCGCGAGATGATCAACCAGGAGATCATGGCCAATCCCGTCCTCGAAGAAATGCAGGAAGAAGGCGTAGCCGTCGAAAACTACACCGACGAAGCGTTCCTCAAGAAGGAAACGGAAAAGGTTCCCGAAACCGAAGCGGCCAATCCCTTCGATGAATTCGATTTCGGCTCATTTTTCACGCAGTATCTCGATACCGGCGCGGAGCGCGTCGCCGGCAGCGAGCGCGAGGAGATCGAGAAGCCTTCCTTCGACAAGTTTCTTTCCTCGCCATCGAGCCTGGCCGATCACCTCGAGTGGCAGTTGAGTGTCGCAATCTGCACCGAAACCGTGAGCAAGATCGCTGAAGGCATCATCGGCAACCTCGATGAGAACGGCTATTTGACGGCGACTCTCGATGAAATCGCACAGTCCGGCAACTACTCCATGGAAGACGTCGAAGAAGCACTCACCATGGTGCAGGAATTCGATCCGCCCGGAGTCGCCGCGCGCGATCTGCCCGAATGCCTGCTCCTGCAGATCAAGATCATCGATCCGCAGAATACGCTCGCGCAGCAGATCATCACCGAGCATCTCAAGCTCCTGCAGAATAATCAGCTCAAGGAAGTCGCGCGGGCGCTCAATCGTCCGGTCGAGCTCGTCAAGCGCGCGGTCGATGTGATCAAGCGCCTCGATCCCAAGCCGGGCCTCCGCTACAACAAGACCGAGCCGCGCCTCGTCGAGCCGGACGTCCAGTTCCGCAAGGTCGATGGCGAGTGGCAGGTTTTCATGAACGACGACGACTTGCCGCAGCTGCGCCTAAACCCGACCTATCGCCGCCTGCTTTCTCGTGATGCCGCCGATCGCGATGTCCGCAACTACGTCAAAGAGCGTTTCACGGCCGCCATCCAGTTGATGAAAAATATCGAGCAGCGCAAGCACACCATTCAGCGCGTCTGCCATTCCATTTTGCGCCGCCAAGGCGATTACCTCGACTATGGGCCCGACCATCTCAAGCCGATGATGATCAAGGAAGTCGCCGAGGAAGTTGGCGTGCATCCGTCCACCGTCAGCCGCGCCGTGGCCAACAAATACGTGCACACGCCGCAGGGCGTCCTCGAATTGCGCAGCTTCTTCTCGGAATCGGTCAACGGGTCTCAAGGCAGCGAAATGTCGCTGCTTTCCCTCAAGCGGCGGGTCAAGCAGATGATCGAAGAGGAAGACGCAAGCCATCCGCTGACCGACGATCAGATCACCAAGAAGCTCGGTGACGAAGGCATTCGCGTCACTCGCCGCACCGTCGCCAAGTACCGCGAAGACCTCCGCATCCCGAGCACGCATCGCCGCCGGGTCAAGGCCTGAGCGCCAGCCCGCCGTGACGCCCGCCGCCCGGAAACAAGCCCCAGCCCCCAAGACGCAAGCTCCCAAGCCGAATGCTCGCCAGCTTGTATTGGTCACCGGGCTGTCCGGCTCGGGCAAGGGCACGGTGCTCAACACCTTCGAAGATCTCGGCTTCTACTGCGTCGACAACCTGCCGGTCGCTCTCATCCCGACTTTCACCGAGCTTTATGAGGAGGGCCGCGGCGAGGTGGAACGTGCCGCTTTGCTGGTCGATGCGCGCGAAGGCGAGCAGATCGAAAAGCTGCCGGGCATCTATCGCGAGCTGCGCAGCCGACACCCGATCACGCTCGTCTTCATGGAAGCGAGTGACGACGCGCTGAAGCGCCGCTTCAGCGAGACGCGCCGCCCTCACCCGCTCAGCCACGGTGCATCGATTGCCGACGGTATTCGCGCCGAGCGCCGCCGCATGGCTCCGATCCGCCGCATCGCGGACGTCATCATCGACACCACGAAATTCAACGTGCACGAACTGCGCGATCTCATCATCGAGCGTTTTCAGAAGGCCAGCCGCCGCCCGCTGCTCGTTTCCGTCGTCAGCTTCGGCTTCCGTTACGGCATCCCGATCGATGCCGACCTCGTTTTCGACGTGCGCTTTCTCCCGAATCCTCATTTTGTTCCGCGCCTGCGCCCTTTCACGGGTAAGGACCGGCGCGTGGCGCGCTACATTCGCTCGTTTCCGCAGACCGGCGAATTCCTGCGCCGCATCGAGAGCCTGCTCGGCTATCTGATTCCGCATTACATCGCCGAAGGCAAAAGCTACCTCACGATCGCGCTCGGCTGCACCGGCGGGCGGCACCGTTCGGTAGCGCTCGCGGAAGTGATCAGGCGCGTGCTGCAGCACAAGGGATACACCGCGAAAGTTGTCCATCGCGATATGGACAAATCGCCGGGCTAGTCCCGCCGCGTTTGCGGCGCAGCACGCCCGGCGCGATTACGCCTTGCCAGATGCGCACGCGGTTGCATACGCTAGGCAGGTTCAGCGACAGAACAGAATGGATGGCGCTCCGCGCTTGAAGGAAAAGGACGAAATTAAGCGGCTGTTGCGGTATCTGCGCCCTTACACCGGTCTGTTTGCGCTCGGCGTCCTCCTGATCGCCGTCATGGGCGTGATCGATGGCCTCGCCGTGCTGGCCATCAAGCCCGCCGCGGACGTGATCCTGTCGCCCGGCTCGACCATCCAAAAGCTTGCGCTCTTCACGATTCCCGGCACCACCCACGTCGTGTATCTCAATTCTTTCGTGCCCTCGCGCGTGCACTGGGTCTGGTCCGTTTTCGCGCTGTCCTTTCTTTTCCTCTTTCTGATCAAGGGCGTCACCGAATTTCTAGGCAGCACTCTGATCCAGTATGTGGGCCTGGCGGGCGTCACCGATCTGCGCAATAGCGTTTACGCAAAGGTCGTGCAGCAGCCCATCGGCTTCTTCCAGCACAATCCGGTCGGGCGCGTCCTCTCCGCCGTCATCAGCGATATCGAGCAGATGCGCAGCGCGTTCTCCGATTGGCTGGCGGATTTTGTTCGTCAGATTTTCACGCTGGTCGCCTTCATCTGCGTTCTGCTCTTGCTCGACTGGCGCATGGCGGTCGGCGCGGTCCTGCTGATCCCGCTGGTCGTGATACCCGTGAGCAACCTCGGCAGGCGCATCCGCCGCTCCTCGGCCAAGAGCCGCTCGCGCCTCGCGGACCTGAGCCAGATTCTGCAGGAAACGCTTAGCGGCAATCGCGTGGTGAAAGCCTTCGGCATGGAGGGCTTCGAGATCGGCAAGTTCAAAGCGGCCTCGCGCAACCTCCTGCGCGAAAACATGCGCTGGATCAAAGCCTTCGCCGCCACGTCGCCGCTGATGGACCTCGTCGGCGCGGTGGTCGTCTCTCTGGTTCTGCTCTTTGCCCGCGGGGAAATCAAAATGGGGCGCATGACCATCGGCTCGTTTGGCGCTTTCACCGTCGCCTTGCTCCGCGCCTACGAACCCATCAAGCGCATCGGCAATATCTATCAGCTTTTCCTGCAGGCCCTCGGCGTCTCCTCCCAGGTCTTCACCTATCTCGACCTGCCGGAGGAAGACATGGCGGCGCAGGGCACCAAAGTCCTGCCGCCCCTTTCGAAGTCCGTCGAATTCGATCGCGCGAGCTTCGCCTACGATAGCGGCCCGCTGATTCTGCGCAACATCGACTTGAAAGTTCCTGCGGGCGCCATGGTCGCCGTCGTGGGTTCGAGCGGCGCCGGAAAGACGACGCTCGTAAACCTCCTGCCGCGCTTCTACGCGGCGACGTCGGGCGTGGTCCGCATCGATGGCTACGATGTCCGCGATGTCACGCTGCGCTCCCTCCGCGAGCAGATGGCCATCGTCACGCAGGAGACCATCCTCTTCAACGACACGGTGCGCAACAATCTCTGCTACGGCCGTCCCGACATGCCCGACGCGAAAATCATCGCCGCCGCGCAAGCCGCCATGGCGCACGATTTTATCGTCCAGATGCCGCAGGGCTATCAGACGCTGATAGGCGATCGCGGCCAGCGCCTTTCCGGCGGCCAGCGCCAGCGTCTCGCGATCGCGCGCGCGCTTCTCAAAGACGCGCCCATCCTGATCCTCGACGAAGCGACCTCCGAGCTCGATTCCGAATCCGAAATGCTCGTGCAGGGAGCGCTCAACAATCTCATGACCGGCCGCACGGTCTTCGTTATCGCGCATCGCCTCTCGACCATCCGCCGCGCCGATACGATCGCTGTCCTCGAAGACGGCGCGATTCGCGAGCGTGGCACTCACGACGAACTGCTCGCGCGCGGCGGAATCTACGCGCGCCTCTACGAAATGCAATTCCGCGACGCCGAGCCCGTATCTCGCGGCGCAGGTCCCGAATAATGTCCGAAGCGCGCCCTCAACCCGCAGCAGCCGATTCGCCCAAGGCGGCGCAGGCCTCCAGGCCCCAGCGCCTCAAGTCCATGACGGGCTACGCCCACGCGCAGGCAGCCTTCGGCGGATTCAGCCTTCGAGTTTCGGTGCGCAGCGTGAATCATCGCTTTCTCGATCTGCATCTGCGCGTGCCCGAGGGCTTCGAGCCGGTCGAGCCGCGCATGCGCCAGATCGTCCGCGAACGCGTCCGTCGGGGCCATCTCGATCTCACCGTTCGCTACGAGCTTGCAGGCCCCGCCGCTGTAGGCGTCAATCAGGAAGTCGCCGCGGCCTACCTCGAAGCCGTCCACTCACTTCGGGCGAAATTTTCGATCCAGGCTGAGCCCGACCTCGCCTCGATCCTGCGCTTGCCCGGGGTGATCGGTCCTCCTGCCGCATCGCTCGATGAAGAAATCGGGCTTCTCGAAGGCGTCGTCGCGAAATGCCTCACGGAAGCGCTCGACAAGCTCGATCGCATGCGCGAGCACGAAGCCGAATCCCTGCGGCAGGAAATGTCCGGCCGCCTGAAAAGCATCGCCGGCCTCGCGGCAAGAATCGAAGTCCTCGCCGAACGCGCGCGTCCGGCCTTCGCGCGCCGCCTCGAAACGCGCCTGAAGGAACTTCTCGGTGACGCCCATCTCGATCCTGCGCGCCTCGCGCAGGAAGCGGCTCTCGCCGCCGAACGCAGCGACATATCCGAAGAGTTGACGCGCCTCGCGAGCCACGTGCAGCAATTCGAATCGCTGCTGGTCGGCGCCTCCGATGTCGGCAAGAAGCTCGATTTCCTCTTGCAGGAAATGCAGCGCGAAAGCAACACGCTGCTTTCCAAAACGCCCGGCAACGAAGCCGAGGGCCTCGAGATCACGCAAATGGGCCTCGAAATCAAATCCGAAATCGAAAAGCTGCGCGAGCAGGTCCAGAATATCGAATGAGCCCGAGCGAGCCGCAAAAGGAACCGTTGGTACTCATCGTCTCCGGCCCTTCCGGGTCGGGCAAATCGACCCTCGTGCAGAAGATCCTCGAGCTTCCCGGCACGCTGCTGGCGGTTTCGTGCACCACACGTGCGCCGCGCAAGACGGAAAGCGCCGGTAAATGGTATAATTTTGTCTCAGAAGCGGAATTCCAACAGATGGTGGCGCGGGGCGAATTCCTCGAACACGCACAGGTCTTTGGCAAGAACTGGTACGGCACGCCGCTCAAGTGGCTCGACGAGGCGCTGGCGCAGAAGAAAGACCTCGTGCTCGAAATCGACGTGCAGGGCGCCTTGCAGGTGAAAGGCAAGCTGCCGCGCTCGGTCGCCATTTTCGTTCTGCCGCCGTCGGCTCCCGATCTCGAGCGCCGCATCCGGGAACGTGGCCAGGATTCCGAGGACGATATTCGCCGGAGACTCGAACGCGCCCGGCAGGAGATCCAGAATTACACCCGTTATGATTTCACGATCATCAACGACGATCTCGATCGGGCCGGCCGCGAGGTGCAGGCCATCGCGCTTGCTTCGCGCTGCCTCACGGCTCAAAAAGAAGAACGGATTCGCGACATTCTGAAATCCTTTGGAGGCTGATCTTGATGGCTGTTTCTAGACAAGCACCGGAAAGCCAGTTTGCGTACGTCGTGGTCGTGTCGCGCCGCGCGCGCCAGCTGATGATCGGCGGGCGTCCGCTCTTGGAAAATCCGCGGTCGCGCAAGACCTCGCGCATTGCCGAGGAAGAATTGCAGATGGGCCTCCTCGAATACGAAACGCCCGAATTGCCCGCGGACGAAAAAGAAGGCAAGCGCCGCAAGTAGCAGCGCTCGTCTCCAACTTCTGTCGTCTGTGGGCCTTGCCGGTGGAAGCGTGAGCCTTTTCACCCTGAGGAACGAAGGGTAGGCTCGCGATAAGGGTCAGGGTAAAATGGGGTTTTAGCCCCGGGGTTCGCGTGCTATGAAAATCGCCCTCGGCGTTACCGGCGGAGTGGCTGCTTACAAGGCGGCCGAACTCGTCCGCCGCCTGCAGCAGGAAAAGCTCGACGTGCAGGTCGTGATGACCCGCGCCGCGCGGGAATTCATCACGCCGCTCACTTTCGCCGCGCTCACCGGCCAGAAAGTCATCACCGAAATGTTCGCGCCTGGCGATGCCGCGCCCGCCAACGTCGAAAGCGCGATCGAACACATCGCCGTCGCCCAGCGCATCGATCTTCTGCTCGTCGCGCCGGCCACCGCCGACATTCTCGGCCAGTTCGCGCACGGCATCGCCGGCGACTTTCTCGGCACGCTCTACCTCGCGACGAAAGCGCCCGTGACCGTCGCTCCCGCGATGAACGTCAACATGTGGGAGCACTCAGCCACGCAGGAAAATATCGCCACGCTGCGCGCGCGCGGCGTGCACGTCGTCGATCCCGGTGAAGGTTACCTCGCCTGCGGCATGACGGGTGCGGGCCGCCTGGCCTCGACCGAAGCCATCGTCGAAAAAGTTTGCGCCGTCCTCGGCCTGCGCCGCGACCTCGAAGGCCGCACCGTGCTCGTCACCGCCGGTCCCACGCGCGAGGATATCGATCCGGTCCGCTTCCTCACCAATCGCTCGTCCGGCAAGATGGGCTACGCGCTCGCGGAGGCCGCCATCCGCCGAGGCGCCCGCGTGATTCTCGTCAGCGGCCCAACCGACCTCACGGTTCCCGGCGGCGTCGATTGGATTCCGGTGCGCTCGACCGACGAAATGCGCAGCGCCGTGCGCGAGCGCGCCGCCGAAGCAAACGTCATCATCATGGCCGCGGCGGTCTCCGATTACCGTCCCGCCGCATCGCACACGCAAAAGCTCAAGCGCGGCGAAGGCTCGCTCACGTTGCAGCTCGAACCGACACCCGACATTCTCGCCGAGCTAGGCCGCGAAAAAGGCAGCCGCATTCTGGTGGGCTTCGCCGCCGAAACCACTCAGCTCGCGGAAAACGCGCGCGCGAAGCTGGCCCGCAAGGGCGCCGACATGATCGTCGCCAACGACGTCACGCAAGAAGGCGCCGGCTTCGACGCCGACACCAACATCGTCACGCTGTTCCTCCGTGACGGCCGCGAAATCCCGTTGCCCAAGCTGCCGAAATTCGAAGTCGCCAACCGCATCCTCGACGCAGTTCTCGGCCTAATTTAGCTCACCCCGCTTTCCCGGGGTGAGGCCCTTTCGTGCCTTTCGACTCCGAGTCATTCTTTGCTGTGGACGCCCTACGCACCGACCCGTCATTCCACATACTTTGTATGGAAAAGTACTTTACATATAAAGAAGTGAGGTATCCTTTCTTTTCGGGCTCAGGCATCGAATCTTGGAGGCCCTTCGTGGAAAATATGCATCCCGGTGACTTTGACAGGTCATCGATCGCTCCGTTGGGAGGCCCCTTTAAGAACGCGATCCGCTTTTGGGAGCCGCGCCGCCTCGCCTACAACTTCGTCCTCATCGCGGCCGCCGCCGCGTGGCTCGCACTAACATGGCCCCACTTCCGCCCGGCATTGACACTGCCTTCGCTTGCGCCTCTCGCCGTCCTCGCGTTGCTCGCCAACGTCTGCTACTGCGCGGCCTACTTGGTGGATCTCCCGCTGCAGCGCTCCTCTCTTAGCGTCCTCTGGAAACGCCGCCGGTGGATCCTGTGGTCGATGGGAACGCTCTTCGCATTTGTCCTGGCCAATTACTGGATCGCTGACGAAATCTACCCATTTGTGCGCTGATCCATGCAAACGCCACTGATTCGGCTGCCGCTTACTAGAAGGATTGCCGCTCGACCAGCCACAGCGTCAGCCCGATCACCGCGAGCGTAAACACGCCGGTCGACCATACGGGCCACCACGAACTAATCGCTCCGCCCCGAATCAGCGTCGTGCACATGTCTTCCAGCTCCGAGCACTTCGGAAGGACGCGGTAGGCCCAATCCACAATGCCGCGCGCCACAGGCGACGAGAAGAGCCGGTAGAAAGTCTCCTGCCGCGTCGCGAGCGACGGTGACAGCACCCATACGGCCACCGACGCGATGATCGGCAGGGCCACGCCTTTTTGCGGCAACGTCACGAGCGCCGCTACCGCGAGCAGCGCCGCGAAACTGAACGTCTGAATCAACAGCGCCGCGCCGATTTGCCATGTTGCGACGCCGGTCCTCCACCAGAGCCACGCGGCCACCGGAAATGTGGCGATGGCGAACGTGAGGGAGTACAGCGTCAGTCCGCCGAGAAAACGGCCGAAGAATATCCGCCAGCGTGCGGTCCCTTTCGAAAACGTCAATTCCAGCCAGCCTTTTTCAAGCGCGGAAGTAAGCAAAGGCGCGGCTGCAAAAATTGCCAGCAGCAGCCACAAGCTTCCCGTCGCCCGCAGCTGCGATTCGAGCAGAGACGGCACCGCCAGTCCCGGCGGCTCTGCCGATTGCGATCCCACCGCGAGCGCGATACCGCCGCCCGCCGCCGGACGAACGTGCACGATCGCCGCGAAACCCGCCGCCACCAGCACTGCCACCCCCAGCAGGACGAGCGCCACGCGCCGTCCCATGCTTTCGTGCAGCGAATTCAGATACGTTGCGAACATCAGGACTCCGGCGTGCCCACCACTTCCAGGAAAAATTCCTCGAGCGAACGCTTCACGGGTTCTACCGCCTCAATTTCGACGGGCACTCGGCGCAGCCGGTCGAGCAGGTCGTTGAGCTGAGCCAGATCGCGAAACGGAAACCGGAAACAGTTCTCGTACCAGGCGATCGCATTCGTTTGCAGGGCGGCTTCGGCAGCCGTCCTCACGAGATCGTTCACCGCCGCCACGCGCACCACGTATTCGCCCGTGCCCCGCGTGAACTCGGATGGCGCCGAAGAGCACGCCACTTCGCCCTTGTTGAGGATCGCGATCTTGTCGCATACGAACTCGATTTCCGAAAGCAGATGCGAATTCAGAAAGATCGTTTTGCCTTTGCCGCGCAGGCGCACCAGCAGGTCACGGACCTCTTTGCGCCCCAGCGGATCGAGCCCGTCAGTTGGCTCATCGAGAAAAAGTATGTCGGGATCGTTGATCAGGGCCTGCGCCAGCCCAAGACGCTGTTGCATGCCCTTCGAATACGCCTTCACGGGCCCGCGAACACCGCCGAGTCCCACGGTCTCGAGCAGCGCCGGGATGTTTTGCTTCATCGCTCCGGGATCGACACCGTTCAGCTTCCCCATGTAGCGAAGAAAATCTTTGGCGTTCAGATAATCCGGCAGGCGCATCTGTTCCGGCAGGTATCCCACGCGCCGCCGCGCCGACGAATCCTTCGGCGAGCGTCCCAGGATGGTCGCCGAGCCGCCCGTCGGCGTCGCCAGCCCGAGCAGAATCTTCACCAGCGTCGTTTTCCCCGCGCCGTTTTGCCCGATCAACCCGAAGATTGTGCCGGGATCGACCCGCAGCGAAACGCCTCGTAGTGCGGCAATGCCCTTCCGGCGAAATGCCGGGTAGGTCTTTCGCAGGTCGCGCACTTCGATGGCTGGGCTCGTCATGTTCTTGCCGCGCCAACGTCCCGAATTCCGAGAAACGGCAGGCAGCCGAATACCAATCCCATCGCCGCCGGCGCGACCCACATGAGGGCGCCCAGGACCAGATATGCCGGATGGTGCGTCGCCCAAACGTCCTTCTCGATGGCCGCGCTTGCCGGGATGAGCAAGCCCCAGCACGCAAGCATCACGATCGATGGAAAGAGCCCTGCGCACAGCCGCATCGCTCGGCCTCCTCCCGCTCGGTGCGAAAGCCACGCTCCCAGCGCGCCGACCAGAGGCTGCGCAGCCACCCACGGCACGTAGCCCGTCATCAGCGCGAGCCCCGGAAACCACGCCGCCGAATGCTCGATCACGATCCGGGGTCGCAGGCTCGCGTAGGAGACAGCCATCAGCAACAAGTTACCCGCCGTCAAGCTCGCGAGGCCTGGCAGCCAGATCTGCCTCGTCCGGTGGTTCATGCCGCGCTCGTCGCGCACCGCGCGGCGAATGCGGCGCGACAACTGGTTCCAATCGGGAACTTGATCGAGCGCGCTCTCAAGAGACTCAGACTCGCATCGTTCTCCGATTCGGCGATCCTCGCAAAGATCGTCCAGATGGCGCGCGATTTCGGCGGCGATCTCGTCCCGCCGCGCAGGGTCTAGGGATCCGAGATTGAGCCGCTCGCGCACGATTTTCTGCCAATCACCCACGCATCACCCCCGCCAGACGGTCGAGCGCCTGGAAGAAAAATCGCCACTCGCGGCGCAGCGGCGCGAGCTTCTTGCGTCCTGCGGCGGTCAGGCTGTAGTAGCGGCGGTCGCGCCCCGCGCGATTTGCCTCCCACCGCGCCTTCAGCCAGCCGCGCTTTTCGAGTTCGTAGAGCATGGGATAGAGCGACGCGAGGTTGAAGCGCAGCGCGCCCTCGGTCCGCTCCTCGATTCGCTTCGCGATTTCGAAGCCATACAGCGGCTGCTCGGCAAGCAGCGCCAGGATCGCGAGTTCGGCGCTGCCCCGGGCGATCTTGGATGGGATGTGTCCGCTCATGATCTGATTATAGGATTCCTCCACTACAATATAGGAATCCTATAGTGACGTGTCAACAGAACTTCGAGACTTGGTGCGTGAGAGTTAAGCCGGTGGCCCAGCCGTGAATCCGCTCGACTGGCTGGGGAAAGCGTTCGCCTCGAACAGGCGGGTGACCGAGTCCCTGCCGAGCACGATGAACGTGAAAATGCCGAGCAGCGTGCCGTATGGCACTCCCAGGCATTCGAGTGCCGCCACAACCATGCAAAACGTTCTCGCCTTTCGTTTCTTGAGCGAAAGCGCGACGCCCAGCTGGAGCCCAGCCATCGCAATCAATATCAGGAAGATCGCCACGCCGATTGCGCCGAAAATCCAGCCGATCAACGCGGGCGGCGGTGCGTTGGCTGCATCCGTGGTCATCTCGGGGGCGCGCTTGATGGCCTCGCTCACCACGGCGCCCATCCCGGCATACATCAAGCCCATCATCGAGAAGCATGCCGAAATCGCGGCCGAGATCATGTAGCAGATTGAAAGCAGCTTCAGGTGTTCCTCGTCGATGATCGACTGGCGAACGGATGCCTCGGACATAGCGCGTCAACTCCTTAAGCGGCCCGAATTCTTCTCGGGCGAGCGGTAGAGTATCACGCCTCGATGCGGGTTTTAGGGCGCAGGATCGGTTTGCCGCAAGGCGAGGCGTCGGATAGAATTACGCTTTTGCGCAGAGGCGCTGATGCCCGATATACACCTCTACAACACGCTCACGAACCGCGTCGAGCCGCTGAAGCCCGTTCATCCGGGCGAGGTGCGCATCTACACCTGCGGCCCCACGGTCTACGCCTTCGCGCACATCGGGAATTTCCGCACGTTCATGTTTCAGGATATTTTGCGCCGCTTCCTGCATTCGCAGGGCTACCGCGTGATGCAGGTGATGAACGTGACCGACGTCGACGATCGCATCATCAAGGCTTCCACCGCCGCAGGCATCGGCATTCGCGAGTACACCGAAAAATACATCCAGGCGTTTCTCGAGGATATCGACGCGCTGCACATCCAGATGCCCGAAGAGCTCGTCCGCGCCACCGATCACATCGATGACATGGTGGCGCTGATCGAAAGATTGCAAAAGAAGGGCCTCACCTATACCAGCGACGGCTCGATCTACTATCGCATCGCGAAATTTCCAGCCTACGGCAAGCTCTCGAAAATCGATATCACCGGCATGCAGGCGGGCGCGCGTGTGGACGTCGACCAGTACGAAAAGGACGACGCGCGCGATTTTGCGCTGTGGAAGGCGCCGAAGCCCGGCGAGCATTTCTGGGAGACGCCCATCGGCCCCGGCCGCCCCGGCTGGCACATCGAGTGCTCCGCGATGGCCATGAAATATCTCGGCGATACGCTCGACATCCACACCGGCGGCGTCGACCTCGCGTTCCCGCACCACGAAAACGAAATCGCGCAAAGCGAAGCGGCGACGGGCAAGCCGTTCGTCCGCCTCTGGATGCACGCCGAGCACTTGATCATCGACGGCCAGAAGATGTCGAAATCGCTCGGCAATTTCTATACGCTGCGCGATCTCTTTGCCAAAGGGCAGAAGCCTTCGACGATCCGCTTCCTGCTGCTATCGGTGCCCTATCGCCGCCAGCTGAATTTCACCGAAGACGGCCTCATGCAGGCGCGCAATTCCGTCGAGCGCCTCCGCAATTTCGTGGCGCGCCTCAAAACGACGCAGTTTCCGGCAGGCTCGAACGCCGAAACGGTGAAGCGCATCGAAACGGCCGAAAGCGAATTCGATGCTGGCCTCGCGGACGATATCAACACAGCCGTGGCGCTCGCCGCGGTGTTCGATCTCGTGCGCGACGCCAACACCGCGATCGATCGCGGCACGTTCCTCCAGCAGGACGCCGTGCGCGCTCTCGTCGCCATGGAAAGGTTCGACGCGATTCTCTCCGTGCTCGCGGATGACGACGACGAAAAGCTCGCCAAGCTCGGCTTCACGCCCCCAAAACCGCGCCTCGCCCCCGAACAGGTCGATGCTCTCATCGAGGAGCGCAACGCCGCCAAACGCCGCCGCGACTTCCAGCGCGCCGATGCCATTCGCCAGCAGCTCACTGATTCTGGTATCATAGTAGAAGATACGAAAGACGGTTCGGTTCGCTGGAAGTACAAATGAGCTTCTCCGCACAACACGCGCTCTCGCTCCACGGCAGGCCCTCTCTCGAGCGCCCGAGCCTCTTCGGCGTCGACTAACACCTCTTCTCCCGTAGTTGCGCCCGGCACGCGTCCGTTCCACCGATCCACATTGCCAACGCATGAATGAGCCCGGGGAGGAGACCATGCAGACTCAGACCGCCGCCGAAATGAAATTGCCGCAACTCATCACCGAACTGCCTGGCCCGAAAGCCAGGAGGATTGTCGAGCGCGACGCCGCCGTGCTCTCGCCGTCCTACACGCGCGATTACCCGCTCGTCGCAAAAGCCGGCCACGGAGCCATGATCGAAGATGTCGACGGCAACACGTTCCTCGATTTCGCCGCGGGCATTGCCGTCGTCGCCACCGGACATTGCCACCCGCGCGTCGTCGCCGCGATCCAAAAACAGGCCGCCGATCTGATCCACATGTCCGGCACGGATTTTTACTATCAGGGTATGGTCGATCTCGCCGAGAAGCTCGCGTCGATCGCTCCCGGCAACCACGCCAAGCGCGTCTATTTCGGCAATTCCGGCACCGAGGCCATCGAAGCGGCGATGAAACTCGCCCGCTATCACACGGGCCGCGACAAATTCATCGCCTTCCACGGCTGCTTCCACGGCCGCACGATGGGCTCGCTTTCGCTCACCGCGAGCAAGGCCGTTCAGCGCAAGGGATTCGGCTCGCTGCTCGCAGGCGTTTTTCACACGCCCTATCCGAATACCTACCGCGGCGTCGCCGGTGGCCGCCCCGAGAACGCCGCCACAGATGCACTCGCATGCATCGAAGAGGAACTCTTCAAGCGCCTCGTCGATCCGCAGGAGGTTGCCGCGATCTTCATCGAGCCGGTTCAGGGCGAGGGCGGCTATCTTCCGGCACCCGCGGAATTCCTGCAGGCGCTCGAACGCCTCTGCCGCAAGCACGGCATTCTGCTAATCGCGGACGAAGTGCAGTCCGGAATGGGCCGCACCGGCAAATGGTGGGCCGTGGATCACGCCGGCGTCGTGCCGGACATGATCTGCACGGCGAAGGGCATCGCCTCCGGCATGCCGCTCAGCGCCGTAATCGCCAAGGCCGACGTGATGAACTGGAAGCCCGGCGCGCACGCCTCGACTTTCGGCGGCAACCCAGTCGCCATCGCCGCGTCGCTCGTCACCATCGATCTGCTCGAAGGCGGCCTGATCGCCAATGCGGCGCGCATGGGCGAATTCATCACGAAGCGCATCTCGGATTGGCGCGAGCGCCACAAAAGCGTCGGCGACATTCGCGGCAAAGGCCTGATGATCGGCATTGAGCTCGTCCGCGATCAGAAAACCAAAGAACGCGCGCCCCTCATGCGCAATCGCATCCTCGAGATGGCGTTCCGCAAAGGCCTTCTCATCCTCGGCGCCGGCGAAAACACGCTCCGCCTCGCCCCGCCGCTCCTCATCGACGAAGAGCAAGCCGAATTCGCCATCCGCACCCTGGACGCTTGCATTACCGAAGTCGAAAGCGCATCGTAGCCGCGTCTCGCGGGCCCTGTAGGGGCGGGTTTCAAACCCGCCCGGCGGCGGGATTCCCCCGATGCTTTCGCGTCTGATATTCGCCATCGTCGATCACAAGGCCCGCAAGGGCCTGGTCGAATCGCCTGCCACGGATGATTCCTCGGAAGCCTCCGCGAAAAAGGCGCAGGCCCGCCGCACCGGCATCCGCGGCGAAACGTACGCCTACTGGTACCTCCGCCGCCACGGCTACATCGTCGTCGCACGCAATTACATGCGCTCCGGCGTCAAAGGCGAAATCGACATGGTCGGCTACGACGGCCCAGTCCTCGCATTCGTCGAAGTAAAAACGCGCGCGGCAAGCGATCGCAATCAGCCCTCGCCCGAAGACGCCGTCAACGACGAAAAGCGCCGCAATCTCGCCCGCATGGCGCGCCAATTCCTCCGCGCCCGCCGCATCGATTCGCCCTCCTACCGCTTCGACGTACTCGCCATCGAAACGCGCCCTGGCGCGCGCCCCGAGGTCCGCCTGCACAAGGGGGCGTTCGCGTCACATTCGTACTAAGCGCACAGGCGCGGCAATTCCCGGAATCGTTCGCCGCCGCACACCGCAGGGGATATAGAATAGCTACAAGGCAATACGCAGCTTGGAATCGTCGGTTCCCGGCCGCTGCGGGGGAGGAAAGCTTTGCCGGAGCTTCGCAAGGACCCAATCACGGGCCGCTGGGTGATCATCTCCACCAATCGTGGAAAGCGCCCGTCGGACTTCGTCCGCGAAAGCGTGCAGATCAAGGGCGTCGGCATGTGCCCGTTCTGCCCCGGCAACGAGGGCAAGACGCCCTCGGAAGTTCTGGCTTACGGTCGCAACGGCAGCGGCAAAGACACGCCCGGCTGGTCGCTGCGCGTCGTCCCCAATAAATTTCCCGCGCTCGGCATCGAAGGTGGCCTCGACCGCGAGGGCGAGGGTCTCTTTGATCGCATGAACGGCGTCGGCGCGCACGAAGTGATCATCGAAACGCCGGATCATCGCAACACGCTCGCCACCATGCCGCACCGTGCGGTCGAAGAAACGTTATGGGCCTACCGCGACCGCATCCTGGATCTCAAGAACGACCGCCGCTTCCGCTACATCCTGCTCTTCAAGAATCACGGCGAGCCCGCCGGCGCCACGCTCGAGCACACCCACTCGCAATTGATCGCGCTGCCGATCGTCCCCAAGCGCGTCCGCGAGGAAGTCGATAATTCCCGCCACTACTACGACGAAAAAGAGCGCTGCATCTTTTGCGACATGATCCGCCAGGAGATCGAAACCGAATCGCGCGTCATCCTGAGCACCGATCATTTCATCGCGCTCGCTCCCTATGCGCCGCGCTTTCCGTTTGAGACGTGGATCCTGCCGCGCCAGCACAGTTCGTCGTTCGAAAACATGCCCACGCCCAACTACGGCAACCTCGCGCACATCCTGCGCGATTTCCTCGGCCGGCTCGACGCCGCGCTCGCGTTCCCGTCGTACAACTTCGTCGTGCACACCTCACCCATCGGCGAGGAAATCAACGATCACTACCACTGGCACATCGAGATGATGCCGAAGTTGACGAAGGTCGCGGGATTCGAGTGGGGCACCGGCTTCTACATCAATCCCACGCCCCCCGAAGAAGCCGCCCGCTTCCTCCGCGAAGCGCGGTGACGATCCGATGAGGATCGTCATCCTGAACCCGGCGCTTTTGCTTTTGGCCGGGTGAAGGACCTCTCTTTCGCAACTGGCGTGTGACTAGGATTGCTTCAATTTCTTTCGCGCGGCCACAAACAGCGAAATCGCCAGCGCCACAAATAATCCGAGCCCCAGCCACTGGCTCTGGCTCGCATTCGGCATGAACTTCGCGCCGACGGCAAAGAAGCCCTCCGACCATGGCACATGCAGCACCACCGCCAGCCAGTGCGGCACGTGCCGGCTGAGCTCAGGATCCTGCAGCAGGTTGATCACAATCGCTAGCAGCCCAAACACGCCACCCGCCGCGATCAATCCGCTCGCATAAAGCGATCCGGGACTCACCTCGCTCTCCGACTCGGATTTTTTCTCCGTGCCCTGCTCGGCCAGCCATCGCACCAGCCCGCCCGCAAACATCGCCATCGTGGTGCCAATCGATATGTAGGTGCCTACGGCAAACGGCAGCGAGCGAATCCCTAGCAGCTCGACCGCAATCACCAGAAACACACCGAGAAACACGAGCCGCCACGGAAGCCGCCGGTTCAAGATGCCGCTGATCACCGTGGCCATCAGCCGCGCTTGCGGCGCTGCCGCCTTCGCGCTGCCGATGCCCTGTTCCCACTGGATTTCGATCTCGCGCGTCGACGGATCGTAGAGATACTTGCCGTCGGGAATCACGCCCGACCCGATCGCGTTCACCAGTGAATACGTCTTCCCCTCGTGCGGATAGTTGTTCTGCTGGAGTTCGACGCCTGTGGGCAAATGATTGATGTCCAGCGGAATTTGAATCGGCTTGTAACTGGCGAGCCCGACGTTCATCAGAATCAGCGTCCCGCCGATCGCGAGCGACGAAACCAGCACTCCAATCACGAGCGCCACCTGCTGCTTCGCCGGCGTCGCGCCGACCAGGAATCCGGTCTTCAAATCCTGCGACGTCGCGCCCGCAATCGCCGCCGCAATGCACACCACGCCGCCGATGGTCAGCGCCAGCACCGCGTAAGCGTTCGCGGTCCAGTGAATCACCAGAAAAACCGCGCAGGTTGCCATCAGCGTAGCGATCGTCATCCCGCTGATCGGGTTCGACGAATTGCCGATCAGCCCGCTGATACGCGACGCCACGGTCACAAATAGAAAACCGAAAACGATGATGAAAAGCGCCGCCATCAAATTGGCGAACGCCCCGGTTTGCGCGCCCGGCACCGGCTTGAACGTCAGGAACGCCCAAATCATCGCCATAATCACAATCGAGCCGACGATTACGACGCGCATCGAAAGATCGCGCTCCGTCCGGCTGGCCACCGGCATCGCCTCTTGCTTCGCGCGCACGTCTTTCAGCCCCGCGCTCAGCGCCGAAACGATCGTCGGCATCGTCTTGATCAATGTGATCAATCCCGATGCGGCCACCGCTCCTGCGCCCATCGGCCGAATATAAGTAGCCCAGAGCTGATCGGGGTTCATCTGCGGGATCGGCACGGTGCTCGGATAGAGCGCCGCGCCCGGCGCGAGCGACCCGAAGAACCGGATCGCGGGCATCATCACCAGCCACGAAATCACCCCGCCGGCGAAAAGCGTCCCTGCCACGCGCGGCCCGATGATGTAGCCCACACCGAGATATTCGGACGTGATTGTGATGCGTGAGGATGCCCCGGGCAGCCAACCGGGCTGGTAATCCGGCTGGTTGGGCCACATCCCCAGCGTGTTCATGCAAAATGTGTAGACGCCGCCAAGGCCGAGCCCCCAGAAGACGCGCCCGGCAAAGGATCCTCCGCGCTCTCCGGCGATGAGGACGTCGGCGCAGGCCGTGCCCTCAGGGAAAGTAAGATTGCCGTGCTCCTTCACGATTAGCTGGCGCCGCAGCGGGATCATGAAGAGGACGCCAAGCGTCCCGCCCAGCAGCGCCAAATAAAAGACGCGCCAGTACTCGGTGTTCAGTGAAAACCCGAGAAAGATCAGCGCGGGCATCGTGAAAATCACGCCCGCCGCGGCCGATTCGCCCGCCGACCCGGTCGTCTGCACGATGTTGTTTTCGAGGATGGTCGCGCGCCCAAAAGCGCGCAGGATGCTGATCGATAGCACCGCGATGGGTATCGACGCCGAAACCGTGAGCCCCGCGCGCAGCCCGACGTACACCGAAACAGCTCCAAACAGCACGCCAAACAGCGAGCCCAAAATAATCGCCCGAAGCGTGAATTCCCGGGGACTCTCCCCAGGGCCTACGTACGGGCGAAACTCGCCCGCCGGTGCCGTCGAACTCCGCGAACTTGTCTCCAATTCGCTCTCCCTTCGGCCGTCCGCGCTCCGTCGCGCCAGCCGGCGCCCGGATGCGAATCCGGCACGGTAGCACCAGACGCAAACGCAGGCAAGGCGCAAGAAGGCCCCCAAGCCTCTGTGTGCGGGTGAATTACCCGCGTATGCCGCCGGAAATCGACCATCCTGCTCGGGGCATACGCCGGCATGTGTCAGACGGCGCAAGCCACCGGTATTGCAACGGTGCTTTTCATCCGCGAGAATCATTGACAGCCGATCGAATTTCGCGATAGCTTTGCCAGCACTTCACTTCTCGGGCAACGGAAGTTGTGTGCGTGAATTCGCGAGAAAGGCTAGGTGGCCTCGCATGAGTCCAACCCATCGCACTATCTTTGGCATGGCTGTCGTGTGCCTGCTGCTGTTTGCGGCGGCTCGTTCTCTGCCGGCCACGGAAGGGTGGCTGCCGATCCCGCCCGAAGACCTCGCGCTGAAAGACAACCCCAAGCAGCCGGGCGCCGACGCCATGATTCTGTATCGCGAAAGCGTGATCGACGCGCGCAAGGCGAATACCGATGGCGATACCGTCGAAGACTATTACCGCATCAAGATTTTCACCCAGGAGGGAACGAAGCACGCCCACATCGAAATTCCGTTCGGCAAGGGCTGGGAAGACGTCAACTACATCGCGGGCCGAACGATTCGTCCCGACGGCAGCATCATGAAGTTTGACGGCCAGGTGCTCGAAACGACGGCCGTGAGGGGCGGCGGCTTGAAGGTGGATGTAAAGACGTTCACCCTGCCGGACGTTCAGCCCGGCTGCATCATCGAGTATAAAGATTCACGCCAGGCCAAGCCGGGCTACGTTCACAATGAAGAGTGGGACGTCGCGAGTGACATGTTCGCCCGCGAGGCTCACTTCACATTTAGGCCTTACGAAGGCTATGGCGGACTCGGGTCCCGCTATCGGATCTCTCTCTTGCCGCCCACCGATGTTCCCAAGCAGCAGGTCGATAATTCCTATACGATGACCGTCAACGATATTCCCGGCATCGAGGAAGAACCCTTAATGCCGCCTGAAAGAACCATGGAGCCCCGGGTCGAGTTCTACTATCCGGATCCGGAGAACCCTTCTGAGGACGATCCCCCCGGCAAGTACTGGGATCATTGGGCCAAGAAATGGGGCGGCCAGCTCGATCATTTCATCGACAAGAAAAACGCTCTCGATCAGGAACTTGCCAAGGACGTCAGCCCCTCCGATCCTCCGGAGACGAAGCTCCGCAAAATCTATGCGCGCGTGCAGCAAATCCGCAATCTAAATGTGGAGGAAACTCGTACCGCGCAGGAGATGAAGGCCGAGAACTTGAAAGCCGCATCCAACGTCGAGGAGCTGTTGGGCCGTGGGGCAGGCTACGACCGCCAGATCAATTATCTCTTCGTGGGCCTCTCCCGAGCCGCCGGATTCGAGGTCACTGAGGTTTACATTGCGCCCCGGAGTCGCGCACTCTTCGTTCCCGAGCGCAAGGACGTTAGCGAGCTGGACGACGATCTTGTCTGGGTCCGCGCGGGTTCGAAGGAGTACTACCTTGACCCCGCCGCGCGCTTTTTCCCCTTCGGACTCCTCCCATGGTACGAAACTGAGGCTGCGGGCCTTCGAATTGACGACAAGCACGCGACGAACGTGGTGACTCCCAATCCAGATTCGGCAGACGCCACGATCGTCCGCAATGCCGACTTGGTCCTCAGTTCCGACGGCTCGATCGCGGGCACCCTCCAGATCGATTTTACCGGCCAAAGAGGCGCCTTGCTCCGCGAGGAGGAGCGCAAGGACGACGAAACCGGCCGCACCAAGAAGCTGGAAGATCAAATCAGACATTGGCTGCCTGTAGGCTCCACGTTTCAAGTCACGAAGATTTCAAACTGGGACGATGTCAATCAACCGGTCCACGTCGAAGGGACGATCAAGGTTCCTTCGTACGCCAGCAATGCGGTGCAGAGAATGCTGATGCCGCTTGACGTGTTTCAGGCGGAGGACCTCGGTTCGTTCACATCCCAGAAGCGCGTCAATCCGATCTACTTCCCTTTCCCGTATGAAGAATTCGACGATGTGAAGCTTCACGCGCCCTCAGGTTTCAAAGCAGAAAGCGTCCCGGCCGAAAAGAAGGTTAACCTCGGTGCGGCGTCCTATTCCATGTCCGTTGAGGCGCAGGGCGACACCGTCGAAGTGAAACGCCACATGGCTATGAAGGGCGTGCTGTTCGGGAAGGACGCCTATCCCGCCCTTCGCGCGTTCTACGGCATGATCAAAACGAACGACGACGCTCAAATGGTCTTGCAGAATGCCACATCGGCGAAAAACAACTAGCTCGATTCCAATCGCGCTTCTAGCCGCGGCGCTGCTCTGCTGTCTTGCGCCCCGCGCGAAGGCCGGCGAGTCCGCGCCCGATTGGCTCCGCGCGGCCGCACAGGAAAAGCTTCCCACTTACGACAAAGACACCGTCGCCGTCATTCTTCTCGACGAGACGCAAACCACCGTTCAGTCCAACGGCGAGATCGACACCCGGCACCGCATGGCGATTCGCCTCCTGCGCCCCGAGTCCCGCCGGGACTACAGCAGCCTTGACGTCCCGTTCGACAAGGACACAAAAATCTCCTACATGAAGGCTTGGACGATCGAAACGAACGGCCATGAACTGGC